>CANFOT010000017.1 GCA_947448625.1 Burkholderiaceae bacterium | reverse complement strand
TAAGTAAGTGTTAAAAAATATATATAGGAATGATACTCTAGCGCCCCATGAAACTTGATGATGTCCAGCGCATTGCGCACCTTTCCAGCCTTGAGTTAAGTCAGGCAGAAGCCGAGGCAGTTTTGCCCCAATTACAGGCAGTTTTTGCCTTGGTTGAGGAGATGCAAGCTGTCGATACCAGCGGTCTCGCGCCTTTAGCTCATCCCATCCTCTTTTTGCGTGATTTAGCGCAACCTTTGCGAAGCGATATCGTCACCGAAGCTGATCATCGCACTGAAAACATGCAATCTGCCCCTGCTGAGCAGGATGGCTATTTCCTAGTTCCAAAGGTGATCGAATGAGTTGGCACCAAACCCCTATTGCCTTAATGGCCAAAGCCCTGGCTGCTAAAGAGGTCTCCAGTACCGAGCTGACAAAGTACTTTCTGGAGCGTATTGAAGCTGGGAAGCGCTGGAATGCCTATCTTGATGTAAGTGCTCACTTAAGTTTAGAGCAAGCTTCTAAAGCAGATTCATTGATAGCATCTGGTGCTGGCGGCAAGTTGACTGGTATTCCGGTTGCCCACAAGGATGTTTTTGTAACGCGTGGTTGGAAGTCAACTGCAGCCTCCAAAATGCTCGATGGTTACCTCAGTCCATTTGATGCCACGGTAGTCTCCAACCTCGGAATTCCAGATGAGTTCAATCCCAATGGTGCCGGCATGGTGTGCCTTGGTAAAACCAATATGGATGAGTTTGCAATGGGCTCTTCTAATGAGAATTCAGCCTATGGCCCGGTCTTAAACCCCTGGAATTCAGAATACGTATCAGGTGGCTCGTCAGGAGGCTCTGCTGCAGCTGTTGCTGCCGGCTTAGCGCCAATTGCTACAGGCACAGATACTGGCGGGTCGATTCGTCAGCCAGCTGCATTTTGCGGACTCACCGGAATTAAGCCTAGTTACGGGCGCGTATCGCGCTACGGCATGATCGCCTATGCCTCTTCTTTGGATCAGGCTGGTCCAATGGGCAAAACAGCTGAAGATTGCGCTTTATTACTCACGGCAATGTCATCGCATGATCCACGTGACTCGACTTCATTGGCGGATTCTGGCGAAGACTACGGTCGTTACCTCACGCAAAATTGGAAAGAGGGTGACTCGAATTCAGAAAAACCCTTGAAGGGCTTACGCATTGGTTTGCCAAAAGAATTTTTTGCGGAAGGCTTGGCGCAAGACGTCGCAAACTCAGTCAATACTGCAGCAAAAGCCTTGCAAGATTTAGGTGCCGAGTTAATTGAGGTTAGCTTGCCAAAAACCAAGCTATCCATTCCGGTGTATTACGTTTTAGCTCCGGCAGAAGCCTCTAGTAACTTGAGCCGCTTCGACGGTGTGCGTTATGGGCACCGTGCAAATGAATATCGAGATCTGTCAGACATGTACAAGAAGTCGCGCACCGAAGGTTTTGGTTCTGAAGTAAAGCGACGCATCATGGTTGGCACCTACGTGCTTTGTCATGGCTATTACGATGCTTACTACTTACAGGCCCAAAAAATTCGTCGCATTATTGCAGCAGATTTTCAGGCGGCATTTGAACAATGCGACGTGATCTTAGGCCCTGTTGCGCCCGATGTTGCATGGCGTTTAGGTGCAAAATCAAAAGATCCAGTGCAAATGTATTTAGAAGATATTTATACGCTCTCAACGAACTTGGCAGGCCTGCCTGCTATGAGCGTTCCTTGTGGATTTAATTCCAATAATTTACCGATTGGCATGCAGTTGATTGGTAATTATTTTTCTGAGGCGCGCTTATTGCAGGTGGCACATCAATATCAGCAAAACAGTGACTGGCATTTGCGTCAAGCGAGTGAGGTGGCATGATGCAATGGGAAATCGTTATTGGTCTAGAGACCCACGCGCAGTTACAGACACAATCAAAAATTTTTAGCGGTGCGAGCACGCGCTTTGGTGCTGGTCCCAATACTCAAGCTTGCGCAGTTGACTTAGCTTTGCCTGGCGTCTTGCCAGTACTGAATCGTCAAGCGGTTGAGCATGCTATTTGTTTTGGCCTGGCAGTGGGGGCGAAGATTTCACCGGCAAGTATTTTTGCCCGTAAGAATTATTTCTACCCTGACTTGCCAAAGGGATATCAGATTAGTCAGATGGATCTCCCCGTAGTTGTTGGCGGCCATCTTGAAATCTTAGTCGGCGATCAGGTGAAGGTGGTTGAGCTCACACGCGCCCATATGGAAGAGGATGCAGGTAAGTCGGTACATGAAGAGGGCTTCTTGGGCCCGCATGGTGAAGCATCTAGCGGCATCGATTTAAATCGTGCTGGCACACCATTGCTGGAAATTGTGACCGAGCCAGTGATGCGGAGTGCTGCTGAAGCGGTGGCCTACGCAAAAGCTTTGCATACCCTGGTAGTTTGGTTGGGAGTGTGTGATGGCAATATGCAAGAAGGCTCTTTCCGTTGCGATGCTAACGTTTCCGTTCGTCCGCTTGGACAAAAAGAGTTTGGCACTCGTTGCGAGATTAAGAACTTAAACTCCTTCCGATTTTTGGAGGAGGCGATTCAATATGAAGTGCGTAGGCAAATCGAATTGATTGAAGATGGCGGCGCTGTTGTTCAAGAAACCCGCTTATACGACCCCGATCGTCAAGAGACTCGTAGCATGCGTAGCAAAGAGGACGCAAACGATTATCGTTACTTCCCTGATCCGGATTTATTGCCGGTAGTCATTGATGATGCATGGGTTGCTGAAGTGCGTAGCAAGATGCCAGCTTTGCCAGCACAACTTCGTGAACAGTGGCAAAGTGAGTTTGGTTTAAGTGCCTATGATGCGCAATTGCTGACGCAAGATCGCGATACCGCAAAAGTATTTGAAGACTTACTCGCCGTTGTTGGCAAGTCTTTAGCAAAAGCTGCGGCTAACCTGATTGCAGGTGAGTTTGCCTCGTCACTAAATCGTGCTGGAATCGCCGCTGCAGATGCGCCGCTGAAGGCTGAACATTTAGCTCCGCTATTAACCCGCGTAGCGGATGGCACTATTTCCAACAAGATTGCAAAAGATATCTTTGCAATTCTGTGGGAGGAGGCTGTCGAAGGTAAGGCCATCAGTACCGTTGATCAAGTGATTGACGTTAAGGGCCTTAAACAGATTAGTGATAGCGGCGAGCTTGAGGCCATGATTGATCAGGTTTTAGCTGCTAACGAGAAATCGGTTGAAGAGTTCCGATCTGGCAAAGAAAAAGCATTTAATGCTTTGATAGGTCAGATCATGAAAGCATCTCAAGGCAAGGCGAATCCAGGTCAAGTCAATGAGTTGCTTCGTAAAAAATTGAGTTAAAGAAATAAATACCGAAGCAAACAACGTATTCGAAATTGAGAGAGAAATAAATGAGCGCAATCGATCCTAAGCAGGCCGAACAAGAAGAGTTGGTAGCGGAGTGGTTGCGCGCTACCCCAGGGTTTTTTGAGCGTTATGCCAATCTCTTAAATGAAATCCGCTTGAAGCATCCACATGAAGATCGCGCAATCTCATTACAAGAGCGGCAGATGACTTTATTGCGCACTCAGAATCAAGAGCTCAATCGTCGCCTCAGCGAGATGTTGCACTTTGGTAGTCGTAATGACAAGACTCAGCAAGGCTTAGTAGCTTGGTTATTGCGCTTAATGCGTGCCAACACGAAGGCAGATGTTGAATCTGCTGTTACTACAGGTTTGGCGGAGGTATTTGAAGTGGAGTCAGCTCGCCTCCTGTCACCTAATCCTGCATTTAGCCCGTGGATCGATACACCTCTATGTGGATCAGCAAAAGAACTGGCATCTGCCAGCGTAGATTTGCTAGCAACCCAGGTAAGCATTGATCCTGAATGGCACAGCATGGTGGCTATTGGCTTGCCATTAGGTAAAAGCATTGACGTAGTGCAATCGCCAGCAGTGCTTTTATTGGCCAGCAAAGATGAGGCCCGCTTTACTGCGGATATGGGCGCCTTCTATTTGCGCCAGATAGCCGAACTCACTGCTGCAGCTTTGGATCGCATCCAGGCTTATGAGCCAAGTACCAGCTGATCTTCATCCTCTGGTGCATGAGTATTTGCACGAGCTGCATGTATTAAGGCAGCTTTCACCTCATACGCTCAAGGCGTATCGCATGGATCTGGGCGAACTCCAGACATTTGCCGAAAACGATGCGGTTGAGTTATTAAAAGTGAGCAATGCTCATGTCCGTCGTTGGGCAGGGCGCTTGCACTCCAAAGGAAAGTCATCCCGCACCATTGCTAGAGCGCTGTCTGCGTGGCGAGGTTGGTATGACTGGTTGACTGAGAAGGATGCCCGTCGTGATGCGCAGGCAGGAAAAGTCGCCGCCAACCTGATCGCTAATCCAGTGGATGATGTGAAGGCGCCAAAGCGCCTGAAGTCTTTGCCCAAAGCCCTTTCTGTTGAGCAGGCACTTTCTTTGGTGAATCAAGCTGTTAAAGAGGCTGAAGAAAAGAACGATCTTGAAGCGGTGCGCGATGCTGCAATCATTGATTTACTCTATTCCTCTGGCCTGCGTTTATCAGAGCTCCTGGGTATTGATGTGATGCAAAGTAAGGATCGTCAACATGAGTCTGCTGGCTGGTTGGACTGGGATGCTGCAGAAGTGACCGTTTTAGGTAAAGGTGGAAAGCGTCGCTCAGTTCCCATTGGCGGACCTGCCATGCAGTCCCTCAAGATCTGGCGTGCAATGCGCGATCAGTCAGGGCGGGCGGATATATCGGCCGCTCTATTCATTTCAGCTACGGGCGCGCGCCTATCGCCTCGGACCGTTCAAGCGCGCTTACGCACCCTAGCGATGCGTGCCGGCCTTCCAACCCATGTACACCCACATATGATGCGTCACAGCTTCGCCAGTCACGTATTGCAGTCCTCCCAGGATTTGAGGGCGGTCCAAGAAATGTTGGGGCATGCCAGTATTGCTAGCACCCAGATTTACACCTCCTTAGATTTCCAGCACCTAGCACAGGCATATGACAAAGCCCATCCGCGTGCAAAGGCTGGCAAAGCCTAAGGAACTCGGTAAGATGTGAGGTTTCCCATTTGGGGAATGTATTGATAGATTTTGATAGGATCAATGATGGCGTTAATTCCAGTAACAATTCTCACGGGCTTTTTAGGCAGCGGCAAAACGACTTTGCTCAAACATATCCTGACTGAGCAGCACGGTAAAAAAATTGCCGTGATTGAGAACGAGTTTGGCGAAGAAAATATCGATAACGACATCTTGGTTCAAGACAGCCAAGAGAATATTGTGCAAATGAGCAACGGCTGTATCTGCTGCACCATTCGTGGAGACCTGGTTGATGCCCTGAATGAGCTTTGGGAGCAGCGTAAGGATAAAAAGATTAACTTTGAGCGCGTAGTCATTGAGACAACTGGCGTCGCCAATCCGGGCCCAGTAGCCCAAACCTTCTTTATGGATGATGACGTAGCAGATCACTATGTTTTAGATGCCGTAGTCACTTTGGTGGATGCTAAGCATGGCCCGCAACAACTGACCGAACATGAAGAGGCGCAGCGTCAAGTGGGTTTTGCCGATCAAATCTTTATTACTAAAACCGATTTAGTGACGCCTGCAGAGGTGGATGCCTTGCGCAATCGTTTGATGCATATGAATCCCCGCGCCCCAATTCAGGGGATTTCTAAAGGGGTGGTTCCTTTGGAGGCGGTTCTAGATCTCAAAGGCTTCAATTTGAATGCCAAACTTGATATTGACCCTCACTTTTTAGGGCAAGATGACCATGATCACGCTACCTGCGGCCATGGCCATGACCATCACGATCACAGTAACTGCGGTCACGACCACAGCCATGATCACCACGGTCACGCCGGCCATACGGACCGCATCCAATCCTTCGTTTTTCGTAGTGATAAACCCTTTGATCACAAAAAATTGGAAGACTTCCTTGGGGGCATTTTGGAGGTCTTTGGGGAGAAGATGTTGCGCTATAAAGGGGTCCTCTTTGTGAAGGGTAGCAACCGAAAAGTCGTGTTCCAGGGCGTCCATCAGATGATGGGGAGCGATTTAGCGGGTTTATGGGGTGCCGAGCCTAAGCAAACGAGAATGGTCTTTATTGGCATCGATTTACCCAAGGACACCCTGCTGGCTGGGCTTGAGGGCTGTTTGGCCTAGGAAATTTAAAGTACAATCCGGCGCCACGGTCAATATTGATGAATATTGGCAAAAGAGCTGTAAAACTTTGGCAGAATGAAGCAATAATGGTTCAAACCCATGGAAAGAATGAAATGACGGTAAAAACACCAACGAAATCTACTGCTACAGCAAAAGCTTCTAGTAAGGTTGTTAAAGGCGCGCCTTTAACAGAGGCTGAGTTGCTCAAGATGTCCGAGAAGGACTATATGAATGCGGCCCAGCTAGATTTTTTCCGTCAAAAGCTCTTGACTCTCAAGGACGACATTTTGAAAAATGCTTCTGAAACAACAGAGCATTTGCGTGAAAACATTTTGGTTCCAGATCCGGCTGATCGTGCAACGATTGAAGAAGAGCATGCTCTTGAGTTGCGCACACGCGATCGTGAGCGCAAGCTATTGAAAAAAGTAGAGCAGGCTTTGGCTCGTATTGAGTCTGGCGATTACGGTTGGTGCGAAGAAACTGGCGAGCCTATTGGCTTAAACCGCTTGATCGCCCGACCAACAGCCAACCTTTCTCTCGAGGCCCAAGAACGTCGTGAACTTCGTCAAAAGTTATTTGGCGATTGATTACTAGACCGAATGTAAAAGTAGCAATGACTAAGCAATCCCCATCTATTAGCGAAATCTCTCCTTTATTAAAGGCGGAGATTTTGGCCGAGGCTCTGCCTTATATTCGTGCGTATCACGGTAAAACTATTGTGATTAAGTACGGTGGAAACGCCATGGTGGAGGAGCGCCTGAAAGAAAGCTTCGCTCGCGATGTCATTTTGCTTAAGCTGGTTGGCATGAACCCTGTAGTTGTTCACGGCGGTGGCCCGCAAATTGACGAGGCCCTCAAGAAGATTGGTAAAACCGGCACCTTTATTCAAGGTATGCGCGTTACCGATGAAGAAACCATGGAAGTTGTGGAATGGGTTTTGGGTGGCGAGGTACAGCAAGACATCGTGATGTTGATTAACCACTTTGGCGGTCAGGCAGTTGGCTTGACTGGCAAGGATGGTGGCTTAATTCGTGCGAAGAAGATGTTAGTTGCCGATGAAAAGAAAGTTGGCGGCACAATTGACCTGGGTTTTGTTGGTGAGATCGAGGCGATTAATCCAGCAGTAGTGAAGGCCTTGCAAGATGATGCTTTTATTCCGGTGATTTCCCCGATTGGATTTAGCGAAGAAGGTCAGGCCTACAACATTAACGCTGACCTAGTGGCTGGCAAGATGGCAGAAATTTTGCATGCCGAGAAATTGGTCATGATGACCAATATCCCGGGCGTGATGGATAAAAGCGGTAAGCTCTTAACTGACCTCACTGCGCGCGAGATTGATGGTTTGTTTGCCGATGGCACGATTTCTGGCGGAATGTTGCCAAAGATTTCTTCGGCCCTAGATGCAGCTAAGAGCGGCGTTAATTCGGTACACATTATTGATGGACGAATTGAGCACTCTTTGTTGTTGGAGATTCTGACTGAGCAAGCGTTCGGAACGATGATTCGCTCCCGCTAAGAGTTGAATAAGAGATATTTATGCGTGATTCTTTAGACCCCACTTCATCAGAGATCGAGGTCGCTGTTGCGGATGAGGGTAAGACACGCAAGCGTCCACGCCCTGGTGAGCGCCGCCTGCAGATTCTGCAAGTGTTGGCAGAAATGCTGCAAAACCCAAAGGGTGAGCGTGTCACAACGGCGGCTTTAGCTGCAAAAATTCAAGTTTCAGAGGCTGCACTCTATCGGCATTTCGCTAGTAAGGCGCAGATGTTTGAAGGTTTGATTGCATTTATCGAGCAAACCGTTTTTGGCTTGATTAACCAAATCAATCAAAAAGAAGAGTCTGGGCTTGCGCAAGCTCGTGGCATTTTGCAGATGCTACTATTTTTTGCAGAAAAAAATCCTGGCATGACTCGCGTGCTACTGGGCGATGCCCTGCTTCAAGAGGATGATCGCTTGCAAGAGCGCATTACTCAAGTGCTCGATCGTGTTGAGGCATCGTTAAAGCAGGCGCTGCGTATTGCTCAAACTCAGGGTGGGGCATGGGCAAACGTATCCCAAGAAGAAGTTAGTATTCGGGCTGCAATGTTGATGAGTTATGTCTTGGGTCGCTGGCATCGTTTTGCTCGTAGCGGCTTTAAGAAGCTTCCAACCGAAGCGTCTGATATCAGCCTTCGCATTCTTCTGTCCGAATGAGCGAGCTACATCTCTCTAGAAACACTATCCACTTTGCCGAGCCCTTGCCTTTGCAAAGTGGCGCCATCTTGGCTGGCTACGATTTAGTCATTGAAACTTACGGCAAACTGAACGCTGACAAAAGCAATGCCGTATTAGTCTGTCATGCATTGAATGCATCACACCATGTGGCCGGCCCCAATCCTGATGATGCAAAAGATATCGGCTGGTGGGACAACATGATTGGGCCGGGCAAGCCAGTAGATACGGATCGCTTCTTTGTCATTGGCGTCAATAACTTAGGCTCTTGTTTTGGGTCTACGGGGCCCATGAGTATTAATCCTGCTACTAGCAAGCCTTATGGCGCAGACTTCCCGGTGATTACCGTTGAAGATTGGGTAAACACCCAGGCACGCTTAGCTGATAAGTTAGGTATTCGCCGTTTTGCTGCGGTCATGGGTGGAAGCTTAGGTGGCATGCAGGCATTGGCTTGGTCAATTCAGTTCCCAAAACGCCTAGCGCATTGCTTGGTAATTGCATCCACACCAAAACTCAGTGCACAGAATATTGCATTTAATGAAGTGGCTCGCAATGCCATTTTGTCCGACCCAGATTTTCATGGTGGAAATTACTACGAACATGGCGTGGTGCCAAAGCGTGGCCTCAGATTGGCTCGTATGGTCGGCCATATCACTTATTTATCTGATGATGATATGGCTGAAAAGTTTGGTCGCGAACTTCAAAGACCCAATGGTGAATCCCATGACTACCGCTTTAGTTTTGATGTTGAGTTCGAAGTTGAAAGCTACTTACGTCATCAAGGTGATAAGTTCTCCACTTACTTTGATGCCAATACTTACTTGCTAATTACTAGAGCTTTAGATTATTTTGATCCTTCTCGTCGTTATGAGGGTAGCCTGAATCGCGCGCTTGCCGAGGTGCAGGCCAAGTTCCTGGTGGTTAGCTTCTCTACTGATTGGCGTTTTCCGCCAAACCGAAGTCGCGAAATTGTGGAGTCCTTGCTTAGCAATAAGAGTGAAGTGAGTTATGCGGAGATTGATGCGCCTCATGGTCACGACGCTTTCTTGTTGGATGACCCGCGTTATCACAATTTGATTCGCGCTTATTTCGAACAAATGCTGGAGGTTAAGGCATGAAGCGCGCAGACTTTGCCGCAATAGCCAATTGGATTGCGCCTAATAGTGAGGTGCTGGATCTCGGTTGTGGTGATGGTAGCTTCTTAGAGTATTTACAAAAGAAAAAACCCGTTCATGCCTATGGTGTTGAAATCGATGATGCGCGCGTCCTTGCTTGCGTTCAAAAGGGATTAAATGTCATTCAGCAAAACCTAGAGGGTGGCTTAGCCTTGTTTGAAAACAATAGCTTTGACACGGTGGTGCTCTCCCAAACATTGCAAACTATTCACGAGACCGAAAAGATCTTGCGTGAAGTCGTGCGCGTTGGAAAAGAGTCCGTTGTATCCTTCCCGAATTTTGGCCATTGGTCGCATCGTCTGTCCGTTGGCTTTGGCCGTATGCCAGTTTCTAAAAGCTTGCCATACCAGTGGTACAACACGCCCAATGTGCGCGTTCTTACAGTAGCTGATTTTGAGAAATTAGCTTCAAGCTTGGGGCTGCAGATTCTGGATCAATGCATCCTGCATGAGGGGCGACAAGTTACCTTGATGCCTAACTTATTTGGAAGTCTGGCACTGTTCCGCGTTCGACGTGCTTAGTACTATTCAGTCCTGGCTGAAAGATTTTCGGGTTTATCTCGAGTGGCCTTGTCTCCGAATGCTCTTCTTAGGCTTCTCTGCAGGCCTGCCTCTGTTACTCATTTTAGGAACGCTGAGTTTTTGGCTAAGAGAAGCGGGTATTGATCGCAGCACGATCGGCTACCTCACTTGGGTTGGTTTGATCTATGCCTTCAAGTGGATGTGGGCTCCGTTAGTCGACCGATTATCTATTCCCTTGCTATCAAAATTATTTGGCAGACGGCGTAGCTGGCTACTTTTTGCACAATTGCTGATCGTTCTTGGTTTGGTCGGAATGGCCAGTGTTGACCCACAAGTTCAGCTCACGCCGATTGTGTGGTGTGCTCTTTTTGTCGCTTTTGGGTCGGCCACCCAAGACATTGCTTTAGATGCATTTCGAATAGAGTCTGCGGACAGTAATCATCAGGCGGCTTTAGCGGCAACCTATCAAACTGGCTATCGACTGGCATTGATCTGGTCTGGTGCGGGCGTATTGTGGTTGGCAGCTCGCGCTGAGGCTGGCGCCGTTGGTTACGATGCTAGCGCTTGGCAATTCGCTTATCTCTGTATGGCGCTATCGATTGGTGTGGGCGTCATCACCACCTTGTTTAGTAAAGAGCCCGTCCGCATTGAGCTTGCTAAAGCCCGAAATGCCAAGGCATGGCTACATCAGACATTAATTGAGCCTTTTGCAGATTTTATTCAGCGCTATGGCTGGCACGCTATTTTGATTTTGTCTTTAATCGCGATCTATCGCATTAGCGATGTAGTGATGGGCATTATGGCCAATCCTTTTTATGTGGATATGGGTTACACCAAAGATGAGGTTGCGGCGGTGAGCAAGGTCTTTGGCGTAGTGATGACATTAGTCGGCGCCTTCGTTGGTGGTGTGCTCACCTTGCGCTTCGGAGTTATGCGTATTTTGTTTTTAGGTGCGATCTTATCGGCCCTTAGTAATTTGCTATTTGCTTGGCTTGCTACGCAGGGCCATGACTTGCATGGCTTGATATGGGTAATTTCAGCTGACAATCTGAGTTCCGGAATTGCTACAGCGGCTTTCATTGCATTCTTATCGGCATTGACCAATATTCAGTACTCCGCAACCCAGTACGCATTGTTTAGCTCGATGATGCTCTTATTGCCAAAGTGGTTGGCTGGATTTTCCGGAGTCTTTGTAGACTCTTTTGGTTATCAAAATTTCTTTATCAGCACTGCCATTATTGGTGCGCCCGTATTAATTCTGATTTGGTTCGCTATTCATTTCAAGGTAGTTGAATTTAAAAAGCACGATTCACAAGTCGCTAAATAGACCAGTCGTAATCTACTGTGAGTGGCGCGTGATCTGAGAAGCGCTCATCTTTATATACGGCAGTATTTTTAGCGCTTGCTGCAATCCCAGGGGTAGTGATGTGATAGTCGATCCGCCATCCTACGTTCTTCGCATACGCTTGACCGCGATTGCTCCACCAGGTGTAGCAGGCATCAGTGGCCTCTGGCTCCAACTTTCTGTAGACGTCAACGTAGCCGACTTTGCCAAATAGGTTTGTTAGCCAAGCACGTTCTTCAGGCAAAAATCCGGAGTTTTTCAGATTACCTTTCCAGTTTTTGAGGTCAATCTCATTGTGGGCAATATTGACATCACCGCACAGCACAATCTCGCGCCCCGACTTTTTGAGCTCAATGAGGTGCGGCAAGAAGGAATCGAGATAGCGATATTTAGCCTCCTGCCTTTCTGGGGAGCTTGAGCCTGAGGGCATGTATACCGATATTACTGACAGCTTTTTGAGCCGAACCTCTACGTACCGCCCTTCAGCATCAAACTCTTCATTGCCATAGCCATAGAACACCTCGTCAGGCTTGTGTGGGGTATAGATGCCGCAGCCGCTATAGCCCTTCTTCTCGGCATGATGAAAGAAGCCATGTAGACCATCAGGATTGAGAATGGCGTCCTCTAGGTCGTCTTGTTGGGCCTTGAGCTCCTGCATGCAAACGAAGTCTGCCTGTTGATTAATAACCCAAGGCATAAAGCCTTTTTTGACTGCAGAACGGATACCGTTGAGGTTGGCAGAAATGATGCGTAACATATAGGCCTATGAGCTCAAAAAATTCTAATCAGAATAACTTTATTCAGTTTGCCCTAGAGGCAAATGTTTTGTCGTTTGGGGAGTTTAAAACCAAAGCGGGACGACTTTCTCCTTATTTCTTTAACGCCGGTGAATTTAATGATGGCGCTCGATTAAGCGCCTTGGGTCGTTACTACGCTACAGCCTTACAAGACTCCGGCATTAAGTACGACATGCTTTATGGCCCAGCCTACAAAGGGATCACTTTGGCCGCTGCAACGGCGATTGCTTTGGCCGATGCTGGCCGCAATACCCCTTACGCCTATAACCGTAAAGAAGCCAAGGATCATGGCGAGGGTGGCTCTTTAGTGGGCGCGCCAGTCAAAGGCAAGGTTGTCATCATTGACGATGTGATTTCTGCTGGAACTTCAGTTAGAGAGTCTGTGAAACTCATTCGCGATGCGGGTGCAGAGCCAGTAGCAGTACTAATTGCGCTTGATCGTATGGAAAAGTCTGGAACTGCTACAGAGATTGGTGATAAGTCGGCTGTGCAGGCGGTAGAGCAAGAGTTTGGTTTGCCAGTAGTGGCAATTGCCAACTTGGCAGATTTGATGGTCTTCTTAACGGCGTCAAGCAATGTGGAGTTAAAGAACTACCTGCCGGCAGTAAAAGCCTATCGCGACAAATACGGCATTTAATCTTAAGAGCAAAGCTGCTGTAAGTGCTCTTTAGATATTTGCCTCGCCTTCGAATACGGTAAGCGCTGGGCCAGTCATGATGACTGGCTGGGCAACTTCATTGATTGCGCCGCCCCAGGCAATTTCCAAGTCGCCACCACGGGTGTGTACTTTGACGGGCGAGTCGAGTAAGCCACGACGAATGCCGGAAACCACTGCAGCGCATGCGCCAGTGCCACAAGCGAGAGTCTCGCCGGCGCCACGCTCAAATACACGTAACTTGATTTCACGGCGATTCAAAATTTGCATATAACCTGCATTCACTCTTTTTGGAAATGCGGGATTGCTCTCGATTGATGGGCCCTCTTCGAGCACAGGTGTGCTGTCAACATCGCCTACCACTTGCACTGCGTGAGGATTGCCCATCGAGACTACGCCGATCCAGCTGTCGTGCGTGGCAGGTGTAGCAATCGGCAGAGCGTAGAGCATTTCATGAAACTCTTGCTTGCTAGCTAGGCCGCTTGCATCAAAGGGGATTTTGCCGTGCTCAAAAATAGGTGCACCCATATCCACCTCCACCTGACCATCTTCATGAGACTTCAGGGTGAGAACGGTATGCGCCACTTCGACGCGTAAAGGATTTTTTGTGGATAGGCCTTGGTCAAGCACAAAGCGTACGAAGCAACGAGAACCATTGCCGCATTGCTCAACCTCACCACCATCAGCATTAAAAATGCGATAACGAAAATCAGCGTCGGGGCGAGTGGCTCTTTCTACCAAGAGAATTTGATCTGCACCAATGCCAAATTGACGGTGTGCTAATTTTTGCCATTGTTCTCGAGTGATATTGCTGAGATCTTGATCAATGCCATTGAGCACAATGAAGTCATTGCCAGCACCATGCATTTTGGTGAAGCGTAGTTTGCGTCCGGACTGATTTAAATTCGTACTCAAAAAAATTCCAATTAGTTATAAAGACTTGGCGTGCCAGGCGGTCGATGTTTAAAGCGTTTGTGTACCCAATAGTACTCTGCCGGCCTTTCTCGAACAAGGTCTTCAATGTATTTGTTCAGACGTGCGGTATCAGCTTCCACATCATCTGTTGGGAAGTTTGGGAGTGGCGCGCTGATGTTGCAGGTATAGGCCCTGCGATCAGGATTTAGGGTGGTAGTCATGAGGCAGACCTCTGCACCACTGAGCCTGGCCAAGCGTGAGACCGAGGTGATCGTATT
Organism: Burkholderiaceae bacterium; assembly: GCA_947448625.1. Lineage (GTDB taxonomy): Bacteria > Pseudomonadota > Gammaproteobacteria > Burkholderiales > Burkholderiaceae > Polynucleobacter. Next base: position 15,216 of record CANFOT010000017.1, on the reverse strand, counting down.
TGTTTGAATACCAAAGAAGGGAACAAAAACCGAGTCGCGTGGCCCCAAGTCAATATCGGGGGCAATAAAAATAAAATTGCCAGTTTGAATTTCCCGAATCAAATCACGTAAGCGGCTTTGTCTTTCAATCGATTTACCACCGAAACGATTTCTCCATTCAATCATCTTTTGATTGAAGAAAGGGTTCTTCATATTTTGATAAAGTCCGGCGCCACGTGGCCAGTCATGTTGACTTGCTAAAACGGAGAGCGCCATGAAGCCGCCTTCAAGCCCAACAAAGTGTGGATTAATTAAGAGGCGCGGTTTGCGATCCCCCAATGTAATCTTAGAGTTGATGGTGACGATGTCAGTAATCTGCTTCCCGCTCCCCAGCCAGATACGACTTCTTTCAATGACGCTACGACCAAATAACTTCCAGTGCTCTAGTGCCAGTGCGTGAATTTCGCTTTCACTCAAATTGGGGAAGCATAAGCGCAGATTTGTTTTTACAACCTTCGCGCGCTCATTCGGAATATGGGCTGCGAGCCAGCCAAGGCCATAGCCAACATAAATAGTGAGGCTGTAAGGTAAAAAAGCAAAAAGGCGCAATAGATTAAGCGCCAGAAAATTGAAAACGTTTTGTAACCAGGTCATCTTAAATAAATTATAAATTTATTAACTAATTGCTTGGTGGTAATTCTGCTCCGCTGGGATGTTTATAACGGTTATAGGCCCAGATGAATTGATTTGGTGCGAGCAAGATTGCATTTTCAATCGCGATATTGAGTTCGGCAGCGGCAATAGTTGAATCTTCAGAAAGTGGTTCTAATCTCTTGGCCTGCATGAGCCATCCCTTGCCAAGGCCTTTACGTTTAGCAGTAAACATGACGACCGGCGTGCTGTTGCGATTGGCTAAGCGTGCGGGTAAGGGAGTCGTATAGGCTGGGCGTCCAAAGAAGGGTACCCAAACGCCTTCACCACCACTAGGGACTTGATCTGGAAGAATGCCAATAGCCTCACCGCGCGTCAGTGCTCGGGTCATTTGACGAACGCCATTCAGGTTGGTAGGTACGAAATGCATATTGGGGTAAGCGCGACCCGCTTCAACCACATCGTTGAGCCATGCTTGGCGTGAGGGGCGGTAGAGGATGGTGGCTGGAAAGTGTTGAGCCAATACTCGGGGAATGATTTCGAAGCCACCTAGGTGGGGTGTCAGCATTACCAGGCCATGACCTTCGTTGATTGCTGTCTCGACTACCCCCCAGTCTTGCACTTCAACTAGTTTGAGGGCTTTAGCTGGATTTCTCCAAATCCATAGGCTGTCTGAAAAGAGTTGCCCTGAGGCTGCGGCGGCACGCCAGATTTGTAGGGGCAGGTGATGAATGTTCACTACCGCTTCATATTGAGGGCGAAAAAGGGATCGATATTGCTTAGACCCTACATAAGCTAAGATCCCTAAAGCAGCCCCAATTACCTGAACTAGGAATAGGGGTAATACTGCAATGACATTGAGGGTTAGCTTGAGAAGTAGTTTGCGCACCCTCCAATGATATTCAATGCGGGCGCTAGGGCCAAATTTCTGATGTGTCTTGATGAAAAAGGTGTTTTTCGGATAGAATCCATCTATCGCTGAGTTAAGGCAACTTGCAGGGCGATTCATAAATTCTGCTAAAGCGTCGCCGTTGTAGTTCCTGGCACGTCGAGTTGTCCCAAAGATCGTGTTAATTTTTTAAAGGAATATGCAATGGCAAACGATTACTTCTTCACCTCAGAATCCGTTTCTGAAGGTCACCCCGATAAAGTTTCAGATCAAATTTCCGATGCGGTACTTGATGCTATTTTGGCTCAAGACCCTACTGCACGAGTTGGTGCAGAAACATTATGTAATACCGGTCTGGTAGTTTTGGCTGGCGAGATCACGACCAATGCCAATGTGGATTACATCCAGGTAGCCCGCAATACCTTGCGTGAAATTGGTTACGACAACACTGACTACGGCATTGATTACAAAGGCTGTGCAGTATTGGTGGCATATGACAAGCAGAGTCCGGATATTGCTCAGGGCGTTAATAATGCTCATGATGATGAGCTTGAATTAGGTGCAGGAGATCAAGGTCTCATGTTTGGTTATGCTTGTGATGAAACTGCAGAACTCATGCCTTTGCCGATTCACTTGTCACACCGCTTGGTGGAGCGTCAATCTCAATTACGCCGCGATGGCCGTTTGAGCTGGTTGCGTCCTGATGCAAAATCTCAGGTGACCCTGCGTTATGTCGATGGCAAGCCTGACTCTATCGATACAGTTGTTCTGTCTACCCAACATGATGAGGATATTTCCCTCGACAAATTGCGTGAAGCGGTGATTGAAGAAATTATCAAACCAGTATTGCCAAAGCATTTGATCAAAGGTGCAATCAACTTCTTGGTGAACCCAACGGGTCGATTTGTTATTGGCGGCCCGCAAGGGGATTGTGGTTTGACAGGACGAAAGATTGTTGTTGATACTTATGGCGGTTCAGCCCCCCACGGCGGTGGCGCCTTCTCGGGCAAGGATCCATCTAAGGTCGATCGTTCTGCTGCCTATGCAGCTCGTTATGTGGCTAAAAATGTGGTCGCTGCGGGGCTGGCTACCAAATGCTTGGTGCAAGTGTCTTATGCAATTGGTGTAGCTAAGCCAACATCCGTCATGGTGAGCACTTACGGCACTGGAAAAATCTCGGATGAAAAGATATCGCAATTAGTTTCAGAGCATTTTGACCTGCGTCCAAAGGGCATCATTAAATCCCTGAACCTCTTGCGTCCGATTTATCGTAAGACTGCTGCTTACGGTCACTTTGGCCGTGAAGAGCCAGAATTTACTTGGGAACAGTGCGATAAGGCGCCTGCATTACGTGCAGCAGCCGGCTTGTAATCTGCTTTCTAAGCAGTAAATTCGCAGTATGTTGTTGTGTTGAAGCCAAATATGGCGAAATTGATTACAATTTCGCCATACCTTCAAGGAGCGTTGCAAGGAATACTGAGAACCAGTGTTTCCCCAGGCTTGAAGGGAGTGGACTCCTAGGTAACCCCAGAGTTTGCTAATTGCAACTGCGCTCGCTAACCCATGATTCAATGGCTAGCGAGTTTTTACTCCAGCATTGGATCGTATTTAGCTGGAGCATTCATGAGTACCGTTTCCGATTTAAATAACTTTGTCGCAACCCGTTGCGCGATTGCCGATATTTCTTTGGCTGACTTTGGCCGTAAAGAAATCGCCATTGCTGAAACTGAAATGCCAGGCCTCATCGCGATTCGTGACGAGTTCGCTGCACAGCAACCATTGCGTGGTGCGCGCATTACTGGTTCATTGCACATGACCATTCAAACTGCAGTGTTGATTGAGACCTTAGAAGCTCTCGGTGCTGAAGTTCAGTGGGCCTCTTGCAATATTTTCTCTACCCAGGATCACGCTGCTGCAGCGATTGCCGCTAACGGCACTCCTGTGTTTGCGATCAAGGGCGAAACCCTTGAGCAGTACTGGGATTACACCCACCGTATTTTTGAGTGGGCTGATGGCGGCTTCACCAATATGATTTTGGATGATGGCGGCGATGCAACTTTGTTATTGCATCTCGGTGCTCGTGCTGAAAAAGATCAGGCCTGCCTGAATCATCCAACAAGTGAAGAAGAAACTATTTTGTTTGCAGCCATTAAAAAGAAATTGGCGCAAGACCCAACTTGGTATTCCACGCGTTTAGAAAAAGTCAAAGGCGTAACTGAAGAAACTACTACTGGTGTTCATCGTCTCTATCAGATGTTTGCTAAAGGTGATTTGAAGTTCCCTGCGATTAACGTGAACGACTCTGTTACTAAGAGTAAGTTTGACAACCTCTACGGTTGCCGCGAGTCCTTAGTTGATGCAATCAAGCGTGCTACCGATGTGATGGTTGCTGGTAAGGTTGCGGTTGTTTGTGGTTACGGCGATGTGGGCAAAGGTTCGGCACAAGCCCTGCGTGCTTTGTCTGCTCAAGTGTGGGTTACTGAAGTAGACCCAATCTGTGCCTTGCAAGCGGCGATGGAAGGCTACCGTGTTGTCACAATGGATTACGCTGCAGATAAGGCAGATATCTTTGTTTCAGCAACTGGTAACTACCATGTGATTACACATGACCATATGGTGAAGATGAAGAATCAAGCCATCGTTTGTAACATTGGCCACTTCGATAACGAGATTGATGTTGCTGGTATCGAGAAATACAAGTGGGAGGAAATTAAGCCACAAGTAGATCACGTGATTTTCCCGGCAGCTAACGGTATGCCTGAGAAGCGCATCATCATCTTGGCTAAAGGTCGCCTAGTGAACCTCGGTTGCGGTACGGGTCACCCATCTTATGTTATGAGCTCTTCATTTGCGAACCAAGTTATTGCACAGATCGAATTGTGGAATGCGGTTGGCACAGATAAATACCCAATCGGTGTTTACACATTGCCCAAGCATTTAGATGAGAAGGTTGCTCGTTTGCAGCTCAAGACATTGAATGCGCAGTTAACAGTATTGTCTGATCAGCAGGCTTCCTACATTGGTGTAACGAAGGAAGGTCCATACAAGGCCGACCATTACCGTTATTGATTTGCCCCTTGTTAGACATTGTTCAATAGAGATACAGGCCCAAAAATCATGGAATTAAGCGTTGAATTCTTCCCTCCAAAAACACCTGAAGGTGAGAATAAGTTACATCTCGTGCGCGAGCGTTTTAGTGAAACGCTCAAGCCCGCTTTTTATTCTGTGACTTTTGGTGCTGGTGGCTCTACGCAATCTGGCACTTTAAAGGTGGTAAGCGACATTCATACTGCAGGTGCAGTGGTTGCACCACATTTATCTTGTGTCGGTAGCTCGCGTGAAAGCGTGCGCGACATGTTGAAGCAATATCAATCTTTAGGTGTTAAACGTATCGTAGCTTTGCGTGGCGACTTACCATCTGGCATGGGCCAGTACGGTGAGTTCCATCACGCCAATGAATTAGTCGAATTTATTCGTGCTGAAACAGGCGATTGGTTTCACATTGATGTAGCCGCATATCCAGAGAGCCATCCTCAGGCCAAGTCCCCGGCAACTGACGTGGATTTCTTTGTGCAAAAGATGAAGGCTGGCGCTAATTCAGCGGTGACCCAGTATTTTTATAACAGCGACGCTTACTTCCGCTTTGTGGATGAGGCATATGACTTGGGTGTTACTCAGCCAGTGATTGCTGGAATCATGCCGATTACTAATAGTACTCAGCTACTCCGTTTTTCAGACGCCTGTGGTGCAGAGATTCCGCGTTGGATTCGTTTGCGCTTGCAGTCTTATGGCGATGACACTGCTTCGATTCGTGCGTTTGGAGAAGAGGTGGTGACCGATCTTTGCGATCAGCTCTTAACCGCTGGCGCTCCAGGCTTGCATTTCTATTCGCTGAATCAGGCAGATGCTGTTTTAGCAATTGCAGACAATCTCAGTCTCAATAAGTAATTAATAAGCCTGACTCAGTCAGCATGGCATCTAAGGGCTCATCATGCGTTTGAGTCTGCCATTGCGCATCATCTAATTTTTGCCAATCAAAGCCTATGCCTACGCATAATAAGTTTGGTTTAGCTTTACGCAACTGGGCCAGGGTGCGGTCAAAATAGCCGCCCCCATACCCTAGCCGCCAATAATGCGTTTCATCACCCACCCTAGATTCTGACCAGCCTACGCAGGGAATCAAAATACAGTCTGGAGTGACTTGAGCTCTGCGGGGGTTATTGGGATCTGGCTCCGGCACACCGTGTCGACTTGGAATCAGTAGATCGCCCTCTTGCCAAGCGTAGAAATCTAAATGTTTATCGGGACGTGCAAAAGGGAGGGCCAGTGTTTTGGCTGCCTTGCTCTTAGCCCAAGCCAGTAGAGCGGGTCTTAGATCAAGCTCATCTTGAATGGGGCAATACAAGGCAATCGATTGAATCTGAGCGTCATGGTCGGCCAGAAAGCTGGCTAGGCCAGCTGAAATAGCTTCCTGTGCCTTGGGATAGCTTGCGCTAGCCGCAAACTGTTTCCTTTGGGTTAGTAAGTCCTGCCGAAGCGATTTTGGAGAATTGCCGTGCATATCGACCATTATCAGGCGAAAATTAAGGGATATAGTAAATCGATAAGGCAAGACGGTGAAAAAGAGGTTTGATGTTTTTAGTGGATGGCAAAAAACGGTGGGCGGAATTGTATTTCTGGCCCTAGCAGTTTCTGCGCCCAGCATTTCTGCGGAAAAATCTAAAAAAGTCACTCCAGCCAAAGAAAGCAGAATCTCCGCCTTTGAAATCACTGAAGGCGACCGCACTTTTATTGAGTTGCGTGAAGCCGCCAAAAGAAATGATGTGGCCCGCTCACAAACATTGGCTGCCAGCCTTTCTAATTACCCTTATGACGACTATGTAGCTTATTTCCGTATTAAGCCTCAGTTATTTGATGGCGCTGGTGGCGCTCGGGCAGAGACCAATGCTGATGCTCAAGTAAATTCTTTCCTCAATCAATACCAAGGGACTGCTCTGGCTGATCGGATGCGCAATGACTGGCTGCTGGTGCTGGGTAAGCGCAAAGATTGGTCGAGATTTGATATTGAATACCCTAAGTTTGTTTTGGATGACGACACTCAGGTGAAGTGTTATTCACTTCAATCTAAGTTGGCTCAAGGCGAGAATCCAACTAAGGTAGGAATAGATGCGCGCGCAATATTGTTGGATCCACGTTATTTCGGTCAGGCTTGCCAGGAATTGGTGCCTGCCTTGGTTGGTGCCGGTGGCATGACACCGAGTGAAGCAAAGGCGATTGGCCGCGCTGCTAGTGAGATGGGCTTTGACACGATGTCACGTCGCTTGGGTGGTGAAGATCCAATTGCTGATGTTGTGAAGGTCGCTAAAGCAGATCCTGCAAAAGCATTTAAGGATTTTTCACAAAATGCATCTCGTTATAGCAAAGAAAATCAGGCGGTAGCTTGGGGTGTGATTGGTCAGTTCCTTGCTAAAAAATTGGATCCTAATGCGGATGATGCGTATCGTCTTCAACAGGAGCTAGGCTACAACGAGCTTCTTTCTACCGAAAGTCAGGAGTGGAAGGTGCGTGCAGGTTTACGTGCCAAGGATTGGACGCTGGTAAAGAATGCTATTGAGGGCATGAATCCCGCTGTGCGCGGCAAAGATCCTGCCTGGACCTATTGGTATGCGCGTGCATTAAAAGTAGATGGTCAAAATGAAAAAGCACGTGAAAATCTTGAGCTCATTGCTGATCAATACAACTTTTATGGGCAACTCGCGCGCGAAGACCTAGGCAAATCCAATCATGCGCCCGTACGCACCAAAGTAACTGATACAGAAATTGAAGCGATGAGTACTCGCAAAGGTTTTATCAGAGGCGAACGCTTGTATGCCATGAATTTGCGCTTTGAAGGCAATCGAGAATGGAACTGGGAGTTGCGCAATATGACTGACAAGCAACTGTTGGCATCCGCTGAGTATGCTAAGCGCATTGGTCTGTACGACCGCGTTGTGAATACTGCGGATCGCACAAAACAAGAGCATGACTTTAGCTTGCGCTACCCAACTCCATATCGCGATGAGCTATCCCCGATTGCCAAGCAAATTGACTTGAACTTAGCCTGGGCCTATGGATTGATTCGTCAAGAATCGCGCTTCATCATGAACGCATCTTCTTCGGTGGGTGCCGCCGGCCTAATGCAAGTCATGCCAAACACGGCGAAGTATGTAGCTAAGAAAATTGGCATGACCTCCTATACCAATGACAAGCTCGCCGATACCAATACCAATCTGACATTGGGCAGCAATTACTTGAATATGGTCTTGGTGGACTTGGACGGCTCTTGGGTGCTCGCTTCTGCCGCCTACAATGCGGGTCCTTCGCGATCCAAAACTTGGCGAGAAAAACTTACCAGCCCAACAGAGGGCGCGATCTTTGCAGAAACCATTCCGTTTAATGAGACGCGAACCTACGTAAAAAATGTTTTGGCTAATGCCACGTATTATTCATCGGTGATGCATGGACAAACCCAGTCTTTAAAGCAGCGTTTAGGCGTAATCACCCCTAAAGCAGCAAACGCATCTGAGCTGCCTTAGTATTTCAATTACATGGGGGTTTTATGAAATATGACATTCTGCTAATTGGCGGTAATGGTTTTGTAGGAAGGGTTTTGGCCGCCCAATTGCAAGCAGAGGGCTATTCGGTTTTACTGCCTACTAGTCACCTAGCATCCGCGCGTGAATTGCGTATGCTCCCCAAGGTGCACTTAGAGGATGCCGATGTGCACGAGTTTGATTCCCTTCAAGAGCTTTGCTCACGAATTAAGCCTAATGGTGCAGTCATTAATTTAGTGGGCGTGTTACATGATAAGCCTGGACAGCCTTACGGAAAAGTGTTTGAAGCCGCACATGTAGAACTCCCTAAAAGTATCATCACTGCTATGCAGTTACATGGCCTAAAGCGATACTTGCACATGAGTGCATTGGGCGCCGACTCGAATGGACCATCAATGTATCAGCGCAGCAAGGGTGACGGAGAGGTCGCAGTAAAAGCTAGCAATCTTGAGTGGACTATTTTTAGACCATCAGTGATTTTTGGTGCTCAAGACCAATTTATTAATTTATTTGCCAAGTTAACGAAGTTATTTCCAGCGATGCCTTTGGCAAACTCCGGAGCGCAGTTCCAGCCAGTGAGTGTCGACGATGTAGCTAGTGCTTTTACCAAGTCTCTGAAAATGCCATCGACCATTCATCAATCTTATGATTTGGTGGGACCTACCGTTTACACCATGAAAGAGATTGTGGAATTTGCTGCGCGTAAGGTCAACACAAAATGCACCATCATTCCTGTGCCTGCTTTTGTTGGCTATCTTCAGGCTTTGGCTTTTGAGTTCTTGCCTGTTCCAACCTTAATGTCTCGTGACAATATTGCATCCATGCAGCTGCCCAATATTTTGCCGTTTAATGGCCTTGATGCCTTGACTAAAGTGTTTGGTATTAGTCGTCGCACACTAGAAGGCATGAAGTAATCAAATGAAGATCTACGCAGTTGGTGGCGCGATTCGGGATACCCTCATGGGTTTGCCGGTACACGACATTGATTATGTTGTGGTTGGCTCCAGCGTAGAGGAAATGATTGCCCAGGGCTACCGCCCCGTAGGCAAGGATTTCCCGGTGTTCCTGCATCCAGATACCCAGGCTGAATATGCCTTGGCGCGCACAGAGCGTAAAACAGGGAAGGGCTACAAGGGCTTTATGTTTTATGCTGACCCAACCGTCACGCTAGAGCAAGACTTAGAGCGTCGTGATTTGACTATTAATGCAATGGCACAAGAGGTGGGTGCAGATGGCAAATGGGTTGGGGCTATTTTGGATCCATATAACGGCCAACAAGATCTGGCGGCTAAAGTATTTCGTCACGTCTCTGATGCGTTTGCTGAAGACCCTTTGCGTCTATTACGTATCGCTCGTTTTGCAGCGCGCTTTCCTGAGTTTACGGTTGCACCAGAAACAATGGGTGCTTTGCGGGCGATTGTTCAATCCAATGAATTATCAGCACTCTCGGCTGAGAGAATCTGGCAGGAGTTGGCCAGAGGTTTTACTGCCAGCAAGCCAATGCGAATGTTTCAGGTTTTACTGGATGCTGATGCAGCTAAGGTATTGTTGCCATCAACGCTGACATCCCACTTGGCTAAAGAAGAATTTCGTGAGCAGCTCATTACACATTTTCATGCAGTAGATAATCGCCTGCAAGATCGCTGTGCTGTCACCCTCATGTATTTGCCAGCCAGTGAAATTCGGTTGTGGGCAGAGTGCATCAAGATGCCAAATGAAGTGCGTGATTTCAGTGAAATATTTAGTGAGCTCAATGTGCTAATTGAGAAGATGGCAAATGATGTGGGCCGTATATGTCAGCCTGCTGATGTATTGACTTGGTTTAATCGGGCAGATGTATGGCGTAAGCCTGATCGTGGGTATGCTCTATTGAATTTAGCGGAGCGTATTAGCTTGAATGTCAGCGTTTTAATTTCAGCAATGCAAAATTCACAGGCACTCAATACTGCTGAAGTCATTACGAGCATCCCCATTCAAGACCGCTCCAATGGTGAAAGCATTCGACGTGCAGTAGATGCTGCAAGACTCTCAGCGATTACAGCAGCGCTAAATACCCAAGTAACTTAAAGGCGGTTTCTGCCTCGAAGGCCGGGTAAGTCTTCTAAGACATGGCCTGGCAATATGCTAGATAGTTTTTTTGAAAACGCAAAGACTTTGAAGAGCTCGCCCATCTCCGCTTCAGATAATAACTTTTGTAATGCATTTGAAATTGGCAGAAAAGTTTCTGGCTTGTTGGGGTCGCCAATCTCAAGGGCAATATCGCCAATACCCGCATCAAGTAAGTAACTTGCTTGATTGCTGAGATAGACGTCATCAACCTCTTCCTCTAGCGCGCTGCGTGCAATCTGTGACCACTCCACATGCGTTGTTAAATCGCATAGTCCCGGAAGATGAAATGGATCTTGAATTGCGTGATGGCGATGGTGCGCCATGAGTGTGCCTTCAAGGCGTTGCGCGTGATAGTACTCGCTCTCCGGAAATCCGTAATCAAAAGTGAGGAAGAGTCCGGTATCGAGATGCTTGGCTACTTGGCGCATCCAAGCATTTGCGGGCGCATGTAATTCTGTAACATAGCCTTCAGAAAAGTTTCCGGTGAGCAAAGTCTCTGGTAGTAGTGACTGCTCAACAGGATTTCCTAGGGACCAAGTAAGCTTGCCATCAGCTACTGAAACACCTTGCCAATACCAAAAGTCATTTTGAAAAATGATGGCGTCACAAGGAATAGCATCAATTACCTCGTTGGCCAAAATAATGCCCTTGAAGTTGCTGGGCAAAGAGCTTAACCAATTGCATTGAGTAGATAGGGCTAGTTTCTCTGCAAGTTGCTTGAGGCGCTCTTCTTGTCTTTGGGCTAAATCTGGTGAGATCTCGATGATGTCGTAGCGATCCAAGGAAAACTCAAGATCGTGCAGTCGGGTAAGAATGGATTCGGCCAATTTGCCGGTGCCAGCCCCAAACTCCAGAATCTGGGTAGGGAGCCCTTGGGCTTGGAGGCCCTCCAGAATGGGCAGAAGCGTCTCAACAATGGCAGCACCAAATAAGGGGGAAAGCTCAGGGGCTGTCGTGAAATCACCGCCAGAACCCAATTTATGGGCTCCAGCGCTGTAATACCCCATGCCTGGCTCGTATAAAGCCATTTCCATATACCTTGAAAAGGGCATCCAGCCACCATTTGAGGCGATTTCTGCCATTATTTTTTGGCTAAGAAGCTCTGTATGAGCCGTTTCAAGGCTGGTCAAGGTAATATCCATAGCTCGCTAGTCTAAGAGAATTTAAGTGAACTTGAGTTCAAATCCATCACCTCGGCAAAATAAAGCAGTTTTAGTGACCGGCGCTGCGAAGCGTCTTGGCCGAGTAATCGCCTTGGAGTTTGCGCGTCAGGGTTGGGATATTGCAGTTCATTATGGCCAGTCTGAGTCAGATGCCCAAGCCACTGCAGCTGAAATTCGGAAGCTGGGGCGGAAGGCTGTGGCATTTAAGGCTGACCTCACTAGCGATCCTGAAATCCATTCCCTCTTTACCGCAGTACTTGCTGAGTTCAACAATTTGCAATGCCTGGTAAATAGCGCATCGATCTTTGAATACGATCGCGCTAATTCGGGCACTCCTTTGAGTGGTAAAAGTTTGCAAGACCATATGCAGGTGAACTTGGCCGCTCCGATTATGTTGTCGCAGTTGATGTTTGAGCATCAAAAGAGCAAGGCAATCAAAATCGCCGATACAGATTTATCTATTCCTTCAGTAATTCAACTACTCGATCAAAAGTTAATTAATCTCAATCCAGATTATTTGTCCTACACATTGTCTAAGGCGGCACTGCTTACTTCGGTTGAGGTGTTAGCAGTAGATTTTGCTCCACATTTGCGGGTGATTGGTTTGGCTCCTGGTATTACGCTGACTTCTGGAGATCAAACTGCAGAAGGCTTTAATAAAGCACATCAGATGACGCCATTAGGAAAGTCATCAACAACAAGTGATATTGCAAAAGCAGCCGTATTTTTGGCTAGCTCGAATGCGATCACTGGCACCACCTTATATGTAGATGGCGGGCAGCATCTATTGCCATCATCACGCGATGTGATGTTTAAAACAAATTAAGAATTTAATACAGAATTAAAAGTTAAAAAGAGTTAATAAAATTTATGCACGCTATTCTTTCTCATCCAGCATTAACTGATTGCCGCCGCTTATTTCTGCGTGACTATGAAATCTACATCAATATCGGCGTTCATGACTTTGAAAAGAAGGCTGAGCAGCGCGTCATTCTGAATGTGGATCTCTACATCCCCTTGAACATGAACACCCCTTCCAAGGACTTATTGGAGGAAGTTGTGGATTATGACTTTATGCGTGAAACCATTAAGGCACGGTCATCCCAGGGCCATATCCACCTACAAGAAACCTTTTGCGACGATATTGTGACTGCGATGTTGCTGCACCCTAAAGTCATTGCCGCTCGCGTTAGCACAGCTAAGCCAGATGTTTATCCAGATTGTCACTCCGTTGGCGTTGAAGTGTTCCGGATCAAGCAGGCTTAAAGAGAAATTTCAGAAAAGAATTCAGTAGCTATGAGTGATATCCGTAAAGTCGTCTTCGAAGAAAACAAGCTTGAGAAAAAGCTGTGTCGTTTAGTTGGCCAGGCGATTGGCGACTTTGGCATGATCGAAGATGGTGACAAAGTAATGGTGTGTTTGTCGGGCGGCAAAGATAGTTATGCCATGCTCGACATTCTCTTGAAGTTGCGTGAGCGCGCCCCAATTGATTTTGAAATTGTTGCCGTCAACTTAGATCAAAAGCAGCCAGGCTTTCCAGCAGAAATTTTGCCGAACTACTTAAAAGCTTTGGGTGTTCAGTACCATATTGAAAATCAAGATACCTATAGCATCGTCAAGCGTGTTGTTCCAGAAGGAAAGACTACATGCGGCCTTTGCTCTCGATTGCGTCGTGGTATTTTGTATCGAGTGGCCGATGAGCTAGGTGCAAGCAAAATTGCTTTGGGTCACCATCGTGATGACATCTTAGAAACATTAATGCTAAATATGTTCTTTGCTGGAAAGCTCAAAGGCATGCCACCGAAACTGCGATCTGATGATGGTAAGCACATCGTCATTCGTCCTCTCGCATACGTTCCTGAAAAATTACTGGAACGTTATGCGGTGGATATGAGCTTCCCCATTATTCCGTGCAATTTGTGTGGCAGTCAGCCCAATTTACAGCGTGGCGCTATGAAAGAGATGTTGCGCGAATGGGAGAAGAAGCATCCGGGGCGCGTGGAGAATCTATTCCGCTCAATGCATCACATCGTTCCATCGCATTTGATGGATGGAGAGGCCTTTGATTTCAAGAATCTAGAGATTTCTACAGAGCTGTCGGGCATTGCTGCCAGATCAGCTGGCGATAAGGCAATTGACGAGACAGAAATCGATGAAATAGCGTGTGGAACACTCATTCAGGGGTCTTATAATCCCTCTTTATGAACATCGTTATTTTGGCTGCTGGGCAGGGAAAGCGGATGAAATCCGCATTACCCAAGGTTCTTCAAACCTTGGCCGGGAAACCCCTTCTCCAGCACGTTCTCAATACAGCTCTAGACCTCCAGGGTAAAGCTGCTAAAAACGGCCCTATTGTTGTGGTTGGGCACGGTGCCGCGGATGTGAGGCAATTTCTCCAGGCGACCAACGAGCAGGATTCTCGCTTTGGCAAAGTCAGCACTGCGTTGCAGGCCGAGCAAAAAGGAACGGGCCACGCTTTATTGCAAGCCCTAGTTAAGTTGGATGTGAATGAGCCTACTTTGGTTCTGTATGGTGATGTGCCTCTCACCAGCAAAAAGACGCTTTCTAAATTAGCCAAATTGGCTGATGGTGTGCGTGGTCAAGATTCTGCTTTAGCGCTCCTGACCCAAAACCTCTTCAATCCAACCGGCTATGGCCGCATCGTGCGCGACATAGATGGCTCGGTAAAAGCGATTGTTGAAGAAAAAGATGCAAGCTCTGAGCAAAAGCGTATTCAAGAAATCAATACCGGCATCATGGTGCTACCAACCAACTCACTAAAGAAGTGGTTGAAGGCTTTGCGGTCCAGCAACGCTCAGGGTGAATACTATCTAACTGATGTTATTGCGATGGCGGCTAAAGACGGTGTGCCCATTCGTACAGCACAAGCCGATGCTGAATACGAGACTGTTGGCGTCAATAGTCGTGATCAATTGGCTGCGTTGGAGCGAGTGCATCAACTTAATCAAGCTAACGTATTAATGGATGCTGGCGTTTCTTTGGCTGATCCAGCGCGCATTGATATTCGTGGAACACTGGAATGTGGTACTGATGTTTTTATTGATGTGGGTTGCGTATTCGAAGGTTGTGTAACTTTAGCTGCGGGTACAAAAGTTGGTCCTTACTGCATTATTCGCAATAGCGTGATTGGTAAGAGTGTCACGATTCATCCCTACAGTCATATTGATGGCGCAAAAGTTGGCGCAAGTTCGCTGATCGGGCCCTACGCCCGCTTACGCCCAGGTGCCGACTTGGCAAACGATGTGCACATTGGCAACTTTGTTGAGGTGAAGAACAGCAAGATCGCCGCTAACAGCAAAGCCAATCATTTAGCCTATGTGGGCGATTCGATCGTGGGTTCTAGAGTCAATATTGGCGCAGGCACGATTACTTGCAATTACGATGGTGTCAATAAACACCAAACGATTATTGAGGACGATGTCTTCATTGGTTCTGACACTCAACTAGTTGCTCCAGTGCGTGTTGGTCGTGGCGCCACCTTAGGCGCTGGAACCACGCTGACTAAAGATGCACCGCCTAATCAGCTCACCGTGTCACGAGCTAAGCAAATATCTTTACAGTGGCAGCGCCCGGTCAAGAAGGAAAAGAAAGTAGCGGTTAAGAAAGTGGCCACCAAAAAATCCGTGAAGGCTAAAAAATAATGTGCGGAATCGTTGGCGCAGCATCGCGTAAAAATATTGTTGAGGTATTAATTGAAGGCCTACGTCGCCTTGAGTACCGTGGTTATGATTCCTGCGGTTTTGCTGTAATTAATGGTGATGATGCCAAGCATCCAATTGAACGTGCCCGTACGACAGCTCGTGTTTCTGAG
>CANFOT010000016.1 GCA_947448625.1 Burkholderiaceae bacterium | reverse complement strand
GGGAGGAAAAGAAGGAAGCAAGGGTGACAAACCATCTCCAGTCCCTGCTCCATCCGACGCTCAACACCCCAAAAAGACCAACCCAGGACTGTTTGTGCGGGAGGTGAGTGTCTTTAAGCGCTAGGGTAATTTATTAAGTTTTGAACCTAGCAATTGTACCAGTTTTGCGTATAAACCCTTGGAGTCCCAGCCAATTAGGCTCAGGAGCTAATAAGCCCCTTGGTCGCATGACTAAGAGGCTTATTGTGGGTAATGCTGGCCAGCTCTACTGCTTGGCGCTCTGCTCGATGATGGCCTTAATTTGAGCCAAAACGCCCTGGTCTTCCATGGTGCTGATATCGCCAGGATCCCGCCCTTCAGCTACTGCCTGAAGAGCACGGCGAACAATCTTGCCTGAGCGAGTCTTGGGCAAAGCAGTCACCACATAAACACGGCCTGGACGAGCAATCGCGCCCAAAGTGGTATCTACAGTCTTCATACATTCAGCTTCAAGAGTGGCTGTATTGGAAGCGTCCTTAGGAATCACAAATGCAATAGCTGCCTGACCTTTGAGTTTGTCCTCAATACCCACCACTGCCACTTCAGAAATATTTGGATGGCTAGAGATGCTCTCTTCAATCTCACGCGTGCCTAAACGATGGCCGGCAACGTTAATCACGTCATCGGTACGACCCAAGATAAAGAAGTAACCGTCTTCATCCTTAATGCCCCAGTCAAATGTGGAGTAAATCGTCTTGCCGGGAATGGTTTCCCAATAGGTGCTTACAAAACGCTTGTCATCACCCCAAACGGTTTGCATGCAACCCGGTGGCAAAGGACCTTCAATCGCAATAACACCCTTCTGGTCTGGGCCTAACTCTTCTGAGGTGGCATCGTCGAGCAACTTCATGTTGTAACCAAATGAAGGAACGCCGGGCGAACCGAACTTATGTGGCATCACTTCTACACCACGCTGAATTGCCAACATTGGCCAGCCGGTTTCTGTCTGCCAATAGTTATCCACGATCGGCTTCTTAATCGCATCATGAATCCAGGTTGCGGTTGGCTCATCCAAAGGCTCACCAGCCAAAAACAAGGCGCGCAGACTGGATAGATCGTATTTAGTCAGGAATGCAGGATCTTGTTTCTTGAGAACACGAACCGCAGTCGGCGCAGAAAACATCACTGAAACTTTGTACTTCTCTACTAACTCCCACCAGATACCTGCGTCAGGACGCAACGGTGTGCCTTCATACATGATCGTTGCCATGCCGTTCAGCAAGGGTGCATAAATAATGTAGCTATGGCCCACAACCCAACCAATATCAGATGTACAGAACATCGTCTCACCAGGATTGCCACAGAAGATATGTTTCATCGTGGAAGCCAAAGCGACTGCATACCCACCGGTATCACGCTGAACGCCCTTTGGCTTACCAGTAGTACCAGAGGTATATAGGATGTATGAAGTATGAGTTGCATCAACCCACTCAATTGGCACTAAGTCATTTAAATGTTTTTGACGCTCTGTGGCGTAATCTAAATCACGACCGGCAACAGTAGTGAACTCAGTGAGACCGCGATTCACAATCAACACCTTTTCCGGTTTATAAGCGGCAAGCGTAATCGCCTCATCCAATAATGGCTTATAAGGAACCGCTTTGCCGCCACGCGCGCCTGCTTCTGCTGTCACAATCATTTTTGGTTTTGCGTCATCAATACGCGACGCTAAGCTATGCGATGCAAATCCGCCGAACACCACCGAGTGAATGGCACCAATACGAGCACAAGCCAACATGGCAAAACAAGCCTCTGCAATCATCGGCATATAAATCAACACTCGATCGCCCTTTTGAACACCATTGGCTTTGTAGATTGCGGCCATACGATTTACTTCTTCGTAGAGCTCTTTGAATGTGTACGCTTTTTCTAAGTTAGTTTCTGTGGAAACCGCTACTAAGGCGATTTGATCAGGACGATCCTTGAGATGACGATCAACTGCGTTGAAGCAAAGATTGGTGAGGCCACCTTCAAACCATTTAGCAAACGGAGGGTTTGCGTAATCCAGAACTTTATTGAAAGGCTTTTCCCAGTGAATTAACTTCGCCTGCTCCCCCCAGAAACCATCTGGGTCTTTAATAGAGCGTTCGTGTTCTGATTTATAGGACATGGTCAACCTAAATAAGTAAATTAAAGTGTCTGGGTTTACTGAATCTTGCTAGCCCCTTTGCTGCTTGAAACCTTCGCATTCGAGCTAGATACATTCGCAGAACCATTTTTCGCAGATTTTGCAAGCCCTGTCGATGCGGATTTATGCTGAGATGCAGCAGTATTTGCAGAAGAATTACCCTTAGTAGAGGCTTTTATGGGCTTTGTGACAGGGCATTTAGCCCCTTTTGCACATTTTTTAGGCGCTGGTGGAGGCGGTCTATCGAGACTCAAGCTACCGTTTTCAGCCATCGCAAGGGATATATCGCCAGGCCGTTGGCTGGTTTTGGGCACCAAAACGGTTGAGCCAGACCGAATACGCATTCCTTTTGGAATACCGTTAATAGATCTTAAGGTATCCACATCGACGCCCAGCGTCTTGGCGGCTTGATCTACAGATTCTGTTTTAGTGACCTGAACTGCAGCCCAGGAGGATAGCGGCTTGTTGTACTTCTTGAGATTCTCTTGGAAGATTTCCGCATGCCCGAACGGCAACAAAATTTGCTGGTTGGCGTTACTGAGAATGACGGGTTTGTTAAAGGACGGATTCAAACTATGAAACTCATCCTCCGGAATCTCACTTAACTTAATCACCAAAGCAACATCAATATCTGAGCCAACATCTACCGCCACAAAGTACGGGTGATTTTCCAAGTCAGGCAGCACAATTCCATAGGCCTGTGGATCTAAAACGATTTGTCGATATGCCATTAACTTAGGCACATAGTTGCGAGTCTCATTCGGCATTTTGAGACTAAGGTAATCCGTTGGAAGTCCTGCAGCAAGATTTCGTTTCTGCGCCTTTGAAACGTTACCCGCACCCCAGTTATAGGCTGCTAAGGCCAGCTCCCAGCTACCAAATTGCTTGTACAGACGCTGCAAGTAATCCAACGCTGCATCAGTAGATTGCAATATATCCCTACGCTCGTCCCTAAAGACATTTTGCGTTAAACGAAAATCTTTGCCGGTGGAAGGCATAAATTGCCATAAGCCCATCGCCTTTGCGCTGGATTTGGCGCCCGTTACAAAGGCGCTCTCAACAAAAGGCAGAAGCGCAATTTCAGTCGGCATATTACGAGCGTTTACTTCTTGCACGATATAAAAAAGATAGCGCGATGAACGTGTCATCGAGCGATTAACGTAATCCGGGCGGGCACTCAGCCAGCGCACCTGCTCGATTTCCAAGGGCGTGTTCATGGGCTCCATTTCAAAGCCATCCCGAATACGAATCCAGAGATTGCTTGATGGCGCATACAAATCACTTACAGATTGATTCTGTAAATTCACACGCTTTGCCTTAGCAGCACGGGGGTCTTTCCTCGTTGGAGTGTCTGAGGACCAATCGCCCGTGCTCGCACAACCCGAGAGTGCGGCAATCATCAATATCGCCGCATAACGCCACAACATCAGAATCGATCTTTCCAGGCGCGAATCACCGCCAAGACATGGGCGGGGCTAGGAAGAGATTTTTCGCCTGAGACCTTGAGAGCCGCATCAATCACGTCTTTCTGATCGCAGCGCATAAACGGATTGACCTGTAACTCCTGCCCGATAGTCGTGGGCAAGGTCGGCAAATGCTGGGCGCGCAGAGCCTGAGCAGTTTCTGCCCAAGTAATCAGGTTGGCGTTATTGGGTTCAACAGCCAAGGCAAACCGAATGTTGGATAAGGTGTATTCATGAGTGCAATACACCAGGGTATTTTTTGGTAAGGCAATGAACTTCGCGAGAGACTGGCTCATCTGTGATGGAGTGCCCTCAAACAAACGACCGCAGCCAGAAGCAAACAAGGTATCACCACAGAACAGCATCGGCTCCACTACGTTTGCCTGCATGTTCGCAAAGTAAGCAATATGGCTCAAGGTATGGCCTGGTACCTCATACACCTCAAGGCTAATACGTGGCACTAACACCTCAATCTTGTCACCTTCCATCATGGCGTGGGTGCGACCAGGGATATCAATCGTAGCCGGGCCATAAACGGGGATATCCGAGCCAAATGCCTGCAATAAAGCCAATATGCCACCAGTATGATCAGCATGATGATGGGTAATTAAAATACCCGTCAGAGCGAGCTTTTTTTGGTTCAGGTACTGCACCACGGGAGCAGCATCACCTGGATCGACGATCAATGCGGATTGACCATCATGAATACACCAGATGTAGTTGTCATCAAAGGCCGGTATCGGCCAAACTTGCAATAAAGTATTCTTCACCATAGCCCGATGATACCAACCCCACCACCACCCTCTCAGATGCCTGCACCGCCATGGAGTTCATGGGAAAAGTGGCTCCAGTCCCCCCCAGGTCGCTATGTACTGGCCTGGGAGCAAAAATGCTTCAATCAAATCGTGGCCGATGTCTTTGGGTTTTATGCCGTGCAGATTGGTTTGCCACAAATAAATACCCTGGCAGAAAACCGCATGCCCTTGCATGCCCTCTTAATACATTCGAATGACCGCCAAAAACATGACAATCCTTCGAGCTGGTATGAAATTGAAGGTAGCGCTAATGAGCTGCCTTTTGCCGCTGAAACCATTGATTTATTGGTACTGCCGCATGTTTTGGAATTTGCTACTGATCCCCATCAAATTCTGCGCGAGGCTGAGCGCGTTCTGCGCCCTGAGGGTCGCTTGATCATCTCGGGATTTAATCCTGCCAGTCTTTGGGGGATGCGCCAATACCTCAGCAGATTGATTGGCACCCCCTATTTGCCAAGAGATGGGCAATTTATCAGCCTTCTCAGAATCAAGGACTGGTTACAACTTTTAAACTTCTCGCTAGATAGGGGTCATTTTGGCTGCTACAAACTACCTCTTAGTGGCGAGTCAGGCATGGCTAGAATGGATTTCATGGAGCCAGCGGGCAATCGCTGGTGGCCGATTTTTGGAGCTGTTTTTCTGGTTTCGGCTATTAAACGTCAACAAGGCGTGCGACTGATTGGCCAAATCCAAGGCTTGCGTATCCCAGCAATATCCCAGCTGAGTCCAGCTGCGGAAAGTCGCCAAAATTTGATAACCAGCCAAGACCAAGTAAATTAGCGCCATGCCCCATACTAAAACTCTGCCCCATATTGTCATTTACACCGATGGTGCCTGCAAGGGCAATCCTGGGCCTGGCGGCTGGGGCGCCGTTCTTCGCTCCGGAGGCCATGAAAAACATCTTCACGGCGGCGCTGAACACACCACCAACAATCGCATGGAGATTAGCGCCGTGATACACGCCCTCCGAGCCCTGAAGCAAACTAGCTCGGTAGAGCTCTGGACCGACTCTCAGTATGTTCAAAAAGGCGTTACTGAGTGGCTTGAAGGCTGGAAAAAGAGAGGCTGGAAGACTGCTAGCAAGGACCCCGTCAAGAACGCTGATTTATGGCAGGAATTAGACACCCTCATCCCAAACCACCGCATATCCTGGCATTGGGTCCGTGGCCACAATGGCCACCCCGGAAATGAGCTTGCCGACCTCTTGGCAAATAAGGGTGTAGAGGAGTTTCTACCCTAATCCCCAGAGATGCCAGCCGGTCTGCATTGAGCGGTCTTATGAGAGAATAAGTGCAATCAAAGCAGGCGCAAAAGAAGCGCTTAACCCATATAAAACAAAGAAAAAACTGAGACCGTGTCAAAAATTGAATCAGCACTAGATAAGGCAGTAGCCAAACTACCAAAACTCAAAATATGGGCTAAATCCCGCCTCTGTAATCTTTGGCAAAAACTCTCGCCCCTTTTGAATAAAGCGAAGAAAGTAAATTACGCCAGCGCCAAAGAATTTGGCCTCAGTTACAAGTGGCGCATTTTGGCAATATTGATCGTGCTGTATGCAGGATCGAAAACATACGACTATTTCTTTCCAGCGGCTGATAAAGCTGGAGGCCCAGTCACCATCACCTCCGTAGTGGCAGAGAAAAAAGAGATCCCACTCGTGATTGAGGCAAGCGGAACGATTGTGAGTAATAGCATTGTGGATATACGACCGATGGTCACCAATACCATAGCAAAGATTCACATTAAAGATGGTGAAGAGGTCAAGCAGGGTCAACTGCTCTTTACACTAGATGACCGCAATGACAAAGCGAATTACGAAAAGCTAAAAGCCTTAGCGGATGACTCCCAAAAGCAGTATCTGCGTGCCAAGGAATTAGTTGCGAAAAACTTTATTTCCAAAGCAGGCCTAGAGACCTCTCTTGCAAATGCCAAATCAGCTCAAGCGGCTGCGCGTGCAGCAGAAGTACAGCTGTCTTTTGACTCCATTCGCTCCCCAATTGATGGTCGCGCTGGAATTATTAACGTCTTCCCGGGCTCCCTAGTACAAGCGAGCAACGTAGTCACAACGGCAACTAGCTCAACCGCTACATCAAGCGTTGGTTCCATGGTCACCATCACGCAATTAAATCCTATCAATGTGCAGTTTGTCATTCCCGAAAAAGACATTCCGGTACTCCTTGAAAACCAATTAGATGGTGAGCCCTTGGCCGTGAAAGTCACTGTGGGCGATTCAGGCAAGCGAACTTATGAAGGCAAGGTCATTGTGATTGACAACCAAGTCGACCCATCCATTGCAGCGGTGCGCGTTAAGGCGCAAATCCCGAACGATGCGATGACGCTTCTACCCGGTCAATTTGCACGCATATCTTTGGTTGCAAGTAATTTAAAAGATGCAATCTCAATCCCCTCGCAGGCAATCATCATGAATCCGCGAGGCAAGATCGTTTACACCGTAGACAAGGATGGCAAGGCCGTCTCAAAACCCATTAAGGTGATCTATGAGTACCAAGGAAATACCGTTGTCAGCGGCATTGATGCTGGCGATAAAGTAGTTGTCGAAGGCAAGCAAAGCTTGCGCCCAGGCAGCAAAGTTCGCGAAGCAAAAGCAAAATCTGCAGCACCAGCTCCAGCAACAGCGCCAAGCACTCCAACAACCCCCTCTGCAGCAGATAAAAAATGACGCTATCCGAATTATGTATTCGGCGTCCTGTCATGACGGTCCTGCTATCAATAGCAACCGTCGTAGCAGGCTCAATCGCCTACCTCAAGATCCCTGTCGCCGCCCTTCCTAGCTTTAACACGCCCATCATTTCGGTTAGCGCCTCCTTGCCTGGAGCCTCTCCAGAAAACATGGCCTCTGCAGTTGCATTGCCACTGGAAAAAGAATTTTCGACTATTGATGGCATCACGGTCATTAGCTCAACCAATTACTTAGGCAGCACCAGCATCACACTCGAATTTAACAATAACCGAGATATTGATAAGGCCGCCGTTGACGTCCAAGCCGCCCTTCTTCGAGCACAAAAGCGACTGCCAATTGAGATGACGGTACCTCCGTCCTACCGGAAAATTAATCCAGCCGATACTCCAGTGCTAGTAGTCAGAATGCAATCGCCATCCATAAGCCTCTCGGAACTGAATGCATTCGCAGAAAATCTTCTTTCGCCCAACCTTTCTACGATTAGCGGCGTTGCTCAAGTATTAGTTTATGGCGCCAAGCGTTATGCCATTCGTGTTCGCGTTCATCCAGACGCCCTAGGAAATCGCAACCTCACCGTTGATGATCTAGCGACTGCCATCAACAAAGCAAACTCCAATAGCCCTGTGGGAGTTTTAGATGGTCCTAGACAGGCAATCACTATTTATGCGAACCCACAGCTGGTTAAACCAGAGGAATTTGGCAATCTCATCATTAGTCAAAAAAATGGCTTGCCCATTTATCTCAAGGATGTAGCTGATGTTGAAGAGAGCTATGAGGACGTAAAAAGCTTTGCTAGCGCCAATGGTGAAAGATCGATTGCTATCGCAGTATTGCGTCAACCTAGCGCTAACACTGTTGAGGTCGTGAGATCCGTTAAAGCGCTTTTGCCAGAGCTTCAAAAACAGATGCCGGAGTCCGTCAAACTTCAACTCTTAAACGATCGCTCCCTATCGATCATTGAGGCGATTCACGACGTTAACCTCACGCTGGCTTTGACCGTACTGCTGGTTGTCCTCGTGATCTTTCTGTTTCTTAAGCACGCCTCAGCAACCATCATTCCATCGATTAGCCTGCCAATCTCCTTGATTGGCGCCTTTTTCCTGTTGTATTTTTTTGGATACAGCCTTGATAACATCTCCCTGCTCGGCATCACACTCGCCGTTGGCTTGGTGGTGGACGACGCTATCGTTGTCCTAGAAAATATCATGCGCCATATTGAAGATGGTATGGAGCCTCTCAAGGCCTCGCTCAAAGGAAGCAAAGAAGTAGGCTTTACCATCATCTCGATCTCCATCTCACTGGTGGCGGTTTTCATTCCACTTTTCTTTATGGCAGGTCCTATTGGCCTTCTATTCAGAGAATTTGCTGTGGTTGTCTCTCTATCCATCTTCGTTTCCGCGATTGTTTCTTTAACAGTGGTCCCGATGCTTTGCAGCCGGTTTCTTCCAAGACCAGGCCAGCACGCCAAAGAATATCCAATCAATAAAAAGTTTGACCAATTTTTTGATTGGATGCTCAAGACGTATATCCACTATTTAGATCTAGCCCTTAGAAACAGAAAAAAAGTGTTGTGGGGAGCGATTTCCTCGTTTGCCATCACTATTATTTTATTTGTCTATAGTCCAAAAGGTTTTTTCCCAGAAGAGGATATTGGCCAAATACAAGCAACAACTGAAGCATCTGAAGATGTGTCCTTTAGAGCCATGTTGGAGCTTCAGGATAAAGCTGCCGCTATTGTGAGTGCCGACCCCAATGTCGATAGCTCAATTTCAGTAGTGGGCGGTGGAGCCAGCGCAGGCGGCAATACCGGTCGAATTTTTATCATCCTCAAGCCTAAATCCGATCGCGCCAAGATGTCCCAGATCATGGAGGGCTTGAGAGCCAAGTTCAGAGAGGTTCCTGGTCTGCAGGTTTATATGCGACCCGTTCAGAACCTTCAACTAGGTGGCCGCTCAAGTAAAAGTCGCTACCAGTTCACACTACAAAGTGTTGGCTTCGAAGGTGTTAATGAGTGGGCCGATAAATTGATGCAAAAAATGCGTGCCGACCCTATATTCCGCGACGTCACAAGCGACTCTCAGCTGAAGGGGCTGAATGTCAAGATCAACATCGATCGCGAAAAGGCAGCCAGTGCGGGTGTAACGATCACAGACATCCGCTCGGCTCTCTATAACTCGTATGGAGAAAAGCAGGTTTCCACAATCTACACCCCAGTAAATACATACTACGTCATCCTTGAGGCGGCGCAAGAAGACCGCCAATACGAGACCGATCTGAACAAGATCTTTGTGCGTGGACGTGCTACCGACAAGTTGATCCCCCTCTCCAATATCGCCAGCTTCACTAGAACAGTTGGGCCAACAGCAGTGAATCATCAAGGTCAGATTCCCGCCGTTACCCTCTCTTTTAACTTGGCGCCCGATATCTTCCTAGGAGATGCAACAAAGAAAATTGAGGAATACACCAAAGAAATTGATCTCCCGCCTTCGATCATTACTAGCTATGGTGGAGATGCTGCCGTATTTAAGAACAATCAATCTGGCCAAGTGATTCTCATTTTGGCCGCCTTGGGTGTGATTTATGTACTGCTAGGTGTTCTATACGAGAGCTATATTCACCCGCTAACTATTTTGGCGGGATTACCATCAGCTGCAATTGGCGCCATCTTGGCCCTGCGCATTTTTGGTTTCGAGCTCACGATCATCGCCTCGATTGGTATTTTGCTACTGATTGGTATTGTCAAAAAGAATGCGATTTTGATGATTGACTTCGCCTTGGACGCGCAACGTAATCAAGGCATGACGCCAGAAAAAGCGATTCGTGAGGCTTGTATCTTGCGTTTCCGCCCAATCATGATGACCACATTTGCCGCTTTAATGGGCGCCCTTCCCATTGCCCTCGGAATTGGTGCGGGCGCAGAACTTCGACAACCTCTTGGCATTAGCGTGGCTGGAGGATTAATTTTTTCTCAGTTTGTCACCCTAATCATTACCCCTGTTATTTATCTGTATTTAGATAAGTATGCTGGCACTGGCCCAATGGAAATTCCTCCATCGGTACTGGAAGGCACCTAATGCGTCAAGTTATTCTCGATACCGAAACCACCGGACTCAATCCAGCTACAGGCGATCGCATTATTGAGATTGGCTGCGTTGAAATGGTGGGTCGACGTCTGACTGAACGCACCTTTCATTACTACATTAATCCTGAACGTGATATTGATGCGGGCGCTTTTGCCGTTCACGGCCTCTCCCGTGAATTCTTATCCGACAAGCCGGTCTTTGCCAATATCGTTGAAGAGCTAATTGAGTTTGTTGACGGTGCTGAAGTGGTAATCCATAACGCCGCGTTTGACTTGGGCTTTTTAGACAATGAATTTGCCCTGCTAAAGCGCCCTCCTTTTAGGGGGCTTGCTTCAAAAATTACCGACACCCTCTTGGATGCTCGCCAAATGTTTCCGGGTAAGCGCAATTCGCTTGACGCACTCTGTGAGCGATTTGCCATTAGCAATCAACATCGAACCTTGCACGGCGCTTTGCTAGATGCCCAATTATTAGCCGATGTATATGTAGCGATGACTCGAGGTCAAGAAGATCTATCAATTGATCTCATTGACTACACTGTTGGCACGGATGCATCCGGCCAAACGAAAGCTTTGCCAACAAAACTCAAACTGATATCAGCCAGCGAAGAAGATTGCCAGCTACATGAAAAGATCTTGGCTGAAATTGCTAAAGCAAGTAAAAAGGACCCCGTCTGGAGTCCTGCTGCATAAAAAATAGCAGACTTCGAATTCCCGATTAAACGGCTCGAGCTATTGCCTCACCCAACTCATCGGTCTTAGCCTTACCGCCTAAATCGGGTGTAAGCGGAGAATTCTCTGCTACTAGAACCTTCTCAATAGCATTGAAGATTGCTTTGCCTGCTTCTGGATAACCCAAGTGATCCAACATCATTGAACCACTCCAAATTTGTCCAATGGGATTGGCGATCATTTGCCCATAGATATCAGGGGCAGAACCGTGAACCGGCTCAAATAAAGAGGGAAACTTTCCTTCGGGATTAATACTGCCAGAGGGAGCAACAGCAATCGTACCGGTACAGGCTGGCCCTAAATCCGACAGAATATCGCCGAACAAGTTGCTCGCCACTACAACATCAAAGCGATCCGGATTCATTACAAACTGAGCGGCCAAAATATCAATATGGTATTTATTCATCCGAACATCACCAAATTGTTTGGCCATCGCCTCTACGCGCTCATCCCAATAAGGCATTGTAATAGCAATCCCATTGGATTTAGTGGCTGAGGTCAAATGCTTCTTAGGGCGACTCTGGGCAAGATTAAATGCATATTGCAAAATACGATCTACGCCCTGTCGAGTGAACACTGATTCTTGGATAACAAATTCACGATCAGTCTCAGGGAACATTTTCCCTCCAACACTAGAGTACTCTCCCTCTGTGTTTTCACGAACGACAAAAAAATCAATGTCTCCAGGCTTACGATTAGCAAGCGGGCAAGGGACGCCTGGCAATAATCTTACAGGTCGTAAATTCACATATTGATCAAAGCAACGACGGAACTGAATCAGGCTGCCCCATAAAGACACGTGATCCGGAAGAATATTTGGCATTCCTACAGCGCCAAAAAAGATCGCATCATATTGCATGAGCGTATCAAACCAATCGTCTGGCATCATCTTGCCGTGCTTCAAGTAATAATCACAACTTGCAAAATCAAAATAATCTAATTGCAAGCCAATATTAAATTTTTTGTCTGCCGCCATTAATGCCTTCACACCCTCAGGCATTACCTCTTTTCCAATCCCGTCACCTGGAATGACAGCAATTTTTGGATTGTGAACTCGTTTATTTGTTTTCATGATTTTTTCTCATTTACGATGTGAATTGAATTAACTGATGGCGCGGCGAATTTCATCCGCCTTAGGCTTTGTACCTGTAACAGATTCCGTATCGTGCTCGGTAGTATTTTCAATTGTTTCGATAACTGCTTCCTGCATCCGAATATTATCTTTGGGGCAAATGGGGGCGCCATACGTAGCCCACTTCTTCAGCAAAGTAACTTCGTAACCACACTGACCACATTTGGCTTTATTGCGACTGGCATTACTTGGTCTTGGCGGCGGAAAAACAATTGCTTGATGCGGATATGGGCCAAGCTCTTGGCTGATCATCATCAAGCGCACCATGAGCTCTTCAGTAGCATGCGCCATTCTCGCGGGGCCCTCTAGGCCAACGGTCTGAGCAATGCCCTTAAAGTCCTCGCCATGACCGCTAAAGCAATCATCTACCGCATGACAAAGCTCGTGCACTAATGTATCTAGTAGTTGAACGGGATCATCCAATTTGGGAGAAATAAAGATCTCATTAACACCACCGCCAGAGCGCTCACGTGGCCAGCATTGCCCTAGCGTTGTCCTCGGACTGCTTGAGGCTGGAAAGCCGCAAGACACTCTCACTGGTGGGATGGCATACCCCGCCTTAGAAAATACAGGTTCTAAATGTCTTACGGCATCTTCCAGCCAGGATTCTCGTACGGAGTGTTGCTTCATCTGTGGATCACTTCATTCAATATATAGGTAAGGATTTGAGTTAACTTAATCAAGTTTGATATTGGCTGATTTAATTGCTTTGTCCCAGTAAGGCAATTCTTTTTTCAGCAAGGTATCCGTCTGTGTAGGGGTTAAATAACGCAACTCAACACCAGCAGCATCAGAGCGCTCTTTCACCTCAGGGAGGGCAAGACTTTTCTTAACAGACTCAGTTAATTTAGCAATTACTGGAGCCGGTGTTCCAGCTGGGGCATATAAAGCAACCCAAGATTCCAATTGAAAGGACGGTAATCCAGCCTCCGCAGTAGTTGGGACATTGGGCATGCCGGGGTGACGAGTCTTGCCAGTCACAGCCAATGCTTTTAACTTGCCGCTTTGCACATGCTGCATGACTGATGGCGGTGTCGTAATAAACAATTGCACTTGACCGGCCAGGACATCCTGCACTGCAGGCCCAGAGCCTTTGTATGGCACATGAATAATATCGACGCCGGTATTTTGCTTGAAAATTTCTGTACCAATATGGGATACAGAGCCATTGCCCTGCGAGGCGTAATTGAGCTTTCCAGGATTTGCTTTAGCGTAAGCAATAAATTCTTTGAGATTATTCACAGGTACAGATGGATGTACAGCGATCACATTGGTAGAAACGGTCAGAAGCGCTACCGGAGAAAAGTCTTTAATAGGATCCCACGGCAATTTATCCATTAGGGAGGGATTGCCAACGTGATACCCCGAATAGGAAATTAGCAGGGTATAGCCATCTGGCTTTGCCTTAGCAACATATTGATAGGCAGTGTTTCCACTGGCGCCAGGTTTGTTATCCACAATCACAGGCTGACCAATCACCCGGGTCAATGGCTCGCTCAATAAACGCGCCGAAGTATCTACCAAGCCCCCCGGAGGATTAGGAACAACTAATGAAATGGGCCGATCTGGAAACGCTTGAGCGCAAGCCGAACTCACCCCCAAGCCAATACTCATGATGGCCAAAAAACCGTAAATTGCTTTCAGTACTTTCATATTGATCTCCGATTACTCAATCTTCTGTGTTGAGCGAATTGATTATCGCTGCCCCACTTTGACATCACCAAAAATGGCCTGAGCCTCACGTGGTAAACAGCGCCAGTAACGCTCATTTGAAGGCACTGTGCCACCCAAGGCTGCGGCAGCCTCCCAAGCCCAACGCGGTTTATACAAAAAGGCGCGCGCCATGGCAATCAAATCAGCATCGCCGTTTTGCAAAATATCCTCAGCTTGCTGGGGTTCGGTAATCAAGCCAACAGTCATCGTGGGCAAGCCTGATTGATCTTTTACGATCTTAGCGAATGGCACTTGGTAGCTTGGTCCTATTGCTATCTTCTGCAACGGAGAAATCCCGCCCGATGAAATATGCACAAAATCGCAACCCAGCGGCTTCAAGCGAGATGCAAAGTCAGCCGTCTCTTCTGGGGTCCAACCGCCCTCAATCCAGTCGCTCGCAGAAATACGAATGCCCAGCACCCCTGAATAAGCCGCACGCACCGCCGCAAATAACTCCAAGGGAAAACGGATGCGGTTTTCGTAAGAGCCACCATATTCATCAGAGCGTTGATTGGCGATTGGCGATAAAAATTGATGCAGGAGATAGCCATGAGCCCCATGCAACTCAATGCCGTCGACGCCAATACGTTCAGAACGCTGCGCTGCAGCAACAAATGCGGCAATCAGTTCTGTCAACTCCGCCTTAGAGAGTTCGTGCGGCAAGCGCTCATCCTTTAATTGCGGAATGGGCGAAGGGGCCATGGTCTCCCAACCACCCTGATCCCTCGAGAGTAATTGACCGCCATCCCATGGGGTGGCGCTAGAAGCCTTGCGGCCAGCATGAGCCAATTGAATAAAGACTGGGGTTGGTGGTGCCAGTTTCCTCGCTCTAGTTAACTTATCCTTGAGGGCAGCCTCGGTGCGATCATCCCACAAGCCAAGGCAAGCAGGCGTAATGCGGCCCTCAGGATTCACGCCAGTGGCTTCAATGATGAAAAGTCCTGCCCCGCTGTTCAGAAGATTGCCCCAATGCATCAGATGCCAATCCTGAGCCTCTCCATTGACAGCGGAATACTGGCACATAGGCGCCACCACAATGCGGTTAGGGAGCGTCAATACCCCCTTGGGGGAACTCAATCCAAAGCTTGAAAAAAGAAGGCTCATATAAGGTCTCTCGGGGTGCCAACAATATAAAAGTGCTGAAAAGCGATAAAATGGAAGTAGTAGGATAAACGAGACTATAAGCTGATGTGGATACTTACCTGCACTACCTTATTGAACCTAAAACTAGTAAAAAATTATTAAGCAAAATACTATGAGCGCACCACAAGCCTTTGAATCAAAAGAAGATATTGGCCACTTTATTGGCGGCAAAGTCCACCACCCCAAGGATGGCCGATTTGCCGACGTCTTTAACCCATCCACGGGTGCCGTCGCAAGACGTGTAGCTTTAGCTAGCCGCAAAGAGGTTGATGAGGTTGTGGCAAATGCCCAGGTAGCATTTCAGACCTGGAGCCAGACCTCCCCATTGCGCCGTGCGCGGATTATGTTCAAGTACCTAGAGCTCCTGAACGCTAATCGCGATGAACTGGCTGCCATCATTACCGCCGAACACGGCAAGGTATTTACCGATGCCCAAGGTGAAGTCACACGCGGAATTGAGATTGTGGAATTTGCCACCGGCATTCCCGAGCTACTCAAGGGCGATTACACCGAGCAAGTCTCTACAGATATTGATAACTGGGTCATGCGCCAGCCTTTAGGGGTAGTTGCAGGTGTGACACCATTTAACTTCCCCGTCATGGTGCCAATGTGGATGTTCCCAGTAGCAATTGCTTGTGGCAATACTTTCATTCTCAAGCCAAGCCCAACCGATCCATCTGCTTCATTATTCATGGCCAAGCTTTTAAAAGATGCTGGCCTACCTGATGGCGTATTTAACGTTGTTCAAGGCGATAAAGAAGCTGTGGATGCCTTAATCGAAAATCCAGACGTCAAAGCCGTCAGCTTTGTTGGCTCAACCCCAATTGCAAACTATATCTATGAGCGTTGCGCCCACTTTGGTAAACGTTCGCAGGCATTAGGCGGTGCTAAGAACCACATGGTGGTGATGCCTGATGCAGACATCGACAAAACCATTGATGCCTTGATTGGCGCAGCTTATGGCTCTGCTGGTGAGCGTTGTATGGCAATCTCGGTAGCTGTCTTAGTGGGCGATGTTGCTGAAAAAATTATGCCAAAGCTGATTGAGCGCACCAAGACCCTAAAGGTCAAGAACGGCATGGAGCTGGATGCAGAAATGGGTCCAATCGTAACTAAGGCTGCTTTAGAGCGTATCACTGACTATATTGAGAGTGGCGTTGCTTCAGGCGCAAAGCTATTAGTGGATGGTCGTGGCCTTAAAGTACCAGGTCATGAGAATGGCTTCTTTATTGGTGGCACCCTCTTTGATAACGTCACCCCAGACATGAAGATCTATCTAGAAGAAATCTTCGGACCAGTGCTATCTTGCTTGCGCGTAGCGAATTTCACCGAGGCGCTGAACTTAGTGAACTCCTGTGAATTCGGTAATGGCGTAGCCTGCTTTACGAGCGACGGTAATATTGCCCGTGAATTTGCACGCCGCGTTCAAGTCGGCATGGTAGGTATTAATGTACCTATTCCGGTTCCAATGGCTTGGCATGGTTTCGGCGGCTGGAAGAAATCCCTCTTTGGCGATATGCATGCCTATGGCAAAGAAGGCGTTCGCTTCTACACCAAGCAAAAGAGTGTGATGCAGCGCTGGCCTGAGAGCATTGCTAAGGGCGCAGAGTTTGTTATGCCAACCTCCAAGTAATGCGATGATGCAGTATTGCATCTGCAAATAAAAATAGCGGCCCTCGGGTCGCTATTTTTTTATTATTCGACGCATCATTGCTATACCGGAATAAAGTAACGCCTTTCAATAGCACGAGCAAATAGCACGATCACCGATACCAACGCTAAATACACTAAGGCGGCTGCTAGATAGGCCTTGAAGAATTGAAAGTTGGTTGCCGCCAATTCTTGTACGCGAGCAAAAAACTCGGTGTACTGAATTAAGAAGGCAACCGAGCTATCTTTCAGATTTGCAATCACCTGATTAGTTAGCGCCGGAATAGAAAGGCGCAGCACCTGCGGCAAGGTAATTAATTGAAAAATCTGCAAAGCATTAAAGCCCTGTGCACTAGCTGCCTCAAGCTGACTCTTATCCGAGCCATTAAAAGCAGTCTTGAGATAGGCTGCATTGTAAGCAGCCACATTAAAAGTAAAGCCAATGAAGGCAACGGCAAATGGAGAAAGCCGAACACCCCACTGCGGCAATCCGTAATACATCAAAAACAACAAGACAATCAAAGGCATCCCAATGAAAAAAGAGATATAGGAATTAACTGCAGCACGCACATACTTATTTTTACTAAGCGTGAGATAAAAAACCAGTATCCCGAAGAGTAAACCAGAAACACTAATCAAGCCCGCCAGCTGCAAGGTTTTGACGAGCCCAGCCATAATCAAAGGCATCTGCTCCGTGAGATCACGAATGAAGGATGACCACCCTCCCATCAGAGGCTTCCCTCGGCGCCAAAGAAGGCTTTGATTTCTGGATCAGCATGCTTACTCAGTACATCGATACGATCATCAGCTCGAATGACGCCACGATCCAAGAACATCACCGTATCCGCAATATTGCGCGCCAAATTAAGATCATGGGTAACGCAGATCATAGTGATGCCCTCGCCATGCAGACGATTAATTAAATCGGCAACATCTCTAGACATGACAGGATCAAGCGCAGAGGTGGGCTCATCCAGAACCAGCACTGCCGGATCCATAGCCAAGGCACGGGCAATCGCAACCCGTTGCTTCTGCCCGCCTGAGAGCTGGGAGGGATATTTACTTTGATGCGCCGTCATATCAAAATGAGATAACTCCAGCAAGGCTCTTTCTTTGGCCTCCGCCTTGCCCATCTTATGCAATTTACGCAGCCCCAATGACACGTTATCTAATACAGTGAGATGACTATAAAGAGCGAATTGCTGAAATACAAAACCAATTTGCTTGCGCAACTCCCGAACATCCACCTTAGGGTCCAACACCTCATTACCTCTAAAAATAATTGATCCAGAGGTGGGCTCAACCAGGCGGTTAAGGCAGCGCAATAAGGTAGATTTACCAGAGCCAGAAGCGCCCATTAACACCCGCACATCACCCTCACGTAGATCGAGATTAATGTTGGACAAAACAGTTTGCCCATTAAATTCTTTCACTAGATCTCGTACTTGAATTAATGCCACGTCATTGCCTCATTAAATAAAGGGGTGAAGATGTTCATGCGGGAGTCATCCCTGGAATTTCGTAACGCTTACTTAGTAACTGAACACCGACCAAGCAAATTCGATAAATTACGAAATATAGAATACCCACCGCTAGGTAGACCTCGATTCCACGCAACGTTGTTGAAGTGAGCGTCATAGCCTGCTTGGTAATTTCAGGGATGCCTACGGTATATGCAAACGGGGAATATTTAAGGACTGAGGTGAACTCATTCACCATTCCGGGAACAGAGAATCGCAACATCTGCGGCAACTCAATAAACCGCAAGACCTGAATGCGGGTCATACCCATGGCTTGAGCAACAATCACCTCCGCAGGATCAACTGAATTCAATGCACCCCGGAAAACCTCCGCCAAATAGGCTGATGCCACTAGACCCAAACTGAGCGCCATAGCCATTAGAGGCGGAACCTTAAGGCCGATACCCGGCAAACCAAAGTACACCATAAATAACAAAACTAAAACTGGCACACCCCTAAAGACATAGGTGTAGCAGTCAATCAAAGGAGTAAGCCAAGAAATATCTAGGCGACGCAGACTTGCTAGAAATAAGCCCACCATCAAGCCCGTAAGTGAGCAAACGAGCGTCACCACAACCGTATAAGAAATGCCCTGAGCTAACTGGGCAAGAATATCCAGAAAAGTCACAGGGCAGGCTTTCGACTACTAATTGAATTTGTAATGGAGAATTATTTCATCCACTTATCAAGAATGGCTTTGATTTTTTCTGACCCAAGTTCATTCAGGTATTTATCAAAGTCATCGCGCAACTTAGAGCCCTTAGCAAAGGCAAAGCCTAATTTATCAAAGCCCTTGAAGACATAGCTACTCTGGATGGGTAATTTGAGCTTGTTTTCGTAATTCAGGAATACCGGCTCTTCAATAAAGGCTAAATCCAAATTACCATTCTGAAGATCGGTCACGACTTCAGCGTAGGAGGGGTAGAGTTTGACCTTACTCAATGAGTAGTAGCCTTTTGGCTCCAACTCATTTTTGATGAGATCGTCATAAGCCATGCCGCGTGGATAGCCAATCGAGTATTTTTTAAGCTGACTCAAGTCGGTGATCTGAATATTTTTGTTCTTCATACTCACGAGATGCCAAGCATTGTCATAGTAAGGCTGGGAGAAATCCATTGCCTCTTTACGTTTATCGGTAATAGAAATACCCGAGAAGGCAACATCAGCCTGACCACTGGACACTGCACCCAACATGCCCGCCCAATCATAAGGTGTAACCTTAAAAGTGCAGCCGCGGGACTGGCAGTAGCCCTGGAAAATATCCATATCCACACCCACAATTTGACCCTTATCGTCAAAGAGCATGGGGGGAGATGCAGGTGATACGGCAACCTTGATTTCTTTTGTATCAGAAGACTTGGAGCAAGCCACAATAGTGAGCGCTAGAACAGCCGCAAACAATGCCAGAAATAAGCGTTTCATGGGTACTTCTCCTATCCTAATGAATGGTTGTGCCCAGACTCTGGGTGCACACCAAGTATAGGGGAATTGGGAAGTGGCTGGCTACTGCAGAGTGTTTTTGAAGGCAGGCAGCATGGGCATCGCCATGACTTCAATCCCCTCTTCACGCAAAGCCTCTGCCTCGTCTAGAGTGGTTTGACCGCGAATACTCCGTTCAGGAGATTCCTTATAGTGAATCTTTCGAGCCTCTTCAGCAAAAGAATTGCCAACATCCTCTGAGCGGCCCATTAATTCACGCATGCCCTTTAAAAAAGCAGCTTGAACTTGGGCTTCCAGCTGGGAATGGTCGCCACCAGTTAAGGCCACAACATTGCCGCTTAAGGCGCCGCCAACGCTAATACTGTCGGTTGCAGCAGCATTTGCGATAGTCAAATCTGTTGAGGTAGTCACGTCTTTATTGGAGCTGGATTTTGCAATGTGGGGGGCAGATGGCATCCGAGTAATTTCAGTGCTGTCGCAAATCGGGCACGCAAGCATTCCCTTATCTTGCTGGGCAAGACAATCTTCCTCTGAGGCAAACCATCCCTCAAAGCGATGATCCAGTGGGCAAGCGAGGTTGTAAACTTTCATAAGACCTATATTGGGGCAAAAATACCAAATTCAATGCCCCTATTTTAATAGGATTATTGAATTACCCTGAAATGGGGGATGGACTTGCTAGACCACGACGATAACGGTCCAGCCAATAGGTCGCAATCGTAGTCTTGACATCCGTAATCTCACCCTGCTCCACCCACTCTAATACCTGATCTAGAGGGGCAGCAAACACATCCAAAAACTCTTCATCATCCAAATGACTTTTGCCGGAGACCAAACCTTCAGCAAGATAGATATCAATAAATTCTGTCGAATAAGAAATTACTGGATGGATACGGCGGATAAAGCTCCACTTGCTTGCGGAGTAGCCTGTCTCCTCTGCAAGCTCCCGTTGAGCACAAAGCAATCGGTCTTCACCAATCTCCAATTTACC
Organism: Burkholderiaceae bacterium; assembly: GCA_947448625.1. GTDB lineage: Bacteria > Pseudomonadota > Gammaproteobacteria > Burkholderiales > Burkholderiaceae > Polynucleobacter. The sequence continues at coordinate 10,438 of CANFOT010000016.1, read as the reverse complement.
CGCAGGGATCTCAATACAAGCTTTTGCAATGGGATAGCGATATTGCCGCTCCATCAACACCCTGCCATCATCTAAGATTGCCAAAATAGCAACTGCGCCGGGATGGGTCAGATATTCACGAACAGCTTGATTACCATCAGGCAGGCTTACTTGATCGCGCTTCATATTCAGAAAGATACCGCCGTAGATATCCTCTCCAGATAGACGCTCTTCCCGCAAATGGGCATCACCAATCGGCAGGTCTTTAAATGATTTTTCAGTCATTGCATATCCTTCATGTATTGATTAGCCATCATACAAAACCTCTATGACAGAAAAGAAAAAGGCCCCGTTAGGAGCCTTTCATCGCCACTGGGTTGCGCAGACTCCTTATGAGCCCAGCAAAGTGCGGCGCATCGCATCCAAGCACACAGCCATTAGTCCCGCTGGAAAGATTCCTAAAGCTAGAACGAGGATCGCATTGAGGCTTAAGAGGCCGCGCGCAAAACCTGAGCCAGAGATCTCTATGTCATGTCCTTCTTTTGGTTCATCAAAGTACATAACCTTGACGACCCTCAGATAGTAGAAAGCGCCGATCAAAGATGCGATCACAGCAATGATGGCCAAGAAAGTATGCTCGCCATCAACCAGCGCCTCCAATACACCTAGCTTGGCAGCAAAACCCACAGTTGGCGGAATGCCTGCTAAGGAGAACATCATGACTAAGCCAATAAAAGCAAACCAAGGGTGGCGCTTATTGAGACCCTTAAGATCATCAATCGTTTCACAATCATGACCCTTGCGTGACAACATCATCAAAAGACCGAAGCTTCCCAAAGTGGTCAATACATAAGTAACGGCATAAAACATCGATGCGCTAAAAGCATGATCATCAAATACTGACAACATACCAAGCAGCACAAAACCCATCTGTGCGATGGCTGAATAAGCCAGCATCCGCTTCATATTGGTTTGAGCAATCGCGGTCACATTACCAACAACTAAGGATAGAACCGCCAATAAAACCAGCATCGGCTGCCAGTCACCCAATAAAGGCAATAAGGTATTCACAAGCAAACGGAATAACAAGGCAAATGCCGCCAGTTTTGGCGCAGCTGCAATCATCAAGGTAACCGCTGTTGGGGCACCTTGATATACATCCGGAACCCACATATGAAATGGCACAACTCCCAATTTGAAGGCCAAGCCAGAAACAATAAATACCAGGCCAAAGGCCATCACCAAATGATTCACACGTGGATCAGCAACCGTTCTGAAAATCTCAATTAAATCGAGTGAACCAGTCACTCCATACAACATGGACATGCCATAGAGCAAGAAACCAGATGCCAAGGCACCAAGAATGAAGTACTTAATACCGGCCTCAACACTTTTCTCATTGTTGTGACGCATCGCCACCAGAGCATAAGTAGGCAAGGCCATTAACTCGAGACCCAGATAGAGAGTTAGCAGATTGGCGCCTGAGATCAATACGCACTGCCCTAGCAAGGCCAGCAAAGCCAGCACAATAAAGTCGGGACGGAACATCGCGCGATCAGTAAGGTATTGCTTTGAATACACCAAGCTCACCAAAACAGCACCGCATGAACAAGCTTTTAAGAGATTGGAAAACGGGTCAGTCTGAAACAGGCCATTCATGGCAACAACAGAAACATCTCCCATGCGACCAACAAATGCAAAGATCAAATACACCAACAAAATGATGGAGAAGAAATAAACAAAGCCAACTCCACGCGGGGTGTGGAAAATATCCTGCTCCACGCCAGGGGTGGCAGGCTGACGTTCAGGAACATAAACGCTTGCCACCAATAAGAGGCAGGTGACTACGAGTAAAACAAGTTCCGGCAGGACGGCGTATAGGTCAAATGCTTGCATTAGCTTTTACTCAGAGTTTGCTGACAGCAACATGCTGCAACAGATTAATCACGGCAGGATGAATGATGTCGGTAAAAGGTTTTGGATAAACACCCATACCGATCACGCAAATCGACAAAACAGCCATCATGAAATACTCGCGCGCATTAAGGTCTTTTAGCTCCTCAACATGCTTATTGGTAACTGCACCAAAGAACACACGCTTCACCATCCACAGTGAGTAAGCGGCGCCCAAGATCAATGCAGTTGCAGCCAAAATACCGATCACAAAGTCGTAATCAACTGCAGCCAGAATTACCATGAACTCACCAACAAAACCGGAGGTAGCAGGTAAACCGCAGTTCGCCATTGCCATCAAGACTGCAAATGCTGTGAAAGCAGGCATGCGATGAACAACGCCACCGTAGTCTGCAATTTGACGGGTATGCATACGGTCGTACAGCACACCAATAGAAAGGAACATTGCTCCGGCAACAAAACCATGAGAAATCATCTGCACAATGCCGCCCTCAATACCAAGAGGACTAAATAGGAAAAAGCCTAAGGTCACAAAGCCCATATGCGCTACTGATGAGTAAGCCACCAACTTCTTCATGTCCTTCTGAACCAAAGCCACTGCACCAACGTAAATCACAGCTACTAAAGACAGGAAAATCACAAATGGGCCAAGGTACTGACTCGCATCTGGGGCGATTGGCAATGAGAAACGTAAGAAGCCATAAGCCCCAAGCTTCAACATAATCGCAGCCAATACTACCGATCCACCAGTTGGCGCCTCAACGTGAACGTCTGGCAACCAAGTATGCAAAGGCCACATTGGCACTTTGACCGCAAATGCCATGAAGAAGGCAAAGAACAAGAGGATTTGCTCAACGATGTCGAGTCGCGCGTTATGCCAAGCCAAGATATCAAAGGTATTGGTTACGTTGTACAAGTACAGCATGGCAATTAAAGTCAGTAAGGAGCCAAGCAAGGTGTACAAGAAGAACTTAAATGCTGCATAGATACGGTTATGACCACCCCATACACCGATGATGATGTACATCGGAATTAGGGTAGCCTCAAAGAATACATAGAACAACAAAGCATCTAGAGCTGCAAATACGCCAATCATTAATCCAGAAAGGATTAAGAAAGAAGCCATGTATTGGGAAACCTTCTTATCAATCACTTCCCATGCAGCAATCACCACAAAAATATTGATGAATGCAGTCAAGACAATAAACCATACAGAGATACCGTCGATACCTAAGTGATAGTTGATGTCATAGCGTGGAATCCAGCTCAACTTCTCAACAAACTGCATCCCAGGATTAGCGATATCAAAATGAATCACCAGCGGGAGCGTTGCAATAAAGCCAAGGACAGCCCCTATTAGCGCTAACCAGCGAACACCGGCAGTCGGCTTCTCTGAGCCGTAGAACAAGATAATGATGCCGAAGAAAATCGGGATCCAGATGGCGTAAGAAAGAATCATGATGGCTACTTAAGTAACAAAGGCCTAGCGAACAAAAGGCAGGTAAGCGTACAAAACCCAAGCTAACAATACCGCCAAGCCCGCAATCATTGCGAAGGCATAGTGATAGAGATAACCGGATTGCAAATGGCGAATAACTGCGGAAAAGCGCCCTACTGCATGCGCACTACCGTTAACCAAGAAGCCATCAATAGCCTGTTGATCACCGCGATGCCACAAGACGCCGCCGATCCATAACAAACCTTTAGCAAATACCGCTTGGTTTAGATCGTCGAGATAGTATTTGTTATCCATCAACTTCTTGATTGGTGCAAATGCTTGGGCCACTACACCAGGCAACTTCGGCGCCCAGAGGTAGCCAATTGCAGCAGTGAGCACCCCAAGGACAACTAATAGTAAGACTGGTGAAGTTAGCGAATGCATTGCCATCGCAATCGGACCATGGAACTCTTCAGCAAGCTCTTTCATGGCAGGATGTTTGCCGATATCCACAAAGATGGAATCGCCGAAATACGTACCAAACAACAAAGGCGTGATTGTGTAGTAACCGATGATGACCGAAGGAATCGCCAATAGGATCAAGGGCAAGGTCACAACAAATGGCGACTCATGTGGTTTTTGCCCCGGAGCCAAACCATGGTGCGCATGATTGTCGCCTTGTTCAGCATGATCATGATGGTGATCGTGGGCATCCGCATGACCCCAACGGGCTTTGCCGTGGAACACATAGAAGTACAGGCGGAAGGAATACAAAGCCGTTACGAAAACACTTGCCATCACTGCGAAATAAGCAAAACCTGAGCCAGGAATATGGCTAGCAGCTACTGCTTCAATGATGGAGTCTTTTGAATAAAAGCCTGAGAAGAAAGGTGTGCCGATCAATGCCAAGTTACCTAACAACATCATCAGGCAAGTGATTGGCATGTACTTCCAAAGACCGCCCATCTTGCGCATATCTTGTTCATGGTGCATGCCCAAAATGACGCTACCTGCAGCAAGGAACAGCAGCGCCTTGAAGAATGCGTGCGTCATTAGATGGAAGATGGCTACTGGGTAAGCTGAAACACCCAAAGCGACAGTCATGTAACCCAACTGAGACAGCGTTGAATAAGCCACAACCCGCTTGATATCGGTTTGGACTATGCCCAAGAAACCCATAAAGAGCGCGGTGATTGAGCCAATTACCAAAATGAAACTCAATGCCGCATCCGATAACTCAAACAGTGGTGACATGCGCGACACCATGAAGATACCAGCAGTCACCATGGTTGCCGCATGAATCAATGCGGAAATTGGGGTTGGGCCTTCCATTGAGTCAGGCAACCAAACATGCAATGGGAACTGCGCAGATTTACCCATCGCACCAATAAAGAGGCAGATACAAGCTACGGTTACTAAATTCCAGCTAGTACCAGGCAATGTTTGTGCAGCCAGCGCTGTGTTCTGAGCAAAGATCACGTCATAGTTCATAGAACCAGTGCTAGCCAACAGGAGGCCAATACCAAGAATAAAGCCAAAGTCGCCGACACGGTTAACCAAGAAGGCTTTCATGTTCGCAAATACAGCAGATTGACGCTCAAAGTAAAAGCCAATCAGCAAATACGACACTACCCCTACCGCTTCCCAGCCAAAGAAGAGCTGCAAAAGGTTATTACTCATCACCAACATCAACATGGCAAAGGTAAAGAGAGAGATGTATGAGAAGAAGCGGTTATAACCCTCCTCGCCCTGCATATAGCCAATCGTGTAGATATGAACCATCAAAGAAACAAAGGTCACCACACACATCATAGTTGCTGTCAGCGGGTCAATTAAGAAACCAATATCCAGATTGAGCTCGCCCAACTGCATCCAGCGATATACCGTGCCATTGAAATAGAAGCCGTCCATCACTTGTACAAGCACAAAACAGGACAAGACAAAGGCGATCATCACACCCAAAATAGTCACAAACTGGCAGGCGCCATTGCCAATGCGGTTGCCACCTAATTTAGTGCCAAGGAGTCCGGCAATTGCTGAGCCAAATAATGGCGCCAGTGGAATAGCACAGAGAACAGGGAGAGTTAAGGTCAATTGCATGACTAGCCTTTTAAGTGGTCAAGGTCTTCGGCATTAATGGTGTCCACCTTACGGAAGAGCACAACCAAAATTGCCAGACCGATTGCTGCCTCAGCAGCAGCCACAGTCAAAATAAAGAATACGAATACTTGACCAGCCATATCACCCAAATAATGAGAGAAGGCTACAAAGTTCATGTTCACCGAAAGCAGCATTAACTCAATTGCCATTAAGAGCACGATGATGTTCTTGCGGTTTAAGAAAATACCAATCACGCTAGTCGCAAACAAGATTGCGCCAAGCACCAAGTAGTGAGCCAGGGTAATAGTCATTTCTTCTCCCCGCGAGTATCTTGCTTTGCAGCCATGTCAGAATCCATTTTGACGATACGCATACGATCGGCGGAGTTCACATTTACCTGCTCATGAATATTCTGGGATTTGGAATCTTTGCGATTGCGCAAGGTCAAGGCAACAGCAGCAATGATAGCTACCAGCAGAATGACGCCGGCAACCTCGAAGGCATAAACATAGTCAACGAAGATCAACATGCCTAGGGCGTGAGTATTACTACTCGCCATCTCTTCAAGCATGGGCTGCACCGGTGCATCAGTGCCGATAAAGCTACGAATTAGTACGATGGACAGCTCCAATACGATTACTGCGCCCATCAAGAAGGCTACAGGCAGGAACTTCTTGAAATCACGACGCAGATGCTCAAGATCAAGGTCAAGCATCATCACTACGAACAAGAAGAGCACCATCACAGCGCCGACGTACACGAGGATCAGGGCCAAGCTTAGGAACTCCGCCTTCAGAAGCATCCAAAGACCAGAGGCGCAGAAGAAAGCCAAAACCAAGAACAGTGCTGCATGCACTGGATTGCGCGCAGTAATCACGCGCAATGCTGAAAGCACCAAAAGGCCAGCAAAGGCATAAAAGAATGCTGCAAAGAGTGTAGAGGTATCGAATGTCATATGTTGTTGTGCTCTATTCGATTAACGATAAGGCGCATCAGCTGCGCGGTTAGCGGCAATATCTTTTTCGTACTTATCGCCTACAGCCAAAAGCATTTCTTTGGTGAAATACAAATCACCACGCTTATCACCGAAATACTCAAAAATATTGGTCTCAACAATAGCGTCAACTGGGCAAGCCTCTTCACAGAAGCCACAGAAAATACACTTCGTTAAGTCAATGTCATAACGGCTGGTACGACGCGTACCGTCATCACGCTCAGCAGTTTCAATCGTAATTGCGTAAGCAGGGCAAACAGCCTCACACAATTTGCAGCCAATGCAACGCTCTTCACCGTTTTGATAACGGCGCAATGCATGTAAGCCACGGAAGCGAACAGACTGTGGAGTTTTCTCTTCAGGGTATTGCACGGTAATTTTTGGCTTAAACAGATAACGACCGGTAATGGACATACCGACCAAAATATCTTTCAGCATCAAGCTATCGAGGAATTGGGAAATTTTCTTAAACATGATTGGTCAACTTATTTCCAAATATTCAATGGGGATACAACCCATGCGCCAACGACAACTACCCAGAATACAGAGATGGGAATAAAGATCTTCCAACCCAAACGCATGATTTGGTCATAGCGGTAGCGTGGCAATGTGGCACGCAACCAGATCACGCAAGACAAGAGGAAGAATGTTTTAGCAAATAACCAGAAGAAACCTGGGATATCACGCAGGATTGGCAAATCAACGATAGGCAACCAGCCACCTAAGAACATAGTGGATGCTAATGCAGCAATCAAGATCATATTGGCGTATTCGGCCAAGAAGAACATCGCAAAAGCCATGCCGGAGTACTCAACCATATGACCAGCAACAATCTCAGACTCGCCCTCAACCACGTCAAATGGATGGCGGTTGGTTTCAGCAACGCCAGATATGAAGTAAATCACGAACATTGGTAGTAAGGGCAACCAATTCCAAGAGAGGAAGTTCAAGCCAATGTTAGCAAAGTAGCCCTGTTCTTGCGAAGCCACAATCGTACTCAAGTTCAACGAACCTGAAGTCAACAACACAGTAACCAATGCAAAGCCCATGGCAATTTCATAAGAAATCATCTGAGCTGAAGCGCGCATTGCGCCAAGGAATGGGTACTTAGAGTTAGACGACCAACCGGCCAAGATCACGCCATAAACACCAATAGATGAGATTGCCATTACATACAGCAAGCCTGCGTTGACATCGGCCAAGACCATTTTGGCCTGGAAGGGAATCACAGCCCAGGCAGCAAAAGCCGGCATGATCACCATAACTGGTGCAATGAAATACAGCACTTTGCTTGCTTGAGTCGGAGAAATAATCTCCTTCATCAATAGCTTCAAGGCATCAGCGATCGGTTGCAGCAAGCCCAGAGGACCAACACGGTTTGGCCCAAGACGGATATGCATCCAGCCAATTAACTTACGCTCCCAAAGAGTCATGTAAGCAACGGCGCCAAACATGGGTAATACGATGATCACGATACGCACCAAAGCCCAAACGAGTGGCCATAGTGAACCAAAGATAGCCTCACCTTGGGTGGTAATGAGGTTCAAGAAATTATCCATCTCGCCCCTTATGCCTTGCTAACAGTTACAGGACCAAACATCGATCCTAATTTAGCGCTAGCCATAGTGCCCGCAGAAATTCTGACAGCGCCTTTAGCTAAGTTCGCTTCCAATGTGACTGGTAAATCAATGGACTGACTACCTTGAGTCACTCTCACGGCATCACCCTCTTTTAGGCCCAGCTCACTAAAGAGCGCTTGACCCAAACCAACTTGATTGCCACACTTAGCGTCGCGCGTTAACTGTAATGCCGATGAACGGCGCACAATTTGATCGCCTGAATAAATACCCACATCAGATAAACGCTCCAAACCTGCTGATGGGGTCGCATTACCATTAGTTAAGCCAGCGGCTGTTGATTGATTGTTGAGCTTAATGCAGTAATTTTCACCAAGCGCTTCACCCAATACCTCTTCAGGCATGTTGTAGAGGAAGCCATCTAAATTCAATAAACCACCCAGAACACGCAATACCTTCCATGCTGGACGAGAATCGCCCAAAGGTTTTACAGCAGGTTGAATCGTTTGTGCACGACCTTCCAAATTTACAAAAGTAGACACTGTCTCTGTAAATGTAGAGATCGGCAGAATGACATCAGCCACCTCAAGGAGATCGGCACTCTTATAAGCACTCAAGGCAATCACAGTATTAGCCTTAGCCAAAGCGGTGCGCGCTTGTGCAGGATTTGGCAAATCCGCATCTGGTTCGATATTCATCAAGATCACGGCACGGCGATCGCCTGAAAGTACTGATTCAATACCAGCGCCATTAGCATTTACCAAGCTAGCACCAACTGCATTACCGCCAACTGGCAAGAAGCCTAAAGTAGCGCCAGTTTGCTCGGCAATGAATTGCGCTAAAACATGTAAGTCAGATGCCTGTGGATGCGCAATGGCAGCAGATCCCAGCAACACAGAAGTAGATGTACCGGAAAGCAAACTATCCGCAAGCTTTTGTGCAGCAGCAGAGACTGGTAAGTTAGCTGTACCGGCTGGGGCAGTAGCGGATTTCGCTTTAGCCACAGCCAAAGCAACTTCGCTTAATGTGCTGAGCCATGAGCTTGGAGTAGCAGCAATACTAGTTGTAGGAATTAACCAATCGTCGCCACCCGCATCAATGCGTAAGACCTGCAGGCCGCGCTTAGCTGCAGTACGTAGACGTGCAGCAATTAATGGTTGCTCTTTGCGCAAGAAACTACCAATTACCAATACACGATCAAGCTCACTTACTTTAGCTATCGGCATACCCAACCAAGGAGCGGAAGCTGCGTCTTTGACGTCAGTTTGACGCAAGCGGGTCTCAACTTGCTTGGAACCCAAGCCACGAATCATTTTTTGAAGGAGATATAACTCTTCAGCACTAGAAATTGGGTGCGCTAATGCAGCAATTGCTTCAGGGCCATTCTCGGAGGAAATGGTTTTGAGTGAGCGAGCCACATAATCCATTGCGGATTCCCAGTCAGTCTCCAGCCATTGACCACCCTGCTTCACCATTGGTGTAGTTACGCGATCAGCACTATTCAAACCCTCATAGGCGAAGCGATCACGGTCGCTAATCCAGCACTCATTTACTGCATCATTCTCCAAAGCAACAACGCGCATGACTTTGTTGGCTTTAGTTTGAATCGTAGTGTTCGCGCCAAGACTGTCATGCGGGCTTACTGAACGTTTGCGGCCCAACTCCCAAGTACGTGCAGCGTAACGGAATGGCTTGCTAGTCAATGCGCCTACTGGACACAAATCAATCATGTTTCCGGATAACTCGGAGTCAATTGTTTGACCTGCAAAAGTCGTAATTTCAGAATGCTCACCGCGGTTAACCATGCCCAACTCCATCACGCCGGCAACTTCTTGGCCAAAGCGCACGCAGCGGGTGCAATGAATACAGCGCGTCATCTCTTGCATGGAGATGAGTGGACCTACATTTTTATGAAATACAACACGCTTCTCTTCTTCGTAGCGTGAATTCGATTTACCGTAACCTACCGCTAAATCTTGTAACTGGCACTCACCACCTTGATCGCAAATTGGGCAATCCAGAGGATGATTGATGAGGAGAAACTCCATCACGGAGCGCTGCGCTTCAACCGCTTTAGCAGAATGCGTAAATACCTTCATGCCTTGCGTCACTGGTGTTGCACAAGCTGGCAATGGTTTAGGTGCTTTCTCAACCTCTACCAAGCACATACGGCAGTTAGCAGCGATAGATAATTTCTTGTGATAACAGAAGTGAGGAATATAAGTACCGAGCTTATTCGCGGCGTGCATCACCATCGAACCTTGCGGAACTTCTACTGCCTTACCATCTAATTCGATTTCAACCATGCTCACTTTAAGATGTCCCGTGCTCAATGTCTTATAAAGGTTTAGCAGAATCTAAGCAGCGCTTATGTTCTACGTGATACGCAAATTCATCCATGTAATGCTTCAACATGCCACGAACTGGCATTGCAGC
>CANFOT010000015.1 GCA_947448625.1 Burkholderiaceae bacterium | reverse complement strand
GGGACCAGAAACGGGTTTGGTGACCAAAATGGCAACCGGCTTCCAGCATTTGACGCATAGTTACTGACATAACTTCTCCTAAGGGTTGGTTTCTGAGATTGAGTCCTAGCTGCGCTAAAAAGCGCCACCCTGGAAGGCTCAACCCGCGATTTCAAATCAAAATTGACCTGAGAACGAAATTATAGCTTAAATATCAACCACCTAGAAGCCCTACCCCCAGCTCCCCACCAAAAAACCCACCCCAAAATGCCATTAAATGGTGCATCTGCCTATTATTTAAGCATTACAACTCTGCTAAAAACCCTCAAGTCGTTGATAATCAGGCATGAATAGTGTATTTACCGCCGAAAAAGACATCCAAGGGATGCGCGAAGCTGGCCGCTTAGCCAGTGAAGTACTTGATCATGTAGCTCCACACGTAAAAGCGGGCGTCAGCACAGCCGAGCTTGACCGCATTTGCCATGAATACATGCGCGACGTCCAAAAGACTATCCCCGCCCCACTGAACTACCAGCCGCCGGGCTACCCACCCTTTCCAGCATCCATCTGCACATCTGTGAACGACGTGATTTGCCACGGCATTCCCGGTGAGAAGATTTTAAAAACCGGTGACGTCGTGAATCTCGATATCACGGTTATCACCCCTGATGGCTACTACGGCGATACCAGCCGTATGTTCATGGTTGGAGAAGTTTCCGTATTGGCCAAACGTTTAACCCAAATTACTTTTGAATGTATGTGGCTTGGTATTGCGCAAGTAAAGCCTGGTGCATCACTAGGCGATATTGGTCACGTCATCCAAACCCATGCTGAAAATGCTGGTTACTCAGTCGTGCGCGAATACTGCGGACATGGAATTGGCAAAGTATTCCATCAAGATCCACAGATTCTTCACTATGGCCGCCCTGGTACTGGTGAAAAATTAAAAGAAGGCATGACCTTCACAATTGAGCCAATGATTAACGCCGGTAAGCGAGATATTCGTACGATGCCAGATCAATGGACTGTGAAGACTAAAGATCGCAGCCTTTCTGCGCAATGGGAGCACACACTCCTGGTAACAGCTACCGGTGTTGAAGTATTAACTTGGTCAGAGGGTAGCAATCCAATTCCTGATTGCGTTAAAGGGCTCTCATTCAGACCAACGCTAGCTAACGCATAGATAGCTCAATTGCTATGAGCGAAACCCTCGCAGGCATAAAGCCAATTTCTGACATTGCCAGCTTAAGGGCTGCACGCGAGTTGGTCTATGCCGATTTTCGTGAACATCAAGTGGTCGGTAGGCTAACTAAGCAACTAAGTAAGCTCAGTGATGAACTGCTGATTAGCCTATGGACTTCATGCGACTTAAATTCAGACGTGGCTCTGGTAGCGGTTGGCGGATTCGGCCGAGGCGCACTCTTCCCTTATTCCGATATCGATATCCTAATTTTATTGCCAGCAGATAAGCACTTCTTTGAAGAAGTGCTTGCGAGCAAGATTGAAAAATTTGTGGCGCAATGCTGGGATACGGGCTTAGAGATTGGCTCTTCTGTCAGATCGGTAGCCGAATGCGTATCAGAGGCAGAGCAAGACATTACTGTCCGCACCTCTCTTTTGGAGTCCAGACTGATCTGCGGCAACAAGGCCCTCTTCAAAGAATTTGAATCTGTCTATGAAAAGACTTTGGATCCAAAGACATTTTTTCAAGCTAAGCTTGCAGAGCAAATTCAACGACATTATAAATACCAAGACACACCCTATTCCCTGGAGCCTAATTGCAAAGAGAGTCCTGGCGGTTTGCGTGATTTACAAGTTATCTCATGGGTCAGTAAAGCGGCCCACTTAGGCGGCACATTCAAGGATCTGAGTCTTGCTGGTTTGATCACTCAGCGCGAATTAACCGAACTCAATCGCAACCAGCGATTTTTAGAAACTCTGCGCGCCAACTTACATTTGCTGGCTAAGCGCAGGCAAGATGTATTGGCCTTTGACTTACAGGCGCCGCTTGCAGCAGCAATGGGCATTAAAGAGGACTCCTCCAGGCTAGCCAGTGAAGCGATTATGCGTCGCTACTATTGGGCAGCTAAAGCCGTCAATCAATTGAATGATGTCCTACTCCAAAACATTGAAGCGCTACTCTTTCCACAAGAATCTAAAACTACTCATGTGATTACTGGTGAAGGTAATGAAGCTTTTATAGAGCGTCAAGGCGTGCTAGATATTACCGATCCACAGCTGTTTCAGAAGCACCCAGAACAAATTCTGCGAACATTTTTAGTGTTTGCACAAACTGCAAACGTTAAGAGCCTATCTGCAACGATCTTCAGAGCCTTGTACAACGCCCGCCAGAAGATGGATGGTAAATGGCGCAAAGATCCAGTGAATCGAGCGCTCTTTATTGAGATTCTGAAAGAGCCTGAAGGAGTCAGTCGCGCCTTTCAGCTAATGAACCGCACTAGTGTTCTCGGTCGTTATCTACCTGCCTTTAGAAAAATCGTTGGCCAAATGCAGCATGACTTGTTTCATGTATATACGGTTGATCAACATATCCTGATGGTTCTGCGTAATGTTCGACGTTTTATGGTGATTGAGCATACGCATGAGTTTCCGTTCTGCAGTAGCCTCATCGCCCATTTTGAAAAGCCTTGGTTATTGGTAATTGCCGCTCTCTTTCATGACATTGCCAAAGGACGCGGAGGCGATCACTCTGAACTTGGCAAGGCAGACATGCGCAAGTTTGCAAAAGATCATGGTTTAGACAAAGCAGATACTGAGCTCTTGGTTTGGTTAGTTGCGGAGCACTTGAACATGAGTCAAGTTGCCCAGAAACAAGACATCACCGACCCAGAAGTGGTGCAAGCGTTTGCCAAAAAAGTGGGTGATGAACGCCATCTCACCGCACTCTACCTGCTAACCGTTGCCGATGTCCGTGGAACTAGCCCTAAAGTATGGAATGCCTGGAAAGGCAAGTTATTAGAAGATTTATATCGCGTGACGCTACGGGTATTGGGTGGCGCAAAGCCGGACGCCTCATCGGAGTTGGCGCAACATCAAGAAGAATCCCGTGCCAAGCTAAGACTCTATGCAATTGAAGACTCTGCTTATGAGAATCTCTGGAAGCAGCTAGATGTAGCCTTCTTCTTACGTCAAGATGCAGCTGATATCGCCTGGCTTACACGCCACCTCTACAACAAGGTCGATAGTGAAATTCCTGTCGTACGGGCTCGCCTCTCTCCAGTTGGCGAAGGCTTGCAGATTGCCGTTTACGTTAAGGATCAGGAAGACTTATTTGCCAGAATTTGCGCCTACTTTGAGCGCCATGGCTTCTCAATTTGGGATGCACGCATTCATACGACAAAACATGGCTATGCACTTGATACCTTCCAAATTTCCGGCAGTAATCTAGTGGATGAAGGCGGCAGCTACCGCGACCTTATTCAGTTAGTCGAGTATGAGCTCACTGCAGCCCTTCAAAACAATGATCCACTGCCATCACCGAGCATGGGTCGACTCTCAAGACAATCTCGCTCCTTCCCAATTCAGCCACGTGTGCATATGACACCGGATGAGCGTGGGCATTATTACGCTTTATCCCTCTCGGCAAGTGACCGTACCGGCTTACTCTATGCAATCTCAAGGGTATTGGCAAAGCACCAAGTATCACTGCACACTGCACGTATCAATACCTTGGGTGAACGAGTAGAGGACGTATTCCTCATAGATGCGGCTAACCTAAGTAAGAATCCAAAACTCCAAATCTTGTTAGAAACAGATTTACTAGAGGCGCTTGGGGCTCAAGCCTGACCTTGTAGTTTTTGTAGTGCTCGCTTAATACGTGGGCTTGTAATTTGATCAAAAGGCACCCATGCCTTTTCAATCTCCTCGGGAGCCTCTTGCTCACCAATTATTTGCAGGACAAACAAAAGGTCGATATGCAAATGTGCCCCCTCACCTTTTTTTGAGTTAGCAGGAATTTCGTGCAGATCAATATCAATTGCGTCCAATCGACCATCGATAGGCTTGCACAGCATTCCGGTCTCCTCATAAACCCCCCTAATTGCAGCATCAATAGGGGTCTCGCCCTCATCAATGTGGCCACCAGGTTGGAACCACTGCTTTATGTAAGGATGAAAGATGAGGAGAGCCTTGTCATCCTTGATCACCAGTCCACTCGCTGTGATGTGGCCCTGCTTTGTGGAGCGTGAATAAGGGTCTTTTGATGAAAGAACCCGAGTACAGATGCTCGTAAGTGGCAAGTGAATTGCCGCCAAAGATATCTGATCAACGATGTTCATAATTCAATGCCAAAATGATATTGAAAGAGATGGCTGGCATCAAGATAATATGGGGATAGGTAACGACTGCTATCGACCCAATGCAGACTTTGGTAGATGCCACTTCCACTGAACTGACCTCCAATTAATTGGCGGTGAGCTCGAATCTCACCCAATGCACCGGTATCGTGAAACCTTCACTACCAAAATCGGGGCTTATCTTTCCAGTCTAGGGTAGTACTGAAACTATTAAGAACAATAGGCGATTTATTGGAATGCAATAGGTAAGGATGGCAGGCGCCAGCTTGAGACTGATTATCTATTGAGTAGGGCGTTTTCTGATACTGAATTAGTGGTTGTTGGGTTAACAGAAAAATCGCTCCGATAAATCATCGAATAACCGACGCCCCCCTAAAAAATAGCTAGATTTGCCGGGTAAACCAATAAATTATTTATCCCACTTAGACAGCAGGAACTTTGAAATAATATCCGCAAACTCTAATGGTTTTTCTACCGCACTTAAATGGGCCGCATCAATCTTTGCCAATTCAGAACTTTGAATGCTGTTATGAATCGCCTCCGAAAGAGCTGGCGGTGTTGCTTGATCCTTTAATCCAAATAAAACTAGTGTCGGAATCTGAATTGATTGATTACCTTTACGACAATCAACTCCAGATACCGCCCTACAACTTAATGAATAAGCTTGGGAATCAAACGAATCTAATTCGTTTTTGATGCCTGCAATTATTGCTTTGGTAATCGAATCTTCTGATGAAAAATATTCCGGCGTAAACCACCTTTCAATAGCCATTCCTGAAATAGCAGAAACACCTTCCCTCTTAACCCTGTCAATTCGATCGGACCACATCTTTTTGACTGCATCATCGTAATGCTCTGCTGAGTTTGCTATGACACAAGCGCTTACTAGATTGGGGTATCGGGCCGCTAGCGATTGAGCAACCATTCCGCCCAGTGATAAGCCCACAAAAAATACTGGGTCGCCACCTAAGCTTTCAATCAAGTCTGCGGCATCATCAGCCAAATCATCCACCGAAAAAGGGGTCATACAAACTTCTGACGCCCCATGATTGCGATGGTCATAACGCACCACCGTGAAATCATTTTTCAAAATCTGCGCCACTTCATCCCACATGTGAAGATTGCACCCCAAGGCGTGGCTCAATACAACGATCGGTCCAGACCCCTCTTTAACAATATTTAATGACTTAGGCATTTGGAGAAAAGTCAGTTGATGAAAGATATAACGTACTTTGGGAGGCTAGCAGTGGACCTGAAGCTTTTTCACTCTCAGCCTTAACCACTTTCCACTCCTCATCTTTTGCAAAGGCATCCCATGCGATCTTCTCCGCCTCTTTACTTGAAAAACGTACCAAATAATTAAAAGTGTTTGGATCCTCTAGATTGTCCCAGCAGTGAGTAACCTCAATACCTAGTCTACTAAAAATAGGCATGGTCTTTTCTGCAAAACGTTTTTTTAGCGCGGCGATATTCCCATCGGTTGCCTTATAAGTTTTTAACTCGTAAATCATTTCGTGTCTTTCTATGAATATTGAGAAACTACTAAATTTTTAATTTAGTTCAATTTTGTTTGATTTAATCAAGCCGCTCCACTTAGCAATCTCGCTATTAATGAATACCTTGAATTGAGCTGGGTCAGCTCTAACAATATCCATAGTTTGAGCAGCTAATAATTTTTTTGTCTCAGAATCCTCCAAGGCGCCACCAATCGCTCCAGATAATTTATTTATGATTTGAGGATCAGTTCCTTTGGGTGCAAAAATACCAAACCATAAAGAAACATTGAAATCGGGTACGCCAGCCTCCTCGAGTGTTGGCAGCGCTATCAATGGGGTTCTTTTGTTACTAGTTGTGGCCAAAGGTATTAATTTTCCACTATTAATATGTGGCAAAACAGTTGATGCGGGTGAAAACATAACAGGAACTAGCCCAGATAAGACCTCATTCATCGCCTGAGAGCTTCCCTTGTAAGGAACATGCTGCAGTTGAACCCCCGTACGAGACTCAAATAATTCTGCTGACATATGCGGAGAGCTACCAGCACCAGATGAGGCGTATGAAATTTCACCAGGTCTTGACTTGGCTAACGTAACTAAGTCCCGCACTGACTTAACGCCTAAATTCGAATTAACGACCAAAATATTTGGGATGCTGGCCACCAATGCAATCGGCAATAGACTTTTATAAGCCTGTGAACTTGCATTGTTATGGGCGGCTGCATTTACTGCGGCAGAAGAGGAGCTAAACAAAAGGGTATAGCCATCATTGGGTGAATTGGCAACCAATTCAGTAGCGATAGCGCTAGCTGCGCCTGGACGATTTTCAACCAATATCTGCTGACCCAATTGAGGCCTTAAGCGCTCGGCAATAATTCGGGCTGCAGTATCAGTAGCACTTCCAGCAGCAAAGCCTACAATAAATTTAATCGGTTTATTTGGATATGAGCCAGACTGAGCATAGGCCTGAAAGCTTAAAAATAATGGGCCGCTGAAAAATACTAATGTCAGCAGACACTTGTTAATTTTCATCATTCACGCTCCAGAATATTCAAGCCACGTACTCGATCTAGTAAATACATCAAACCTCGATCATCTACCGTCACATCATTACTTTGCGGTCTTGGTAGATGACCAGTCGGGGTTGGCATATAAGAAGCAACCTCACGAATGGAATGGGGATTGGAATAATCCAAAATTCTTAATCCATGAGCAAACCAAGCTACCGGCAACTCTGTGCCCGTAATAATTTCGCAGGGTTGATGACAGCCTGTGTAGATTGGACGATGAGTTCCATCCTCCCCTTCCACTTGAAAGCTGGCGAAGGGAACTGGTTGTGTTTCATCATTAATGTCAACCATCCATAAAAACGCCGGCGGATTATCATCGCTACGAAATACATCTTCATCCGCCACAATCATTAAATCTCTGCCATACACTTTAAATGGCACCTTTAAGGCGGTGTGTGTTGGCCACGGATAAGTAGGCTGCCAACGTAATTTTGAAACCACCTTTGGCCGTGCCATATCCTCGATATCCAGAATGACAGTTCCGCCATACCAGTAACTGGTATAGAGTCGATTGCCCACCCTCAAAGGATGATGGCAACGATGATCGGCGCCTTCCCATGTTTTCTCTTCACCACCATCAGTCCACTGTCCCGGCATCCACCAGCGTCCAACTTCCTCTGGCTTTGAGGGATTTCGAAGGTCAATAATCTTCATGATGTGGCCGACATACCCTCTTTCAGTTGAAGAAATATATGCAAACTCCCCATCAAAATCAAATCGGTGAACACCCCTACCCTCTGTTTGCCACTCGGTAATCAACTTGGGCTCTAACGGCTTGGAGATATCGTAGATTCCAAGTCCACCCTTAAAACCCTCAGGGGCCATTTGCCCCCTTAAGCCCTCACGATTGATCAACATTAAGTCGCCCTTAACGCGTACTTTATGCGAGTGAGTTCCCGGGAGCATTCCCAAATGGGAAACAATTTTAGGGTTCTTAGGATCCTTTACATCCACAATAGTCGTGCCGTCTGGATTACTCATGTTTCCAACATAAGCAACATTATTTTGCACAACTACTTGGCCGCCGCCTTGGCAATCTACGTAGGAAACCTCTTTGATTCCGATGCCTTGCCCCATACAACCCCCTGAAAATATGCAAATTTCGTTAATTAAGCTATTCTAAATAGGGCTTCTGGAGATTACCAATACAATTAATAGCCCTACTGATACCACTTTTTGCATCACTTTCTCCATGGCAGTCAAAAAATCTATTGCAACCCCCACCAAAAGCAGCATCGCTTTGCCAGACTGGTATCTGCGGACGCGCCTCAAAATGCGGCAAATTTTGCTTTTGGTGGCCCTAGATGATCACCGCAATATGCATAAAGCAGCCTCGCATGTGGGGATGACGCAACCCGCAGCTACACGCTTATTGAGTGATTTAGAGCGTCTCTTAAAAATTGATTTATTTGAACGAAACCCTCGAGGTGTCTCGCCAAATGGATATGGCCAAAGCCTAATCAAACATTGCCGCATGATCTTAACCACCCTTGATCATGCACGGGATGAGATTAATGCAATTTCAGCTGGGGCAACAGGAAGGACTGCAATTGGGACATTACAGGTTGCAGCCCCGATGCTAGTGCCTAGAGCAATTCTCCGGTTTAAAAAGAGCCACCCTAACCACGTCCTACTCGTTCGAGAGGGTACGACATCGACTTTACTGCCATCCCTTTGGCGCGGAGAACTCGACTTACTAGTAGGTCGCACATCCAACGATATTGCAGGTGAAGGCTTAAAATTCGAAGCTCTTTATGAAGAGCCGATGTGTATCGTCGCCAAAAAAAATCATCGCCTCACTAAACGCAAGTACATTAAATTTTCTACCCTCGCAAAAGAAGAGTGGGTTCTCCCAACACCAGATTCAATCTATCGAAAACGCTTAGATGAAGCCTTTAGAAACAGTGGAGTGAATCCACCCCAGTCCATTGTTGAGTCCATGTCAGCACTCACAAATATGCTACTAATACAAGAAAGTGATATGTTGGCAGTTATGCCTGGCAAGTTGGCCAAACATTACGCCAGCCTAAGAGAGCTTGAAATACTCCCTGTAAAACCACCAACGCTATCAGGACCGGTAGGAATCATATCGGTGCTTGGACGACCCTTGACTCCCGCTACCACTGACTTCATTCAAGCGCTACGAGAATCTACAAATTCATAAGTAAATCCTCCTCTCTAGCGACTACTTCTGGCCGATTTGAGACTTTGGGCCAGTTTCTAGAGTTAGGCAGCTACCGACCCAAAGCCGCTCCTCACAGGCAACAAAAAACCACCCCGAAGGGTGGCTATAGTTACGTGGACCTGCCTAACCAAGCAACTTCAATGCACTTAAGAAAGTTTTATAAACACCCCAAGCAAGCGGAACCCCAACAGCTGCCCAAGCCAAGTAAACAGCTGCGGAAGAGGTATGTTCATGCCCTGCCTCACCCTTAACAACGGCACTTAATGCCTTCTCATGAGCAAGCTTCTTCTCTTCAGCCAGCTCTGCATCAGTCATAAACCACTTATCAGCTACTGGTCGAACCATTAAGTTACAAATCAAGCCGATGGCAAGCATGCCCACCAAGATATACATGGTTTGGTTGTAAACCTGTGCACGTGGTAGACCTAAGCTTAACTGATAGTCGCGCATATAGTTAACAACCACTGGACCAAGAATACCTGCTGTAGCCCAAGCAGTTAGCAAGCGACCATGAATCGCACCCACCATTTGAGTGCCAAACAAATCTGCAAGGTAAGCTGGGACAGTTGCAAAGCCACCACCGTACATGCTTAAGATGATGCAGAAGGCACCAACGAATAAGTGCAAATTGCCAGCTGCTGCGCTACTTGGAATGCTGAAATACAAAGCACCGCCCAATACGAAGAAGACGATGTATGTCATCTTGCGGCCCAACTTATCAGATAAGCTTGCCCAGAAGAAGCGACCACCGATGTTAAAGAGGCTTAGCAGCGCTGTAAAGCCAGCAGCTACGCCTGCAATGGCAGTCAGCTGAGTCTTATCTAACTCCGTAAACGTTTGCTGAACGCCAATCAAACTACCAGCAAATACCTCTTGCAACATTGGAGAAGCCATGCCAATAACACCAATACCAGCAGACACGTTCATACAGAGAACCATCCACACCAACCAGAACTGTGGAATACCCCATACTTTTTTCACGTTCACACTGCGTGTAGTGATCATGGCATTGTTAGATTGGTTTGCGGGTGGAGTCCATCCAGCTGGCTTCCAGTCACTTGCTGGAATGCGATAGCCAAATGCACCAGCCATCATGTAAACAAAATAGCCCAAAGCCATCACAACAAAGGTTTGTGCAACACCAACACTAGTTGGGGTAGCAAAGTATTTCATGAGATTTGCGGCTAATGGTGAGCCAATCATTGCGCCACCACCAAAGCCCATAATCGCCATACCTGTTGCCATACCGCGGCGATCTGGGAACCATTTAATCAGAGTAGACACAGGAGAGATATAGCCAAGGCCCAAGCCAATGCCACCAATCACGCCTGAGCCAAGGATCATCATCCAGAATTGGTGAAGGTAAACACCCAATGCTGAGAACAGCATGCCACCACACCAACAGAATGCAGCGACTACACCCGCTTTACGTGGGCCAGCGCGCTCTAACCATCCACCCCAAAGAGCAGCAGAAGAACCGAGCAATACGAAGAACATGGTGTACATCCATCCGAGAGTGGATATTTGCCAGTCGCAGGTTGTTGTGAATAGTTGAGCAAAGAAGCCAACATCAGCCGCGCATTTAATTGCCTCGGCACCACCTTGAGATACACCCAAGGCTTTTGATAATGGCAACCAGAATACTGAGAAGCCATAAGCCATACCAATACATAGGTGAATAGCTAGTGCCGCCGGTGGTACGAGCCAGCGATTAAATCCTGGACCCGCAATGGTTCTTTCTTTATCTAATAAATGAAACATGCTGCCTCCTTATTGTTTTACTTCTTTTTAACTACGTTTACATCCAACCTTCAATTTGTCTATTCATGCTAATTGCTTTATATCCTGGCGTCACATCTGAATAGCTACGGATCTTTCTTATGAGCTTTGATGACGCTGACTGATCTAACATTTCTTTGTGCATAGCGACAAAGAATATTTCATCCTTTATTGGAACAAAACTCAAGTCGCTCTCAAGCGCAACACTCTTCACGCCCAGACCTACATCTGCTTTGCCTGCAAGAACTGCATTAGCAACTGCGGAATGGGTGAATTCTTCGTGCAAATACCCATTAATTTCTGAAGGCTCAATCTCCTCGGAAATTAATAGCGTATCAAGCAGTAATCGTGTGCCTGAGCCGATTTGCCTATTAATAAAACGAATCTTTGGATTCACCAAATCAAGGATAGAAGAAATATTTAAGGGATTGCCTTTTTTAACCATCAAGCCTTGTACTCGCCTCATAACAGGAAAGATTTGAATGTTATTTTTACTAAGGCGCATATAGATTGCTTTTGAGCTTATTTGATCTGATACGTGATACCCGGCCAAGTCTGCTTCATTATTTAAAAGACGATCTAGAGACTCTCCAGATCCCGCAATCTTTAAATCAAACCCCTTCACATCTGTAACGGCCTTTTGAATAATGGCATCGCTACTAGATGAAAACTTCCACTTCATTGCATCTTGTTTTGATAACTTTTTAATTTCTTTAATCAGCTTTGCTTCGCGATCCTTGTCTTCTTCGCTATTCTTAGTTTGCATTTCAGCAATGAACCCTATGAAGAACTCTCCAAAAGGCGTCAACTTTGAGCCATGTCCCTTTGTTCTAATAACTAAGTTTAAAGAGAGTGCTTCTTCAGCTTCGTTTAGCTTCTCCCACCCCCCTCGATAAGAAAGCCCAGAATTTTTTATTGCTTGTACTAAGGATATGCCGCACCCAATACATCGCAATACTTCAGCAAGCCATACGAGATCTATAGAACTCTTTCCGCCAGTGCGGTTCTTACAATTAAGCGTAGGGCGAATCTCAATATGCATGTGCAAATAATTACATAACTTAAGGATTTGTAAATTTGACTATATTACTTTTTAAGTATTTGTGCCCGAGGAATAACCCGCGGATGTTCAATAGTCATTGGGAAATTAGTAATTTGTCGTTTTAAAAGACATGTCAAGTGCTGACCCTAGATGAGTGTCGATTTAAGCGAAGCCTTAACAGCACAGGGATGTCTAATTGATTGCCCCTACTAAAGGACAGCTCTTGATGGGTATTTCTCAATCCTCTGCTCTACGGATCGCTATTGGCCGAAAGCAGCCATTTATGGGTGGGTTAGCCCAACAACTCCACCATGGCAGCCTCATCAATCACTGGAACGCCTAGCTCTTCCGCTTTCGTGAGCTTGCTTCCAGCATCTGCTCCAGCAACAACATAGTCAGTTTTCTTGGAGACTGAACCTGCAACTTTGGCGCCTGCTTTTTCAAGAAGGTCTTTTGCCTCATCGCGCGTCATCGTTGGGAATGTACCTGTGAGCACAAAGGTTTTTCCAGCGACTGCTGCACTAATGACTTTTTCTTCTACGGAGAGTTGCATTCCGGATGCGATTAGTTGCTCGATGACCTCACGGTTATGTGCCTCTTCCATAAAGCTGGTGATGGAGTCAGCCACAACTGGACCCACATCCTTTACAGTGAGAAGGTCATCTTGGCTGGCATCCATCAGGGCATGCATCGATCGATAGTGATTAGCTAAGTCCTTGGCGGTAGTCTCACCCACATGACGAATACCCAATGCAAAAATAAATCTCGCCAAGCTCGTGTTTCTGGATTGATTGATTGCCGCAATGAGATTGTCTGCCGATTTTTCACCCATTCGCTCTAGGTTAGCTAAGGCGGTAAAGCCTAGACGATATAAATCCGCCGGTGTTCTTACTAAATTCTGATCAACCAATTGATCGACAATTTTCTCACCTAAACCTTCAATATCCAGAGCTCTTCTATGAGCAAAATGAATTAACGCTTGCTTGCGTTGCGCACCACAAAATAAGCCGCCACTGCAACGGGCCACAGCCTCATCCGCTAGGCGCTCAATGTGAGAGTCACAAACCGGGCAACGCGTTGGCATGGTGAACTCAACTGCACCTGCTGGTCTACGCTCTTTAATGACAGATACGACCTCCGGAATCACATCGCCAGCCCTTCGAACTGAGACGGTGTCGCCAATGCGAACATCCTTGCGCTTCACTTCGTCCTCATTATGCAAAGTGGCATTAGTGACAGTGACACCACCCACCTCAACCGGCGCCAATCTAGCAACAGGCGTAATTGCGCCAGTGCGCCCTACTTGCACATCAATACCAAGAACAGTTGTTAGAGCTTCTTGAGCGGGAAATTTATGCGCCAAGGCAAAACGGGGCGCTCTTGAAACAAAGCCCAATTTAGCTTGCTCAGAAAATAAATTTACTTTGTACACCACGCCGTCGATGTCATATGGCAAGGAATCTCTTTTTGCACCGACCTCGTTATAAAACGCCAGAATCTCTTCAACCGATCTCAGCACCCTCCGCTCCGAGCAAACAGGTAAACCAAGTTTTGCATAGGCATTCAGGAGCTCTTCGTGGGTAGCTGGCAACCATGACTGCGGCTCTAATGCACCCAAACCATAAGCAAAGAACGATAGCGGCCTTTTGGCTGTGACCTTAGAGTCCAGCTGCCGCAAACTACCAGCAGCTGCATTACGGGGGTTGGCAAACTCCTTCTCGCCCTGGGCGGCAGCTTGCGCATTCATATTTTGAAAGTCTTTGAGATACATGAAGACCTCGCCACGGACTTCCAGCACCGCAGGAATATTGCCTCCTGTGAGCTTCAGCGGAATGGCGCGGATGGTTTTAATGTTGGCAGTAACATCCTCACCGCTCGCACCATCTCCACGCGTCGCAGCCCGCACTAAAGTACCCTTCTCGTAACGAAGGGATATCGCTAAACCATCAAATTTGAGCTCACCAGCGTAATCAACTTGGTCTAGGTGCAAGCCCTCACGACAACGGCGATCAAAGGCAATTAACTCCGCATCCTCAAAGGCATTATTCAAGGACAACATTGGCACTGCATGAGTAACCGAATCAAATTCCTTAAGGGCCGCACCACCTACCCGCTGAGATAGCGAATCTGTTGTAATCCACTCAGGATGAGCGGCCTCGATTTCTAGCAGCTCACCATATAAGCGATCATATTCACTATCGGGAACTATTGGATCATCCAGAACATAGTAAGCATGCTCTAAGCGCGCCAGCTCAGATTGTAAGAATGCATAGCGCTCCGCTAAATCTGTCGGACTAGTAGACGACAAGGCAATTCCTTAGCTAAAGAGTCTACTAGCGGTAGAAGAGCCAGCTGGAATGCCGCTCTTCTCAAGATTGGCATAGAGAATATCTAAATGCTGACGAATACTGATCACGGCAGCCTCAGTCAGATTAATGCCATTGTCATCAACCAGTCGTCCATGCGCGGATTGCGCAATCTCAATTCCCTCGCCTAGCATGCGCTCAAAGGCACGCTCTTCATGAGAAACCAATGGGACTTCCAGTAACAAGGTGACTTGTTTGACTGGCTTATTGGGATCTAGCTCAGCGCTAGTGAAAATCAACGCGTTATTGCTAAAGTACTCATAGTTACGGCCATTGCGGGATAACTTAAAACCACGCTGACGCAGGAGCGCATCAAAATTAGCCCATGGATATGCCTCGTCAAAGAGAACATTAATACTCAGCTGAATATCACTATCAGCCGCCATAGCATCTAATTCTTTAGCGCTTTCCAGCATGGTGTTCACACTAGGCATGTCGATCTGTGAACCAAGTGTTTCAGCCAGGGCCTGGGCTCTAGAACAAAAATCTGACAACTCCAAAACCCCAATCGCGCCTCGACGGCTCGCTAACTGAATGGCTAACTGTAGTTCAGAATATGAGGCGTCAGCACGCAACGCCTCCCAATCCTCGGCGACATCTACATCGGCATTTAAACCTTCGCACATCCAGCGCGCTGCAGCGGAAACTCGCTCAGCCGCCCAAGCGCTCATCTCCCCTAGAATTTCTGCGCCACCAATCGCCTGATCAAATCGGAGTGTGATGACGCAATCGATTCTGGGGTCAATCGAAAATACTTCGGGTTCGGCAGCAACTGGCAAATTGATGTCGCCAAAAACTGGTCCTGTGCGCTCTTCGGGTTCGGCAAAACCCTGTCCAAAGGAAGGCTCACGGGCAAATCGATCTTCAGCGGAAAATTGACCAGCAGCTCTTGCCTTACGACGTGCACGAGCGTATTTGAGATTCAGAATCGCTACTGAAACAAGAATCAGCAAGCCAATTACAGCCAAAGCAAACTGCAAGTCAGACAAACCTAGCATTGTCATGAATTGCTCTAAATCCACTTAAGCTGTCTCCACCATAGATACTGCAGAAGAAATATCCACCGCAACAATACGAGATACACCCTGCTCTTGCATGGTGACACCAATCAGTTGATGAGCGATTTCCATAGTGATCTTGTTATGCGAGATAAACACAAACTGGGTCTTGTTAGACATTTTGGCAACCATCTGCGCATAACGCAAGGTGTTTGCATCGTCCAATGGCGCATCCACCTCATCAAGCAAGCAGAACGGCGCTGGATTGAGAAGGAATAAGGAGAAGACCAAAGCAATCGCTGTCAAAGCCTTTTCACCACCAGAGAGCAAGTAAATGGAACTGTTTTTCTTGCCTGGAGGCTGAGCCATGACCTGTACACCAGCATCCAAGATTTCTTCACCAGTCATCACCAACTCCGCATGACCACCACCGAATAGCTCAGGGAACAACTTACCGAAATGGGTGTTAACTTGATCAAAGGTGCCCTGCAAAAGATCACGGGTTTCCGCATCAATCTTAGCAATTGCGTCAGTCAAAGTCTGCATCGCCTCGTTTAAGTCAGCGGATTGTGCATCCAAGAACTGTTTGCGCTCACGTGAACTCGACAACTCATCTAAGGCGGCCATATTGACTGGACCCAAAGATTGAATTTCATTACCGAGGCGAGTCACCTCACTTTGCAATGCACCCACTTTAAGGTCTGGACTAAAGCTTGCCTCGAGAGCAGTTAAATCTGCTTCAGCATCCGACAACAAGGTTGCAAACTGCTCAAAATTCAAGCGGGCAGCCTGTTCACGCAACTGTAAATCGACCACCTTGTCACGCATTGGCTGAAGACTACGCTCAATCTGTAGGCGTACTTCATCAGCTTCACGCAATTGATGCAATAAAGCATCTTGTTCGGTGCGGGCATTTGCCAACGCTGCTTCGCGAGCGCTGCGAGCTAGCAAGAGGCCTTGCAATTTATCCTGAGCCTCATCATCACTCAGAGTCTCAAGCTCTTGCTCTGAAGTAGCCTGCTTATCCTGAATCTCCATGATCTGAACGCGTGCAGTACTTTGATCGCGTTGCAAGTCAGCAATGCGTTGCTGTAAAGAGCGGGTTGCAAATGCTGCTTCTTGCGCAGACATTTCGGAGAAGCGTAAAGATTCGCGAAGACGATCGCGCTCCTGCGTAGCTAGCTCAAGCTTCTCCTGGGCAATCGCTAAATTCTCTTGCAAGCCTTGCTTAGCTTCTTCTGACTGAGCGAGCTCTTCAGTAGATTGCTCCTGAGTTTGGGTCAATTGCTCCATTTGCTGACGCAACTCACTTAACTCGCCTTGAATTTGTTCGGCACGTTGACTGTACTTTTCTTCGGCTTGAGTTAACTGCATTCTTTCCACTTCAAAGCCGTGGACTTCTTGGACTGCTTGCTCAGCATAGATGCGGGTTTGCTCAGCAGCTTGGTGGGCAGCTTGGTAATTCACTACACATTGATCCAGTTCACCCTGCAACTCGCTCTGAATTAATTTCTGCGCACGTAATTGCTTCTCAAGACCTTCCATCTCTTGAGCGCGTGCCAACATACCGGCCTGCTCTGAGTCTGCTGCATATAACTGCACGCCGACACGGCTAACTAAATGACCTTGTTGAGTAACGAAAGCGCCACCAGCAGGTAACTTTTCACGGCGATGCAATGCATCTTCCAAGCTATTAGCAATATAAATATTGTCCAACCACTCTTGCAATACAGCAGCGACACGCGGTGCACCTGCACTTTGAACACGAGTCAGCAGAGGTATAAAATCTGCCGGCACAGTTGTATGCGCAGGAGAAATATCCTCCGTTAACAGAATCGCTAGACGGCTTGGAGGAGCATCATTAGCTAGAGCTAAAGTCTCCTGAACGCTCTTTGCTGTAACTGCTGCTAAGCGTTCGCGCAATACGGACTCCAAAGCAGCTTCCCAACCGCTCTCCACTTTGAGCTCTTGCCACAAACGCTTGCTCTCTTTTAGACCCTTGCTCTCAAGCCACGGACCAATCTTGCCTTGAGCTTGAACGCTTGCTTGCAGAGCAGTTAATGCGGTGAGTTTTGCCTCAGTTTGTGCTAACTCTTGGTTGGCTACCTGAATTTGTTGTTGTGCAGTATTGCGAGCCTCATCAGCAGCTGGCACACGTTGTTGCGCCTCACCTGCTTTTTGTCTTGCTTCATCCACTTTGCGCTGCGCCATAGCATGACGATCCATCGCCATTTGCAATGCTTCAGCATCAGGCCTGCGCATACCAGCGAGCTCAGCCTCAAGGCGGGTATCGCGCCCTTTGATTTCTTCTACTTGAGTGGAAATAGCTTTAACGCGTTCACCCAAGCTAGCTAAGCGCTGGTCAATGGTGGCCAAGTTTTCACGGGCATCATTCAGTTCGCGTGAAAGAACTTGATAGGCCTCTTCACGAGCTGGCATTTGCTCTTGCAAGCCAGACAAATCCATTATTAATGTTTGTTCTTTTTCTGCCGCCAAGCTCAACTCTTGCTCGGCAGTGCGCTGCGCTTGAGCGGCATCAGTTTCTTGAACAGTCCAACGTTGTAGTTGAGCTTGTAAATCTTGCGATTGTTGCTGCAGGCGCTGGCGCGCTTCTTGCACGTAACGAATCTGTGACTCAACCTGACTCACATCAGCATTGGTTTGATACAAATCGCCTTGTGCTTGCGAAACTTTATCCTGCAATGCGTACTGTTCGGTACGCATCGTTTCGAGCTCAGTTTCAGCATGACGCATTTTTGCAGTCTGCTCTTCTAAGCTCACTTGAGTATCACGAATACCATTGGCGTGACGTTCTTGCTCTTTACCAGCCTCAGTCTGACGCACAAACCAAAGTAACTGTTGCTGAGATTTCATCTCAGTAGACAACTCAGCATGGCGCTCGGCTACGGTTGCCTGCTTCTCCAAGCGGGTGAGCTGTTGATCGAGCTCACGCAGAATATCCTCTACGCGCACTAAATTTTCTCTTGTATCTTCGAGACGGGAAGCGGTTTCTTTACGACGCTCTTTGTACTTAGAAACACCAGCAGCCTCCTCAAGGAAAACACGGAGCTCTTCTGGCTTTGCTTCCAATATACGGTTGATGGTTCCCTGTCCAATGATGGCGTAGCCTCTTGGGCCCATACCCGTACCCAAGAAAATATCTTGAATATCTTTACGACGTACGACTTGATTGTTAACGTAGTAACTTGAATTGCCATCGCGCGTCAAAACACGCTTAACACCCAACTCCGTAAATGCACTCCACTGCCCTTGTGCGCGCCCATCCGAGTTATCAAAAATGAGTTCCACGCTAGCGCGACCAGAAGGCTTGCGCAAACCAGAGCCATTAAAAATAACGTCTTGCATGGATTCACCACGCAATTCACTGGCGCGAGACTCACCTAAAACCCAGCGCACAGCGTCAATAATGTTCGACTTTCCGCAACCGTTAGGGCCCACAACGCCGATCAATTGACCTGGCATTTCGAAATGGGTTGGGTCGACGAAGGACTTAAAGCCGGAAAGTTTGATTGATTTCAGTTGCACGGCGTACTTTGCAGGGAAAAAAGGGGTTCAAATAAGGGGGTAAAAATTATTACTAAAGTGGGAAGATGATAGCAAGCTTAGGGCTCCCCACACGGGTTTTTGCCCCACCGATATAATGATTAATCTACATCCAGGGGCAAAACCCCTTAACAATCTGATAGTTAACTAAAAAGCATGAGCCAATCACCACAAACCATCATCGATCAAGCCTGGGAAAACCGCGCAAACCTGTCTCCTGAGGCTGTTTCCGGGGAAATCCGAAATGCCGTGAATGCCGTCCTCGAAGGCCTCAATACGGGCAGTATTCGCGTGGCCGAGCGCCGTAGCGTCGGTAAATGGGAAGTAAACCAATGGGTCAAAAAGGCGGTTTTGCTCTCTTTTCGCCTAGAAGACAACAAACCCATGGGTGCTGGTGGCTATACCCAGTTCTATGACAAGGTACCTAGTAAGTTTGAAAACTACACTGCTGAAGACTTCGCTAACGGCGGTTTCCGCGTAGTTCCCCCTGCTATTGCTCGTCGTGGCTCATTTATTGGCAAAAATGCCGTTTTAATGCCTTCATACGTCAATATTGGTGCTTACGTCGGTGAAGGCACCATGGTTGATACCTGGGCAACGGTCGGTTCATGCGCCCAAATCGGTAAAAATGTTCACCTTTCTGGTGGCGTTGGTATTGGTGGTGTTTTAGAGCCAATTCAGGCTGGCCCAGTCATTATTGAAGATAATTGCTTTATTGGCGCCCGCTCCGAGGTAGTTGAAGGCGTGATCATTGAGGAAAATGCCGTTCTTTCGATGGGCGTATACATTGGTCAAAGTACCAAGATCTATGACCGCGAAACTGGCGAAGTACATTACGGCCGCGTTCCCGCGGGTTCTGTTGTAGTTCCAGGCTCCCTACCTTCTGCTTGTGGCAAATACAGCCTCTATGCGGCAATTATTGTTAAGAAAGTGGATGCTCAAACTAGAGCAAAGACTGCGATTAACGAACTCTTGCGCGATTAAGCCTAATTTATGAGTGCCACACTTGAGCTAACTGAAGCCCTCATAGCCTGCCGCTCGGTAACCCCGGCGGATGGAGGCTGTCAGGAGCTCATCGCCAAACGCCTTCAAGCGATTGGCTTTCATACTGAGAGCGTTGTGAGTGGTCCAGAGAATTTTCAAGTGACCAATCTCTGGGCAATCAAAAAAGGTACAGCCGGGGATCAAGGCGAAGTCTTAATGTTCGCCGGCCATACCGACGTAGTGCCAACAGGACCACTTGAGAAATGGACTAATGATCCATTTACACCAACCATTCGAGATGGCATGCTTTACGGTCGCGGTGCCGCGGATATGAAAACCTCCCTAGCGGGATTTGTTGTCGCTACGGAAGAATTTGTTGTAACCCACCCCAATCACAAGGGCTCAATTGCCTTTTTAATAACAAGTGACGAAGAAGGTCCAGCAAATGATGGCACTGTCATCATGTGTGAGCGCTTGCAAAAACATGGTCAGCGTTTAGATTATTGCGTGATTGGCGAACCAACATCCGTTGATCAATTGGGCGACATGATTAAGAATGGTCGTCGCGGATCCCTCTCCGGAAAGCTTCGAGTGAAGGGTATTCAGGCGCATATCGCCTATCCCCATCTTGGCAAAAATCCGATCCACTTATCAGCTCCAGCAATTCAGGCACTAGTAGAAACTGAATGGGATAAAGGCAATGAGTATTTTCAGCCGACGAGTTTTCAGATTTCCAATATTCATGCGGGCACTGGTGCAAACAACGTCATCCCTAACGAGTTAAGTGTTGATTTCAATTTCCGCTTCTCCACTGAGAGCAAGCCGGAAGAGCTGCGTAGCCGCCTAGAGGGAGTCCTCACGGATATAGGCCTCGAATTTGAGATTGATTGGGTCTTAGGTGGCAGCCCCTTCATTACTGGCGATGGCGCCCTTGCTGGCGCCCTACGCAAAGCGATTAAGTCTGAAACTCAAATTGATGCAGAGCTCTCAACCACTGGCGGCACAAGTGATGGTCGATTTATCGCCAAGATCTGTAAAGAAGTGGTGGAGTTTGGCCCGCTCAATGCCACAAGTCACAAAATTGATGAGTGCGTCATCGTTGATGATGTCGTGCCACTCAAAAATATCTATCGCAAGACTCTCGAACATCTAATTGCATAAGCGCTAAAGCCGTTTACTACACTCATCTTTATAAGCCTCATGGATCCTGCGCCCCGGCAATCTCTTACACTTGATCAATGCATTGATCAAATTGCACAACGACTTGGAGTGGCAGACTTGCATTATGGCCATGGTGCCATCGATGCCCAGAGCGAAGCTTTGTGGATTGCTAGTAAACAACTTGATCTCAGCCCTAGGGATGCACTTGATCACCTAGAACAAATCATGGGTGCCGAGCAGATTGCCAAGGCATTTGAGGTTGCGGAAACTCGTATCTCTACCCGCAAACCCTTAGCCTATATTTTGGGCGAGGCCTGGTTAATGGGTGTGCCATTTTTCTCCAGCGAGCAAAGCATTGTTCCTCGCTCCTGGATTGCTGAATTAATCGTGGATGGCTCACTAGAGCCTTGGCTGCCTGCCGATGGCAAGGCGCTAGATCTGTGCACTGGCAATGGATCTCTAGCCATTTTGCTAGCGATGGCTTGTCCCGATATTCATGTGAGCGCTTGCGATATCAGTCTGCCCGCTTTAGCGGTCGCCTCCCGCAATCTCGATCGTCATGGCCTGACTTCACAGGTTGAGCTCTTTGAGGGCGACCTATGGGACGCTCTGCCAGAACCCCATGAAGATAATCTCTTTGACCTCATCATTTGTAACCCGCCTTACGTCAATGCCAATTCCATGAATGCCCTCCCCGCTGAATACCATGCGGAGCCAGCTTTAGCGTTGGCGGGTGGTGACGACGGCATGGATCTCATCCGCAAGATTATTGCTGGCGCTCCTGACTACCTATCTGAGCGCGGCGCCATTCTGATCGAGATTGGCAATGAGTATGAGCACTTTAAAAAAGCATTTCCGCAGATTCCTGTAATCTGGATGGAAGTATCTGCTGGCGATGAGCAAGTACTGCTCATTCAAGCAGAAGACTTGCGCTAAGCACTCAATTCCAGATTTAACTGAGTTCTGCAGCTGCCGAAATGGCCTGATCGATACGCTCTACTGGTATTACCCTTAAGCCCGGAATCTTAGTCTTAGGCATATTCGCCTTAGGAATAATTGCCACAGTAAAGCCTAGCTTTGCCGCCTCCTTCAGGCGCTCCTGACCGCGTGGGCACGGGCGAATCTCACCAGCTAAACCCACTTCGCCAAAGACGATTAACTCTTTTGGCAAAGCCTTATTCCGAATCGAGGATTGAATCGCTAGCAGCACAGCCAAGTCAGCTGCTGGCTCTGAAATCTTTACGCCACCCACGGCATTTAAGAAGACATCTTGATCAAAACACGCTACGCCTGCATGGCGATGCAATACAGCCAATAGCATTGCTAAGCGAGCCTGCTCCAAGCCAACCGCCAAGCGACGGGGATTGGGAATGTGCGCAGTATCTACTAAAGCTTGAATTTCCACTAAAAGTGGACGGCTACCCTCTTGTGTAACGAGCACACAAGCACCAGGCACCATCTCTGCATGCTGAGATAAGAAGATTGCAGAAGGATTAGCAACTCCACGCAGACCTTTTTCAGTCATGGCAAATACACCCAACTCATTGACTGCACCAAAACGGTTTTTAATTGAGCGCACCAATCTAAATGAAGAGTGGGTGTCACCTTCAAAGTAGAGTACGGTATCAACAATGTGCTCTAGCACGCGAGGGCCGGCTAAGTGGCCATCTTTGGTCACGTGACCCACCATCAACACACAAATACCACTGGATTTAGCTGCCCTGGTCAATTGGGCGGCACACTCGCGCACTTGCGCTACTGAGCCAGGAGCAGAACTCAGCACCTCCGAATACAAAGTCTGAATAGAGTCCACCACCAAGACCTGCGGTTTCACCGTGTCCATGATGGACAATAGCTTTTCTAATTGAATCTCGGCCAATACCTCTAATTGGGGTGCGTCCAATGCAATGCGTTTTGCTCTTAATGCTATTTGCGCGGCAGACTCCTCGCCACTGCTATAGAGGACATTCATCCCCGCTGCACTCATCTCTGCGAGCGCTTGCAGCAATAAGGTGGACTTGCCAATACCAGGATCGCCGCCTAAGAGCACAACGCCACCAGGCACTAACCCACCACCCAGCACGCGATCAAACTCTTCTACGCCCGTACTAAAGCGCGGTAGATCTTCAGCGCTAATGGCCGATAACTTCTGACGTGGGAGTGATTGCGCCAAACCCTGAAAACGGACATTCGAACTAACTTCAGGAACGCCTTCTTCCAATGTATTCCATGCCTGACAGGCTGGGCATTGCCCTTGCCATTTAGCAGAGCTTCCACCACAAGACTGACAGATATAGATTGTTTTAATCTTAGCCAATGTATTACCTAATGAATTATTGAAGCAGTAAAAATGAGTTAATCGAGCTGAGTGCCCGCTTTGTTTTCTTGAGCACGCTTCGGCGCATCTTTACGACGTTGCTCCACATCTGCTGCGCGAGCAGCAGCAGCTTTTTGCTTCTCTTCAAACTCTTTTTGGTTGGCTGCGCGCTCGCTAGCCTTTTCTGCAGAGCCACGTTCAGCAATTTTCTGAGCATCGCGTTGATCTTTAATGCTAGCGCGTAACTTGCGCTGCACTTCATGCAGCCCTACCTCTTGCTCACGAATGGGATCGATTTCCTTGCGATACTCAGCACGAGAGTCTCGCAAGCAGCTATTGACCCAATACTTCTGATAGCACTCTGCATTAGTTTTATCCCAACGATATTTAGCCCAATCACGTTGCAATTCCAGCTCTTGCTCGATCTTGTCAAGTTGCTCAAGCTGAGCCTCCTCAGCAGGGGTAGCCAGCACCAGACTGCTGAAAGAACATATCAGCAAGAAAGCACCTAATGACAGTAGCGACCTACAGGTCAGCGGCCTTCTCAAATTTCTACCTTTGCACCGAGCTCTACCAAACGGTTTGCCGGGATCTTGAAGAAGTCAGACTGACGACCAGCATTTTGATACATCCAGCAAAACAGACGCTCGCGCCATAAAGCCATACCAGGTAGCTCCGTTGCCACGATAGTGTCGCGGGATAAAAAGAAGGAGGTATCCATCAAGTTAAATTTCAGGCCAGATGACTTCTCGATCAACTCAATGATCATACCCATGTCCGGAGTCTCATTAAAACCATAGACAGCCCTCACTACAAAAACATTATTTCCTAAATCACGCAAGGTGATGCGCTCCTCATCTTTCACATAAGGCACATCCCAGATACTGACCTTGAGGAAAAATACCCGCTCATGAAGAACGTGATTGTGTTTCAAGTTGTGCAAGAACGAGACTGGCAAGTAATCTACATGAGCCGTTAAGAAGATGGCAGTACCCTCAACTCGATGAGGCGGATTTTTCATCAAAACATCGATAAATCCTTTGAGCTCAATACCCTCTTCCACAGCGCGTTGACGTAATAATTTACGACCCTGATACCAAGTCATTAGCAGTAAGAAGCAAGCAGCGCCCAGAAGTAAAGGGAACCAGCCGCCCTCCATGATTTTTAAAAGATTAGCGGATAAAAAGGCCAGGTCCACAATGAGGAAAGCGCTGATGACCAAGGTAACCAATAAAGTATTCCAGCGCCAAACAATACGCATGACGATAGCAGCCAAAAAGGTTGTCACAATCATCGTTGTAGTTACTGCAATGCCATAAGCGGCAGCCAAATTCTCAGACTTTTTAAATGCAAGCACCACTGCAATTACCAAAACCAACAAGGTCCAGTTGACCAAAGGCATATAAATCTGACCAATTTCCCGATCAGACGTATGGCGAATTTTCATACGTGGGACAAAGCCCAACAAGATTGCCTGACTCGTCATTGAAAACGCGCCAGATATCACTGCCTGAGAAGCGATTACCGTTGCTAGAGTTGCCAAGATTACCAAGGGGAGAACAAATACCTCCGGAACCATTAAGAAGAATGGGTTGGTGATGTTCTCAGGATGGCTCAAAAACATCGCACCCTGACCAAAGTAATTCAAAATGAGGCAAGGCATCACAATGAGGAACCAACCCAAACGGATGGGTTTGTCACCAAAATGCCCCATGTCCGCATACAGTGCTTCGGCACCCGTTAACACCAAGAAGACTGCACCCAAAACAATAAACCCTTGCAGGGCATGCTCTTCCATAAATCGAATGGCATACAGTGGATTGACGGCCGCAAAAATAGCTGGGTTATCAATCACCTGATAAACACCCATCAGACCAATCACCAAAAACCAAACCAACATCACAGGCCCAAAAAGATTGCCAACCACAGCAGTGCCGGTTTTTTGAATAAAAAATAGCAACACCAAAATAACAATGGTTGTCGGAATAATGTAGCGCGTGAAATCGTGCGATATCACCTCCATGCCCTCCACCGCAGAAAGCACGGAGATCGCTGGGGTAATAATTGCATCACCATAAAACATGCAGGCCCCAAAGACTCCAGCCATGATGATTAATAAAGAACGCTTGGATCCTGAGGGTGCAGTACGTAAGGCCAAAGCCATGAGAGCCAGGATGCCGCCTTCGCCATGATTGTTGGCACGCATCACAAACATGACGTACTTGAGGGACACCACGATTGCGAAGGCCCAAAACACCATAGAAATTACGCCGTATACAGCCTCAGGCGAAAAAGGAATACCGTGCTCAGGGCTAAAACACTCTTTCAGAGCGTAGAGGGGGCTAGTTCCAATGTCACCGAAGACCACTCCAATTGCTGCAAGCATTAAAGAAAAAGAGGCGCCCTTTGAATGGCCATTGTCTTGCCGAGAAACCTCAACCGGCCTCAATAAAGAGGATTGGGAAAATTCTGGGTTACTGACTGACATGAATAAACCTCATCACAATGTTGCGTGGCAATATGTTACTCCTTATGCAGGTTGACTCTGCAGTCTTATTTACGGCAAAAACTCCCCTTTCTAAGCCTTGTTTGCAGGAATACCTCGACAAAGAGGCTTAAAAAATGGTAGAATCTCAGCTTCAGACGCGGGGTGGAGCAGTCTGGCAGCTCGTCGGGCTCATAACCCGAAGGTCGTAGGTTCAAATCCTGCCCCCGCAACCAGTATCTATAAGGCTTCTAGGCTAATCGCTTAGAAGCCTTTTTACTTGGTTACTTAAAAAGTAAGCCTATAGTAAGAAATTTTAATCATTGCTATAAGCACACAAGCCCCAGCCAGTAAGGCTCTGTCTAAATTGAGTTGCAGGATAACGGGGTAGTGAATTGCCGTTTGTGCATCTCTCCTACCGCGCCTGCTCTATAAGAAATGGGGATTTATTTAAGTTTCTAGCTTACTTTTAAGTAAGCCTTGATCTTATTTAAGTAGTAGCGCCTACCCTGCTTGTGTTCTGTATAAGGAATCTCAGATAAGGGCACTGGTCCAACGTGGGTTATTTCATCCTCTTGGATCATCACCACAACCAGATCCTCAATCTCTTTCTCTAACCCCTGCCTAACACTCGCATATACAGCCGAGTCGCTACGCTCCTTGCCGTCCTTAGTTTTTACTTGGACAGCCCTACCTTTTATATAGCCGTCTATACCTTTAGCGCCTTTTGGAGCTTTAACCATACCTAGAACTTCCTCGGCATAGATCTCCCCTACTGCGCCCGATATGCTGGTGTCGTAGTTACCGAGCTCTCTTAATTGCTTCCTGAGCTCCATGACCTTCTTTAGTCTACTCATACAACAAATCTTTCTGGATCATTAAAGAGCTGACTCGACAGACAGCCATCCCTTCAAAGTCTCAATATAAATTGTTTAAAAATTGTGTGGCGAACTTATTAAACAATTCAATCTAAAAAATGTATCTGATACCAATACAAATTATTTGAATAGTAAATGTGTAATCAGCCGAATTATAAGAAGCCATTAATTATGTAGGCGCTATACTGAATAGTCGTCAATTCAAAGCTCTTATGGCAATTTATATATCGGTTAATACCAAGTTCGTCATTGCCTCAATTATTGGCCTAGCGTGGGGATCCTTTTCTGTTTGGTACTCTCAGCCTTGGTTTCTAGATCTTTCAGTACATGTAGGCCCCTTCCTAGCATTTTTCTTAATTACATTTATCGCCATAATTCCTGGGTGTATGAATGCATTTGTGTTCACATCCCTACTGCTGGATAAAAGGCCGCCAGTTATTGAAGATCAAAAGAATCCAGAAGTTACGATTTTGATTGCAGCATTCAATGAAGGGATGGCCATAGATTCCACACTAGAGGGAATTGCAAAGCAAAATTATCTTGGTCCAATGCGCGTAATTGTCATTGATGATGGATCTACCGATAACACAAGTGATGTTGTGAGGTCTAAACAGGCAACCAATCCAAATATAGAATTAATTAGCCTGACTAAAAATGGCGGAAAAG
Organism: Burkholderiaceae bacterium; assembly: GCA_947448625.1. Lineage (GTDB taxonomy): Bacteria > Pseudomonadota > Gammaproteobacteria > Burkholderiales > Burkholderiaceae > Polynucleobacter. The sequence goes on along the minus strand of CANFOT010000015.1, from coordinate 4,756 downwards.
CTGCTGCACTCAATCAGGGATTAAAGATTTCCAAAAGTGCAATTGTGATTTCTGTTGATGCTGATAGCTATCTTCATGTTGATGCCATTAAAAATTTAGTTGGACGATTTATATCCGATCCATTGAATACCAAAGCAGTTGCCGGAGAAATTCTTATACGAAATTCACGGACCAATTGGGTTACCAAAGCTCAAGAGTGGGATTATTTTTTAGGTATCGCCAGCATTAAGAGAATTCAATCCCTATTTCAGGGGACTCTAGTAGCTCAGGGTGCATTTTCTTTATACGACCGAAATGCGCTGAATGAAGTTGGAGGCTGGCCTGAGATGGTTGGTGAAGATATTGTCTTGACTTGGAAGCTTCTGCTTGCTGGCTATCGAGTTGGTCATGCTGAAGATGCAATCGCCTTTACTAATTGTCCAGAAACCCTCAAAGCCTTTATCAAACAAAGGCAACGCTGGTCTCGCGGCCTAATTGAGTCATTCAAGGTTAATCCGATGATTCTCCTAAAACCCCGTTTATCTACCATCTATATTTGGTGGAATACGATGTTTCCGTTTATGGATATTGCTTATTCTCTCGGGTTTATTCCTGGTTTAGTACTTGCTTGTTTTGGGTATTTTTGGATTGTGGGACCAATGACTCTCTCCATCTTACCAATGGCATTAGCTCTCAACCTATACATGTATTCGAGAAGTCAAAGGATGTTTAATAAAGAACATCTAAAGGTACGTACCAATATATTTGGATTTTTCTTTTATGTATTTGCGTACGGCCTGATACTTCAGCCAGCCTGCGTTTATGGTTATTTCTCTGAGTTATTTAATTTAAAAAAGACTTGGGGTACAAAGTGATCAATTTCTTTAAGCGCATTGGATTGCCTTTACTTCTAGTTGTTTCATCGTCAACCGCTGTGGCAGATCAGGAGCCCACCTCCAAGCAGGCAATTTCAGTACCAAATGCCTACATTGCCTCTGATAGCGAAGGCTTCTCTACCTATAAGTACAACGCTGGTTATATGCCCTTATATGAGCATGGTGAAAAATATACTGGCGTAAGTTATCAACATAACTACTTTACCCAAGGAAATTGGGATTCCTCAGCAGAGGTCTATACATTATTAACAAAGTCGATTAATCCAAGAACTGGGCTCGGCTATAACTTAAATCTTGGCTACAACCTTCAAAATGGTTACAAGTTACTGACTACTGATAGCAATTATGGTTTTCGAGTTACGGAATCTACTAAAGCTGAAGTATTTGTGAGTCGTGATCGTGTAGAAACTCAAAACTCCCTTGCCAATGGCATCTATTACACCTTTGGTGGTGCGAGTATTGAGCAGCAAATTATTGAGCGCCTTACAGCGATTGTGATGGCTGGGAATATGTACTTCTCGGATACCAATACCAGGCCTACAGTGAAAGCCAAGCTAATTTATGACTTAATGCCTGAGTATGGGCTGACAGGGCAATTGAGATATCGGCAGTACAGAGATACCAATACCAATGTGGTGAATAACTATTTCAATCCAAGCGATTACAACGAAACCATGATTGCACTGGGTGCCAGAAAGCGTATTTCTGGTTGGATGCTAAGCGGTACTGTGGGCGTAGGTCGACAAACAGCAAATCAAGATCCAAGTACGACAACCCAGCTGTATGAGTTTGCAGCTACAAGTCCTATTGCCTCTAATGATTACTATTTTAAAACTCGGGCAGGCTATGGTAAGTCAGCTGGATTCTTGGGGCCGAATTACTTTTATCGCTACATCATGGAAGAGCTAATCTTTCCTTTTTAATATAGGTAATTGGCTGAAAAAAAGCTCCTAAATGGGAGCTTTTTTACTTTAACACTTAGTATTTTTTCTGGCATTACGAGCTGATTCGGATGCGAGATTGGACATCCTAACAGCTTCAGCTGCAGCATCCGCTGCACGTTTAGTGGCTTCCGCTGCTTCCGCTGAAGCTCTGATAGAAGATTCTTCAGCTTGATGGGCGACTGCAGCTGCCGCCGCAGATGCTGCAGCCGAGGCTGCTGCTGCCGCTTCAATTGCCGCTTCTGCTGATGCTGCTGCAGCATCTGCTGCCGCTTCAGCTGCATCAATGACAGATTCAGATGCTGCTAATTTAGCCGCTGTTGCAGAACTCTTAGCAGCTAGCAGTGCTTTCTCAGCAGCAATGGCTGCTCGTTTTGCAGCTTCAAGTGCACTAGCTGTTAACGCCTTCAAACTTCCCATGGCATCCGCATAGCGTTGATTTACCACTATGTAGCCTGTGCGTAAGTTTGTTACCTCTGCTTCAAGAGAGACCAGCTTGGCATAAATCTTTTCAATATCGTCTTTCATTGCGACCTTTTATTTTCTATACAGTCAATACTCCCTCTTTTTCAACTGAATGACAAGTTAATAAGATGGTTCTTTATCCGGCAATTGAAAATAGGTCTTCTTTAGATTCATAATGGAAGTATGAGTACAGACAATCAAAAGCCCGTAGATTTGCCAACCCCAGCCATGAAGCAGGAGTTAGAAAAGAGGGGTTGGGCATTATCAGCTTTATCAGAAGCTGCGGCTGCGTTAGCTAGAGCAGATTCAACAGACTTACTGGTTGCAGAAGTTTGCAGTGCTATTGCTGCACAGGGTCCATATGTTCTCGCATGGGTCGGCAAGGCCGAGAATGATGAAAATAAAACTGTGCAGGTAATGGGCGGTGCTGGTTCTGCGTTAGCTTATATTGAAAATATCGTCGTAAGCTGGTCCGATAAAAATATTTCTGGCATGGGGCCTGGGGGTTTGGCCATTCGCACCGGCAAGTCCAGCGTTGTAGTGGACTCTGAGTTAGATGAAGGATTTATCTCTTGGAGGGAGCTAGCCCGAAAATTTGGCATTCGATCTGCGATTGGATGTCCAATACCAGATGGAGAAGCACACCCCTTTGGAGTTTTATTGGTTTACTCAAAAGTGCCCAATGCTTTTGGTGACTCCGAGGTGCAATTATTCGAAAGCTTAGCGCAAGAAATTGGTTTTGGTCTCAGGTCGATTGAGCGACAACATAAGCTAGATGATGAAATTCACGAAAAGCAACAAACACAAGAACGTCTAGCTAATGCCCTAAAAGCAACCATTGAAGCGATGGCGAGGACTATGGAATGGCGAGATCCTTATACCGCCGGCCATCAAAAAAGAGTTGCCTCCATTTCAACTGCAATTGCCAGGCAAATGGGATGGGATGACAATGCGGTTCAAGCTCTTTATATGGCAGCCATGGTTCATGACATAGGCAAAGTAGCCGTACCATCGGAGATCTTAACTAAGCCTACAAGACTGACAGATCTTGAAATGCAAATGGTTCAAGGCCATGTTGAATCAGGCTACCAAATCCTAAAAGATATTCCTTTTCCATGGCCAATTGCAGATATGGTTAGACAGCATCATGAGCGTCTTGATGGTAGCGGATATCCGCATGGACTCAAAGGTGATCAGATTTGTCTAGAAGCAAGAATTCTAGCTGTAGCCGATACGATTGAGGCTATGGCTACGCATCGCCCTTATCGAGCTGCACGAGGCCTTAGTGCTGCCATGGATGAAGTGCGTTCCGAAGCCGGAGAAAAACTAGATGCAAAAGTGGTTGATGCTGCTTTTGAGTTGATGGATGCTAATAACACCTTACAAAAACTAACTGAAGCTGAATAAATATGCTTACAGCGGCTACCCTATATGCGTTAGCTTTGTGTCTCCAGATGGCTGCTGCTGCGTATGCTATTAATTTATTTTTCCGAGCCCGCGCTTACCGCTTAGCTTGCGGATTCCTTGCTCTTGGTCTGGGGTTAATGACGGGAAGGCGCATCTCTCCTTTGCTTCACGTACTTGATCATGGACATGTAAACCTAGTAGATGCAGCGCTCTCCATTCCAATCTCGCTTCTGCTTTTATTGGGAATGTTTCAGTTTAAGAAATTATTAATTGACCTTGAAGAAAAAAATTATGTCCTAGATAAGTTTTCAAAGACAGATTCATTAACTTCAGCACTGAGTCGCGCTGAAACCATCGCAAGATCTGAGCTGGAGATTAAAAAATCGTTAAGAAGCAAAAAAGATATTTCTTTTTTAATGCTTGATATTGATCACTTCAAAGTTGTAAACGATACTTACGGCCATCCAATTGGGGATCAAGTATTAATTGCTCTAGTAAAAGAAAGTCTTAAGGAATTACGCGAAATTGATATCTGTGGTCGAGTGGGTGGCGAGGAGTTTTTAATAGTATTGCCAGAAACCACCAAACAAGAAGCATTCAAAGTTGCAGAAAGGTTGCGGGAGCATATTGCACGCCAACCACTAACAAGCTCAGTAGGAAGCGAAATTTATATCACCATCAGTATTGGCATTTCGGTATATGACCCAAATCGTGATAAGGGTACAGAGTGTAGGCTTATTTTTAAGAAATATTATGCCGCTTGTGACCGCGCAATGTATCAAGCAAAAAAGTTGGGTAGAAATCAAACTTATTGCTAGATGTTGTTATTAATTAGCTTGGTTTTAGAAAAACTTAGCGAACGTGCTCTCCACAATGACCGCTAACGACCTTGATTTCAACCCGTCGATGCAACACACTGCAAACTGCGTAAGCGCAAGGAGTGTTGCTCATGAAACAACGACCTCGAATCTATTACACAGCTACCCAGAAGGCTTTAATGTGGGAGCGCTGGAAAAAGGGAGATTCTCTCCAGCAGATTGCCCAGTTATTTGATCGCCACCACTCGGC
>CANFOT010000014.1 GCA_947448625.1 Burkholderiaceae bacterium | reverse complement strand
CCCTCAACTTCACCAGACTTCTTTTTAATCTCTTGCTCAAGTAGCTTGGCAATATGACCGGTATTGATCTGATCAACTCTCATCTTGCCAATCTTTGGGGTGACGAAAGTTGCTATGGTGTTTTCCCATTGATCAGCATGCTTTGCATTTTTCCATTCAGACCTTTTACCTTTAATGCATAGCTCAGCAGCCTTTGCAAAGGTAATGCCATCATTAATTGCATTTGTAGCCTTGCTACGAGCTTTAGATCGCTCTTCAGCAGGATCAATTCCTTCTAAGACCATTTTCCTGAGATCAAGGCTTGCTCTACGCGCCTCAGCTAAGGATCGAGAATCAAGAGAGCCTAGGCCCATTTCACGGCGTTTAAGTAGAGTGGGGCTGGTGTAGCGAAAGATCCAGCTACGCTTATAGTCGCTAACACCCTTAAAAACTTGGATATACAGGCCCTTGGATTCGGGGTCGGCATGGTATCCAGGAGTTACTATTGAACCAAGACCTCGCGCTGTAAAGCTGATTTTTCTACTCTCTTGCAACGCCGCTCCCCATGTTTTGTACCCACCACTCTACCCACCAGCAATGCATAGATTTTAATGGGTTAGAGTGGGCTACTCAGGAGTAGGGGAAAACTTCAAAGCCATATATTTAAAGGGTTTATGGGTAATAGTAGAGTGTCTTGGAGGGGCAAAATCTAGACACCTCTTCCGCCAAGTCAATAGGTATTACAAGGGTTTGTGGCAATACAACAGCCTTGTTACCAAAAGCGTTACCAAAGCCATCCTACGGGGTGGCTTTTTGTTAATGATGGTTGATTAAAGTATTATTTTCCAGGGCTGAGCAGTTTTTGTGTGTTGCTGGACTTTTTAAACCAAAAGCAAAAAGTGGAGACTGCAATGTTATTAAAAAGAATGCTGATTGGAGTTTTGTCAATTTCAATAGCTGCGCCTACTGTATTTGCACAATCAGCCCCAGCCTCCAATCAAAAGAAGCCGAACGTTGTATTTATCTTGGCTGACAATGTTGGCTATGGTGATTTAGGTTCCTATGGTGGCGGTGAATTGCGTGGCGCTCCAACACCGCGCTCTGATGAGTTGGCTAAAAGTGGATTGCGACTTACTCAATACTTGGTTGAGCCAGCTTGTACGCCATCCCGCGCTGCTTTGATGACTGGGCAATACTCCATACGTAATGGCCTTTCGCTTGTTGCAGAGCCGGGCACTCCAAATACCCTGTCTAGTAAAGCCCATACCATGGGCCAACTATTTAAAGGTGCGGGCTATGCGACTGCTATTTTTGGTAAGTGGCACCTAGGGGGCGCGCCACAAAGCTTGCCTGGCGCACATGGTTTTGATCAGTATTACGGCATTCCTCCAGATACCTCTTGGGATTCTGCTGCTTACGTACAGATGGGAATCCAAACTCATTCATTTGGCAATGTCCCAGATAAAGTTCTATATGAAAAAGGCCCTTGGATTAATCAGCAGAAAGGCAATGGACCATTAGAGCGAGTTAAGCCTTACACCATGGCGGTACGGGCTGAAATTGATAATGAGCTTACTGATAAGTCGATTGCATTTATGAAGGAACAAAATGCAGCCGGCAAACCATTCTTTTTATACTTGCCATTTTCAATGGGCCATTCACCAAATCTTCCATCAAAGCAATTTGCAGGTAAGTCTCGTATAGGCCAGTATGGCGACAAAATGATGGAAGGTGATCATCACGTTGGACAGGTGATGGATGCCCTCAAAGAGATGAATATTGAGGACAACACCATTTTGGTTTTTGCTTCAGACAATGGTGGTACTGGCCAATACTTTATGAATTGGGATCGCTTGGGTCTTGGGGCTCCTGATATGGGTTCAAATGGACCATTTCGTGGGGATCTTGGTGAGCCAACTGAGGGTGCAGTCCGCACATTCTGCATCATTCGTTGGCCTGGGCATATAGCCCCGGGCAGTACCTCTTATGCGATGTTCTCAATCATGGACTTTATGCCAACCTTTGCGTCTATCTTGGGTGTAAAACTGCCAACTGATCGAGCAATTGATGGCGTAAATCAGATCGATGTAATCAAAGGGAAAAGCGCAACGGGCAATCGTGAATCTTTATTGACTTTTATAGGACCAGATTTAGTGGCGGGTCGTTGGAAGCAGTGGAGATACTATTTTAAAGATATGGCTCGAACTGGCACTGGGCAGCAAATGGTTGGCGGTATCTATGCAAATGCTGCGCCCATGTACTATCCAAAGTTTTATAACATTGAGATGGATCCCCATGAGGATCTACAAATGACAAATTATGGTTGGACAGCGGAGCCAATATTTAAAGTAATTCAGGAGTACTTGGCATCAGTTAAGAAGTATCCCAATCCACCGCCATCTAATGTCACTAATTTTTCTCAGCCCTTGGGAAGATAATTTCTCCACCCTCAATAAACTAAGAAAATAGTTATAAATCGAATGAAATTGCTTGCTGGGACCTGGCAAAGAATTGCTGGGCTCCTTTTTCTTCTTGGCATTTATTTATTTCCATTGTGTACATATGCTGATGAAGGTGGCGTTCCCTTTTGGATGTCTGGCCAATACGCCAGTATGGCTGCCGTACCAATGGCAACAGGATGGTCCTTAGTGGCAATGCCATATGTTTATAGCGGTAACGCTGATAAATCAAAAAACTTTCAACATGGCACAAGTATCAATGCTGGCTTGAGCGCAAGAGAATCTTTAGTTTTAATGCAATTGGGATATGTAGCGGAAGAAAAGATTCTGGGTGGACAGCCTTATCTTGGTGTAGGTTGGGGTCCAGGCACCAACACTACTACGGCTTCGGTAAGCGTTGTTAATCCAAGCACCCAATTGAATCGCTCCAACACTAGCAATGGAAGTACCGATATCTATCCATTGGCTAGCTTGACCTGGAACCAAGGCAATAATAATTTCAAGACATATGTAACTGGTGATATTCCATTTGGTACGTATAGCCCAACGAGTCTTGCAGCTATTGGCATTGGCCACGCTGCAATCGATGCGGGCAGTGGCTACACCTACCTTAATAGCACTACAGGACTAGAGGTTTCTGGGGTGCTGGGCGCTACTTATAACTGGATGAATAATCAAACCAATTACCAGAACGGAATTGATTCCCATCTAGATTGGTCTGTATCGCAATTTGTGTCGCAAAATTGGCAAGTGGGTATTGCAGGGTATGGCTATTACCAGCTCACGGCTGACTCAGGCAGTGGAGATAGGGTGGGTGCTTTCAAATCTCGCATAGCAGCGGTCGGCCCACAAATTGGTTATCTGTTTAATATCGGTAACAAACAAGCCTATATTAATTTGCGTGCTTATAAAGAGTTCTGGGCGCAGAACCGAGTTGAAGGGTATGCCATGATTTCAACCATCAGTATTCCATTGGGAAAGTAGCAAGACGATGAATATGCGTCGCACAGGTGTTTTGATTGCAGTACTTGCAGTTTTAGGAATCGGTGCATATCTAGTCTGGAGTAACTTCTTTTCAAAACCTCAGCAGGCAGCCCCTCAAATTCTTCTTGGTGACGGTATAAAGGGGTCCAAAGGAATGGCCTGGATTCCTGGCGGTGAATTTTTGATGGGTAGTGATCATAAAAAAGCGCAAGCCAATGAGAAGCCTACCCATAAAGTGAAGGTGTCAGGATTTTGGATGGATACCACTCATGTCACTAATGATCAATTCGCACAATTTGTAAAAGAAACCAATTACAAAACTACTGCGGAGCAAGTTCCCGATTGGGAGACCATCCGTGTGCAACTTCCACCAGGAACGCCTAAGCCGCCTGCTTCAGTATTCGTGCCGGGTGCTATGGTTTTTGTTGGCACGAACGCAAAGGTGAATCTTAATGATTACTCACAGTGGTGGGCCTATGTGCCTGGCGCAAATTGGCGACATCCAGCTGGCCCAAAAAGCAATATTGATGGCAAGGGAAATCATCCGGTAGTTCAAGTAAGTTACGAAGATGCTTTGGCATATGCCAAATGGGCGGGCAAGCGATTGCCTACAGAAGCCGAATGGGAGTTTGCTGCGCGCGGCGGTTTAAACCAAGCAACCTACGTGTGGGGTGATCAACTAGAGCAAGAAGGAAAGTTGCCGGCCAATATTTGGGATGTAAAGAAGCAGGCATTCCCGGTAGTTAATACAGTAATAAGCCCTAAAGCTGGCGGCGCAGTAGGTACCAGTTCTGTTGGGACATATCCTCAAAATGGGTATGGCCTGTTTGATATGACTGGTAATGCTTGGCAATGGGTTGCCGATTGGTATCGCGCTGATTATTTTGCAATGCAAGCTAAGGAGTATGGAAATAGCGTTGTTAATAATCCTCAAGGACCTACGAGTTCTTATGACCCAGATGATTATGGTGTTCCACCCAATGCTCCTAAAAGAGTTATTCGCGGCGGATCCTTTTTATGTAATGAGGATTACTGCCAATCCTATCGCCCTAGCGCACGCCGGGGTGCGGATCCATATAGCCCAATGTCGCATTTAGGTTTTCGGTTGGTAAAAGACTCTTCACAATAAAGTGTGTATTAGTAGTGGGAGAGGTAGTATCCGCTAAGGCAAGAATTAAAAATTCTCCCATTTCCCCTCCAGGCGTTAAGAATATCCAATCTACTACACAGTAATTTACTCATGAAGATCCTCAAACTACATTTAGCTACATATTTACTTTTGATTGCCGCCCGTGCATTTGCCGATAATGCAGCGATTTATTTCAATGGTGACATCCTGACGATGGAGGGTGATAAGCCGCAGTATGTTGAAGCAGTCGTAGTGAAGGGCAAGAAAATCGCTTATGTCGGTAATCTACGAGATGCATTAAATGGAGCCGGCGCTAATCCAGTAATGCAGGATTTAAAAGGTCAAACCCTATTGCCAGGTTTTATAGACGCCTGGGGCCACTTTACCTTGATTGCTCAAAATACTCTGAGCGTTAATCTGGGTTATTTTTCAGAGAAGCCTCCACATACCGCTCAGGAGCTCATTGGTCGCTTGAAGGTTGAAGCTCAACCATTTAATGGTTGGATCATTGGTTCGGAGTATGCGGATGCCTTTCTGACCGATGGCCCTTTAACGATTGCACAATTAGATCAAGCGTTTCCCAATCAACCAGTATTTTTAAATAACATTTCTACTTTGACTGGGATTGTGAATACTGCGGGACTAAAGAAGCTAGGCTTTAGCAAAAATACCAAAGTGACACAAGGCATGCTTCCAGTTGATCCAAAAACTGGCAAGCTTACTGGTGAATTGATTGGTGGTCCTAATTTTGAGGCAACAGCAAAGGTATTCGGTAAGTATTCACAGGGCTTAACGATGGAAACTTATCGCAAAGCCGAACAGATTTATGCCTCAAATGGATTTACAACTGCGCAAAGTTATCAAACTACCATCCAAGACATTAGTAATATGCGCCAAGCAGTTGATCGTAATGTGATCAGCTTAGACCTGATTGCTTTGCCCACCTATGATGTGGTTGATCAGTTGCTTGTAACTGATAAAAATTATCCTTTTGGAACCTATACCAAGGGTGATGGCGGCTTTAAGGTTACTGGGATATTGGTTTCTACAGATGGCGCGCCACAATTACGTTTGGCCTATTTCACGAAGCCTTACACTGATACCACAGGTTTTTCAAAAGATTGGCGCGGGATGGCTGTTGCTTCCCAGGATTTGGTTGATAAGTATGCCAAGTTGGCCTACGAAAAAAATATCCAGTATTTCGGTTACTCCAATGGGGATGCCGGCATTGATATGGCGCTTTCTGGAATTGCCAGGGCAATAAAAGAAACGGGTATTACTGAAGACCGCAGATCAGTAATCTCACATTCCTTCTTTGTTCGTGATGATCAACTCGACCAATACAAGGCCAATAAAATCTTGCCCCAATTCATGCCTAACCACATCTGGATGTATGGGGATGTGTATAAACGGATTCTGGGGGGCGAGAGAGCTAACAATATGGTTCCACTCAATTTGGCCAAAGCAAAAGGTATGCAATTTGGACTTCATAATGACACCCCATCATCAGGGCCGAGCGCATTGTTCACGATTTGGACCGCAGTTAACCGCAAGACCTATGGAGGGGGTACTTTAGGACCTGATCAACGCATAGATCCATATACCGCTCTGCGTGGCTTTACTGCTGTGCCTGCATATCAATACAAAGAAGAGGCGTCAAAGGGCACTATTAGCGCTGGAAAGCTTGCGGATATGGTGATTCTTGATCGCAATCCAATGAAAGTAGACCCAATGGAAATTAAAGATATTCAGATTGTGAAGACCATTAAGGGTGGTAAGAATCTTTATAGTCGCCCCTAGTTGGGTAGTTGGCACTCATAGTGGATGACTTCCTTTAGGTTGTTGCGGAGGTCTAGCACCATACAAGGTATGGCTAAGTCACCTCTTCCGCCAAATAAAAAACCCCGGCAATCACTTGCCGGGGTTTTATCTTTCTAGTTACTAGAAAATAATTGCGCTATTACTTCTTAGCAGTTGGTGTGCTTACTACAGCAGCAATAGCTTCAGAGTAAACCACTTTCACTTGGTCATTTACAGCAATATCTTTCATTAAGTCAGGATTCTTTACTTTCACTACGAAGGTATTTCCTTGTGGACCTTTTAAAGACACGGTACTTTTAACGGTATCGATCGCATCAACATTGGCAACTGCAGTGATGACATTGGTTGTAACCATGCCTGGTTTGTCGCCTTGAGGAGCAGTAGTAGTGCTAGTAGTAACTTGCTCACTAGGTGCGCCAGGGTTTTTAACTTTAACCAGCTCAATTGCTACGGCTAGTTCATAAACAACGTCAAAGCGGTCACCCACTTTAATCTCAGCAAAGTTCTTTACTTCAGGGCCGGCAACAATTGAAGTCTCGCCATCCTTGTTTTTGAGGGTAACAGTGCGAGTTGCAGTGTCAATCTTAGTTACTTCACCGTCGTAAATGAGGGCGGTTTCTTGAGCAGCTACGCCAGCAATTGGCTCTTTTGGTTTGTTGAGCATGAAGTATGCGCCAGCAGCGATCGCGGCAAGCACAACAATAATAAGTAGTTTTTTCATAATAATTAAGTCCTTGATATTGAGGGATGCAGCACCTTTTAAGGGGTAATGCGGTAGTAGAGAAAAGCTAACTTATAGCAATCTTAACAATTGTATTACTCATATTAGTAATCAGAATGATTGTGAGAAGCCAATTGACTTCATTTTCTTGAAATACTTGACTATTCCGCTTATTTATAAAGAGTACATCGTCATATTTAAGGTGCATACTCATAGAAAGGAGTAGGCGAATAATGAGTGGTGGATATGTTGCGTAGAGGCTTGTTAGTGTGCGTCATATCGATGTCGCTAATGGTCTTTTTAGTAAGAAAAATGTGAGGATCCCTGCAAAATGAATAAACCCGTAATCGATACCATTGGCGCCACTGGAAAAGTTAAGCAAGTAATTATGGTGTGGGATATGCCGGTGAGAGTATTTCATTGGATGCTGGTGATTTGTTTTGCCGGTGCCTGGCTCACCTCTGAGAGTGAGCGACTGGCAATGATTCATTATGCGTTTGGCTACACCGCGAGCTTACTTGTTCTGATTAGATTGGTATGGGGTGTCATTGGCACTCGTTACGCCAGATTCAGTCAGTTCCTTAAAACTCCCAAAGCGGTTATTGAGCACTTCATGGCGATGTTACGGGGCCACCCCCATCATGATGTCGGGCACAACCCTGCAGGTGGTTTGGTGATGTTCGCGCTGATGCTCTTCATTCTCTTGATCGGATTTACTGGTTATCTCACGGTGAAAGAATTCTTCGGCAATTTTGTGTCCGAGATACACGAGGCAGTTGCCAGCTTAGTTCTTGGTTTAGTTGTTGTTCACATCATTGCCGCTATTGGTATGAGCGTGATCGAAAAGCAAAATTTGGTCAGGTCTATGGTGACTGGTACGAAAAAGGGTTTTCCAGAGCAGGGCATTCGATATCCGCAATATCTGATTGGCGCATTGGTTTTCCTTGCCGCTGTTTATTTCTTCTACTTGATTCTGAGCGGGTCTCTACCAGCTTTTACTCAGTAAAGACAAAACCTTTCTTCAGAAGCTGACCCTCGTTGTACGATAGATAGCATGAAGCTCCTGATTGCCCTTTATTTCTTTATCCTAGCCACGATTCAGCTGGGTTTGTTATTGGGCATTTATCACTATCACCGTTCTCAAGGTGAGCTCAGACCTAATCGTTACTGGATGAGCTCATTAATGGTGAATATCCTTGCCTTAGCCATTTTCGGCGGCGGCATCCTGGTAATTCAAGGTTTAGAAAGACCGGAATTTAATTTCACGATCGCGAATTCCCTGTTTTATATCGCCGCTATTTTTCAGCTCTTATTTTGTAAATCTCTGAGCGGCCCAATTAGTAAGCGTTTGCAATATGGCTTTGCGCTTTCCATCATTATTTTTGTGCCGACTTTTGAATTCCTCCGCGTTTATGGGAACTATGAGATTCGTACGGCATTTATGTGTGTAATAGCCGTCGTATTCTTTTCGTGGCAAATTGTGATGTTGAGGCGAAAAAGAAGTTCAGAGCCCTCCCAGCAATTAATGTATTTGCAATACGCAACCGCAGTCGAACTACTTTTTGCCTTGGGTCGCCTGGCTGTTTTGGCTTCAAATGGCTTCACTATTAGTAAGGTGGAACAAATTCCACAATTATTGATACTGTTGACCATCGGTCAGTTGGTAATTAATACACTCTCATACATTGCCTTGGGCGGCTATTGGGCAGAAAAAGTCAATCTGGCAAATGCAAAATCAAAGAGCGAGAATGATGAAATTAAATCCCTCTTGTTGGAGCGGGAGGCTCTCATATCCGGGCTTCTAAAAGTCAACAAAACAGTTGCCACTGGCGCTTTATCGGCTTCGATTGCTCATGAGCTCAACCAACCTTTAGGCGCCTCATATCTAAATATTCAATTTTTGCAAAAGAAGCTTGCGGAAGGTGGTTTGAGTTTGGAGCAGAACCAAGAGGTCTTATCGGCTCTTCTGTCCGATAACCAAAGAGCCGCAAGTATTATTAGAACGCTCAGATCCATCTTTTCGGATGGAAAGATTGGGGCTGAACAAGTAGAGCTTGGCGAGTTAATTGAATCCGTTCTAAAGATTGCTAAACCTGAAATTCAGTCAAAAAATATTCAAGTTGTTCTCGGTCTCTCATCAAGCACGTTGGTGAATGTCAATCGAACTGAAATTCAGCAGGTCATTCTGAATTTAATTAACAATGCCATTCAAGCCCTGACTGAATCAGGTGCCACTCCAAAAACCTTGATGATTGAGAGTCGTGATATCTCCGAAGGAGTTGAAATACTGATTACCGACAATGGTCTAGGCATTCCCGCGGAAGCTCAATCCCACCTATTTGAATTACTTGCCAATAGCAATAAAAAGTCGGGTATGGGCTTAGGTTTATGGCTCTGCCAGCACATCATCACTCGTCATGGCGGGAATATTCGATATCAGGATGCCAAGGATGGCGGGGCGCAATTTGTTATCTTTCTACCTTGCAGTTACTAGTTAATTATTAGCCTTAGGGCTAATTGCCCAAAGTCAGCCTGCTCTTTACATTCGTAAAGTAACTTATTTGCCAATACTCGAATTACTTCAAGGTCTCTATGAAAACCACACTATCACTTCTTTCCGTATCTATTGCCCTCATTGCTGGTAATGCTGCTATTGCTGCGGGCGGTGGTGGAGTGGTGGCTGATCCAGGCGCAATGCAAGGAAAGCACTTTGACCCTAAAGGCAAAGCTCCTTCTACATTTACTGTTGACTTGCAAAATGGCTTGCGCAAAACCTTGCCGTTTGAAGATAAACGTGATTTTGAAGAGTCTAAGAGGGGATTCATTGCCGCTCCTGCATATAAAACCATCATGGCTGATGCAGGTAACGTGGCTTGGGATATTGGTAGTTACGAGTTTTTATTGCAAGGCAAAGATTTCGATAGCGTCCACCCATCTTTACAGCGCCAGGCGATCCTCAATATGGGTTATGGGCTCTATGAAGTTGTCCCTGGAAAAATCTATCAAGTCCGCGGCTTCGACTTAGCCAACATTAGCTTTATTAAAACTGATACAGGTTGGATTGTCTTTGATCCATTGACGGCCAAAGAAACTGCTCGTGCAGCACTTGAATTAGTAAACGAAAAATTAGGTAAGCGTCCAGTGGTGGCGGTGGTTTACTCCCACTCTCATGGGGATCACTTTGGTGGTGTACGCGGTGTAGTGGACGAGGCTGATGTGAAGAGCGGGAAAGTGAAAGTGATTGCTCCGGCGGGCTTTATGGATCACGCGGTGGCCGAGAACGTTTATGCCGGTAATGCTATGACCCGTCGAATGTATTTCCAGTACGGTGTTTTGCTGCCACGTAGCCCATTCGGTCACGTTGACCAATCCATTGGTAAAAATACTGCAGCAGGTAACTTGGGCCTCATCGAGCCTAATGTCTACATCAATCAGCCATTTGAAAAGATGACTGTTGATGGTGTAGAAATGGAATTCCAAAATACGCCTGGTACTGAGGCTCCTGCCGAGATGAATACCTATTTACCACAGTTCAAAGCATTCTGGGCCGCTGAAAATATCACTGGCACGATACATAACATTTACACCTTACGTGGCGCTCTAGTGCGTGATGCTTTAGCCTGGTCCAAGAATATTAATAACTCTTTGTACCGTTACGGCAATGAAGCACAAGTGATGTTTGCATCCCACTCCTGGCCCCGTTGGGGCAATGAGCGTATTCAGGAAGTGATGCGTACCCAGCGTGATAGTTACGCCCACTTGAACAATGAAGTTCTCCACCTGGCTAACAATGGTGTCACTATTAATGAAGTACATAACGTCTATAAGCAACCAGAGAGCTTGAAGTCTCAATGGGCTGCGCATAGCTACCATGGCTCAGAAGAGCATAACAGTCGTGCCGTAATCAATCGTTATTTGGGTTACTGGGATGCTAATCCTGCAACCTTAATTCCGCTCTCACCAAAAGATTCTGCGCCCCTTTATGTAGAGATGATGGGTGGCGCCGCCAAGATTATGGCTAAAGGCAAGCAACTCTATCAGCAGGGTAAATATCGCGAAGCCATGGAGATCGTGAATAAATTGGTTTACGCTGAGCCAAACAATACTGCCGCTAAGGATTTATTGGCAGATATCTTTGAACAGATTGGCTATCAAAAAGAAAGCCCCAGTGTGCGCAATAGCTTCTTGGGCGCCGCTTATGAATTACGTCATGGTATGCCTGCTGGGGCTTCACCAAAGTCGAATGGCCCAGACATGATCAAGGCGATGACTACTGAGTTGTGGCTCAATTCTTTGGCGATCAGCATGGATAGTAAAAAGGCTGCCGGCATGAAGTTCACCATCAACCTGGATACGCCAGACAATGGTGAGAAATTCGTGGTGGAGATGAGTAATTCTGCGCTGACAAATATTAAAGGTCAGCAAGCCAAGAATCCAACATTAACTATTGTGATTAATCGTAGTGATTTAGAAAAAATCATGGGCGGTCAAGCTACCTTTGATAAGTTATTGGCCGAAGGTAAAGTGAAATTCGAGGGTGATCGTAAAGCCTTTGATCAACTTAGAAGCACGCTGACTACTTTCACCCCAGACTTTGAGTTGATGCCGGGGACTAAGGCCAAAAAGGTGGTTCCCGCTAAGGTCAATAAGGACCCGTTTGAGGCGCAAGAGCTTGCTATTACAGCGGGCGACTAATCTAGATCATCGGTAGCAAAAATGGACTCTGCGGAGTCCATTTTTATTGCTCACAACCGATGAAGAAGTTCTTTTTAAGGCTTAAAGGCACCGCCATCCTCAAGTGCTTTCAGGTCATCGCCGGTGATGCCTAGCTCATCGAGTAGTTCATTGGTGTGTTCGCCCAGTAACGGAGGATGCCGTGACACTTGTTGCGGCGTTCCCATCATCTTGACGGCAAAGCCAATATTGGGGACTTTGCCTTCAATGGGGTGATCAATATCCATACGCATTTTTCGATATTGACCATGCTCGCTATCAAATGCCTCGGGATAGGTGTTGATCGGTCCTGCTGGAATGCCTGCTGCCAATAGAAGGTCGACCCATTCTTCGCTGGTTTTGGTGACGAAGGTCTTTTCAAGCTCTGTCGCCAGAATCAGTCGATTGGCTAAGCGTAGTGGATTGGTTCTAAACAGCGGATCTTCAAATAATTCTGGGCGGCCAATCTTGTCGCAAAGGAGTTTCCAGAGCTTTTGATTGGTGGCACCCATTACAAAGTAGCCATCAGAGGCTTTCATGGCCTGATAGGGTGCGCTCATATGGTTGGCTGTGCCTAGCTTGTAGGGCTCAACCCCGGTGCCCCAATATTGCGCCGTATCCCAGATTGAGAACGCCAACGCAGAATCAAATAGGGAGGCATCAATAAATTGACCCTCACCCGATTTAGTCTTGCCAATGTAGGCTGACAAAATTCCATAAACTGCAAAGAGAGCACAACCAATGTCGGCAACTGGAACGCCTGCTTTTACGGGAGGGCCATCCGGATAGCCCGTCACACTCATGACGCCAGACATTGCTTGGGCCATTAAATCAAAACCGGGGCGATCTGCCCACGGTCCAGTCTGCCCAAATCCCGAGATGCTGGCATAGACCAAGCCTGGGTTGATGTCTTTGAGTGATGCGTAATCGATCCCTAGTTTCTTCATAACACCAGGACGATAGTTCTCAACCAAGATATCTGCGGTTTTAACAAGCTCAAAGAAGACTTTTTTACCTGCTTCAGTTTTGAGGTTCAGTGTCACACTGCGCTTGTTGCGATTCATATTCAGAAAGCCCATGCTGTCTGAACCTTTCATTTTGAATCCCATGGCGCCACGAGTTTGGTCCCCGGTACCTGGGGGTTCAATCTTGATGACGTCTGCACCTAAGTCAGCAAGTAGCATGCAGCAGTAGGGTCCCGCCATTACTTGACTCACGTCAAGAACTCTGACGCCAGCTAGGGGTAAAGGCTTGCTGATAGGTGTTTTCATCAATGTCTCAAGTGTTTTTATGTGTTTATATTGAAAAGCTAACTAATGTTCCTGAATATAAAACAAAAAATGGAGACTATATGACCAATCAATCCCCTCGGCGGATTTTGCGAAGATTCGCTTTTTTAGCGCTAGGCATTTGCAGTGCACTGTCATTCTCCGCTAGCGCACAACAAGCTTTTCCAACCAAGCCGATTCGTTTGATTGTAGGTTTTGCTCCTGGTGGCGGTACCGATATTGTCGCCCGGGCTATTGCTCCTAAGATGGGTGAGATCTTGGGTCAAAGCGTCATCGTAGAAAATCGATCTGGGGCGGCCGGTACTATCGGCGCAGATTTAGTCGCCAAATCTAATGCTGATGGTCACACCTTGCTAATGGGGCATTCCAACTCCAATGCAATTGCCCCATTTGTACTTAGCAGCGTTCCATACAACGCGGCAACAGACTTTACGCCAATTACTTACCTTGGGTATGTTCCTAATGTGCTGGTGGTTAAATCCTCTTTGCCCGTGAATTCGGTTGCACAATTAATTGCCCTGGCCAAACAAAATCCCGGTCAGATGACTTATGGCTCCTCTGGCTTTGGGAGTACGCAGCATCTAGCAGGAGCCTTGTTCTCGAAGATTACCGGGGTGGAGATGAGTCACGTTCCTTATAAAGGTAGCGGTCAGGCAATTATTGATTTGCTTGGTGGGCAAATTACGATGAATTTTGATACTCTGCCACCGAATTTGCAGCAAATCAAAGATGGTAGTCTCAAGGCGTTAGCGATATCTACTCCAAAGCGCCTATCCATCCTACCAACGGTGCCTACATTTAATGAGGTTGGGATTGTTGGTTTTGATGTGACCAATTGGTATTCCATTATGGGACCCAAAGGCATGGATGCTGCCACCGTTAACAAGATTGATCAGGCTGTAAGGGCTGCTATGAATGACCCTCAAATTAAGAAGACTCTGGATTCCCAGGGTTTACAGCCAGAAGGGCCAGCAACTCCAGCAGCCTTCAGCTTATTTTTAGCCGGTGAGTTAGCAAAGTATCAGCGTTTAGTAAAGAGCCTCAATATTAAGCCTGAGTAATTCGATCTACTGTAATCCACTCAACTGAGCTATAGTATTTAGCAACCCTCTCTCTTGAATGAGGGAGGGTTTTTTACTTTATGACGACACTAAAAAATTCCGACCTTGATCGCATTGCAGAAGTTCGCTTAGAGCTTCGCAATGGTATTGCGTACATCACCTTCGACCATATCGTTGCTCGTAATGCGATGACCGTTGGGATGTATCAAAGTTTAAAAACGATCTGTGAAGATTTGACTAAGAACCCTGCTGCACGCGTTGCTATCTTGCGCGGTGCTGGTGGCAAATCCTTTGTTTCTGGAAGTGATATTGCCCAGTTCGCAAATTTCCAAGATGGTAATGATGGCATTCGATATGAGCAGGGCATTGATGAGTATTTGACGCCATTGGCAATGCTGCCTTTTCCAACAATTGCCGTGATTGATGGCATGGCAGTTGGCGGTGGTCTCGCGATCGCTAGTTGTTGTGACTTCAGAATTGCCACGCCGGATGCTCGCTTTGGGGTGCCTATTGCTAAAACATTGGGTAACTGTCTCTCTGCCGGCAATGTGGCTTGGCTAGTCACGCATCTGGGTATGACTATTGTTAAGCGCATGTTGTTATTAGCCGAGCTAGTGATGGCGCCTGAGCTGCTCAAACAAGGCTACCTCTTGGCCACTTATCCCGCTGAAGCGTTGGAGAGCGAGGCGAATCAGTTGGCTGAACGCTTAATGAAGTTAGCGCCCATCACACAGAAATCGAGCAAGCAAACCCTTGCGAGAATTGTCAAAAATAATTTGCCTGATTGCGGTGATTTAATTAGGGAATGCTATGGGAGCGAAGACTTTAAGCATGGGGTTGCCGCATTCTTAGAGGGAAAGCCACCAGTTTGGACTGGCAAGTAGCCGGCAGTCTCGGCTTAGAGAAACATCTCTTGCAGGTTATTTAGGTAGCGCAGACCTTGCTCGGTCGCTTTCAGCTTGCTGGGATTGGGATCTAGCAAACCTTTTTTACTGGCCTCATCCAATCCCTTGGAGACTACATTGAGCGGTAAGCCGGTGCGCTCACTAAAAGTGATGGTATCTACACCATCCGTAAGGCGTAATGTATTGAGCATGAATTCAAATGGCAAATCTTTGGCGGGAATCTCTCTCGCCTCAATCAGGGCATTGCCTTTGCTTTCCATCGCTTGCATATAAGCTTCTGGATGACGCTCTCGCACTTGTCTTGTTATTTTGTCTGGGAAGGATATCTTCCCATGGGCTCCTGCACCAATGCCGATGTAATCACCAAAGCGCCAGTAATTGAGATTGTGTTTGCACTCCTGATCTTTCTGGGCGTACGCAGATACTTCATAGCGTCGATAGCCCGCTTGTTCTAGCAGGGCTAAGTTTTGCTCAAAGATGGCATCAATCTCATCTTCATTTGGAAGCTTAGGTGGAAAGTTAGCAAAGTAGGTATTGGGCTCTAGCGTCAAGTTATAGAAAGATAAGTGCGGCGTCTTAAAGGACAGGGCAGTTTGAATATCTGCTTTAGCAGCCTCCAGAGTTTGATTTGGTAAGCCAAACATCAAATCGAGATTGACGGATTTGAAGTGCTGCATGGCTATTTCAATAGCACACTTTGCTTCCTCACCATTGTGAATACGTCCCAATGCTTTGAGCTGTTCATCTTGAAAACTCTGGATGCCTAGCGAGACGCGATTGATTCCGGCGCTTGCAAAGCCTGCAAACTTTTCCGTTTCCACTGAGCCGGGATTAGCTTCCATTGTGATTTCACAATCAGGCTCCAAGTTCACGCGTGCCCGAATAGCCGAGAGCAATTCGTTCATGCCATTAGCCGATAGTAAGCTTGGTGTGCCACCACCAATAAAGATGCTATGGACTTGGCGACCCCAGATGTGGGGTAGCTCTGTTTCTAGATCGGCAACGAGTGCTTTGATATAGCGTGCTTCATCAAAGCCCTGTTTGCCCTCTTTAACTTGATGTGAGTTGAAGTCACAGTAAGGACACTTCTTCTCACACCAGGGAAAATGAATATATAAGGAGAGTGGTGGCAGGGCGGTTAGTTTTGGCTGCGTCGCCAAAATAGGGTTAACAGTATTCAGCACGGTTTTGAAGTTGCTTAATGAGTTCACGCAAAGCTTGGCCGCGGTGGCTAATCCGGTTTTTCTCTGAGGGCTCTAGTTCAGCGGCAGTCTTGCCGAGCTCGGGCAGAAAGAAGTGGGGGTCATACCCAAAGCCATAAGTCCCTTTTGCATCATCAGTGATTTGGCCATGCCAACGAGTTTGCACAATCAGTGGCTCTGGATCATTAGCGCTATTGACCATGACGAGGGCGCAGACATAATGTGCCCCGCGATCAGTATTGCCTTGTAGCGCTGTAATCAGCTTGTGATTGTTCGCTGCATTGTCGCCATCAACTCCTGCATAGCGAGCTGAGTAGACTCCCGGGGCGCCGTCTAATGCATGGGCGCAAATTCCCGAGTCATCCGCCAGCGCAGGTAAGCCGCTGGCAGCACTGGCATGGCGCGCCTTGGCAAGGGCATTTTCAACAAATGTGTGATGTGGTTCTTCCGCCGCCGGAATGCCCAGATCACCTTGGGGAATGATCTGAAAATGGAAGGGCGCTAAGAGTTCCTGAAACTCGCGAACTTTACCCGCATTATTGGAGGCAAGAACCAGTTTTTGCACAATTAAACCTTTATTTAAATGCTTCTTTTTGCAGCTGAGTTAAATCACGAATACCTTCTTCGGCAAGATCTAGTAAGGCATTTAATTCCGTGCGTGAAAATGCCGCGCCTTCAGCAGTACCCTGGACCTCAATCATGCCGCCTTTGCCTGTCATCACGACATTCATATCAGTATCGCAAGATGAATCTTCTGGGTAATCTAAATCCAAGACGGGTACACCCTGATAAATACCTACTGAAATTGCAGCAACGCTGTCGATGATGGGGTCTGCTTTGAGTGCGCCGCTCGCGATGAGGGTATTAATCGCATCGCGCGCCGCAACATAGGCGCCAGTAATGGAGGCAGTTCTAGTTCCACCATCCGCTTGCAGAACATCGCAATCAAGATGAATGGTTCTCTCACCTAGTAGCTTTAAATCAAATACGCTGCGCATTGCGCGACCGATCAGGCGCTGAATTTCTTGGGTGCGACCAGATTGTTTGCCACGCGCTGCCTCGCGATCGCTGCGGGTATGGGTGGAGCGGGGGAGCATGCCATATTCCGCTGTAACCCAACCTTCGCCAGACCCCTTTTTATGCGGAGGCACTTTTTCTAGAACGCTGGCAGTACATAAAACCTTAGTGTCGCCAAAGGCAATTAAGACGGAGCCCTCTGCGTGCTTGGTAAAGGCGCGGCCGATACTCACGGGACGTAATTGGGATGGGGCGCGGCCACTTGGGCGGGTGATGTTGGGCTTGGTCATGGGGTATGGTCCTAAAGATCTACAATGTCCCTATGATATCGAGCATGACTGGTTATGGCAGCGCTTCTCGCCAAGTCTCCCTAGGAGCTGGCGTTGTAGCGGATCTGCAAGTGGAATGTCGGGCTGTTAATAGCCGCTTTCTGGATTTGGGCTTTCGTCTTCCGGACGAGTGTCGCGGGGCTGAGCCTGCCTTACGAGAATTGGCTACCCAAAGCCTTTCCCGTGGCAAGGTCGAGTTTCGTGCGGCCTGGAGGGTAAATGCTGGAGCGGCTGGTGCGGCCAAGGCTAACCCCCACACATTAGGCGCCCTAAACAAAGATCGTTTGGATGCTTTGTATACCCTTCAAGAACATGCTCAGTCTGCCTTTCCTAATGCGGATGCGCTGCGTATTGCCGATATTCTGCGTTGGCCTGGGATTGTTTCTGAGCCTAGGGGTGAGGAAGAGGGCTGGATTGCCGCAACTGTTGAGGCTGGACGTGCCGCCTTGGCCGCTCTCATAGAAAGCCGCCATGCTGAAGGCAAGGCCTTGGTAACAGTTTTGACTAATATCACCACCAAGATGCGTGAGATCGTGAAAACAATTGAGCCTAAGGTGCCCGCCTATGTTGCCCAATACCAGGAAAAACTCACCGAGCGCCTGGCCGAAGCCTTGGCCGCTCAAGAGCAGGGGAAAGGTAATGGCGGGTCTGGCACGGAGTTGATGGAGCGCATACGTCAAGAAGTAGTTCTCTATGCTGTTCGTATCGATGTGGCAGAAGAGTTTGCGCGCCTAAAGACTCATCTTCAAGCGGTAGATAATGCCCTTGCAGGCAAGGGTCCAGTAGGTAAGCGCCTGGATTTTTTAATGCAAGAGTTGAATCGCGAGGCGAATACCTTAAGTTCTAAATCCGTTTCTGAAGAATGCACACAAGCCGCCCTAGAGCTCAAGCTCTTCATTGAGCAGATGCGTGAACAGGTGCAAAATTTAGAGTAACTATTACTTATATCAATCATCATGGCCAGCCCTAAACCTAAAGCAAATTTATCTCCTGCCTATCAAGGCAGTATGTTGATGATCGTTGCGCCATCGGGCGCTGGTAAATCCTCTTTGGTGAATGCTTTATTGCAAGAAGATGGTGCACTCAAGCTTTCTCTTTCAACTACAACACGTTCACCAAGACCGGGTGAGGTCGATGGCAAGGACTATCGCTTTATTCCCAGAGAGGAATTTATTGTTGAGCGTGACCAGGGCAATTTTTTAGAGCATGCTGAAGTGCATGGTAATTTTTACGGCACCTCAAAGGCTTGGATTGAAACTCAAATGAAAACTGGGCGTGATGTCATGCTCGAAATCGACTGGCAGGGCGCGCAACAGATTCGTCAAATCATTCCAGAAGTTCAGTGGATCTTTATTTTCCCGCCTTCATTTGAGGCTCTAGAGGAACGCTTGCGTAAACGGGGGCAGGATGACGAGGCTACGATTCAGAGAAGATTGGCTGCGGCCCATTTAGAGCTCCAGCATGCTCATGAAGCGGATTTCATCGTGATCAATGATGATTTTGAGAGGGCATTGGTTGACTTGCGCCATGTGGTTGCGGCCAGTCGCCTGCGTTCAGGGCCGATTATGGCTCGTAACCCAGCGCTTTTAAGGCGTCTTGGGGTCTAATCAGTTATCCTATCGGTATTGAAGCTAAATTTAAGTGAGTCCAGCATGGCCCGTATTACTGTAGAAGATTGTCTAAAAACGATTCCAAATCGATTTGAGCTGGTATTGGCCGCGACTTATCGCGCTCGTCAATTAGTTCAAGGTCACTCCCCACGTGTTGAGTCCAGAGATAAAGCAACTGTTGTTGCGTTGCGTGAAGTTGCTGCTGGTGTGACTGACCGTGACATGTTGACCAAAGTACCTTTGTAATTCAGGGGTTCCGTTGTGGAGCTCCCCTTAGGCGACCCAAACACATCGGAATCCAAAGGTCAGGTCTCGCCTAGAGAGACCGCTAAGAGCGATAAGTCTTCTATCATCGCGACTTTGTTGGCTCAGTCAAGCCGACATTTGTTTGGCCCTACCTCTGCGCCAACGCTGCCACTAAAGCATCAAGTTGTTTCTATTGAAGGTTTAATTTCTAAGCTGGGCTATCTCAAGCCCGAAGAAATTACCCTGATTAAGTCAGCATTTCATTTCGCTGATGCTGCTCACTTGGGGCAGTATCGCCATAGCGGCGAGCCTTACATTACCCATCCCCTTGCAGTTGCAGAGCTCTGCGCTAGCTGGCGTTTGGATGCTCCATCCATCATGGCGGCTTTAATGCATGACGTGATTGAAGACACAGGCTGTACTCAAGCTGATTTGGTTGGTAAGTTTGGCAGCAAAGTGGCTGAGCTAGTAGAGGGCCTAACCAAGCTCGACAAGATTGAGTTTCAAAGTCATGCTGAGGCACAGGCTGAAAGCTTTCGCAAAATGTTCATGGCGATGGCGCGAGATGTTCGGGTCATTCTGGTGAAGCTGGCTGATCGCACCCATAATATGCGCACGCTTGATGCCGTCCCAATGGAAAAGCGTCGCAGGGTTGCCGCTGAAACTATTGAGATCTACGCCCCGATTGCGCACCGTCTCGGCCTGAATATTATTTACCGTGACCTGCAAGACCTTAGCTTTCGCTACTCGATGCCAATGCGCTTCAGGGTCATTGAGGGGGCGGTAAAGCGGGCGCGCGGTAATCGCAAGGAAATGGTTGAGAAGATTTTGCAGAATGCCCGGATGGTTTTTGCAAAAGCCAATCTCGAGGTTGACTTGCAGGGCCGAGAAAAAACACTCTTTAGCATTTACAGCAAAATGCGTAGCAAGCATTTAAGTTTTTCTCAGGTGCTCGATGTCTATGCCTTCAGGGTGACTGTACATTCGATTGATGAGTGCTATCGCGCTCTCGGTATCTTGCACTCCCTTTACAAACCAATGCCAGGCAAGTTCAAGGACTACATTGCGATTCCTAAGCTCAACGGGTATCAGTCTTTACACACTACCCTTTTAGGGCCATCGGGTGTGCCCGTGGAGTTTCAGATACGTACGAGTGATATGCACGCAGTTGCTGAAGCCGGTGTAGCGGCGCATTGGGCTTATAAGGATGGCACCCCAGATATGAGTGAGGTGCAAAACCGAGCGCATCAGTGGCTGCAATCTTTGATAGATATTCAGGATAGCAGCGGTGATTCACAAGAATTCTTAGAGCACGTCAAAATTGATTTGTTCCCTGATGCGGTATATGTGTTTACTCCTAAGGGACAGATTAGAGCCTTGCCACGAGGCGCCACAGCCTTAGACTTTGCATATTCCATCCACAGTGATTTGGGTAACACTTGCGTAGCCGTCAAAATTAATGGCATGCAGTTACCTTTGCGTAGCGAGTTAAAGAACAGCGACATCGTTGAAGTGGTGACGTCGTCTAACTCGCAACCCAACCCTGGTTGGCTGGCATTTGTCAGGACTGGTAAGGCCCGCGCCTCTATTCGACATTCACTTAAGACCAAGCACTATGCCGAATCCTTGCAATTAGGTGAGCGTCTCTTGGCTAGCTCCTTGCGTCAGCAAGGGGTTGATGCGGGACTCTTATCCCCAGTGCTCTGGGAGAAGTTATTGCATTGGACTGGCGATAAGACGCGCGAAGAGGCTTGCGTCAACATTGCCTTGGGCCGAAGATCTGCTCAGGAGCTAGCAATTCGATTAAAGATTTTGATTGATGATGAGGGTGGTGCAGAGCAAATGCGCTTGGGCGCCGCTGACTGGGTTTCCCCTGAGCAAGAAGTGACTTCACACCATCATCAGCGTCAGGCTATTTTGGTTGATGGTCGCGAAGGAAACTCGATCAGTTTCCAGACCTGCTGCCATCCGATTCCTGGCGACAACATCATTGGCTACCTGGGTAAGGGTGAGGGCCTACAGGTCCATACCAACGACTGTCCAGTAGCCCTCAGAATGCTCTCCAAGGATAACGATAAGTGGGTTGAAGTGGAGTGGGGCAAAGAGGTTAATAGAGAATTTGAGGTAGACCTTGCGATTGATACGCGTCAAGGCAAGGGTGTTCTGGCTAGGGTGGCAAGTAGCGTGACTGCGGCAGATTCCAACATCATGAACGTGTCGATGGATGACCGGTATAAGGAAGACGCTGTCACCATTCGCTTCACAATCCAGGTGTCAGACCGTTTACATCTTTCTAAGGTGATGCGGAGTTTGCGCTCCAATCCCGATGTGATGCGCGTGACCCGAGTCCGAGTCAGTTAAATTTCAGTTATTGGTACTGAACGTCCAAGATTTCAATCTCGCTAGGGCCGGTAGGCGTCTGGATTTTGACGCAATCTCCTAGGCGGGCCTTGATCAAAGCTTTAGCGATGGGGGATACCCAACTGACGTGACCCAGCGCCAAATCAACCTCATCGACCCCCACAATGGTGATGGTCGTTTCTTTACCTGCATCCAGGCCCTCAAGGTTGACATAACGCACTGTAGCCCCAAAAAAGACCTGTTCGGCGTCTGCATCCCCAGATTTTCGGGCCTGATTATCAACAACGACAGCAAATTCGAGACGCTTATTTAAGAAGCGAATTCGGCGATCTATCTCCCGAAGTCGCTTTTTTCCGTAGATGTAGTCCCCGTTTTCGGAGCGATCTCCATTGGAGGCTGCCCAGTGCACAACCCTGACAACCTCAGGCCGGTCAAGGTTTAGGAGCTGTAAAAGCTCACTTTTAATACGTTCATGACCAGCGGGTGTGATGTAGTTCTTCTCTTCCATGGCATAATTATGGCTGTTGCGGCTGTAGCTCAGCTGGATAGAGTACTTGGCTACGAACCAAGGGGTCGTGGGTTCAATTCCTGCCAGCCGCACCAACTCATTGAGGGCCTAGTTTAAAAACTAGGCCCTTTTCTTTTTTAGGTGTTTCACGGCACTTTCATCCGAATCCCTTATAGTTTGCCTATGGGCATTTCAGACGCTAATTTCACGAATTCACCATCTCCAGCAGCCATTTGGTCGCAAGTGGACTCAATGCATGCGCAGGTCACATTGAGTGGTGTTGTCAATGTGTATTCCTTGGCGGGTGTGTGGACTGATATCCGGCAAAAACAAAGCTTATGGCTAGGGCAGGGAAATGCTCAAGGTCACTCACTTATTTTTGATGCTTCAAAAGTCAGCTCTCTAGATGGATCAGCATTCGCCTTCTTGATTGATGTTGAAGAGGCGCAAAAAAAGTCGGGTGGTCAATTTGAGATTCAAGGCTTGGACCCCAAGTATCAGCCCCTCTTAGGTGAGTTCGACCCAATCCAGAATTTGTTTCCGGTCCCAATCCAAAAGCAAAAGCAGAATTTCGTGGTGAGTACCGGAATGGCCGCTCAAAATCTAATAGATGATGCCCGTGGATTAATTGCCTTTATTGGCCACCTTTCTGCCGACTTATTTTGGTCAATACGCCACATTAATCAAGTTCGCTGGGGTGACTTTGTGAATGCCGCCGTCGAGGCGGGTATTGCTGCATTGCCTATCGTCGGTTTGGTTGCATTTTTGATAGGGGTCATTTTGTCCTTTCAGGCTGCCATTGGTATGCAGCAATTTGGCGCAGTTTCATTTGTAGGACCCCTTGCTGCTCTAGGAATTGTGCGTGAGATGGGGCCACTCATTACAGCCATCTTGCTCGCTGGCCGCTCATCAGCTGCTTTTGCTGCCGAGATCGGTACTATGACTGTCAATAGCGAAGTCGATGCATTAGTTACTGGCGGCTTAAGTCCGATTCGTTTTTTGGTTGTACCCAGAGTGTTGGCTGGAATATTGGTGGCGCCAATATTGACCCTGTTTGCCGATATCGTCAGCATTTTTTCTTCAATGTTGACGATGCAAATTTATGGCATTCCCTTTATTAATTTTTACAATGGCATGTTATCCGCTGTGGATGTTGAGGATGTGCTGTCAGGCCTTATTAAGGCCACCTTATTTGGCGTAGT
Organism: Burkholderiaceae bacterium; assembly: GCA_947448625.1. GTDB lineage: Bacteria > Pseudomonadota > Gammaproteobacteria > Burkholderiales > Burkholderiaceae > Polynucleobacter. The sequence continues at coordinate 10,630 of CANFOT010000014.1, read as the reverse complement.
TGTCTCTGCCATGGGTTGCTTGCGTGGTATGCAAACGGGTACGGGCGCGGCAGCTGTAGGCATCTCCGCTACCCGTGCGGTCGTGAGTAGTATTGTCATGATCGTTTTAGTGGACGGCATCTTTGCCTATATCTCTTATAGGACTGGTTTCTGATGGATGCGATAGATAACGCGATCGACGTTCAAAATCTCACGGTGGGCTACGGCTCAAAAGTACTCTTACAGAACCTGAACTTCTCCGTTAAGAATGGCGAGATCTTTGTTATTTTGGGCGGATCTGGTTGTGGTAAATCGAGCCTTTTGAAAAATTTATTTGGGCTGTATCAACCGCTCTCTGGAGATGTGCTGATCGAAGGTCAGAACATTACTACTGCGCAGGGTGCCGAGCGTCAAAAAATAATGACCAGTTTTGGGGTGATGTATCAGCAGGGCGCTTTATTTGGTTCCATGAATTTGCTCGATAACGTGACGCTCTTTATGGAGGAGTACACCCAGCTCACTAGAGATCAAATGAATTTATTGGCTCGTTGCAAGTTGGACTTAGTAGGTTTGCTTCCATACGAAACCTATATGCCGAGCGAAATTAGCGGCGGCATGCAAAAGAGGGCGGCGATTGCACGCGCGATGGCTTTAGATCCAAAAATTCTGTTCTTGGACGAGCCCTCGGCTGGTCTTGATCCGATTACCTCGGCGGATCTCGATAGTACGATTTTGGATCTCTCGAAAAACTTAGGCTTTACCTTTGTGATTGTTTCGCATGAGTTAGCCAGCATTTATTCCATCGCCGATAAGGTGATTATGTTGGACAAAGATGCCAAAGGCATTATTGCTGAGGGTGACCCTAAGGTCTTGCGAGATACGAGCAAAGATCCTAGAGTGCATCAATTCTTCAATCGCATCATGAGCAAGGACGCAGCATGAGTAATAACTCCAATCCCAATTATTTTCGCTTGGGCATTTTTGTCCTGGCGGCGCTCGGTGCATTGTTAACCATCATCTTGATCTTTGGTTCAGGGCAACTCTTTAAAAAATCATTCACGATTGAAACGTATATTAAGCAATCTGTGACCGGCTTAGATGCTGGTGCGGCAGTTCGTTTTCGAGGAGTGAAGATTGGTCAAGTTACTTCGATCAACTTGTCTGGTGATGTATATGAAAGAGAAATACCGATGCCTGAGCGCCGGGAATACGTGGTGGTTAGGATGCAAATCTTCGGTGATAAGGTTGAGCTCACCAACCTCCAGATCTATCTCAAGGACAATCTACGGGCACGCATTAAGTCCATGGGTATTACGGGCGTTAATTATGTGGAGTTGGATTTCTATCCAAGCGCCACTCAATACAACCCGCTGCCATACACATGGGAGGCGGAATATCCAGTAGTTCCCTCCATGCCGAACCAAGCGGATGAAATTATTTCGGGTATTCAGAAGTTGATTGGCGCATTGAATAGCTTAGATGTGGATGGTACTCAAAAGAAGTTTGATGCACTCTTAGGCAATCTCAATAAATTGATGGCTGGCGATGGAAAGGATAATGCTGGTCTGATTAATTCGGTTAAAGACCTCAATGTATTGTTGGAGCGCATTGCTAAGGTGACCGATAAAGATCAACTCAATATTTTGATGCGTGAATTGGTTGCAACAATGGTTTCCTTGCGCCAAACTGTAACTAGCGTGCAGGGAGATACAACCGCTACTCTAGAAAATCTTCGTCAGGCAAGTGAGCAGTTAAATGAGTTCACTCGTGTGGCAAGTCAATCACCATCTACCTTGATCTGGGGTGAGCCCCCAGCACGTATTACGCCTCCAATGAATGGAGCTCAAAAATGAAAATTCAGACGATGAAAACCTCACGCTTTATTCAGTTTTCTGTTTTTGTATTACTTGTGGCTTCACTAAGCGCCTGCTCCTTGCCTAAAAGACCTGCATTAGAGACAAGTAGTTGGATGGTGGCGCCAGAGCGTTCTGGCTCTGCCTATAAGTCCCGCAGTGATTTATGGCTCAAGATGGGCTCAGCAACTACCACCCCACCGTTTGATGGCAGGTCTTTGGTTTATCGCCTGAGCGACCAGCGTTATGAAAAGGATTTCTACAATATTTATTCAGTGCTACCGAATGAGATGGTCAGTAATGCCACTCGTCAGTGGCTCAATAATGCTCAGATCTTCTCGATGACAGTAGGGCAGGGAAATAGCTTCTTCCCATATTACGTCCTACAAACTTCCGTAGAGGAGTTTTACGGTGATTATCGAGTTCGTCCAGAGGCCGTTGTAACGGTCGAGTTTTTCCTGACCGCAACTGATCCTAAAAAGCATAATCCCGTGATTGGCAAAAATCGCTTTACCAAGAGGATTGCGCTAAAAGACAATACCCCTCAGGCATTGGCTTTAGGTCAGCAAGAAGCTTTGGCGCAAATTTTGAAAGAGTATGAAGTGGTGCTTTATGGGTATGCTGGAAATCTGCCTCCACCACTAGGGCAGTAGTTATTCTGGAATGACGATATATAAAAAGATGGAGAAGATATGGATTTAGGGCTTAAGGGTAAGGTTGCTTTGGTGTTGGCGTCTAGCCGAGGTTTGGGTCAGGCGATGGCTGTTTCATTGGCGCGTGAAGGCGTCAAGGTGGCAGTGACTGGGCGCAATCCAGAGGGCTTAAAAAAGTCAGTTGAGTTGATTGAGGCCGCCGGTGGAACGGCCCTAGCTTTGAGCTGGGATTTATCAGATGCCTCAGTAATAGACAGTCTGGTAACTCGAGTAGAGAAAGAGCTGGGTCCCATAGACATCTTGGTCAACAATACTGGTGGACCTCCCCCAACTTTAGCTGCCGGTCAAGATCCTGCTTTATGGCAAAAGAGTTTTAACGATATGGTTCTATCGCTCATCAGTATTACCGATCGAGTTCTGCCAGGAATGCGTCAACGCAAGTGGGGCCGCATTATTACGAGCACTACTTCTGGTGCTATTGCCCCAATTAAGAATCTGGCCATTTCCAATACCTTGCGTGCGGCACTGCTGGCCTGGTCTAAAACTTTGGCGGCAGAAGTGGCATCCCAAGGAATTACTGTAAACGTCATCATGCCCGGCCGTGTGGCTACTGATCGCTTGCGTCAGTTAGATGAAGCGCGTGCTCAACGTGAGAGCGTCACTTATGAGTCTGTCGTTCAAGCTAGCTTGAGACAGATTCCGATGGGTCGTTACGGCGATCCTCAGGAGTATGGCGACACCGCGGCGTTTTTGGCCAGCCAAAGTGCTTCCTTTATCACTGGCTCGGTGATCCGTGTGGATGGCGGTCAAATTCAGGCGATTTAATCGTAGTGCTAGCTAGTTTCTTACGGGGCATCCAGCGAGATCTTCGATCTAGTGAGCTGCTTGCTCTGCTAGTCGCGCTGACGCTATCTGTGGCAGCTTTATCTAGTGTGAGTTTCTTGGCAGACCGAATGCAGCGGGCTTTTCATTTTGATGCTCGCCAACTCCTTGCGGCCGATCTTCTGTTGGTGGCTGATCGACCTTTGCCTGAGCGGTTTATTCAAGAGGCTAAAGAGCGACAACTGAGTGTTGCTCAAACGATTGTCTTCCCGAGTATGGCCACGGTTGGGTCGCAAAGTAAGCTTGCCTCTCTCAAGGGTGTAAGTGAGTCCTATCCTTTGCGTGGCTCTTTAAAGGTCTCACCTTCCTCGGTAAATCCAACTCCGCCAGCTGGTTCGGTTTGGGTGGATCCCGCAATGCTGAACGCGCTTCACGCTCAAGTGGGCGATCAGATGCTCTTGGGTGATAAATCATTTTTGATTGATGGGGTCTTGGAGCGCGAGTTAGACCGTGGTGCCGGGTTCATGAACTTCGCGCCACGCGTCATGATGTCCCTTGGCGACCTTCCTGCTACAGGGTTGATTGGTCTGGGTAGCCGTGTCACCTATCGCTTATTGCTAGCGGGAAATGATCAAGCCATTTCTAATTATGAGAAGTGGGTCACACAATGGATTGAATCTGAAGGCTTACGAGGAGTGCGTATCGAGACTCTGGAGAATGCGCAGCCTGTTATGCGTAAAACTTTGGAGCGGGCAGAGCGGTTCTTATCTTTAGTCGCATTGCTCACTGCCATGGTGGCCGCAGTTGCTATTGCGCTCTCAGCGCGCCGTTATGTTCTGAAGCAGGCTGATACATGTGCCGTCATGAAATGTCTTGGTGCAAGCCAAAAGGCAATTTTGATAAACCAGATAAAAGTATTAGGGGCTCTATGTTTATCGGCGGCCATCATGGGCGCTGCCATTGCATATGGAGTGCAAGAGGTATTAATTCGTATTTTGGGGAATTTGGTATTTGCTAATCTACCTTCGCTATCCCTCTGGCCATTAGCCTGGAGTATTTTGTTTTCCTCATTTCTATTAATTGGCTTTGCCGGTCCTCCGCTATTGAGTTTAGTGGTGATTTCACCGGTACGTCTGATTAGAAAAGAGCTTGGCGAAATTACTGTGAAGGTGATTTGGATAGCGCTGTTTGGTTTGATTACCTGCTTAAGCTTAATTGCTGTTGCGGCAAGAGACTGGAAGCTGGCCTCTTGGGTTGGCGTCAGCTTTGGCTTAGCCGTCACTCTTTTTGCCATACTTGCTTGGTTATCGCTACGCTTTTTTAATGCCTTATTTACCAAATGGGGCGGCAATCATTTCGCACTGCGTTTCGCACTCACTGCACAGGCCCGTCGCGCGGGATTTGCAGTGATGCAGATTACTGCTTTGGGTATTGCCTTAATGGCTTTGCTCCTCATCCTTTTATTGCGACAAGACTTATTGGCCGCCTGGAAGGGAAATATTCCAGCGGATGCACCTAATCGCTTCATGATTAATATTCAAGAGGATCAAAAGCTGGACATTGCCCGGTCTCTAGTTGATGCGGGAGTGGCAAGCCCTAGTTTTAGTCCTATGGTGCGCGCACGTTTAATTGAGGTCAATGGAAAATCAATTGGCCCCAATGATTATGTTGATGAGAATGCGCGTCGCTTGGTTGATCGAGAATTTAACCTCTCCTACACTAAGCAGTTGCCCGATGGTAATCGCATCAGCTCAGGAAAGTGGATTGAAGGCGATACTCCCCAAGTGTCATTGGAGGCAGGCATTGCTAAAACCTTGAAGTTGAAGCTGGGTGATCAAATGACATTTGAGCTTGCTGGAGAAAAGATGACTGCGCCCATCACCTCTTTGCGTAAGCTAGATTGGAGTTCTATGAAGGTGAACTTCTTTGTCATTATGCCGCCTGCCCTGCTTGCTGAGATGCCGCAATCTTGGATCACTTCTTATTATCAGAGCGCGGCAATTGAGGGGCTTGATTACCAACTTGCGCAGTCTTACCCCAACGTCACTATCGTGGACGTAGCGACATCTTTACGGCAAATACAAGATGTCCTGGATCGATTGTCTTCCGTCCTGGGTTTGCTGTTTGCTTTCACCATCGCTGCCGCCATTCTGGTTCTATTGGCAGCAATTGCGGCAACTCAAGACGAGCGCTTTAGAAGTGCAGCCTTACTGAAGGCGGTAGGGGCATCACGTGATTTACTTGGAAAGATTGCCTTAGCCGAACTCCTGGTGATTGGAGTGCTCGCAGGCTCTTTAGCCGGTCTAGCAGCAGGAATATCGGCTTGGGCTCTTGGGCGTTTCGTGTTGGAGATTGAGTTCCACGCATTCGCACAGTCATTGGCGATGGGCATTGCCTTTGGTGTGACTGCATGTCTTTTGGCAGGCTATCGATTCCAGAGAAGAATTCAAGCGGCCACTGCAATCGAATGCTTACGCGAAATTGGCTAGGTAGTCTCTAAAGCTTTTATTACGAAAGCTTTACTAAATTCTTAGGTAATTCCACCAAACGTGTTCTGCCTAAGCGATCTGGCAGACTTTGACGTAGGAGGGGGCTGACGCGATCTAGGTAAATGGTTAGGGGCCACAGAAATACAGTAACCGTAAACATCATCTCAATGATTTGCCATTTTTGCAGCCCTAGGAGCCATTGCAAGAGAATGCAAGGCGCAATCCAGAGGGATCCAAATACATAACGCCACATTGCTTCTTTGCGTGTCAGGTTATGGCCACCTGGACCAATCATCCGTACCCGCCATGTTTGCATCGCTAGCGTCTGCCCAGACTTAGTCCAATACCAAACAAAGTAAAAGCCTAGGACCACATAGAGGTATGTAAAGGTAAGCCAGCCTGGAAGGGAGGCGCCGAATAGGATTCCTAAAATCAAATTGGGCACCAAAAAAGTAAGGGCGATCACGCCTAACAAAACCAATTGCTCATACAGCGCGCAAGAAACCCGCCGCCAAAATTGCGGAGCAGGAAGCGCATTCAATTCAGCGGGGGTAATCACGACTCAGGGGGTGCTAGTGTTGCTATCAGCGCCGCTAGGTGCGGTAACTTCTGAAGTCGGTGCGGGGCTTGCCGGTAGGGTGGGTGCTAGATTGGACTTTTGGGTGATGGGGTGTTGCTGCAATGTGGGTGCGCTAGCAGCGGTTGGTTTTTTCTTATTAGTCTCTGCTTGAGCCAACTTCTTTTTTTGCTCATCACTTAGTTTTTGATAGGCACTCCAAGCCTCTGCTTTTTTCTCGGCAGGGAACTTCAAGCTACTTAAGTAGTTTTCTCGTGCAATGCGACGATCTTTTTGAGAAAGGTTAGACCAGCTCGTCATGCGAGACTGAAGTCGTTGTTGATCGATCTCACTCATTCTTGGGTATAGGTTAGCTACCTGTATCCACTTCTTACGACTCTCGGGAAGCATGTAATCCCAGTCATCCTCCAATGGGGCTAAGATTTTCTGCTGTTCCGACTTTAAGTTCTCCCAAGTACCATCCGATTTTTTCTCGGGGATGCCGGTAGTTTTACCGTGAGCACCAACGACGCTTTGGGCTAGCGCATTTGCTGATAAACCGAGCACGTTAAAACTCAGTACTAGAGCGGAGCTAATAGCAATCGTTACACAAATAGAGCGTAAATTTTTTAGCATGCGCTAATTGGTTTCATTTTCAGGATGGTGATTTGGAGGGGCTCAAGCCATCTTGCTCTGAATCAGCGGGAGAGCCGTTTTTAAGAAAACCCATAAATCCGCTATCGGCATAAGCGTCTGGCGGAACATCATCAGTCAGGAGGGCGGCATCTAACTCAGCAATATCGTTGATGCGGGAATCCTGTTGCCATTGGGCGATTCCAATCAAACCAAAAACGAGCACTGCTAACGGAGCAACCCAGCTCACGTTATCCCAAAAGGAGCGGGAACCCACAGACCAGTTGCCTGTGAAATTGGCCAAAACATGCTGTTGAATGCGAACTTTTTCTGGTTTTTTGACTGAAATTGCCTTTAAGCGGGCTGCGTAAAGACGATCTTTAATGCCGGCGGGCAGGGATTGAGATCCTTGGCGGAGTAGGGCGGCGGCAGTCAGACCAAATTGGTCTGCTTCTGTGGGGTCTAAGATCTCTTTATTGCGGTTCACAACGTAATTCCTTTTAATTTCAATGCTTTAGCTAGGGCCTGAGTAGCTCTTGAGCAGTGGGTTTTGACGCTTCCCTCGCTACATCTCATAGCAAGAGCGGTTTCAGTAATACTGAGCTCATCCCAATAACGCATCAGGAAGGCTTCTCGTTGACGGGCAGGTAATTTTGATATTTCTGACTCCAGGGACTGTAAAAGCTGACTGCGCTCAAGCTGATGAGCTCCATCCTGGTGGATTTCACTGTCATCTGGGGCTGAAAGTGACTCCAGGGGGTCAAAATCATCATTTTCATCCGATTTCTTGCCCATATTGGAGAAAAGGGTGACCCAAGTATTGCGGACTTTTTGACGTCTAAACCAGTCATGAATGCGGTTTTGCAGAATTCTGGTGAAAACCAAGGGGAGTTCGGCTGCGGGGCGATCACCATACTTTTCCGACAGCTTAATCATGGCGTCCTGAACAATGTCTAGTGCGGCATCGTCATCACGCACAGCATAGACCGCCTGCTTGAAAGCGCGCTGCTCAACACTACTCAGAAAGTCAGAAAGTTCTTGGGGTGAAGCCATTCAGTAGATTAGACCTGAATCAGATGGAATTCGTCCATTTTAGGGGATTGCTATAGAATATAGGGCTTACTACCTAGAATCTCATTTACGAAGTGGTTTTTTCCGGTAGCAGCGCCGTTCGAACTCAGGCCACAAGCAGGAGACAGAACAGACCAAACAATTTTTTGCCGAAAATTGCAAAGGACGAAAGAAAATGAATACAAGCAGCGCCGAATTTTTAGCCTCTAAAGCTAATCAAGACACAGCAAATACAAATCCCGTAGCGACTCCGCCCGAAATGATTGGTGCCGAGATGTTGGTGCAAGCTTTGCACAAAGAGGGTGTTGAGTACGTTTGGGGTTACCCAGGCGGCTCCGTTCTTTTTATCTACGACGAAATTTTTAAGCAGGACAAGTTTGAACACATCCTTGTTCGCCATGAGCAAGCAGCAGTTCATGCGGCCGATGGCTATGCGCGCGCAACCGGTAAGGTTGGCGTTGCCTTAGTTACTTCCGGTCCAGGTGTAACCAACGCAGTTACAGGAATTGCTACTGCCTACACAGATTCAATACCACTTGTGGTTATCAGCGGTAACGTGCCGACATACGCAATTGGTGAAGATGCTTTCCAAGAGGCTGATACTGTTGGCATCACTCGACCAGTGGTAAAGCACAACTTCCTCGTAAAGGATGTTAAAGACCTTCCCTTGGTCATTAAGAAGGCCTTCCATATTGCGCAAACAGGTCGTCCAGGCCCAGTTTTAATTGATATTCCTAAGGATGTGTCTGCAGCCAAAGGACCATTCGTCTATCCAGAAACATTGGAGATGCGCTCATACAACCCTGTTGTAAAAGGGCATAGCGGACAAATTCGTAAAGCGGTTTCTTTATTGCAAGAAGCCGAGCGCCCATTCATCTACACCGGTGGTGGGGTGATCTTGGCTGACGCCGCTCCAGAGTTAAAAGAATTTGCTGATTTGTTGGGTTACCCAGTTACCAATACCTTGATGGGTCTTGGCGGTTTTCCAGGCACCAGTCCACAGTTTGTGGGCATGCTCGGTATGCACGGTACCTATGAAGCCAATATGGCAATGCAACACAGTGATGTATTGATTGCGATTGGTGCACGTTTTGATGACCGCGTGATTGGTAATACCGCTCACTTTGCAAGTCATCCACGCAAGATCATTCATATTGATATTGATCCATCCGTGATTTCTAAGCGGGTAAAAGTAGATGTTCCTATCGTTGGCAATCTCAAAGAAGTGCTGCAAGAGATGACTGCTCAACTCAGGGCTGCTGGCCCACGCAAGAACGATGCCAAGGTCGCGGCATGGTGGGAGCAGATTAATGAGTGGCGTAAAAAAGATTGCCTGAAATACGACGAAGCATCGCAAATAGTAAAACCCCAGTACGTAGTTCAGAAGTTGTGGGAGCTCACTGGTGGCGATGCATTCATTACATCTGACGTTGGCCAGCATCAAATGTGGGCTGCACAGTTCTATAAGTTTGATAAGCCACGTCGTTGGATTAACTCTGGTGGACTCGGCACTATGGGTGTTGGCTTGCCATACGCTATGGGCATTAAGAAGGCATTTCCTGAGCAGGATGTTTTTGCCATTACTGGTGAAGGCTCAATTCAGATGTGTATTCAAGAGCTATCCACTTGTAAGCAATACAACACTCCAGTAAAGATCGTGTCCTTGAATAACCGTTACCTCGGCATGGTTCGTCAGTGGCAAGAGCTTACTTATAACAAGCGCTATTCCAGTTCATATATGGATTCATTGCCAGACTTTGTGAAGTTGGCTGAGGCCTATGGACACGTTGGTATGCGCATTGAGAAGAAGTCTGATGTTGAGGGCGCTCTCAAAGAAGCGATTCGTTTAAAAGATCGCACGGTGTTTATGGATTTCCAAACCGACCCAGAAGAAAACGTTTGGCCAATGGTGCAGGCGGGTAAGGGTATTACTGAAATGCTTTTGGGTAGTGAGGATCTCTAATGCGACATATTATTTCTGTATTGATAGAGAACGAACCTGGGGCATTGTCCCGTGTAGTTGGCTTATTCTCGGCTCGCGGCTACAACATTGAAACATTGAGCGTTGCGCCTACTGAAGATTCATCACTCTCCCGCATGACGATCGTGACGATCGGTTCTGAGGATGTGATTGAGCAAATCACTAAACACTTAAATCGCTTGGTTGAGGTGGTGAAGGTTTTTGATTTGACTGAAGGTCCTCATATTGAGCGTGAGCTCATGATGATTAAGGTGCGTGCTGTAGGTAAGGAGCGTGAAGAGCTGAAACGTACAACAGATATCTTCCGGGGTCGCATCATTGATGTGACTGATAAGAGTTACACCATTGAATTAACTGGTGATGGCGCCAAATTGGATGCCTTTATTGATTCGATTGATCGTGCATCGATTCTGGAAACTGTCCGTTCGGGTGGTTCTGGTATTGGGCGCGGTGAACGCATCCTAAAGGTTTAATTTTTTTAACTGATTACTGAATTAACTACATTTTCAATACAAGGAAAGAGCATGAAAGTTTTTTACGATAAAGACGCTGATTTGTCCCTCATTAAAGGCAAAAAAGTGACCATCATTGGT
>CANFOT010000013.1 GCA_947448625.1 Burkholderiaceae bacterium | reverse complement strand
TTAACTAACTGACTTCACCATATCTTCAACCACTTTCTTCGCATCACCGAAGACCATCATGGTTTTATCCATGTAGAAGAGTTCGTTATCTAGACCAGCATAGCCTGCAGCCATTGAGCGTTTATTCACAATAATGGTTTTAGCTTTGAAGGCCTCCAAAATTGGCATGCCAAAAATAGGGCTTCCTGGTGTACGCGCAGCAGGATTCACTACGTCGTTGGCACCGAGCACTAACACCACGTCAGCCTGACCGAAATCACTATTGATATCTTCCATTTCAAATACTTGATCGTATGGAACTTCGGCCTCAGCTAAAAGAACGTTCATATGACCAGGCATGCGACCTGCAACTGGGTGAATTGCATACTTCACAGTAACGCCGTGATGAGTCAGCTTCTCAGTCAATTCTTTCAGAGCGTGCTGAGCGCGGGCAACTGCCAAGCCGTAGCCAGGAACAATTACCACTGTATCGGCATTCTCCATGAGGAAGGCTGCATCTTCTGGTGAACCAGTTTTGTAGTTCTTTGGGCTGCCATCATCAGCGCCACCAGCAGAAGCTTCGGCACCAAATCCACCGAGCAAGACCGCCAAGATCGAGCGGTTCATCGCTTTACACATGATGTAGGACAGAATCGCGCCAGAAGAACCTACGCAAGCACCAGCAATAATCAGCACTGGATTATTTAATGTGAAACCAATACCAGCTGCTGCCCAACCAGAGTAGCTGTTCAGCATGGATACAACGACCGGCATATCTGCGCCACCGATAGGGATGATTAGGGTTACGCCCAATACCAATGCAATTGCACACATCACTAAGAATGCTTCATGGCTGCCCGTCATGAAGTACATGACGCCACCAGAAACCATGCCGATAGCTAGGATGAGATTGAGTAAATGTTGACCAGCAAAAGTTACTGGCTTGCCGCTAACCTTGCCAGACAATTTACCGAAAGCAATAACGGAGGCGGTAAAAGTAATTGCGCCAATGAACGCGCCGATGAAGAGTTCGATCTTTTGTGCGCCAGTATGGTCATGTGCTGGGTTATATACCGCTGCAATGGCAATCAACACAGCAGATAAGCCAACAAAGGAGTGCATGAGCGCTACGAGCTCGGGCATCTTCGTCATCTGTACTCGTTTAGCTGCAAGCGTCCCAATAATGGCGCCGCCAACAATGGCAGCAATAATCAACGAGAAGACTGGCTTAAAGTCAGGAATCATGAAGGTGGTAATCACGGCAAGCAGCATGCCGATCATGCCGAAGGTATTACCTTGACGTGAGGTCGTTGGTGATGACAATCCACGCAAGGCGAGGATGAAGAGCACCGATGAAATGAGATAGGAAATCGCGGTTATGTTTGACATTATTGTGGTCTCTATATAGATCTTGTTCTAGTTTTATTTAGTTCCAGCCGCATCAGCCTTAGGAGCTTTTTTCTTGAACATTTCAAGCATGCGACGTGTGACCATAAAGCCACCAAAAATATTAATTGAAGCTAGAAATACTGCAATCGCACCAATGATGCTGGTGAGAGTGATTTCATCACCACCAATCACTTCAGTTTGCAGCAGGGCGCCAACAATGATGATTCCAGAAATGGCGTTAGTAACGGCCATCAGTGGAGTATGCAGTGCTGGAGTAACGTTCCAAACCACGTGGTAGCCAACAAAAATAGCCAACACAAATACGGTGATGTTTTGGACTGTGAGGATGCTTTGAAAAGCAGCGAGATCCATGATATTTCCTTCGAATGATTTCTATTAGTTTTTGCGGACGGCTTGGCCATCACGACACATTAAGCAGGCGGTAACGATGTCGTCATCTGTTGGGATAACTAACTTCGCTTCTGCGTCAACAATCAACTTCATGAAGTCGAGCAAATTGCGAGCGTACAAAGCGGAAGCATCTGCAGCCACCATACTGGCGAGATTGGTGTAACCAACAATCTTCACACCATTTTTTTCAACAATCTTGTCAGCTTCTGTCAAAGGACAGTTACCTGAGCCGTTATCACCACGACCAGCAGCTAAGTCGATCACGATCGAGCCCGGTTTCATATTGGCAACGGTGTCGCTGTGTAGTAGGACTGGGGGCTTGCGACCTGGAATTAAGGCGGTAGTAATGACGATGTCGGCTTGTTGTGCGCGTTCAGCTACGAGCGCTGCTTGACGCTTCATCCAAGCTTCTGGCATTGGGCGGGCATAGCCGCCAACGCCTTGGGCGATTTCACGCTCTTCATCGCTTTCATAAGGAACATCGACAAACTTTGCGCCGAGAGATTCAATTTGCTCTTTAGCGGCAGGGCGTACATCGGATGCTTCGATCACAGCGCCTAAGCGCTTTGCAGTGGCAATGGCCTGAAGTCCGGCAACACCTGCACCCAAGATGAGTACGCGTGCCGCTTTAACGGTTCCCGCTGCAGTCATGAGCATTGGCATAAAGCGCTGATACTCATTGGCGGCTACCATCACCGCTTTATAGCCCGCGATGTTGGCTTGTGATGACAAGACGTCCATACTTTGGGCGCGAGTGGTGCGTGGAGCAGCCTCTAATGAGAATGCAGTTACACCTTGCGCAGCCATAGCGGCGATATTGTCGTTATCAAATGGGTCAAGCATGCCAAGCAGCACACTGCCAGATTTGATTTGCTTGAGCTCCGCCGCTTCTGGGGCGCGTACTTTGAGAACAATCTCCGCGCCAAAGGCATCTGCTGCGCTGCCAATGGTCGCGCCAACAGCTTCGTAGGCGGAATCTGGCTGGCTAGCTGTAACGCCCGCATCTTTTTGAATAACAACTGTATGGCCTTGGCCAATCAGCTTCTTGACGGTTTCCGGTGTGGCGGCAACACGAGTTTCCCCGGGTCTGATTTCCAGCGGTACTCCTATGCGCATGGCATGTCTCCAAATACAAATTTTTCGAAAAATCTATTTTAGTTAAATAGGTAAAGGTCTACCCATTCATTAACTTTTATATTGCCATTTGCATGGTTTTGCTTCAAATCTCGTAAATTTGGAGCAAGACTTCTACAATGGGGTCTTTAGCTTATATTGAATTCTCGCATTTTTTGATGATCCCGCTCAATTCCTCAGCAATACCCACCTCAAATCCTTCGAAAGTCGTTATTGGGATGTCTGGAGGGGTAGATTCGTCTGTTGCAGCCTGGATGCTCAAAAAACAAGGCTATGAAGTAGTCGGCCTATTTATGAAAAATTGGGAAGACGACGATAACGACGAGTATTGCTCTGCCCGTCAGGATTGGTTAGATGTGGTGTCGGTAGCTGATCTGATTGGGATTGATGTTGAGGCGGTAAATTTTGCTGCAGAGTACCGCGAGCGCGTTTTTGCGGAGTTTTTGCGTGAATATGCCGCAGGCAGAACCCCTAATCCAGATGTTTTGTGCAACGCGGAAATTAAATTCAAAGCCTTTTTGGACCACGCCATGAGTTTGGGTGCGGATGCAATTGCAACTGGCCACTATGCGCGGGTTCGTCATCAAGGCGGGCGAGTGCAGTTATTAAAGGCGCTGGATGCTAGCAAAGACCAAAGTTATTTCTTGCATCGCTTAAGCCAGAGTCAATTGGCCAATGTACTTTTTCCTTTGGGTGAAATTCCAAAAACCGAAGTGCGCAAGATTGCTGAGCAAATCGGCCTGCACAATGCGCGTAAAAAAGATTCGACAGGTATCTGCTTTATTGGGGAACGCCCCTTCCGAGAGTTCTTAAATCGTTACTTGCCCCGCACTCCAGGGCCCATTAAAACGCCTGAAGGCAAAACAGTGGGTGAGCATATGGGACTTGCCTTCTTCACCTTGGGACAGCGCAAGGGTATTGGTTTGGGTGGCAGTCAGGATGGTAATGGGGATGCTTGGTATGTAGCTCGTAAGGACATAGTCAATAACACCCTGTATGTCGCTCAGGGGCACGAGCACTCATGGTTACTGGCTAATCGGCTCTCTGCAATTGATGCCAGTTGGGTGGATGGGGCTGCGCCACCGCCAGGCCAGTACTCAGCTAAGACTCGCTATCGCCAAGCGGATTCTGCATGCTCACTTTTTGCTGGGGCTGAAGGCCCCTTGAGCTTTGAATTGGCTTTTCCAGAGGCGCAATGGGCGGTGACCCCAGGTCAATCTGCCGTTTTGTACGACGGTGATATTTGTTTAGGCGGTGGAATTATTTCCGCCTAAGCATTCCTATATGACAGCCTGGAGATTCAGGCTGTTGGGGGCGCTGTTTCTATGAAAGAAGGTCTTTGTATTAACTTTTGATACAAGGTATCTAGGTTTGGATATTGCGCTTGCCAAGCGATATTCGGGAAGCGAAATAGCATGTAGCCCAATGCGCATCCCACTGCAATATCAGCCAAAGTCATCTGATTGCCATGGCACCAGGCGTTTTCGCCCAATTCACGGGACATTTGGGCAAGAGAGGCATTAATTTTGCCCATTTGACGCTCAATCCAAGCGGCGCTCTGTTGTTCTGCTGGCCGCAAAGTGACCTCTAGGCGAGCCAAAATGCCAGCATCCTCAACGCCATCAGCCAAGGTTTCCCAAGTTTTGACACTGGCGCGCTCACGACTTCCGGTTGGGATGAGCTTTCCTACTGGACTTAAGGTGTCCGCGTATTCGGCGATTACCCGTGAATCATAGATTGCCTCACCATCCTCTAAAAGGAGGCAGGGAACCTTACCTAAGGGGTTATTAAGGGCGATTTTGGTGTCTGCAGCCCAGACATTCTCAACTTCTAAGTCTACGTCTACCTTTTTTTCCAAAAAAACAATGCGTACCTTGCGTACGAAGGGGCTAGTGAGGGATCCGATCAGTTTCATGGGGCTCAGTATAGCGATGCTTCTCAAATTGGGTTGTCCCCAAGAACGATTAAAATCAGGTTTTATTGAAACATTCCATATAAAGGCAATATTCGTGAGTCAGCCGATTTCTACCCTTAATGCACTTTCCCCTTTAGATGGCCGCTACGCTGGAAAGCTTGACGCCTTAAGGCCTTGGTTATCCGAAGCTGCATTTATGCGTCAGCGAGTATTTGTAGAGATTCATTGGTTGCTGGCTTTGGCTTCTGCAGGTTTACCAGATGTACCAAAGATTAATTCCGCGGATGAAGCTTTTTTACTGTCCTTGCCAGAAAATTTCTCCGATGCGGATGCGCAGCGTATCAAGGATATTGAAGCGGTTACCAACCATGATGTGAAGGCGGTTGAGTATTTCTTAAAAGAAAAAGTGGCTGGACGCCCGGATTTACTAAAAGCGAGCGAGTTTATTCACTTCGCATGCACATCGGAAGATATTAACAATACCTCTCATGGTTTGATGTTGCGCGGGGCGCGTGATGAAGTCTTGCTGCCACAACTCAGAAAAGTGCTTGCAGTGTTAACCGACTTGGCCATTGAGAATGCCAAAGTGCCTTTGCTATCTCGTACCCACGGTCAGCCGGCCTCTCCAAGCACCTTGGGTAAGGAGTTGGCCAATATCGCTAAACGTTTAGAGCGTGCGATTGCGACGATTGCAGCAGTGCCGCTCTTGGGAAAAATGAATGGTGCTGTTGGCAATTACAACGCACACCTATCTGCTTATCCTGATTTTGATTGGGAAAACTTCTCCAAGAATGTAGTTGAGAAGCGTTTAGGTCTCACCTTTAATCCGTACACCATTCAGATTGAGCCGCATGATGGTATGGCCGAATTGTTTGATGCGATTGCTCGCGCTAACACCATCTTATTGGACATGGATCGTGATTTCTGGGCTTATATTTCTATTGGCTACTTTAAGCAGCGTACTAAAGCGGGAGAGATTGGCTCTTCAACTATGCCGCATAAAGTAAACCCTATTGACTTTGAAAATTCTGAAGGTAATTTGGGCGTAGCAAATGCCCTATTGCGCCACCTAGCAGAGAAGTTGCCTATTTCTCGTTGGCAGCGTGACCTCACTGATTCAACGGTCTTGCGCAACCTGGGCCCAGCATTTGGCCACAGTGTTTTAGCTTATGACAGCGCTCTGCGTGGTCTAGGGAAGCTAGAGGTAAACCATGCCGCCATTGCTGCTGACTTGGATGAGTGCTGGGAAGTATTGGCAGAGCCAGTGCAAACCGTGATGCGTCGTTATGGCATTGAGAATCCGTACGAGCAACTCAAAGAACTCACTCGTGGCAAAGGCATCAACCAAGCTGATTTACAAACCTTTATACGTGGTTTGAAAATTCCGGATAACGCCAAAACTTTATTGCTCGAGATGACGCCGTCTTCCTATTTAGGTAAGGCGGTCGAATTGACCGAACGTCTGAAAAAGTGAGCTTGACCCCAAACCTTGGGCGTGCACCGCAAGATTCTGAATACGGTGCCCGCCCCAAGATCTGGTTTGCTGTTTATCAATTCTTATGGCATCTGCTTTTGCCATTCGCATTCATTCGCCTTGCTTGGCGCACACGTCATTCCATTGACTACTTAAATCATTTCTCTGAGCGCCTGGGTTTTGCGTATGGAAAATCCATTATGCAGGGGTCGGTATGGATTCATGCGGTATCCGTTGGCGAGACCAGAGCTTCCCAGCCTCTGATTGAAGCGTATCTAGAGCGTGGCGAAACGATCTTGCTGACCCATATGACACTCAATGGCCGTCGAACAGGCGCAGCTCTATTTACAAAAGCAATTGCTGCCGGTCAATTGCGACAAGTGTATTTGCCCTATGACCTCTGTTGGTCTGTAGCGAATTTCATTCGTGCATTTAAACCTAAATTTGGTTTGTTTATGGAGACCGAGGCCTGGCCTACAGTAGTTTTTTATTGCGCTGAAATTGGTCTACCACTATTTTTAGTGAATGCCCGTTTATCTGAGCGTAGCGCTCGTCGCGTGAATCAATTTGGTAAGGCAGGAAGATCTTTGTTTCAGGCATTTTCAGGTATCTTGGCTCAAACGCAATTTGATGCCCGGCGCTATCAAGGTCTTGGCGTAAAGCAAGTGGAGATCGTTGGCAACCTCAAATTTGATGTGCCGCTGGACTCAAAATTAGTTCAGCAAGGTGAATCCTGGAAGCAGGAGCTGCATGCCCATTCACGCCTAATGGTGTGCGCTGCCAGTACTCGTGATGGTGAAGAAGCAATTATTCTCAAGGCGTGGAAAGATCTATTGCTTGGCAATGCATTCGAGATTGCCCCATTGCTATGCCTAGTTCCACGTCATCCTGAGCGCTTCCCTGAAGTCGCTAATCAAATACATGAGGCTGGTTTGAGGTTTCGGCGCCGTACTGAGTGGGATGGCATACCCAGTGGTCATGGGGACCTAGAGGTCATCTTAGGTGATTCGATGGGTGAGATGCCGATGTATTACAGCGCTGCTGATTTGGTGGTCATGGGCGGTAGCCTGCTTCCCTTTGGTGGCCAAAACCTGATTGAGGCTTGCGCTGCAGGCTGTCCAGTATTGCTGGGTGAGCATACCTACAACTTCCAGCAGGCCTCTTTAGACGCCATTGAAATGGGCGCTGCAAAGCGTATTCAGGGCGAACTCATCTTGAGTGAGCCGATTGCCCTCATGGAAGCCTTAAAAGAACTTCTATCGAATAGTGCCGAGCTGGCGAAGATGTCGAGTGCAGCAAAGGCATACTCTCTCGAGCATCAAGGTGCGACCAAAAGAATATTGGCCGCACTTGAGAATCTACATTAACTGAGAATGAATTCTTTTAACTCTTAAACCTGCGCCCCGAAGTTGGGGTCATCATTACGGCTTGCATCATCAGGCTTGCGCTCACCCTTTACCAAGTCTTCGCGGGTAACGCCAAGCCACATGGCAAGAGCTGCCGCCACGAACACTGATGAGTAGATACCAAACAAAATACCGATGGTGAGTGCTAACGCGAAGTAGAAGAGAGTGGGGCCGCCAAAAATCAGCATAGCCAAGACCATCATCTCAGTGCTGCCGTGAGTAATCACGGTACGACTAATCGTGCTGGTAATTGCATTGTCAATAATCTCGCGAGTGTTCATCTTGCGGTACTTACGGAAGTTTTCCCTAATACGGTCAAAAATCACCACAGACTCGTTTACTGAGTAACCCAATACGGCGAGCACGGCAGCTAACACTGAGAGCGAGAACTCCCAGTGGAAAAATGCGAAGAAGCCAAGAATAATCACGATGTCATGTAAGTTCGCAATGATGCCGGCAAGTGCAAATTTCCACTCAAAGCGGAAAGAAAGATAAACCACAATACCGATGATCACAAACAACAAGGCCATCAGGCCATCTATTGCCAATTCACGACCAACTTGTGGGCCGACAAACTCAACACGCTGTAATTTAACGCCAGAGCTAGCTGGCTCAAGAGCCGTCATCACTGCTGCGCTTTGATCTGCGGAGGAAATCATTTTCCCTTCGGCATCTTTTTGTAAGGGCAGGCGAATCATGACATCGCGTGAGCTACCAAAATTCTGAATCTGAGTGTCGGCGTACCCTAACTTTTCTACATTTGCTCGAATTGAATCTAGGGGGGCAGTTTGTGGATAAGTTACCTCCATCACTGTGCCACCAGTGAATTCAATCGATAGGTGAAGTCCGTTATGCCAGAGGAAGAAAACGGCAGCTAAAAAGGTGATTAAAGAGACCGCATTGAGCACCAATGCATGGCGCATAAAGGGGATATCTTTTTTGATCCGGAAAAATTCCATGACTTATTTCTCCTGTGGGCGCCAAACTTGGCCAATAGCGAGTTTTTGAACTTTTTTACCTCTGCCGTACCAGAGATTAACCAGGCCGCGTGAGAAAAAGACTGCTGAAAACATGGAGGTCAAAATACCGAGGCAATGGACTACGGCAAAACCTTTGATTGGGCCTGAGCCAAATGCCAGTAGTGCGAGGCCGGCAATTAAGGTGGTGACATTTGAATCCAAGATGGTTGCCCAAGCTTTATCAAAGCCAACCGCAATGGCTGTTTGCGGAGCGGCGCCATTGCGCAGCTCCTCACGAATACGTTCGTTAATCAAGACGTTGGAGTCAATCGCCATACCTAATGCCAATGCCATCGCAGCGATACCTGGCAAGGTTAAGGTAGCTTGCAGCATTGACAGTACTGAAATCAAGAGTAGTAAGTTCACTGCCAGGGCTACTACTGAGAACGTGCCGAACAAGAGGTAGTAGGCAATCATGAAAACAGAGATTGCAGCGAAACCAAAGATCAGGGATTTGAAACCCTTCTCAATGTTTTCTGCACCAAGGCTCGGTCCAATCGTGCGCTCTTCAATGATTTCCATTGGCGCTGCTAAAGATCCTGCGCGCAACAAGAGGGCTAAGTCGTTTGCGCTCTCGGTAGTTGGTTGGCCGGTGATCTGGAACTTGGAGCCA
Organism: Burkholderiaceae bacterium; assembly: GCA_947448625.1. Taxonomy (GTDB): domain Bacteria; phylum Pseudomonadota; class Gammaproteobacteria; order Burkholderiales; family Burkholderiaceae; genus Polynucleobacter. Next base: position 26,328 of record CANFOT010000013.1, on the reverse strand, counting down.
AATTCACCTTGAATAGTGGCAATTGTGAGAACCTCACCTTTACCTTTTTCGAACAGGATCATGCCCATAGGCTTGCCAATGTTTTCGCGGGTGACTTCTTGCATGACGCGTCCACCGGCAGCATCTAAGGAGATGTTCACTGCAGGACGTTGGTTTTGATCAAAGCCAGCGCTTGCATCAGTAATGCGATCACCACTAAAGATGACGGATTTTTTAAACACACCTTGACGGTTTTCACCAAAGCGGAAAACATCCATGCCTGGGGGAGGGGTCTCGCCAATCGCAATTGTGGAAACGATTGGGTCGGCTAATCTGGATTCGAGAGTTGCAGTGCGGCCAATAATATCTTTAGCGCGAGCAGTGTCTTGCACGCCTGGTAGTTGCACAACAATACGCTCTGCACCCTGCTGTTGAATCACTGGCTCTTTAACGGCCAATTCATTCACGCGCTTGTTGAGTGTGACGATGTTTTGTTTTACTGCGTTGTCTTGAATTTCTTTCAAGGCAGTAGGTTTAAATTCGCCAACTAGCTTCGGAGACAGACCAGTAGGTTTAATTTGCCAAGTCAGTTCAGGCTGACTAGTCATTAATACTGTGCGTGCTTTCTCGGCATCTTCAGTACTACCGAAAGTCAGGGTGATGGTGTCCTGACCGCGCTCAATACCTTGTTGACGGATAGATTTGTCGCGTAACTGACTGCGAATATCACTAGCCAAAGAAGTCACCTTCTTTTGAACGGCGCCCTTCATGTCGACCTGCAACAAGAAGTACACACCGCCACGTAAGTCCAGACCAAGAGGCATTGGCAATGCATTAAGCGCATTCAACCAGCTTGGTGTATTGGAGAGTAGGTTTAATGCGACTGTGAAATTTGGATCATTTTGATCCATGTTCAACTTTTGCTGCAGCAGATCGCGTGCCCGCAGCTGGATGTCTGTGTTATTAAAACGAATTTTGATGGAGCCTACATTACCGGTAGATTCAAAGAAAATGCCAGTGTTACTAATGTTGTCTTCAGTCAGAATCTTTTCGACTCGAGACTGTGTCGCCAAATCAACCTTGATGGTTGGCTTGGCGGACGAGACCTGAACCGCTGGAGCCTCTCCGTAGAAATTGGGTAGTGAATATAGCCCTCCAATTAATAAAGCAAATAGGATGACTATGTATTTCCAGAGAGGGTAGCGATTCATATTGAGATACTTTTAAACAAGCGTATTAAGCGGACTTCAATGAGCCTTTTGGTAATACTGTTGTGATGGCGCCTTTTTGCATTTGCACTTCAGTGCCAGCAGCAATTTCAACCGTAACAACTTGATCTTTCAAGGCGCTTACTTTGCCGATGATGCCGCCAACGGTCACTACTTCATCGCCAACCGCCAAAGCGCTCAACATTGCTTTAGTTTCTTTTTGACGCTTCATTTGTGGGCGAATCATGATGAAGTACAGCACTGCAAACATCAAAATTAGGGGAAGGAAGCTCATTAAGCCACCAGAATCTGCACCCGCGGCTGGTGCCTGGGCAAAAGCGTTACTAATCCACATACAAAACCTCCATTAATTACCAATTGGAAACTGCTTCAGTTTTAGGCTTTAAAAGCAAAGCCGTAAACCCGCAATTCTAAACTGTATGGGGCTTTGAGGGCTGATTTACTGCCCTAGGGCTATTAATCCTGCCCAGGCTCAACACCACGCTGGCGATTCCGATGAAATTCCTCGCGATAGGCGCTAAAACGATCCTTAGCTAGGGACTCTCGAACCTCTTCCATTAGCTGGAGATAGTAAGAGAGGTTGTGGATCGTATTGAGCTGTGATCCGAGGATCTCATTCGCCTTTTGGAGGTGATTTAAGTAGGATCTCGTGAAGTTCTGGCAGGTGTAGCAAGCACAGGTGGGGTCGACAGGGCGATCATCGTCTTTGTAGCCTGAATTGCGTAGTTTGAGGTCGCCAAAGCGGGTAAAGAGCCAGCCATTGCGAGCATTGCGAGTTGGCATCACACAATCAAACATATCAATGCCCAGGCTCACGCCTAGCATCAGGTCTTCGGGTGTTCCAACGCCCATTAAGTAGTGGGGCATGTGCTCTGGCAGTTTAGGGGCGGTGAAATTGAGGATGCGTTCAAACTCTGGTTTTGGCTCACCAACAGAGAGGCCGCCAATGGCAATGCCATCAAAACCTTGCTGACTTACGGCATCTAGAGAGAATTCACGGAGGTTTTCAAACATACCGCCCTGGACGATGCCAAAAAGACCGTTGCCGGTTTCGAGTTCCCGAAAGCGCTTTAATGAACGATCACCCCAGCGCAGAGACATCTCCAGGGAGGCGCGCGCGGTTTTTTCTGAGGTTGCCTGTCCTTTGATTTCGTAGGGAGTGCACTCGTCAAATTGCATAGCGATATCACTGTTGAGAACCGCCTGAATTTCCATCGATACTTCTGGAGACATAAATAATTTATCCCCGTTGATCGGGGAGGCAAAGGTCACGCCCTCCTCTGAAATTTTTCTCAGAGCGCCCAAGCTAAACACCTGAAAGCCACCAGAGTCAGTCAGGATCGGCTTATCCCAGCCCATAAAGCGATGTAAGCCGCCATGTTTTTTAATGACATCTAAACCTGGTCTCAACCAAAGGTGGAAGGTATTGCCCAAAATAATTTGTGCTTTGGCCTCATGTAAATCGCGTGGGGTCATCGCCTTCACAGTGCCATAAGTACCCACTGGCATAAAGATCGGCGTTTGTACGCTGCCGTGTGGAAGGTCAAGCTGACCAAGGCGGGCAGGGCTCGCCGAGTCGCGGGCCAGGATATTGAAGTGAACAGGTTTTGTCATGGGTTTGTTTGGTTTAGGCGGCTTAAGAACATCGCATCGCCGTAGCTAAAAAATCGATATTCATTTTGAATGGCATGTTGGTAGGCGTTGCGGATATTGGTCACGCCAGCAAAGGCGCTCACCAGCATGAGTAAAGTAGATTTTGGCAGATGAAAGTTAGTCAGCAAGCAATCTACGGTTTTAAATTGATACCCAGGGGTGATAAATAAATTAGTTTCACCGCTGTTTTGTTGGGTCTGAGCCTGGCTCTCTAAGGCCCTCAGGCTGGTAGTTCCAACCGCAATCACTCTTCCGCCCATCCTGTGTGTGTCTTCGATGGCCGCAATGGTTTCTGCGGGAACTGAGAACCACTCGTAATGCATTTTGTGTTTACTGAGATCTTCTTCGCGAACTGGGGTAAACGTCCCGGCGCCGACGTGGAGGGTGACGCTAGCCTGTTTAACGCCGAGCTCACCTAGTTGATTGAGGATGGCTTGATCAAAGTGCAGGCCTGCCGTAGGAGCTGCGACGGCACCAGGATTCTTGGCAACCACGGTTTGATAGCGGTTGGCATCTTCAGCATCTGGCTGATGTTCGATATAGGGGGGTAGTGGCAATTCGCCAAACCGTTCAAGTAATGCAAACACATTTTCTGGAAAGCGCACTTCATAAAATCGGCCGTCATAAGCAATCATCTCCACCGGGAAAGTTTCACCGGCTTTATTGAAGATATGAACGATCGCCCCAGTCTTTGGAACTTTGGAGGCTCTGATTTGAACCCAAGCCTGGTTTTCGGCGCTAATGCGTTCGATCAGGAGTTCGACATTGCCGCCAGTCTCTTTTTTGCCATGCAAGCGAGCTGGAATGACCTTGGTGTCATTAAAGACGAGCAAATCCCCGGGCTTGATAAGGTTAAGAATGTCCAGGAACTGCCGATCAATCAATTGGGCGTCATTATCCCCGTCCGCCCTCAGCTCTAGGAGGCGGCTATCCGTTCTATTGGCCAGTGGGTGCTGGGCAATTAGCTGGGGAGGGAGGTCGTAATTGAAGTCGGAAAGTTGCATAGCATTACCATCAGGTATTGGATTTTAACGATGACGACTAAGCGACCGCCAACTGCACTCGAAAAGATGGGTTTAAACAGCCCTATGGCACTTGCTTTGCATCTGCCATCCCGTTACGAGGATGAAACTGAGCTCTTCACGATAGAGGAGGCTTTAGGCCTCGGGAGATTCCATGCCATTCAGACTCAGGGTGTCGTCATTCGGAATCAAGTCATGTTTCGCCCTAGAAGACAGCTTTTAGTCACGATTGAGGATGACTCTGGCTCACTCCAGCTCCGTTTTCTGAATTTCTATCCTAGTCAGCAGAAGCAGATGGCGATTGGCAGTCATCTACGGGTGCGTGGTGAGGTCCGAGAGGGTTATCAGGGTGCTGAGATGGTACATCCAACCGTTCGCGCTGCTACCCCGGACGCTCCATTGCCTGCTAGCTTGACCCCGGTATATCCAGCAAGTGCCGGGATTTCACAAGCCATTATTCGTAAGGCAGTGCTAAAGGCCCTTCAGGATGCTAGCCTCAAAGAGAGCTTGGCAGAATTTTTACCGACCAAGCTGATGGCGCAAATTTTGCCAACTCATGATTGGCCCCCACTCCAAGATGCAATTACATATTTGCATCAGCCGCCTGCTGATGCCAACACCCAATCCCTGCTGGAGCGTACCCATCCCGCCTGGAGACGAGTGCAGTTTGAGGAGTTACTTGCGCAGCAGATTTCCCTAAAGCGGGCTCATGCTATTCGTAGGGAAAGATATGCCCCCAGCCTTCAGAAGGATCAATCAGTAGATCGGGCGAGGGAGACGAGCAAAAAAAATGCCAGTATTGAAGACGGCTTACTCAAGGCCTTACCCTTCGAACTGACTGGCGCTCAAGCGCGTGTCTGGTCTGAAATTGGACGCGATCTATCCAATACTTTTCCGATGAATCGCTTATTGCAAGGCGATGTTGGTAGTGGGAAAACAGTGATTGCGGCATTGGCTGCCGCGCGTGCAATAGATCATGGTTATCAGGCCGCCATCATGGCGCCAACGGAAATTTTGGCTGAACAACACTTTCTCAAAATGAAGGAATGGTTTGAGCCTTTAGGTGTCAAGATTGCATGGCTTTCTGGTAGTTTGAAAGCAAAAGAAAAAAGACTTGCACAGGCGGCAATTGAGAGTGGTGATGCACAGCTGATCATTGGCACCCATGCGCTGATTCAGGATAAGGTGAGCTTTGCTAAGTTGGGTTTGGCGGTCATTGATGAGCAGCATCGTTTTGGTGTGAGGCAGCGTTTAGAGATTCAGCAACGCGTTGGTTCTGAGCTGTTTTATTGCCATCAATTGATGATGTCAGCAACTCCAATTCCTCGTACGCTGGCGATGACTTACTACGCCGACCTCGATGTCTCTGTCATTGATGAATTGCCTCCAGGACGTAAGCCCATTGCTACCAAGGTGGTGAAGGCTGCGCGCAGGGAGGAGGTAATTTCTGGCTTACATGATTGGCTGGCCAAGGGATTGCAAGCTTATTGGGTTTGTCCTTTAATTGAAGAGTCTGAAGTATTGCAATTGCAAACAGCCGTTGAAAGTTTTGAGCAACTCACTCAAGCCTTACCCAACTTCAAAGTCGGATTGGTTCATGGCCGATTAAAAAGCGAAGAGAAGGCTGCAGTGATGGCGGCGTTTAAGGCCAATGAAATTCAGTTGTTGGTAGCCACGACAGTCATCGAAGTGGGAGTCGATGTGCCTAATGCAGCTCTGATGGTGATTGAGCATGCAGAACGTTTTGGCTATGCACAGATTCATCAGTTACGGGGGCGCGTAGGACGTGGTTCAGCTGATTCAGTTTGCATCTTGATGTATGCAGAGCCACTATCTTTGGCTGCTAAAGAGCGCCTGCAAACTTTAAGAGAAACTTCGGATGGGTTTGTGATTGCGGAGCGAGACTTATCCCTACGTGGTCCTGGTGAATTATTAGGAGCTAAACAATCAGGTGATGCGATGTTGCGCTTTGTTGATCTTCAGCGAGATGCGTGGTTGATCGAATTGGCGCAGACGGCGGCGGAGCGTTTGCTGGCTGAGCATGGTGATCTAGTGGAGAGGCATCTTGAACGTTGGCTAGGATCTCGCACAGAATTTTTAAAGGCTTGATAATTGGGCTATGACGATGATGGTAAATAAAGAAGATGATTTCTCTGATGCGTGATCGTATTGTTGCTTACGCCTATTTGATCCGCTTAGATAAGCCGATTGGAACACTACTTTTATTGTGGCCAACTTTGTGGGCGTTATGGCTAGCCAGCGGCGGCTTTCCTGATTGGTATCTGCTCATTATTTTTACCCTGGGAACTTTTTTAATGCGTAGTGCAGGGTGCGCCATCAATGACTATGCAGATCAAGATTTTGATCGTCATGTTTTGAGAACCAAAGATCGACCCATTACGAGTGGGAGAATTTCTGGGAAGGAGGCGCTGACAGTGGCAGCCACTCTTGCATTGATAGCTTTTTTGCTCATTCAGCCCTTGAATGCTTTAACTAAAGAGCTTTCTTTCTTTGCCTTGGCAGTTGCCATTATTTACCCCTTCACTAAGCGCTTTTTTGCTATTCCACAAGCCGTACTGGGCATTGCCTTTGGCTTTGGGATTCCAATGGCCTATGCAGCCGTCCTCGACTTTATTCCGCTGGAAGCTTGGATTTTGTTTATTGGTAACGTCTTCTGGGCTATCGCTTATGACACCGCTTATGCGATGGTCGATCGCGATGATGATTTACGTTTAGGCTTACGGACCTCCGCCATCACCTTTGGTCGTCATGATGTTCTCGCAATTAGCCTAAGTTACGGCGTGCTATTTCTAAGTCATATATGGGTTGCTCACTTGGCAAACCTGAGTAATTACTTTTGGATAGGGTGGTGCCTAGCTTTAGCTTGCGCTGCATATCACCTGAAATTAGTATCCACTCGCAAGCGCGAAGATTGCTTCACAGCATTTCGCCACAATAACTGGCTGGGTGGATTCCTATTTTTAGGAATCCTATTGGGTCTAGCGCGTATCTAACTCGCTTTTAGCTCTCACCCAGTTCATCGCCCATGGCTTTACCACGTTGGCTGGCGGCATCAATCGCTTTTTCAAGTGCACCATGCCAATCAAGTTGCTTAAGCATATCTAGTGCCGCAGCGGTTGTGCCACCCTTGGAGGTAACTCGTTCGCGTAATACGCCAGCATGTTCATCCGAATTATGGGCCAGTTGTGTAGCACCCTCTAGAGTGGCATAAGCTAGCTTACGGGCAGTAGCTGCATCAAGCCCAAGCTTCTCGCCGCTAGATTGCATCGCTTCTAAGAAAGCAAAGACATAGGCGGGCCCGCTTCCAGAAACAGCGGTAACGGCATCCATGAGTTTCTCTTCGCTTACCCAGACTACTTGCCCAACAGCATTGCAAATAGTCTCGGCTAGAGCGCGGTCAGAATCATTTACCGCAGCATCAGCAAATAAGCCGGTGATGCCCTTGCCGATGAGGGCTGGGGTGTTTGGCATAGCTCGAACGCAGCGTTCATGATCAAGCCAGCGACTCATGTCTTTGAGGCGAATGCCGGCAGCAATACTGAGGATCAATGGACCTGGTGCTGTTTGATGTTTCAGTTTGGCGTTTAAAGACTTTGCCACGACATTAAAGTCCTGAGGTTTGATGGCCATGACAACGACATTGTTTTTGGAGAAGTCAAAAGCAATTTGATCTAAGGCGCCAATGATCTGTACGCCAAAATCTTGATGTAATTGCAAGCCAGTACTAGCATTAGCTTCAACTACAGAGAGTTGATTGGCTTCAAAATCATTCGCGAGTAATCCGCTAATTAAGGCGCGACCCATATTGCCCCCGCCAATGAAGGTGATGTGGGCGTTTTGATGCGTTTGTTGTGTGTTCATATTTTTATCTTATCGCGCTTCCCAAAAATGGCACTTCCTATACGTACCATGGTGCTGCCTTCGGCGATTGCAGCCTCCATATCATCTGACATTCCCATGGAGAGAGTGTCAAAAAAGTCATACCCAAGATCATTGACGTGTTTTGCTTTTATCCCGGCAAAGCATTCTCTGACAGCCGCAAAGGCTTGGTGTTGTTGCTGAATGTCATCACTGGGGGCAGGAATGGCCATTAGTCCGCGAAGTACAAGATTGGGTAGCTTGGCAATAGCATTGCAAAGCGCCTCAACCTCTTCAAGTGCTATACCGCTTTTAGATTCTTCTTTGCTCACATTGATCTGGACACAAACTTGCAGATCGCCTAAGTCAGAAAATTCACCGCGCTGGCTAGAGAGACGTTCTGCAATCTTGAGGCGGTCAATGCTATGCACCCAGTCAAAATGTTCTGCGACATCGCGCGTTTTATTGCTTTGTAGCGGGCCAATAAAGTGCCATTCCAGCCAAGGGCGTAATTTTGTGAGTTGCTGAATTTTTTCAACACCCTCTTGGACGTAGTTCTCACCAAAAGCAGTTTGGCCTGCATGCATTGCTTCCTCAACCGCCATAGCTGGAAAGGTTTTGCTTACCGCAAGCAGTTGAATATCTTCGGGCTCGCGTTTGGCTGCTAATGCTGCTAACTCCAACCTTTGCTTTACCAACATCAGGTTGGCTGTAACTTGACTCATTGTTTGCTTAGATCTCGTTGACTAATCAGTTGATCAACCATCTCGATCCAATGAAGGACTGGAGTGTCATCTTGCTGAAGGTGTGTGATACAACCTATATTGCCTGAAACAATTACCTGGGCACCTGATTCTTCACAAGCAGCATTCAGGTGGGTGAGTTTGTTCTTGCGTAATTGATCTGATAGATCTGGTTGGGTGACTGAGTAGGTTCCTGCTGAGCCGCAGCATAAATGGCTATCTGCGCACAGACGAACGCCAATACCAATGCTGGTCAGGAGGCCCTCAACCTTCCCACGAATTTGTTGTCCATGTTGCAGAGTGCAAGGTGGGTGATAGACCACGCCAGGCTTTGGATCTGCTCCGACTAAAGTAATAAGCTCTTCCTGAAGCACTGGCAAGATTTCTGAAATATCTTTGGTGAGATCGGAGATCTTTTTTGCCTTGGCAGCATATCGCGAGTCATTCGCGAGAAGGTGTCCATAGTCCTTGACCATCACGCCGCAACCGGAGGCGGTCATCACGATGGCCTCTATACCCTGCTCAACTTGTGGCCACCAGGCGTCAATATTTTGCTTGGCGTTATCTAGGCCTCCAGCTTGATCATTCAGGTGGTAGCGTAAAGCGCCGCAGCAAGTGGCATTAGGCGCGCTTATCAATTGAATTCTGAGGGCATCCAAGACACGTGCGGTAGCTGAGTTAATGTTCGGTAGCATGCCAGGTTGAACGCAACCTTCAAGCAATAGCATTTTGCGAGAGTGGCTAGCTTGTGGTCTGGCGTAAGGATCAGTATTGCTTGCTAAGGCTTTATTTTTAGCTTGTGGGATCTTGCGCGCAATACCGGCTGGCATGAGTGGGCGCACTAAGCGACCCAGAGCGATTGCTGAATTAAATAATCTAGGGCTGGTCAAGCCTTCTTTCAGCGCCCAGCGGGTGAGGCGCTGACCAAGAGGGCGCTCAGGAGTATTTTCTTCTGCCCATTTACGGCCAATATCCACTAGGTTGCCGTACTGCACACCACTAGGGCAAGTGCTTTCACAATTGCGACAAGTCAGACAACGATCTAAATGCAAACGCGTCTTTTCAGTGGGGGCTTGTCCCTCTGCAATTTGTTTGATTAGGTAGATGCGGCCGCGTGGGCCATCTAATTCATCGCCCAAAATTTGGTAGGTGGGGCAAGTTGCAGTACAAAAACCGCAGTGCACACATTTACCAAGAATTCTGGCAGCCTCAATACCCTCAGGGGTATTGGCGAATTGGGGGGCGAGTTGAGTTTGCATAGGAATACTAAAAGAGGTGCTTAAGGAAGACGTGAAGTAGCAAATATGCCCGCTGGATCAAAGGCGGCTCTTAGACGTTTTTGTACTGCCTCTAAAGCAGTTGAGTGCGCTTGCTCACTCAGAAGAGTAAAGCGTTGCTTGCTTGGATCAACATTGCTTCCCTGCTTAAAGCGAGTGGCATGACCCCCGTTGGCATTGGCAAGGGCTTTGATCGATGCAAACGTTACGTCATCACCTGGGGCAATAAGCCAACGCTGTTGGCCATGCCATTCCAAAACTAGCTTACTGTTTACGCATTCAGGGGTAAGTGGTCCGCAGGCGGCTGGAAGCGCAAGGCGGTACAGGGTATCGTCGCCCTTGATGTTTGTAAACGTAGGCAAATGCTGTTCACGTAAGTCATTCCAGAAAGTTTGCGCAGTGCTTGGGTCTAATTCTGTTGCATTGACTGCGGCGCCCATAAGTGGAATGGCTGCTTTAACGGCAGCAGCAGCACCAGCTAAGCGAATAGTGAGCTCACCTTCACCGCCTTTTGAGTTTCCAATCCAGCAGCTGGCTGAGAGTGGCAGAGGTTGTCCGGCCCATTCATTTAAGAGTTGTAATGCACGTACTTGACTAATATTGCAGCGAAGGGATGTTGTAGCCGCAGCTCGTGGCAGTACTTTTACAGAGGCCTCGAGCAATAGCGACAAGGTTCCCATAGAGCCGGGCAACAAGCGTGAGACGTCATATCCTGCAACATTCTTCATGACCTTGCCACCAAAAGCTAAGTCTTGGCCTTTGCCATCCATGATGCGTGCACCTAAAACAAAGTCGCGTAAGTTACCAACGCTAATTCGGCCGGGCCCTGCAAGACCTGCAGCAATCGCTCCACCAAAAGTGGCGGACTCGCCAAAGTGGGGTGGCTCGAATGCGAGCACTTGATTCTTTTCAGCTAGAGCCGCCTCAATCTCTTTTAATGGCGTACCAGTGCAGGCCGTAATCACAAGCTCTTCAGGTTGATACTCCAGGATGCCGGAGTAAGGGCGGGTATCTAGCTTGGCATAGGAATTAGCATTGCCATACCAAGATTTCGTCCCGCCACCTTCAATAGATAAGCGTGTTTCATTTTTGGCAGCGGCCAAAATCTGTTCGCGAAATAAGTCAATCTGCATGCTGTTGGATTTAGACATTAGAAGCGCTCCAACTCGGGATGCGGTAAATTGCCGCCGCTAATACGCATACGACCATACTCTGCACAGCGATTTAAAGTGGGAATAGCCTTGTCAGGGTTGAGTAGTTTTTCCGGGTCGAATGCCGCTTTAACGCCCCAGAAAGATTCTCGTTCTGCTTCGCCAAATTGAACGCACATGGAATTAATCTTTTCAATACCAACACCATGCTCACCAGTGATCGTGCCATCGAGCTCAACACAGGCCTCTAGGATTTCAGTGCCGAATTCTTCAGCGCGATGCCATTCTTCTTGATCGGCGCCATTAAATAAAATAAGGGGGTGCATATTGCCGTCGCCCGCATGAAATACATTTAAGCAAGCAAGTCCATATTTTTTTTCCATTCCCTGGATGCGCTTGAGTAGGGTGCCGATATTTCTGCGTGGAATGGTTCCATCCATGCAGTAGTAGTCAGGCGCTAATCGTCCAGCTGCAGGGAATGCATTCTTTCTTCCGCTCCAAAACTTCAAGCGCTCCGCTTCATTCTGAGAAATCTGAATACCACTAGCACCTGCTTGTTCAAGCACTTTAGTCATGCGCTCAATTTCTTCGGCGACTTCTTCGGGTGTGCCATCGGACTCGCACAATAGAATAGTTTCAGCTTCGAGATCATAGCCAGCATGAACAAATTCCTCAACTGCACGAGTAGTTGCTTTATCCATCATCTCCAGTCCGGCAGGAATGATGCCGGCGGCAATAATGGCGGCGACTGCATCTGCACCCTTTTCGATATCGTCAAAGCTGGCCATGATGACGCGCGCCAATTTTGGCTTGGCAATCAATTTCACTGTGACTTCAGTTACTACCGCAAGCATGCCTTCGCTACCCATCACGATTGCTAATAAATCGAGTCCCGGAGAGTCTGGTGCAAGGCTACCAAATTCGACGATCTCACCGTTCATCAGAATGCCGCGAACTTTTAATACGTTGTGAAGTGTGAGGCCATATTTGAGGCAGTGCACACCACCGGAGTTTTCATTTACATTACCACCAATAGAGCAGGCAATCTGTGAGGATGGATCTGGGGCGTAATACAGGCCGAGATGGGCAACCGCTTCCGAGATGGCTAAATTACGAACACCTGGCTGTACCACAGCAGTTCTAGTAAAGGGATCGATGCTGATGATTTTTTTGAGCTTAGCGAGAGAGAGCACCAAGCCTTGGGATATTGGCATAGCACCGCCCGATAAACCGGTTCCAGATCCGCGCGGGACGATAGGTACTTGCATCTCAAAGCAAATCTTCAAAATCTGAGCAACCTGCTCTTCAGTTTCTGGTAAGGCAACTGCCAGCGGCATGCGCCGATAGGCTGCCAGGCCATCGCATTCGTAGGGAATCGTATCCTCAGGCTCCCATAGCAAGGCATATTCTGGGAGAACGGGGCGCAGTGCCGATACCAGTTTAGATTGAAGGGCGGCAATGGCCGCGAGCTCAGGGGGTGGGGTCACCATATTCATAAGAATCATTTTAGCCATTTACCTATAATTAGTTTCATGGGAAATCGACTTTCAAAAATAGCCACTAGAACTGGCGATGCGGGCATGACCGGGCTTGGTGATGGTAGCCGAGTAGAGAAGGATCACTTGCGCATTTGCGCTATGGGTGATGTGGATGAATTGAACTCGGAAATCGGTGTTTTGATGTCCGAATCGATCCCCGAAGGTATTGCTAAAGAGCTCAAGGCCTTATTTTTGCAGGTGCAGCATGATTTGTTTGATTTGGGAGGGGAGCTTTGTATCCCGAATTACACCTTACTCAAGCCAGAGCACGTGGCTCAGTTAGATGTTTGGCTAGAAAAATACAATGCCACTTTGCCCCCATTAACCGAATTTATTCTTCCTGGCGGCACTCGCGCCGCTGCTCAGGCACATGTTTGTCGCACTGTTTGTCGGCGTGCCGAGAGATCAATTGTGCGTTTGGGTTGGGAAGAGCCGCTATACGATGCTCCTCGTCAGTACGTCAATCGCTTGTCTGACCTTTTATTTGTATTAGCGCGCGTACTCAACCGTGCTGCGGGTGGCCAAGATGTTTTATGGAAGCATGAAAAAAAAGAGACTAAGTAAATTAGTCTCTTTTTCAATCAATAAAATAGCCTCTCTTTATTTCTTTGTTTTCCTGCGATTCTTCACGGCTAAAGCTAAGCGTTGCAATACATTGACTGAGTCTTCCCAGTTAATGCAGGCATCTGTAATGCTCTTGCCGTACTCCAGCTTGCTCGGATCATCTTTGCCCGGCGAGAATTTTTGTGCACCATCATGAAGATGGCTCTCAATCATCACGCCAAAAATTTGATGCGATCCAGATTCAATTTGCTCGGCAATATTTTCCGCCACCACGATTTGACGCTCATGTTTTTTGCTGGAATTCGCATGTGACAAGTCAATCATCAAGCTGGCTGGAAGCTTTGCTGCCTCTAGCTCAGAGCAGGCTGCTTGAACATATTGCGCTTCATAATTTGGCTCTTTTCCGCCACGCAAAATAACGTGACAATCTTTATTGCCTTTAGTTTCCACAATCGAAACTTGACCATTCTTATGTACTGATAAGAAGTGGTGTGGGCGGCTAGCCGCTTGAATTGCGTCGGTGGCAATCTTGATGTTGCCATCGGTGCCATTTTTAAAGCCGATCGGCGCAGAAAGACCTGAGGCGAGTTCGCGATGAACTTGACTCTCTGTTGTACGTGCTCCAATGGCGCCCCACGAAATCAGGTCGGCAATATATTGTGGAGAAATGACGTCCAGGAATTCGCTTCCCGCAGGCATGCCAAGACGATTAATTTCCATCAGTACTTGACGGGCAATTCGCAAACCTTCTTCAATGCGATAGCTCTCATCTAAGTACGGGTCATTAATCAAACCCTTCCAACCAACAGTTGTTCGTGGTTTTTCAAAATAGACGCGCATCACAATTTCAAGCTCACCAGCAAAACGATCGCGCTCTGCGAGTAGTCGTTGGCAATACTCTAAAGCTGCGCGGGGATCATGAATCGAACAAGGTCCGATGATGACGAGTAGGCGATCATCTTTTCCATGAATGATGTCGCGAATCTTTTTACGTGTTTTGCTGATCAGTGCTTCTGTAGGTGTTCCCGAGATTGGGAAGAAGCGAATTAAATGCTCTGGTGGTGGCAGAACAGTAATGTTGTGAATGCGTTGATCATCCGTGTCTGACGTTTTATCAACGGCAGCGTACCAGTTTGCGGGATTAGTATTTTGTTGGCTCATACGGCTATTTTAAGCCGTATTAAGCGGTTCCTCCGACAGTCAGGCTGTCGATACGTAAAGTTGGCTGCCCAACACCCACTGGGACGCTCTGACCTTCTTTGCCGCAAACCCCGATGCCACCGTCTAATTTCAGGTCATTTCCAATCATGGAGACCTGTTTTAGGGACTCTGGACCGCTGCCGATGATGGTTGCACCTTTGACGGGGTATTGAATTTTGCCGTTTTCTACCCAATAAGCCTCTGAGGCAGAAAACACGAATTTACCGCTAGTAATGTCAACTTGGCCGCCCCCAAAGTTCACTGCATAGAGACCTCGTTTGATGCTGGCCACGATTTCTTGGGGATCATCTTTGCCGGCCAGCATATAGGTATTGGTCATGCGCGGCATTGGTAAGGAGGCAAAACTCTCTCGCCGACCATTGCCAGTCAGAGGCATATTCATCAGCCTAGCATTTAGACTGTCTTGAATATAACCCTTCAAAATGCCATCTTCTATCAGCGTGGTGCACTGGGTAGGCGTGCCTTCGTCATCAATATTGAGTGAGCCGCGACGACCGGAAAGGGTGCCGTCATCAACTACGGTGACGCCTTTGGCAGCAACGCGTTGCCCGATGCGGCCTGCAAAAGCGGAAGAGCCTTTGCGATTAAAGTCACCTTCAAGACCATGACCTACAGCTTCATGCAATAGCACCCCGGGCCATCCTGGCCCCATCACTACCGTCATTGGGCCGGCTGGGGCTGGGCGAGAATCCAGATTGATCAGAGCTCCATCAACAGCCTCATCAACATATTGATTAATGAGTTCAGTGCTGAAATAGTGATAATCATGGCGCGCACCACCGCCCGATGATCCAGATTCGCGGCGACCATTTTGCTCGGCAATAACATGAACTGATACCCGCACTAGCGGACGCACGTCGGCAGCTAATAAGCCATCAGCTCGAACTACCAAGACAACGTCAAACTCGCCCGCTAGACTGGCCATGACCTGAATGATTCGCGGATCACGTGCTTTTGCCCGACGCTCTATACCCTCAAGCAAAGCAATCTTTTCTTGTGGCAGGAGTGAATCTAAAGGATTTAGGTCCGAGTAAAGCTGATTGGAAACCGGGGTAAAGATCTTTCCTGCGACCGCTTGTTTACCGCCTTGAGGGCCAATCACTCGGGTAGATTTTGCTGCTTTATTGAGGGCCTCTAAATTGATTTCATCGGAATAAGCAAATGCAGTTTTGTCACCATAAATTGCCCTTACGCCAACACCTTGGTCGATGTTAAAGCTACCCGACTTCACAATACCTTCTTCAAGACTCCAGCTTTCGCTACGGGTGTGCTGAAAGTAAAGATCGGCATCATCAAGCTGGTGCGTAAACATATTGCCAAAGGTGTGATGCAAGTCCTGTTCGGAAAGGCCGGTTGGCTCTAGCAGAATAGATTTGGCTAGCTTGAGAAGATCAGCCTGCTTTTTCGGCTTGGCCCAATCGCCTGGAAATAATGCTTCTGGTGCTCTCATCTTGATTGTGCTGAACTTTCTTTGTTAAAGCTTGCGGTGTTTTAGTGCGGGTAGCTTAGAGCGTACATCTTTTAATTTATCTTTGCTTAGTGAGCCCGCAATAAAGCCTTCTCCTGAAGGAAGGTTGCTCAATACTTCCCCCCACGGATCAATTAGCATGCTGTCGCCCCAAGTGCGACGTTGATTAAGGTGTGTGCCACCTTGTGCTGAGGACAGTACGTAGCATTGGTTTTCAATAGCGCGGGCGCGCAGCAGAATTTCCCAGTGAACCTTGCCGGTAGTGTATGTAAACGCTGCCGGAATGATATGGCAATCAAGCTGTCCAAGCGCGCGGTAAAGCTCTGGAAAGCGCAAGTCATAGCAAATGCTTAAGCCAAAATGCCAGTCAACTGAGTCGATATTAATAGTGAATTGACCAGGCTGACTACCTGCCGCAATGGTTTCAGACTCTTCGTAGCGCTCGGTTTTGGTTTGAAAGCCGAATAAATGAATTTTGTCGTAGCGAGCAATTTGATTGCCCTGTGGATCAAATACCAGAGAGGTATTGAGCACTTTGTTTGATTCTTTGGCCTCCAATGGAATGGTGCCTGCAACAAGGTAGATATTATTTTCTTGTGCAATTGTGGCCAGGCGCTCTTGAATCGGACCAGACCCAGCCACTTCCCGCGCCTTAACTTTGTCGGTATCTTTTAGGCCCATTAAGCAGAAGTATTCCGGTAGCGCTGCAATCTGAGCCCCAGACTCTGCAGCCGACTTAGTTAAGCGTGCAGCAACCTCAAGATTCTCACTCAGGTTTGGAGTCGATACCATTTGTATCGATGCAATGTTGAGCTCCGCAGCGTCTTTAGGTGTATTCATAGGGCCTTAGCCTGGCGTTTGGGTGGGGGCATTCTGGTTTTGGGGAGGATTGTTTGGTGAGCTTGGTTTTGTCTGCTCGATTAGAAGATTTTTGGTGCGAATTGTTTCTAGGGTTTTACTATCAAGTGGCTGACCCTTTTGGTCAAGCGGCACTACTTCTGGGTTTTCCCAGGAGCCTTGTACTAAATAATCCGTTTGTAAGGTGCGGTTAATTTGATTGGTGATGAGATATTGGCCCAATACCGCGCCTAATCCAATAATGGGGTTGATGACAAAGGCTGCTAGCGATCCTGCAGTGGCATCAATCGTAGGGAATATGGTGATGCGTAGATCCTGAGTTTCTGTCGGTATATTGATTTGCCCTGTCATCGCTACACGGGCTTGATCCAAAATCATGGTGAACTGCTTAGTTTGTGCAATTCCTTGTGCAATTTCAAAATTGCTATTAATGGAATTAAAAGGAGTGCCTTTAGTGGCCAAACTTCCTAAGCTCCCTTTCAAGTCAAAAGTAGCAAATCTAAATAAGCTTTGCAAACTCAAAACATCTAACAACTTGGCGCCGTCAGTATTGACTTCTAGAAGGCGACCTTTGGCGAGATCAAGGCTGACATCCCCAGTAAGTGAATGATAGTCTGGGTAAAAGAGCGGCCCAGACCAAGAGAGTGAGGCATTGAGTTTGCCCTCTCCGCCCTCGACAGATTTAGAGTTGCTCCAATGGGCAATAATTTGGCCCGCATCTTTGATGTTCATATCCACGGTGACAGAGCTCTGTTCTGGGGTATTTGAAGTGCGTCCGCTCCATTGGCCTTTTATGATGGAGTTGCCTTGCGGATTATTAATCTGAATTGACTCAACCTTCACGAGGTCATAACTCGTTTTGGATTTAATCTTTACCGCCCCTAGTTGCGCCTTTGTCCAGCTGAAATCATCGATCGTTAAATCTAAGCTAGGAATCGTATTCGGGCTAATGGGCGAAGTATGGGTGGGTGCTTTTTGTGTGACATCCTCTTTAGGGGCTAGCTCTCGTGGCGCACGTTGATCCGGTACTTTCAAGCGTGCAAGTCTTCCGGTAATTAATCCGCTCGGTTGATTGCTGCTACTAGGGTGCCATTGCACTTGACCTGCAATTTGAGGGGAATTCAAACGTATTTGCCAAGCCACATTCTTTTTCTGAGACTGCATGTTGACATCAGCCCACTCGCGATCCAGGACAATTAATTTTTTTACCTGAGCGGAGATTTGCATATCCTCTTCTGGTGCATCTGATTTTTTCACTTCGTTTTTTTTGCTTATCAGCTCTCCTGCGCCCATAAACTCTGTCCATTGATCAAGATTTAGTTCATTGCTTGCCAAGTGTAGTGCGGTACCTTGCTGGGGTAGTGGGGCTATAGATCCTATCCCTATTGCATTTTTTACTTCATTAGCGCTATTGAGATTTCCTTGGATGAAATATTGATCACCTATTTTTCCAGACCAATCCGCCCGTATCAGATTATTTTTGCCTGCCGGATAAGTCTTAAGGCTAATCTCGCCTAACATGGCAGCCCCTACTAATTTCTTGGCGGGCATAGGGGCAGAACTTGCCCAATTGCGCAAATCAAACTTCAGATTAGTTTGACTTCCTGCTTTATTAAAGTTGATGAGACCTTCGTATTTGGCTGACCCACTCATTGCTGCAAGCAGCGCGGGTTGAGAGCGAGATTTTAAATTCCCTGAAATGTAATCCTTTATAAAGCTGGCATTGATCTCGCCCCCGATGCTAAAGCTTGTATTTCCTGCAGTAGATGGCGCGCTGGAAATTTTCAAGGCTCCACCCAAGAAGTTTGCGGTGACATTTTCAAACTCTGGATTGACTTCAGTAATGCGCACCTTGCCCTTCAGATTTTCCAGAGGGGGTACTTGTCCCCATTGGGCCTGGTTTCCTGGCAGGGTAATCCTTGCATCGAAGTTGACATCATCGTTCCCGGATAGCGGTATTTTTAAACCAAGATCCAAATTCACTGGGCCTTTGAGGGAAAGATTCTTGGCAAGGTTTGCCTGTTGAACGCCTACAGGTGATGCAAATAGGTATTCAAGCATTTCAGACCCATCACCCTCAACCGATCCATTGATAAGTAAGGTTAGGTTTTTGGCGCTGAGATTAGCAATTTGTGATTTGATGCCCGTAAGCAGCACTTTTTTATAGTTTGCCTTATCAATATCGACGCTCAGAGTCGATTGCTTCATGTCAATATTGCCGCTGACATTGTTGAACCCCTGCCAAATGCCCTGGTTTCTTGGAAGCAGTGGTGCTGGCTTGAAGCTTGCATTAGAAAAAGGCAGATGTAAGCTGAGCTCTCCGATTGTTCCCGCTGGGTAGGGCGCTTGATTTGGATCGCCCTTAATGTGCAAAGAACCATTTTGAACCTCCCCAGACTCAAAGGCTTTACTCAGATACAGGCGACTATCTTTATCCATTCCGACTGGAAGATAGCGATGTGCTGTTGCTAATTTGGCTTTAACGAACTCCATATCCAGCGTCATTTGATCAGGCTGTTTGGGGGCACCGATCAGATAACTTAAATCAAGGTTAGTCGTGATCTCTGAATTGCTGAGTTGCAGTTGCTTGGCATTAATTAGCCATCCACCTTTTTGCTTGGACCAATTGATATCACCTTTTGCGCGGTCTAATTGAATTTCAGGGGCGGATAAGAAGTCACTCATCACAAGCTCTAGATTGCTCGAATCTAGCGTAAAGTTACCTTGCTTCTGATTGCTAACTAAGTTTCCAGATAAATGCGCAGCTGAGGGCATTGATTTATTTACCCCAGTGAAGCTGATGTCATTGAGCTTTGCGCTGATAGTGAAGTCGAGTTTATTGGCAGAAAACCAATTTCCTGGGATTGGCAGGGCAGACAGGGCGGATTGGTCTTCAGCCCAATTCATTTCAAAATTCTGCAGCTCACCATCTGCTTCGGATGTCTTGATCCACTGGTGAACTTTTTTTGGTAGCGGAAGGTTAAGCGCGAATAGCGCAATATCTTCGACTTGTATTTTGGGTGATGAAAAACCGAACTCCTTAAGTTCGCCACCGTCTTTTGGTGGACGCCAGCGGAAAGTAATCGGGCTTAATTTTTCAAGTGGTGCAGTGCTGGGGCTATCGATATTGCGCCAAGCTAATGTTTTTGTTGTCACAGAATTTAAACCGCTATCCGTGTCCTGCACCAGATCCGTTTCTAGTCTTCCAAACTCAATGGCATCCTCATCTTTATTTAATTGCACTCTGAGTAGATCGGCGGTTAAGGACATTTGTCCGCCATTGAGCCTGCCGCCATCAAGTCTTATTTTGCCCTTGGAGTTCAGCTTGCCGCCAAGATCGTATAGTGGCAAGCTGATGTCTTTGGAGATTTGACTGAGCTTGAGTTCAGCAAGGTCCCATGAAAAACTTCCGACCCAATCGCGCCAATCGCCAGCCTGTCCACCAAGGTGATGTACAAAGTCGGCTTTGAGTTTGATTGGGTTTGGGCTCCAGGGAGTTTGGGCGACTAGCAGGCCTTCATGACTACGAATACCGTTTTCTAGATGAGCGCTTTGAATATCAATTGAGGTCTTTAGTTTCCGACTTTGTTGATCATCCCAGAAAATTTTGGCATTGTTGATTTGGATATCATTTTGGGCAAACAGCCAGTTCTCAGCCGCAAAATCGCCTGCTTTGCCATGAACTGGAATTCCGGCAACTGAGATCGCACCTTTTGCATCTCGTTGGGCATAGATCTGAACCTGATCAAAGGTGATCTCGTGAAAGTAGGGTGTTAGGTGATAGAAAGACAGCCAGCTAAGTTGTCCGCTGATATTTTGAATAAGTAAGGGCGGCGTGGGGGTGCTGGCGTTGTTAAAACGTAATCCTTCAATTGCAAAGCTTGGGCGAATTCCAGTCCAAGATACCTGGACATCATCCATCGTGACGTTGGTACCTAAGCGGGCGCTCATCAAGCGCTCTAAGGTGGGCTTTGATTTCTCGATCTGGGGCCATAAAACAAAACGCACCCCGAGATGGCCTAATGCAAAAAAAGCGACAGTGACGCAGGCAAGAATCAGGGCACGCTTACGCCAATTACCGCCAGAACCTGGAGGACGTTTTTGAAGCGCGCTCTGCAGGCGAGTCTGGATGATATTTCGAAGCATGGGCTCTATTATCCGTCAGCCTGGGGGCGATTACCAAGCTTCTGCGTTTTGACTCTGGACTCGGATTAAGATGTAGAAATGACCGATTTTGTTGCCCAAATTGAATTTCTAAAGCGGCACTCTAGCTATGCACAGCGCTGGCTGAACTCCCGCCCTGAATGGGTGGATTGGCTTCGGTCCCAGTGCGCCCATCAAGTGGATCTTGCAGGAATTAGGAGTTTATTAAGTCCTTGTCGGGATGCTTTGCTTGATCCGGGGCAGGATGAGGCTCAATTTATGGCGGATCTGAGGCTAGCCAGGCAGCGCCTCATGCTCTGGGTTGCCTTTCGAGATCTCAATGGCATGGCCGATCTCAGTGAGGTGACGCACGCTCTGAGTCATTTTGCTGAGGAGGTGGTGGCCCTTTCCATTGCTTATGTTCGCCAAGACCTGCAGCGTCGTTTTGGGCTACCTTGGAGCTCAGTCACCGACTCAGAGATGCCTTTGATGGTTGTGGGTATGGGCAAATTAGGCGGTCTAGAGCTCAACCTGTCTTCCGATATCGATCTGATCTTTTTGTATGAGCACGAGGGCGATACGCGTGGCGGACCTAAGAGCTTGTCTTATCACGAGTGGTTTACCCGAATGGGTAGGCGCCTGATCAAGCTATTGGCAGAGCATGATGAAAATGGTTTTGTATTTCGAGTTGATATGCGACTGAGGCCGAATGGAGATTCCGGGCCCTTGGTCTGTAGCCTCGATATGCTCGAAGAGTACCTATTAGTTCAAGGAAGAGAGTGGGAGCGCTACGCTTGGATTAAGGGCAGGTTGATTTTTCCGCTGTCTGACTCGCCCGCCTTTGCCTATTGTGAGCGCGAGCTCGATCAGCTCATTCGACCTTTTGTGTATCGCCGCCATTTAGATTATGGCGTGATTGCTTCTATCCGCGAATTGCATGCGCAGATACAGCATGAAGCCGAGAAGCGCTCTTCCAATCATCATGGTCGATCCAGAGATATTAAGTTAGGTCGTGGTGGCATCCGAGAGATTGAGTTTTTAGCGCAAATGTTTCAGTTGATGCGCGGCGGTACGGATCCTCGCTTTCGTATTCGGCCCACCTTAGAGGTATTGGAGCTGGTAAAGCAACAAGGCATTTTTCCTGTTGAAGAAGTGGATGCCTTACAGGCAGCTTATGTTTATTTGCGACGTTTAGAACATCGTATCCAGGTGTGGGAGGATCAGCAGACGCACTATTTACCTGAGGATGAAGGTGCTCGCATTCGCTTGGCGGCGAGCATGGTCGGTCCCGATCAAATTCAAGAGCAAGTCACCTTCTTATCTGAGCTGGACAAACATCAAATCGCAGTAGCTCAGTATTTTGAAAAAGCTTTTGTACTCGATGACGCTGCACGCCTAGACAATTCTGCATTGCCAGTAGGATGGGAGCCTGAACGCACGTTGTTTCCAGAGTCCGCGACTCGTTGGTTGGCCTGGGCTGATAGCTCCAAGCAAAGACAGTTGCCGGAGAAAAGCAGAATCATTTTTAACAATCTCATTCGCAAGGCTGCAGATAGCTTGCAAGCGGATCCGCCTACCTCTATTAGCGCAGACCAGACTTTGCTTCGTTTCTTTGATCTATTGGAGGCGGTTGCTCGGCGTAGCGCCTACCTATCCATTTTGTCAGAGTACCCTCAGGCACTATCCAATGTCTTGGCTTTACTTAAAGCCTCTCAATGGGGCGCGGAATATTTAACTAGACATCCCCATCTCTTGGATTACTTGCTTAACTCGCGCACTGAAAAGTCGCTGATTGAGCATCCTGAGCAATATTGGCGGGAGGTAAAAGTGACCTTAGACATGCGTCTTGATGACGTGATGGCCGATGGTGATGGTTCAGAACAGGCGATGGATATCTTGCGCATTACCCATCACACCGAAACTTTTATTACTTTATTGGCTGATTTGGGAATTGGCGTTGATCATGAACTATCAGTAGAAAAAGTTAGCGATCATTTATCCGCTTTGGCAGATCTAATACTGCAAACCACTTTTGAACGTGTATGGCCTAGTGTTGCTAAGAAGTTTGGGGTGGCAGAAGATGTAGCTGCACCATTTGCGGTGATATCTTATGGCAAGTTAGGTGGTAAGGAGTTGGGGTATGCCTCTGACTTGGACTTGGTTTTTTTATATCAAGCCGAAGAGACGGATTTTGCGGCTCAAGAAATTTATGCCCTACTTGCTAAGCGCATGATCAATTGGTTAACCGCGTACACGTCGGCTGGCAGTCTCTTTGAAATTGATACACGCCTTCGTCCGAACGGCTCTGCTGGATTTTTGGTGACGAATGCCAACGCGTTTAGGAAATATCAATTGCGTGAGGGTGATAACGCGGCATGGGTTTGGGAGCATCAAGCTCTGACGCGAGCGAGATTTTCTGCGGGAAGTAAAGCGGTTGGTGAATTCTTTGACGAGGTGCGTTTTGAGGTTTTAAGTCAGAAGCGTGATATCGATTCGTTACGCCACGAGATCTTAGAAATGCGGCGCAAGGTTCATGCTGGACACCCAAATCCTAGCGCCGATTTTGATTTAAAACATGATCCCGGTGGCATGGTTGATATTGAATTTATTGTGCAATTCTTAGTCCTGGCATTTTCCAATACCCATCCAAAGCTCATTGGGAACCTGGGGAATATTGCCCTGCTACGCATTGCTGGGGAGGTAGGATTAATTCAAAATTCAATCGCTCAAGAGGTGGGGAATGTCTATCGCCTACTGCGGGCGCGACAACATCGTTTGCGATTAGATGGCGCAGAAAAGACGCGTGTAGATTTGGGGCTTGAGCCTCAGCTAGTTCAGGCAAGAGAGGTGGTGCTGGCTTTGTGGCGCGAAATATTTCTTGCGCCTTCAAATGCTTAAAAAAGCTTAGTGCTGCTCTAGTAGCTCTCGAGCGTGTCGACGCGTAGTATCGGTGATAGTTGCCCCACCTAGCATGCGCGCAACCTCCTCCACTCGCTCGACTCTTCCCAGTGGGGTAACTTGAGAAAGGGTTTTATCGCCAGCTTGAGATTTGCTAACTTTGAGGTGGTGATTGCCTTGCGCAGCCACTTGCGGCAAATGGGTAACGCAGAGAATTTGATGGGACTCACCAAGTTGACGCAATAATTTCCCAACTGTTTCAGCTACGGCGCCACCGATGCCGGCATCAACCTCATCAAATATGAGTGTGGGTGTAAATGATGCCTTACTGGTGATCACGCTTATGGCCAAGCTAATGCGAGCAAGCTCCCCACCGGAAGCCACTTTTGCCAATGAACGTGGGGTACTTCCCGCATGGCCGGCAACCAGAAATTCAATTTGCTCAAGCCCGTGATTGCCACCTTCAGCTAGGGGCAGTAAGGCGATTTCCAGTTGCCCGCCAGCCATTGATAGGTCCTGCATTGCAGTGGTAACTTGCTTACTTAGATCCAGTGCAGCTTTACTACGTTTTTGGGATAGTTGCTTAGCCTGTTTGAGAAAGACAAGTTCTTCTTGCTTCACTTTTTCGCGTAGGGCTTCAATATTTTGAGATGCTGTTAATGCTTCTAAGCGCTCGGTGGTGTCGTTGAGCAGTTGCGGTAGCTCATCTGCTTCGGTGCGATATTTTCTGGCGGCACCATGGAGTGCCTGCATCCGCTCCTCAACTTCGCTGAGACGCGCGGGATATAAATCGAGTTTTTGCAAGTAGCGATTGAGGCTGTGTACAGCTTCATCTATCTGAATTTGTGCTGACTCCAGCGCTTGACTAATATCGCTCAGTGCGGAATCATGTTCCGCCAATGCGCTCATATTGGCGCTTGCTTTAGAGAGGGTGGACTCTACAGAGTTATCCGCATCACTCAACACATCTATCGCCTCTTGGCAGCCGCTAATGATTTTGGCGCCATTGGCCAGGCGTGCATGCTCTCCCTGAATGGCAGACCATTCACCCTCTTGCGGGGAGAGTTCTGTGAGTTCTTCCAGTTGCCATTCCAGACGCTCGCGTTCTCGTTCAATATCTTGGCCAGCATTTTCAGCTTGCTCTAGTCTGCGACGAGATTCGTGCAGCGTTTTAAATGATTGGGAGACCTGCACAACAAGATCCATGTGATTAGCATGGCGATCTAACAGTTCGCGCTGCGCCCCTCCCTTGAGTAGGAGTTGATGCGCATGTTGACCATGAATATCTACCAGTTGATCGCCTGCTTCGCGGAGTTGTGACAGGGTTGCTACGCTGCCGTTGATGAAGGCGCGACTGCGGCCATTGCTTTCTACTGTTCTTTTCAGGAGTAGGTTTTGGCCGTCATCTTCAAAAGGGAAGCCTTGCTCATCAAGCCATTGATTGAAGTGCTGAATTTGCTGGGGATCAATCCGAAAGAGGGCGCTGATCTCAGCGCGGTTCGAGCCCTCTCGAATCTGACTGCTATCTGCGCGTTCACCCAGCACTAGGCTGAGAGCGTCTAAGAGAATCGATTTACCGGCACCCGTTTCGCCCGTTAGCACTGTGAAGCCCGAAGAAAAGTCTAGCTCTAGTTGGTCAACAATGACAAAGTCACGGAGCGCGAGAGTTTGAAGCATGTCTTAGCGTATCAAAAAATTCGACATCAGAATGTCGATGGATACTCATTCCAATGCAACTTCTCTCGCAAGGTTTTGTAGTCACTGTGACTGCGAGGGTGAAGTAGGGTGATAGTTTTTTTAGATTGACTGACTTCAATGATGTCACCTGTTTGCAAGTCCGTTTGGGATTGCATATCAAAGTTCACGATTACTTGTCTGCCATCAACCACCTCAATGCTCACCATAATATCTTGTGGCAATACGATGGGACGATTGGATAAAGAGTGTGGTGCAATTGGTGCCAACAGAATTCCAGCTACCCGCGGATGCAGAATTGGGCCGCCAGCAGAGAGTGCGTAAGCAGTTGAGCCGGTAGGGGTCGATACAATCAAACCATCAGAGCGTTGGTTATACATAAATGAGCCATTGACTCGTACTGCGAGCTCGACCATTCCAGAAATACCAGAGCGATTCACAACAACGTCATTTAAGGCGAGGGCTTGATTAATCTCTTTGCCATTGCGCATAACAGCTGCATCAAGCAGTGTTCTGGTGTCAGCTTCGTATTCACCGGCAATAATTTGTGGCAAGACTGTTTGGACGTTTTGAATGGGGATGTCGGTCATATAGCCCAAGCGGCCCATATTGATGCCAACCAGAGGTACGTTACTGCCGGCAAGCTGACGCCCAATACCAAGCATCGTGCCATCACCACCCAAAACGACTGCCAAATCAATAGCGCCCGCAAACTCCTCGACTTTTTTGATGGGGTAGGCATTCAGCCTAAGATGGCTTGCAGTAGCGTTCTCGATATAGACTTCACAGCCTTGCTGGGTAAGTAGCGCTGCCAGGTCATTGAGGCGCTCTTGCATACCGTCGGCCTGATATTTGCCGACAAGCGCAACCCGGCTAAATGCCTTTTTGCTGGAATTTGGGGATGGGCTTAACATATAACGATTAAACCATACGCATAAAATCCCTTCCACTATGGATGATCGTTCCCGCGCCTTACTGAAAACCCTCATCGAGCGCTATATCGAAGAGGG
>CANFOT010000012.1 GCA_947448625.1 Burkholderiaceae bacterium | reverse complement strand
TCGCCTGCAGCAACTTTATACTGTTTGCCACCGGTTTTTATGACCGCGTACATGGTTTGAAACCTCAATTAATATCTACATTTAAGCTAATCCACCCTGGATGAGCTAAGCCGATTATTATATCTTGCATGACGAGCACTGTCAAAACCAATGAATTAAGCCAAATTTTGGCCCCAATTGCCTTAGATTTCAAGGCCTTAGATGAGGTTATTCGACTGCGATTGGCCTCAAAAGTCGCCTTAATCGACCAAATCTCCACTTATATCATTCAGGCAGGTGGGAAAAGAGTTCGGCCAGCGCTATTGCTCTTGGTCGGCAAAGCCTTGGCGAATGGCAAAGAAACCCCTCATGCCCTAGAGCTAGCAGCTGTGGTGGAATTTATCCACACAGCCACCCTACTGCATGATGATGTTGTCGATGAATCTACCCTGAGAAGGGGCCGTGAAACTGCCAATGCCGCCTTTGGGAATGCAGCAAGCGTGTTGGTGGGTGACTTTTTATATTCCAGAGCCTTTCAGATGATGGTGGGGCCCAATGACCCTCGGGTGATGGAAATCCTGTCCGACGCAACCAATACGATTGCTGAGGGAGAGGTTTTACAACTCCTCAATATGAATGACCCTGAAGTAGATGAAGAGAGCTATCTACGGGTGATTCGCTATAAAACTGCTAAATTATTTGAAGCATCTACAGAGCTTGGGGCTATTTTGGCTGGCACTGACGCTAAACAAAGGGAGCAATCTGCCGCCTTTGGTCGCCATATCGGCACCGCTTTCCAGCTAATGGATGACCTTCTGGATTACACCGCCGATGCATCCCAAATGGGAAAAAATGCTGGCGATGATTTAAGGGAAGGTAAACCTACACTTCCGCTCATTTATCTTCTTGAAAATGGCAGCACTGAAGAGCGCTTACTAGTTCGGGCAGCGATAGAACAAAATCAAGACTTGCCAGATGACGTCTTTCAACAAATTCTGAGCGCCGTTCAAAATTCTGGTGCTTTGGATTACACCCAGTCTGCCGCAAAACGTGAAGTCGATCTTGCATTAGAGTGCCTTAAAGACTTCCCTGAAAATGCGGCAACAACAGCGCTTCATGCTTTGTGTAAATACTCGCTGTCCAGACAGGCTTAAGCGCCAACGCTTTTTACTCTGATATCGCGCGCAGTAATACGCGCCCTTTCAGCTTCATCACGCAAACGCGCAATTTCCTCAGTACTAAGCCTCTCTAGATTGGAATAGTCTAATTTCCAAGTAGGGTCAGCAGACCAGACCAAAGGAGACTGCACCGTTGTTCGTGCACTGGGAGCGCCTTCCAGCAAACGAAGTGCTAATTCAAAATTAGAGTCTTGCGATTGAGAATTATTAGGTAATGCTGCAGCATTGCCAAGCGGGAGGTCACTAAAGAGCAAACGGGGTACTCCGCAATATTCCACAATATCTTTCGCGGCACCCATGATGACCGTAGGAATGCCAGCAGCCTCCAAATAACGCGCCAATAAACTTTGGCTTTGATGACAAATGGGGCAATTCGGAATCAACACGGCAACATCCACGAGATCTTCGCGCATCTTACTCAGAATGAGTGGCGCATCAATTTCGAGGGTATGCCGTTGACTGCGATTAGTTGGTAAACCATAAAAATGTTTAGATAAGGACTGAATGCGTGCTTTTGCAAGAGCGCGTTTCGCTGCAGCCAATGGAAACCAACAATTACTATCCTGCATATTCGCATTACGTCTATCAATGCCCACATGCGCAATACGCAAATCCACCTCTTCATCAATTGATCGAATATAGGGATCATAAAACTTAGCCGCAGCGTTATAAGGTGCACCAGGCCCTTGAAGACCTTTGCTAGCATCAAACGGGACGGCGGTAGTCACCAATCCTAAGGTCGATTGATTCAGGGGTTTTTGTAGCAGAGCAAAGGGAACATCAGCGTAGTGAGCCCAAATATAGGGGGTTTCATATCCCAAGCCAAGATAGTAGTTACGGGTGCGCTCAATATAGCGAACCGCCTGGTCCAATTCAGATGCAAATAACAATTCAGAGTTTTTAGCCATCAATCCAGCCCTGTAAGATATTGCTTATCAAATATTTACTATCAGGAGGATTCATTATGGCTCAATGGCTCAGATTTCAATATCAAGGGAAATCCGGTTTAGGGCAAATACAAGGCGACCAGATTGCCGTATATACCGGGGATTTATTTAACAATCCTCAGTCTACTGGCGAGACCTTAAAGTTATCGGATGTCACAATCGATATCCCATGCACCCCATCCAAAATGGTTGCTATGGTTGATAACTTTCACGCGCTTGTCACCAAGCTTGAGCATGCTGTACCAGCAGAGCCTTTGTATTTTCTGAAGGGGAATAATTCTTTCTTGGCAGCAAATCAAGTCATTCGCACCCCAAAGTCCTATTCTGGAAAAGTGGTTTATGAAGGCGAACTCGGAATTGTCATCGGCAAAGCCTGCCATGAAGTAGACGAGGCTCAAGCGGCTAATGCTATTTTTGGCTACACCTGCATTAACGATGTAACAGCAATTGAGATTTTGAATCGCGATCCTGGATATGCGCAGTGGACGCGCTCCAAGAGCTTTAATACCTTTGGCGTCTTCGGCCCTTACATCACAACCGATGTAGACCCAAGCAAGTTAACAATTAAAACCATACTGAACGATCAAGAGCGTCAGAACTATCCAATCGCTGACATGATTTTCCCTCCAGCAAAATTGGTCAGCCTCATCTCTCAAGATATTCCACTGCAAGCTGGCGACATCATCGCCTGCGGAACCTCTGTTGGCGTCGGCTCCATGAAGCCAGGCAGCAATGTCAGCATCATGATTGATGGGGTTGGGCGCTTAGATAATCGCTTCGAATAAGCTCTCTGATCCAAAACTAAAAGCTCAAAACAAAAACCCTCACCACTAAACATGGTGAGGGTTTTTTAATGCTGGAGTAATTTAGATACTCAAACCAAATGCGTCTATAGTTTATTAGTAACCAGAAACCGATGGCAATGCCAAACTACCCTTAGATGCTTGAACATTCTCATCCAGATATTTAGTCAAAGCAAAAACAGTATTCAAGCAAGGTGTCGGCGTTTCAGTAATCTTGCCAAGCTCAATTACGGAGCCCAACAACGCATCAATCTCCAGGCTGCGACCGGCTTCTAAATCTTGAAGCATGGAGGTTTTATGCTTACCAACTTTTTCAGCTCCAGCAATACGACGCTCAATATCGACGCGAAAAGTAACACCCAACTTCTCGGCGATCGTTTGCGCTTCAGCCATCATGTTGCGAGCCAATTCTTTGGTCAGCGGGTATTGGCAAATGCCTTCCAAAGTACCATGGGTTAGCGAGCTGATTGGATTAAAGGTCATGTTGCCCCACAACTTCAACCAAATTTCAGAACGGATATCGTCCAAGACAGGGGATTTAAATCCAGCCGCAGCCATCATCTCCGACATTCTCTGAATACGCTCTGTTGGCTGGCCGTCGAGCTCACCCAATGGGAAGCGATTACCTTCTACGTGACGGATGACACCAGGAGCTTGAGTAAAGGTGGCTGGATACACTACGCAACCAATAATATTGTTTGGGTTGATTGCTTTCTTAGCAATCCCACCAGCATCCACAGTCTCAACGGAGTGGTCCTGATAGTCGCCACCCAATTTCTGAAAGTACCACCAAGGAATGCCGTTTTGCATTGGAATCAAAATCGTGTCTGGGCCCATGATGGATGCAAGATCATCAATGATTGGCTCAACTTGATGCGCTTTCACCGCCAAAATGACAACATCTGGAGTTTCAGCATCAGTAATTTTCTCAACCGCCTTCACCTCAGCAACCAAAGGCTCGGGCTGGTCATTCATGATTAATGCCAGGCCACGTTCTTTAATCGCAGCTAAAGTGGCGCCGCGCGCAACGACCGTAACGTCATTGCCGGCACGCGCCAACATGACTGCAAGGTAACCGCCAATTGCGCCCCCTCCACCAATCACACAAATTTTCATAGGAACTCCATAAAGATAAAAAATTTTGAATTAGTGTCATATTAGAGGAGAATATTTTGCAGTGCAACAAAATATTCTGCCCAATATTTAGGCGCTTCTGATGCTACTTCATGGTCAATTTGCACTCAATTGGGCTCTAGGCACCAATCCACCCAAAAGCATGCCTACGACGCTAGCGAGAAGTCCGGCCAATTGAGGGGGCAAGATGGCATTAGGCGCCAATGATTCGCAACCAATCCATACGCTGAGTCCGCCCAAAACTGCCAATAAACCTCCAAGAGAATTCGCTTTTGACCAATAGATACCAAATGCCAGCGGCACAAAAGCCGCCACCAGGGTGATCTTATAAGCACTCTCAACCATCTTGAAGATCGATAAATGAGAGTTAATCGCAAAAAAGGTGACAACAACCGCAAAGCACAGAACAGTAATCCTCATCACCTTTAACAAGTCTCGATCGGATAAGTGCTTGAAAAAGCCTCTCACAATGTTTTCGGCAAATGTCACAGAAGGTGCGAGTAAGGTAGCGCTGGCACAACTCTTAATAGCCGACAGTAAGGCACCAAAAAACATCACTTGAGCAATCAGTGGCGCGTGATTCAAGATCAACTTAGGCAAAATCATTTGCGGATCAGTATCAAGATATTGCTTCACTAAAGCAGGACTAATGATGGTTGCTGAATAAGCCAAGTAAAGCGGGACAAAGGCGAATATGAAATACAGCACGCCACCTAATAGGGCAGCTTGTACTGCAATGTTGACGTTCTTAGAAGAGGTAATACGCTGAAAAACGTCTTGCTGTGGAATCGAACCCAGCATCATGGTGCATAAGGCAGCCACAAAACCCAAGATAGAGGCCAGGTTCATATCTGGCCAGAAATTGGAAAACTGACCTGCTGCAGCGGCGTGCTCCAAGACAACACCAATACCGCCTGTTTGGACCGCCATCTCTCCACCGATGTAGAGCATTCCCACCACAATGATGATCATCTGAATAAAGTCAGTAATAGCAACCGACCACATACCGCCAAAGAGCGTATAGATCAGCACACTACCTGCACCAATCAACATTCCACCAGTTTGAGAAATGCTGCCTTCAGACACCACATTAAAGACTAAGCCCAAAGCCTTAATTTGCGCAGCTACCCAACCTAGATAGGAAACCACAATACAGAGCGTCACCAAGACCTCTACCGTACGTCCATATTTTTCCCTAAAGAAATCACCGATGGTAAGCATGCGGCGGTTATACAGATGGCGAGCGAAAAAGAGCCCAACCAAGATCAAACACATGGAAGAGCCGAAAGGGTCAGAAACGATCCCACCGAGCCCTTCTTTTAAGAAGGTGGCTGGGATACCCAAAACTGTTTCAGAGCCAAACCAGGTAGCAAATACAGTGGCGGTAACCACAGGCAAAGGGAGGCTATGACCAGCCGCAGCAAAGTCAGCAGTATTTTTAACCCGTAGAGCAGCCCACAGTCCAATGCCTACAGATATCACCCAATAGATGATGACAAACCAAATCAACATCGCCCAATTTCTCCTTCAGGAATTTGCACAAATTATATGGCCTTGTCACTTATGACATTTAATCAAGATGGGTAAATTTGGGCGCGCTGGTCTGACATAATTCATGGATGAATTCCAGCATAGAGAACCTCAATACTGATCTGGCCTATCAAAAGGCGATTTTGGGTTCTGTATCGCGCACTTTTGCGCTTACCATCCCCCTACTTCCCCCTGCCATTGAAATAGTGGTTGGCAATACCTACTTGCTATGCCGCATTGTGGATACGATCGAAGATGCTGCTGAACTCAGTCCAATAGAAAAGCAAAGCTTATCTAAGTTATTTTTAGATGCGGTTCTAGGAGTTATCCCCGTAACATCATTTGTAGCGCCTGCCTTAGATGCCCTGAAAGACTATTCGAACGTGGATGAGCTCGATTTAATTAAGCACACCCCCACCGTTCTTCGAATTCTTCACACCTTTCCAGATAGGGATCAAAGGGCGATCAGCCGGTGTATTTCAATCATGTCCGAAGGGATGTCGCATTTTCATCATCGGCAAACGCAAGAGGGGCTAAAAGACCTCGCGGAATTTGAAGAGTATTGCTATGTCGTGGCGGGAGTGGTCGGAGAGCTGCTCACCAGCATTTTTAGCCACTACTCTCTTGAATTTACAAAACAGATGAGCGGGCATGAACGACTTGCCATCGCCTTTGGTCAAGCCCTGCAAATGACCAATATCCTGAAAGATTCACCAGAAGATCGAGCACGTGGAGTCTCCTGGAAACCTGCACAAATGAGTCAAACCAAGCTTCTCGAGATTGCCTACGAAAAACTTCGAGACTCAATGAGCTACATTCTTCTCGTTCCGAAAAATGAAATAGGGGTGAGGCGCTTCTGCTTCTTAGCATTTGGCCTTGCGGTCATGACCCTTGAAAAAATTGCCGCCAGAAAAGAATTTATCAATAAAGCAGAGGTCAAGCTCTCCAGAAATACTGTTTGGCTTTTTTATGGCTTCACGAAGCTTACGGCCAGTAATGATATTTTGATGCGGTTTTTCTTTTATGCCGCATCAAGCAAGCTCAGAAAACTATCGTCGAAACTCAACTAAAGCGCACCCTCGTGCTGCAAAAGCCATATTTTGATCTGGCGATAAAAACCCGGAGCATCCTCCTTCATAAAGCCCCCAAGGCCTTGTGCAGAAATAACCCGGTGGCAAGGAGTCACTAAAGGATATGGATTTGCACCACAAGCAGTCCCCACTGCACGGGGACCACTTTTAATCAATTTTGCGATCTCGCCATATGTACTTGTCATGCCTAATGCGATTCCTTGCGTAGCATTCCATACTTTTTGCTGATGGGCTGTGCCAGCAGGCTTTAGTGGAACATCAAAAATAGATGAGGCATTTTTGAAATATTCAGTGCACTGCTGTGAAAAGACTTTGGCCAACTGATTGCGCGGTGGTTTCAATTCGGCGTCTGGAGGCAGGTAGTCAATTTTTGAGATCATCAAGCTACCGTCCACCAACTCGGTTTGCACCCCCAAGCACCCAAAAGGGGCGGATATCACGCAATACTCGGTTGATTTGGTGGTGGTCATGCGGAAGATTCTGACATACATTGCAGAATATATTGGCGCATGATTCGGATAAGCCTATAGCTAGTGAAATGGCACTTTGCTATATTGGTTGTTCCTTATTCTTTGCAGGCATAGCTCATGGACACTTTTTTTGATGATTGGCCCTTCATAGGCCAAGTCGCACTAGTCCTATTTTTATTAGCTCTATCCGGCTTTTTTTCTATGGCTGAGACTAGCATGCTCTCCTCCAATCGTCATCGTCTGCGTGCGATGGCTAATGGCGGAAATGCTGGAGCCGCACTTGCAGAAAGATTATTAAAGCGGATTGATTCACTACTTTCAGTGCTGCTAATTTCCAATAATCTCATCAATACTATTTTGCCAATCTTGGTCACTGGCATCGCCTTGCATATTTTTGGTGATAGCGGCCTAGTGCTATCAATTGCCACCTTAGTCGTTGCACTACTCATCATTATTTTTAGCGAAATTACCCCGAAAGTCATCGGGGCGGCATTTCCAGAAAAAATTGCCAGTAATGTTGGCTGGCTCATTCCCCCCCTGACCTTTGTACTCAAACCGCTTCTCTGGTTTATCAATAGCTTTGTTTCTGGATTAATGAAAGCTTCTGGACTACAGGCCTCCACTGAAAACAGAGTCATGAGTAAAGAAGAATTACGTAGCCTGGTTCTTGAATCCAATCGCTTTGTCTCCGCTCACCATCGCAATATTTTGCTCAATCTTTTCAATCTTGAAAATATCTTGGTTGATGATGTAATGACACCACGCTCCAAGATTGAGGTACTCGATCTGTCGCGGCCAATTAATGAAGTCATTGAACAATTAGAAACCTGTTATCACAATAAGCTACCAGTATGTGATGGCGACTCTGAGCGCATCGTTGGGATTCTCTCTGTAAAAAAAGCGCTTTCATTGCTAGGCAACTCAGAGCTTCATCACGAAGACTTTAGATCCTTGCTAAATGAACCCTACTTTATTCCCAGCGGGACACCCGTTCTGCAGCAGATGCAATTTTTCCAAGATAATCAGCAGCGCTTAAGCTTAGTTGTTAACGAATATGGTGAAGTACTTGGCCTAGTTACATTTGAGGACATTGTCGAAGAACTCATCGGCGAATTTACAACCTCATTCTCCAATCTCTCTAATGACCCGCATTGGCTTGTCGATGGCACTTACCTCGCTAGCGGCACCGCTTCATTGCGCGATTTAAATCGCCTGCTTAAGCTTGACCTACCACTCGATGGACCACGCACATTAAATGGCCTCATCCTAGAAAAACTCGAAGCCATTCCAGATTACGATGTCAGCATTCGGATTGCAGGCGTGGTGATGGAAATTGTTCAGTTCGACGAGCATAGCGTAAAAACAGTGAAGCTATACCGGCCCATCAATCAACCGAATCTAGATTGAGCGACCTACTGCATGACTCTCACATTATTCGGACCTGGCATGACATCGCTGTTGATGCGTTAAATAATCGGGCTACGGATATTCACATTGAGGCAAGGTCTCAAGAAACAGTTGTGCGCACAAGAATAGATGGCCGCCTCACACTACAGAACCAATACCCTATTGATCTACATGAGCGTTTAATTACGCGCATCAAAGTATTGGCACGCCTCGATATTGCAGAAAAGCGCTTGCCTCAAGATGGACGCCTTGCCATTGGTCATAACTTTAGCCACCCCAACATTGATTGCAGGGTATCCATTCTTCCTACTTTGCATGGTGAAAAAGCAGTCGTGCGCATTTTGCCTAGCTGCCTCGAGGAGCTAGCCCTAGATCAGATTGGCTTACTGCCAGAGCAACTTGCAATATTTCAGGGGGCCATTGCTCAAACTAATGGATTGATTCTAGTAACTGGGCCCACTGGGAGCGGCAAGACCCGAACTTTGTACAGCTGCTTGAGCGCATTAAACCAAGTAGAGCGCAATATTTGCTCCGTAGAGGACCCAATTGAAATCCGGCTTCCTGGAGTTAACCAAGTGGCTTATCACCCAAAAGCAGGATTAGATTTTCCAACGATTATTCGCGCCCTATTGCGCCAAGATCCGGATGTCATCATGATTGGTGAAATACGCGATTCTGCAAGTGCACAACTTGCCATTCAAGCAGCACAAACAGGGCACTTGGTTCTCAGCACCTTGCATACACGGAATGCAGTCAGCGCTTTAAGCCGACTGAATAGCCTAGGAATACATCAAGATTCAATTGAATCTTGTCTTCGCTGCATCAGCTCCCAAAGATTACTTCGAAAGAGGTGTGAGCAATGCAAGCAAGTTGCAAGAAAACCAGTTTGTCGCCTCTGCAATGGATCGGGATATTTTGGCCGGATTGGTGTACATGAAGTCTTAGGAAGCCGGCAAGTACTTGAGCCTAGCCATTACCTCAATATTCACTCGGCAGGCCTGCAGCTACTGCAGCTTGGCTTGATAGATCAGGCATCCCTAGATTCCGAGCTTGGTACTTGGCATTAATCAGAATGCGGCTTAAGAAAAAGTTAAGCAAATCTGAACAACTACATTTTGCTCAGCAGATGCTCGCCCTACTTCAGGCCGGACTTCCTTTGCTCAATGCTATTCAGCTATTGATTCAGTCTGCACCAAAATCCTGGCAAGCTTGGCTGGAAGATCTTCGAACCCTACTTCAGAAGGGCAATAGCTTTTCTTTTTGCTTAAGTGCACAAGGCGAAAGATTTTCACCAGAGTTTTGTAATCTCATTAGGGTGAGCGAGAGATCAGGCGATCTTAGTTTGGCGTTACGGACCATTTCCCAACAACTAGATGCGCAAATTGAACTTCGAAGAAAAGTACAACAGTCACTGACTTATCCCGTCATTACCCTTGCAAGCTCGTTTCTACTCGTGCTAGTGATGATGATCTGGGTAGTGCCTGTTTTTAAAGAGGTTTTTGGGCATTTCCAGGCGGAACTGCCAACACCAACCAGAATCCTGATTGCCATCTCCACAGGTATTCAGGAATACTTTCTAGAAATACTGGCATCAGCCCTGATGATGGCTGCTGGTTTTTTGTTTGCATGGCGCAAATCAATCTCACTCCAAAAGTACTGCGACGCCCTCTTGCTGCGCATTCCATTTTTTGGCAATCTATTTAGGCTGGCGACACTTAGTCATTGGTGTCGCACACTGGGGCATTTACTGGAAACTGGTTTGCCGCTTCCCGATGCCCTAAGGGTAAGCGCGCAATCCTCCAATCAATGGGTAAGTCATGACTTTAGCGCCGAGATCTTTAAACACCTCACTCGTGGCTGGCCTTTAGGAGAGTCGCTCAAAAAAGCAGACCCCAAGTCGCGGCTACTGGATTTGGAAACATTGGTGCTACTTCACATAGGCGCTGAATGCGGAGCATTATCAGAGATGCTCAATAAACGCGCCTCCACCCTGGGCTCGCAGCTGAGCAATCAACTCAATACACTTAGCCAAAGCTTGGAGCCAGCACTGATTCTTTTAGTTGGCGCCATTATTGGCAGTCTAGTCATAATCCTATATCTACCCATCTTTCATTTAGGGCAAATCGTTTAATGGATCCCAAAAACAGTATCTGGATAATCAAATGCCTGCTGATACTGGCTTTGTTTTACTTGGCCTATATTGATTGGCGCACTTTCCGCCTACCCAACCTCATTACACTTCCCCTGATTCTGCTGGGCATTGTATTTAACTGCTTCTCTGTGCTGAGTTTTGTAACCCCATCCTCTTCTCTAGTCGGAGCGGCACTAGGGTATGGATTGCTCTGGGGGTTAAATGCTGGATATCGTCTTCTGAAACACCAGAATGGAATTGGCATGGGCGATGCCAAGCTCTTGGCAGCACTGGGCTCTTGGCTTGGCTGGGGCGCCCTACCCAGCATCCTCCTTGTTGCTTCCATCGCAGGCATAGTGGGAGGCATCACCTGGCTTAAATGGCACGGCCACCAACTAAGGCAAGCCTTTCCTTTTGGCCCATTTTTAGCTATTGCTGGCATCATTGAGTTGTTATGGCCACAACTCATTCAAACCCTGATCCTTCCCAGACTGATCTAAAAGCCTTAAAAGGGAAAATTTCCTTCATTGGCTTAACTGGTGGCATTGGCTCTGGGAAAACTGCTGTGAGCGACTTGCTGGGCAAGCTTGGAGCTGGAATTATTGATACTGATCTGATTTCCCATCAAATCACCGCCCCTGGTGGCCAAGCTATCCCTTTGATTAGAAAAGCATTTGGGGCAGACTTTATTAACTCCCAAGGCGCCCTTAATCGACCCAAAATGCGGACTTTAGTCTTCGAAGATCCCATGGCCCGTCAAGTTCTAGAGCAAATCACCCATCCCTTGATCCAGCAGGAAACCGCCAAGCAGGCCTTTGAGTTAGCTAAATCTAAAGTCCCTTATCTTGTTTTTGTAGTCCCCTTGCTCATTGAATCCGAATTTTGGCTAAAGCTAATTGACTATCTCGTGGTGGTAGATTGCCCAGAAGAAACACAAATTCAAAGAGTGATGCACCGCAACAATATGGCACGTCCTGAGGTAGAAAGCATCCTCAAAGCGCAAACTAGCAGAAGTAGCCGTCTAGCCGCAGCCAACACGGTTATTGAAAACCAGGGTGGACTAGATGAGCTCAAACCAGCGGTTTTAAATCTGCACCAACAATTACTCAAAATTCAGGGGGAGCCCCTGAGTTCGTCATAGAATACAGACTTGTGATTGTCTATGAATACCCCTTCAATGAATTAGTTCGAAGCATGCTTCGGCTGGAGTATTTGTTCGCCCGCTTTAATCACTTTCTCAGATCCGATGATCCCGAACTCCATCACAATGCCATTGCGATGTTATTTGATTTAGGTGATATTGGCTCGCGAGGTGACATCAAATCCTTATTACTGAAAGAATTTGAGCGGCAAAAATATGCCTTAAATGGCCTGAAGTCTTCCCAAAAAGTAGATCAAGAAGCACTTACACAAACGCTATCTGAAATTGATAAAGCTGCAATGAATATCAATCAATCGATGGGTAAGCCGAATGCTGCGATTACTGAGAGTGAATGGCTAAATGCTATTCGCACTAGATTAAATATTCCCGGCGGAACAAGTCCGATTGATTTACCAAGCTATCATGCCTGGAAAAATACTCCCTCAACCCAGCGCAGAGAACTTCTAGAAAAATATATTGCACCACTTTTACCCTGGCATGAAGCTTGTCAGATTTTTTTAAGGTTATTACGTCAGTCTGGCGAAGCCAGGGATGTTCTAGCGCACCAAGGTTCTTATCAACAAGCACCATCTGGAAAAGTGTATCAATTGATGCGCATTGCAGTCGAAGATGACTCCCTCTTCTCCGAAATCAGCGCCAATAAATATTTACTATCCATTCGTTTTCTAAAAATTGATCAGGATAAAAAACCTCAGATCGTTAATGAGGATGTGCCTTTTAGGCTCACCCTCTGCCAACTCTAAACCCCGAACAATCTCAGTTTTTCCAGCATAGGCCATGCTGCCGGCAATAAAGGCTCAACTGTTGGAGTTGCATCGCCGATAAGCTGCCAGGACAGGGCCTGACCCTCACATCCCTTAGGTATTCCATGCCATTTTCGAATAATACTGACATGTAAACGTACGTAGGCATGAGGATAGTCGTGCTCTAAAACAACTAGCTCTTCGCTAGACTCAATATCAATTCCGAGCTCTTCTTGTAATTCGCGTTTCAGCGCTGCAAACACAGATTCACCACTTTCAATTTTTCCACCCGGAACCTCCCAGTATCCGGCGTATGGCTTGCCTTCTGGTCGCTGACCCAGTAGGTAGCGCCCCTCTGCATCTAATAGAATTCCAGCGGCAACTTCTGTTACAGGGCGATTAGAGTCAGTCATGAATCATCAATGTTTAGGCAGTATGTGAGCCAGCCCAGTGCTTAGCGAACTGCCAAGCTACACGACCAGAACGCGAGCCACGTTCTAGCGCCCAAACCAAAGCTTCAGCTCTAGCACCCTCAATCTGTGCATCACTCAAACCAAAATGACGCAGCCAATGAGCAACAATCTCCAGATACTCATCTTGTTTTGGTGGATAGAAAGATAGCCACAAACCAAAGCGCTCTGAGAGAGAAATTTTTTCCTCAACCACTTCTCCCGGATGAATTTCTCCATCATCTCCGTGGACATAACCCTCGTTGTCCTTCATATATTCAGGCAAGAGATGACGTCGGTTGGATGTGGCGTAAATCAAAATATTATCAACCTGAGCTGATACAGAGCCATCTAAAGCAGACTTCATAGCCTTATAGCCAGACTCACCATCCTCAAACGAGAGATCGTCACAAAAAACAATAAAACGTTCTGGCCGATCGGCCAATAAATCCGTGATGTCAGCTAAGTCAGCTAAATGCTCTTTTTCCACTTCAACCAAACGCAAGCCCTGGCTAGCAAACTCATGCAAACTTGCCTTAATCAACGAAGACTTTCCTGTGCCACGTGCACCCGTTAGCAAAATATTATTAGCAGGCTTCTTCTGTATAAAGTTTTTAGTATTGTCACGAATCGCATCGCGTTGACGATCAATATTTTTCAGATCCTCAAAGGTAATATCTGCGACATGTTTGACTGGCTGTAAAAACCCAATGCTGCCAAAGATACTGTCACGACGACGCCATCTAAACGCAGTTGTGGATTGCCACTGCTCTTCAGTCAACTGTTTTGGCAAAAAAGTTTCAAGGTGATTTAATAGTTGCTCTAATTTTTCATTCATCTCACTATTTCCTATGAACGGTAATCAGCATTAATGGAAACATAATCATGCGATAAGTCACAGGTCCACATAATTTGTTGCGCTGATCCGCGACCTAAGTCAATCTTGACGGTAATCTCTGGAGCCTGCATCACTCTTTGACCCTCTGCCTCTTGGTAGTCAGGGTTGCGACCACCATTCTTGGCTACCCATACATCTCCAAGCCACATTTGCACTTGATTTACATCGAGATCAGTGATGCCAGCATAACCAATCGCAGCAAGGATGCGACCTAAATTAGGGTCGCTAGCAAAGAATGCAGTTTTAACTAGAGGTGAATGGGCTACTGCCTCAGCCACTAAGCGGCATTCTTCTTCCGTCTTACCGCCTTGAACATCAATCGTAATAAATTTAGTTGCACCCTCGCCATCTCTCACGATCATTTGAGCCAGCTTGCGCGCGAGATCAATCAATGCGCTACGAACGAGACCATAACTCTGGTCATCCGTAGTTTGAATCTGCACCGAGGATTGACCAGTCGCCATGATGATGAACGAATCATTCGTTGAAGTATCGCCATCAATCGTAATGGCGTTAAATGACAAATCAGCAATTTCTTGAGTCAAAGTAGCAAGCAAGCCCGGTGCAAAACCAGCATCCATAGCAATGAAGCCCAACATGGTCGCCATATTTGGGTGAATCATTCCCGCGCCCTTGCAGATGCCCGTGATAGTAACAAGGCCAGCCGGAGTCTCTACCATCATGGATGTAGCTTTAGGCTGCGTATCCGTTGTCATGATGGCCTCTGCGGCATCAAACCAATGATCTTCACCCAAATTAGCAACCGCCTTAGGCAAAGCAGCAATCAATTTAGTAATCGGTAGTGGCTCTAGAATTACGCCAGTCGAAAATGGCAGAATTTGCTCTGGGTTGAGATTCAATTCTTTTGCTAACTCGGTACAGGTTGCCAAGGCGTCCTTCATGCCCTGCTCACCAGTGCCTGCATTAGCATTTCCAGTGTTGACCACTAAAGCACGAATTTCGCCTTTAGCGCCATGCTGCGCTAAATGCTCTCGGCAAACCTGAACTGGTGCAGCGCAGAATCGATTTAAGGTAAAGACACCGGCAACTTGCGAACCAGGCGCCAAAGTCATCACTAATAAATCTTTGCGATTAGCCTTTTTGATTCCAGCTTCTGCGATACCCATCTGAAAACCTTTGACAGGTTTTAGCAGGTCTTTTTGGGGGAGTGGTAAGTTAACTGTCATGATCTGACAATTGTAGATGAGGCCCTGCAGAGCTGCCGAGTCCAGCAGCTCTTTTGCACATCAATCGAATTAGCTCAATGCGCCGCAGCAGCTCTTGTATTTCTTACCACTACCGCATGTACAAGGATCATTGCGACCCACCTTAGGTCCAGCCCGTAATGGCGCTGGAGCGATTTCAATTGCTGCTCCACGATCGCCAGTGGAACCCGCCACCTCAAGATCAGGATCTGCATGCTGATATTGCAGATCTGAAAGCTTAGCCAAATCCTCATTCAAAGACTCAGAGGCTTCATCTAACTCACTCGCGCTGCGAATCTGCACCGTCATGATGCTTTTCACAACATCATTCTTGATGACATTGAGCAACTCGCCATACAGTTCAAATGCTTCGCGACGGTATTCTTGCTTTGGGTCCTTCTGAGCATATCCGCGCAAATGGATGCCTTGACGCAAATGATCTAAGGCTGCTAGATGCTCACGCCAATGGGTATCCAAGCTGTAGAGTAATACAGAACGCTCAAATCCAGCAAAAGAGGCACGCCCAGAGAGCTCTACTTTTTCATCATAAGTTTCTTTTGCAACATCCAGTACGCGCTCAACGATCTGCTCGTCGTCCATGGATGCGGCATTTTCGACCCAATTTTTCAGATCAACAGTTAAACCCCAGTCGCTGGCCAATACATTCTCCAAGCCAACCAAGTCCCATTGCTCCTCCATCGATTCATGAGGAACATAGAGAGCGCAAATAGTACGCAAGACATCTTCGCGTAAATTGGCTATTAAGTCGCCTACATCACCGCTTTCTAAGACTTCATTTCTGAGGCGGTAAGTTTCTTTACGCTGGTCATTAGCAACGTCGTCATACTCCAGCAACTGCTTACGAATATCAAAGTTACGTCCCTCAACCTTACGCTGGGCGGACTCAATGGAGCGAGTCACCATACCAGCTTCAATCGGCTCGCCATCTGGCATTTTGAGCCGATCCATGACAGCACGTAAACGATCGCCAGCAAAAATACGCAGGAGCGAATCATCTAAAGAAAGATAAAAGCGGGAAGAACCAGGATCGCCTTGGCGGCCAGCACGTCCACGCAGCTGATTATCAATACGGCGACTCTCATGGCGCTCTGTACCAATAATGTGCAAACCACCGGCAGTCAAAACTTGATCATGCAAGCTTTGCCACTCATCCTGCAAAGTCTTAATCTTGGCAGTTTTTTCTGCGTCTGGAAGAGCCTCATCCGCCTGAATTAAAGAAGATTGCTTCCCAACGTTGCCGCCTAAAACAATATCTGTTCCACGACCAGCCATATTGGTGGCAATGGTGATCATCTTTGGCCTACCGGCTTGAGCAATGATCTCCGCTTCGCGAGCATGCTGTTTCGCGTTCAAAACTTGATGTGGTAATTGACGCTTATCTAGCAGGCCCGCAATTAACTCAGAGTTCTCAATGGAGGTTGTACCAACCAAGACAGGCTGACCGCGCTTGTAGCAATCCTCAATGTCTTTGATCACTGCATCGTAGCGCTCGCGCGATGTCTTATAGATCTGATCTTGGCGATCTTTTCTTTGGCTAATACGGTTTGGTGGAATGACCACTGTTTCAAGGTTATAAATTTCCTTGAACTCATAAGCCTCAGTATCAGCAGTACCAGTCATACCAGCCAACTTGCCGTACATACGGAAGTAGTTTTGGAAGGTAATAGTTGCTAGGGTCTGATTCTCATTCTGAATCTGAACACCCTCTTTAGCTTCAACAGCTTGATGCAAACCATCAGACCAACGAC
Source organism: Burkholderiaceae bacterium (assembly GCA_947448625.1). Taxonomy (GTDB): domain Bacteria; phylum Pseudomonadota; class Gammaproteobacteria; order Burkholderiales; family Burkholderiaceae; genus Polynucleobacter. Next base: position 20,286 of record CANFOT010000012.1, on the reverse strand, counting down.
GACCCTGCATTAAGCGTCCCGTGAACTCATCAACAATGATGACTTCATTGTTTTGAACGACGTATTGTTGGTCTCGGTTATACAGAGTGTGTGCGCGTAATGCTGCATACACGTGGTGCATCAAGGTAATATTTTGTGGGGCATACAAGGAGTCGCCATCATTCAAAGCACCAAGCTCAACTAAGACTATCTCCGCCTTGTCATGGCCGCGCTCTGTTAAGTAGACTTGCTGGGACTTCTCATCCACCCAGTAATCGCCTGGTTTCTCTACACCAGTGCCATCGGCTTTCTCTTCGCCAATTTGACGCTCTAAGTAGGAAGGCAATGCATTGATCTTGATATACAAATCGGTATGATCTTCAGCCTGACCAGAAATGATCAATGGGGTACGCGCCTCATCGATCAAAATGGAATCCACCTCGTCAACAATCGCATAAGCTAGACCACGCTGAACACGTTGACCTAAGTCTTGCACCATATTGTCACGGAGGTAATCAAAACCAAACTCATTATTGGTGCCGTAGGTAATATCGGCCGCATAAGCTTCTTGCTTGGTACTGTGATCCATCTGAGATAGATTGACACCAACCTTCATGCCTAAGAAGTTGTAGAGCGTTGACATCCACTCAGCATCTCGCTGAGCCAAGTAATCATTTACCGTAATGACGTGAACGCCGTTACCGGTGAGGGCATTTAAATAGACTGGCAGCGTAGCGGTTAAGGTTTTACCTTCGCCCGTTCCCATTTCAGCAATCTTGCCTTGATGTAATGCAAGGCCACCCATCATCTGCGCATCGAAATGGCGCATCTTCATCACTCGTGAGCTCGCCTCACGAACTACTGCAAAAGCCTCTGGAGCAATCTCATCTAATGACTCACCCGCAGCCAAACGTGACTTGAACTCAGCAGTTTTTGCTTGCAGTGAGGCATCATCCAAAGCTTGCAAGCTAGGCTCGAAAGCACTAACTTTGGCAACCACTTTGCGATACTGTTTTAAGAGGCGGTCGTTTCGACTGCCGACCAGGGTTTTAAGAAGACCGATTACCATGGGATATTGAAGTAAATTAAGACCTTGAGTTTATCACCCGCACCCTATTTTTATATGAACTTCGCCCCTAAACCCCTCCGCACGAAAGCCGCCCATGAGTGGCTGGACTACCTGCGTGACTCCGAGGGGCTTGGCGGAATTTTGGCTAAAACAGAAGATCTTGCTAAGCTCAAAATCGCCTTAAGAGCCGCTCTATTTGAGCTAGATTTAGATAACTTGGCACCTAAAATCGAGGCCGGATGGCGTTCTGGGAGTCAAAATGAGCTGTTTTTATTGGTCAATGGCGCGAGTATTGCTACCCGTCTTCAACAAATTTTACCCAGTTTAATCAATGAGTTAGAGAAAAAAGGGGTAATGTGCACGGGTATTAAGGTGCGCCTAAAACCAGCGCCACCCACCTGGGACATCAAACCCAGAGAAGGTCGTCAAGCTAGCGAGAAGCCAAAGGGCTTTAATGCTGTGGCAAGAGCCTCGTGGGAGTCATTAGTCGAGAAATTAACACCGGATTCTGAGCTACGTAAGGCAGTTGAACGGCTACTTCAAAGCAGACCTAAATAAACTTAGAAAAAGAGAGGCTGACTCTCTTTGGAATAGGCTGCTGGAGCTTTATTTTCCGGGAAGCTGCTAATTTCGTAGGAACTTGGGTCCTCCAAGAGCTTACGTAATAGTGCGTTATTCAGAGCATGTCCTGATTTTTCAGCGACATATGAGCCAACAATAGGATGTCCCACTAGATACAGATCACCAATGGCATCCAAAATTTTGTGGCGCACAAACTCATCTTCGTAACGTAATTCTTCATTATTAAGGATGCGATGCTCATCAAGGACAATCGCGTTATCTAAACTTCCGCCGCGAGCCAATCCCATTTCTCGCAAGGCTTCAACCTCATGAGCAAAGCCAAAAGTACGAGCACGGCCAATCTCGCTTCGATATGCATGCTCAGCAAAATCCACAACGAAGCGCTGACCAGTCTTATCCACTGCGGGATGTTTAAAGTCGATTGTGAAATCCAACTTATAGCCAAAAAATGGCTCTAAACGCGCAAGCTTGTCACCCTCTCGCACTTCAATCGGTTTTTTAATCACCACAAATTGCCGTGGAGATTCTTGCTCAGCAATGCCAGCCGATTCCATGAGGAATAGAAAAGAAGCGGCACTACCATCCATGATGGGGACTTCTTCGCCATCTAGCTCAATGATCAAATTATCAAGGCCTAAGCCCGCACAAGCGGAGAGCAAATGCTCCACTGTAGAAACACGCACCCCATCTTTTTGAATGACAGAGGCAAGGCGCGTGTCACAAACCGCCAGAGCAGTAGCCGGCACGACCGATTGCTCTGGGGTATCAACACGCACAAACAAGATTCCTGAATTTACCGGCGCAGGCTTAATAGATAGAGTGACCTTACGCCCAGAGTGCAAGCCAATCCCCACAGTTTTAATCGGGGTGGCGATTGTGCGTTGCTTCATCATAGTTTTATCTAAATTCAGGAAGAGCTTCTTATAGCTTCTTCAAAATTGAAGCGGCATCGCTTACCTCAAACTTACCAGGAGCTTCACGATCTAAGGTTTTCACTACACCGTCTTCAACAATCATGGCATAGCGATCTGAACGTACGCCCAAACCACGAGCAGTCAAATCCAACTCCAAGCCAAGCTTCTTAGTGAATTCGGCACTACCATCACCCAACATGCGAATTTTTTTACCAACTTTTTGATCACGGCCCCAAGCACCCATCACAAACGGATCGTTTACAGAAATACACCAAATTTCATCAACACCTTTTGCCTTGATTGCATCAAAGTGCTCAACATAACTAGGCACATGCTTTGCTGAACAGGTTGGTGTAAATGCACCAGGCAATGCAAAGATCACTACTTTTTTTCCTGCGGCCAGTTTTTCAACCTCAAATGCATTTGGGCCGATAGCACAACCTTCGCTGGCCTCATCTAAAAACTCATAAAGAGTAGCGTTTGGTAATTTTTGTCCGACTGCGATCATAAAGTCTCCAATGAAATAGTTGTCATGAGTATGCCAACGCTAGCGCGGGATTCGTCGTCCGGAGGGGCGCCGCGCTGGCATTCTGCAAAACCTATTGTATTGAGCAGTAGATTAGTCTGCTTGCTTACGTAAAAAAGCTGGGATTTCGTAGTAATCAGCCCCTTTATCCAACATGGTTTTTGCCTGCGGTGAACTATCAGCACCTAATGTAGGAGCTGGTGTAGCTTCACGCGAACTACGAAAAACACGTGGCAAATCATATTGGCTGTAATCAACACCGCTAGTTGCTGGTTGAGCTGCCATGGAAGGTGCGCTACCCATACCCGTCATTGCCAAGCCAGCACTAGTACTCAGAGCTGAATCTAGATTAACCTTGCTCATTGCTGCTGAGGCACTTGCTGGCGCAAAGCTATTTAAGTCAGCCATAGTTGGCATAGCATCATGCGTACCAGTAGCTTGTCTCCAAACTACTTCTGGCTGATGATGTTGACGTGCATGTGGATTATTTAAGCCAGTAGCTACGACGGTAACGCGTAAGGCATCACCTAAGCTCTCGTCATAAACGGTGCCGAAGATTACGGTAGCATCATCTGCAGCATAGCCACGAATTGCAGCCATTACTTCGCGAGTCTCAGACAATTTCAATGAACGGCTGGCAGTAATGTTTACCAATACACCGCGCGCACCAGAAAGATCAACACCTTCGAGCAATGGTGAAGCAACTGCAGCTTCGGCAGCCAAACGTGCACGGTCCATGCCAGAAACTGTTGCTGTTCCCATCATTGCCTTGCCTTGCTCACCCATCACTGTTTTTACGTCCTCAAAGTCGACGTTGATCAAACCTTGTACGTTAATAATTTCAGCGATTCCTGAAACGGCATTATGCAAAACATCATCAGCGCAAGCAAAGGCTTTATCAAACTCAGCATCTTCACCCATCACTTCAAAGAGTTTTTCATTGAGAACTACGATCAATGAATCCACATAAGACTCCAGCTCAGCAGCGCCGTTTTCTGCAACCTTCAAGCGCTTCACACCCTCAAAATCAAATGGCTTACTAATGACACCAACAGTCAAAATACCCATCTCTTTGGCAACTTGAGCAACGATTGGGGCTGCACCAGTACCCGTTCCACCGCCCATACCAGCAGTGATAAACACCATGTGTGCGCCTTGCAATGTATCTGCAATACGTGCACGCGCTTCTTCAGCAGAAGCTGCACCAATTTCAGGTTTTGCGCCAGCACCGAGTCCGCTAGAGCCTAGTTGCAAATTCACAGATGCCTCAGAACGCTGTAAAGCGCCAGCATCGGTGTTCATGCAAATAAACTCTACGCCATTCACACCGCGACGAATCATGTGCTGAACTGCATTACCACCTGCACCACCAACTCCAACCACTTTAATGATGGTTTTGCCGGCTGTTTCTTGATCTAACATTTCAAATTCCATATACCCTCCTAGGTAATAAGTACAACATTGACGACGACGAAAAACTTAAAAATTTCCTGCGAACCATTCCTTCATGCGCGAAATCACGCTTTGCAAAGCGCCTGACTGGGATACTCGACGGCCACGCAATAATTGCGCCTGGCCTTCCATCAATAAACCGATGCTGGTAGCAAAACGTGGGCTACGAAGAACCTCATGCAAATGGCCGCGATACTCAGGTGTACCTATACGCGCTGGACGCAAGAACACTTGCTCAGCAAGCTCAACCATCCCTGGCATTAGCGAAGTGCCACCAGTCAACACAATTCCTGAAGAAACCATATCTTCGTAACCAGAATCACGCACAACACCTCTAACCAAAGTAAATAGCTCTTCAACCCGTGGCTCGATAACAGCAGCTAATGCCTGCTTAGACATCGGACGCGGATCACGATCGCCAACACCAGGTACGTCAATCATGGTGGTTGGGTCTGCCATATCTTGGCGGGCAATCCCATACTGAATTTTTAAATCTTCCGCATCAATAGTTGGGGTGCGTAATGCCATTGCGATGTCATTGGTAATTTGGTCGCCCGCAATCGGAATCACCGCAGTGTGTCGAATGGAACCTTGGCAATAGATAGCAATATCAGTTGTGCCACCACCAATATCAACCAAGACAACGCCCAACTCTTTTTCATCTTCGGTTAACACAGCCAAACTCGATGCAAGCGGTTGCAAAATCAGATCATTCACTTCAAGCCCACAACGGCGCACGCATTTCACAATATTTTGCGCAGCGCTTACGGCACCAGTAACGATATGCACCTTTACCTCAAGACGTAAACCGCTCATACCAATCGGCTCGCGTACGTCTTCCTGTCCATCAATAATGAATTCTTGAACCAGGATATGAAGAATTTGCTGATCTGTTGGAATATTGATTGCTTTAGCAGTTTCTAAAACACGCTCAACATCTCCGGCGCTCACCTCTTTATCGCGAATAGCCACCATGCCGCTCGAGTTAAAGCTTACGATGTGATTTCCAGCAATACCCGTAAATACCTGAACGATCTGGCGATCAGCCATGACCTCAGCTTCTTCAAGCGCCTTCTGAATAGACTGAACAGTAGCTTCAATATTGACCACCACCCCCTTCTTCAATCCTTTGGATGCTGTTTGGCCAACGCCAACCACATTAAATTGACCATCTGCCGCTAACTCAGCAACCAAAGCAACCACCTTGGAGGTCCCAATATCTAATCCGACCAATAAATCGCGGTTGTCTTTACTCATTCTCATTCCTCATTGCTTCTGCTCACTTTTTTTGGCATCTGCTTCATTCTTTTTCAAACTTGCCGAAGCAAGATGTACTGCAAAACCATTTGCATAGCGAAGATCAATTGCATCTACGCGATTAGTCCATTTCTCTTGAACCTGCGGCCAATACTTAAAGAGTCGCGCTACGCGATCTTCAGTTAATGTTTTGTCAGAATTCTCTTCATCCCTACCGAACTCCACCTTCATACCATTTGAGAGCTTGACGTGCCAGGCATAGCGCTCAGACAGAGTTAAATTCTTTACCTCTGCATCCCAAGGCTTAAACCAAGCATTCGCTTTTTCATATAAACGCATCACTTCTTTGCTGGCATCTTCTGGACCATAAAAATCAATCAGCGCAACACCATCACCAACATCAGAAACACGACCAGCAAATAGCTCACCATGCGTATTCATGAGAGTATGGCTATCAGACCCACCCCAAGTACCAAAGGGCTTTTGCTCTTCAATGCTGACAATTAATCCGTTAGGCCAAACTCTGCGAACGTTGGCATGGCGCACCCAAGGCATAGATTCAAAGCCACGCTTCACATCTTCCAATCTCACACTGAAAAAGTTTCCTTGAACTGTTTCTAAGACTTGTTGCTTCACTACAGGCTTATTAATATGTTTCAGTGTTTGACCGACCACCGGCTCAATGACTACTTGGCGCAAAGAAAATACTGGGCGCTGACTTAGCCAAACCAGAATTCCAACGCAAACCATCAATACAAAACAACGTGTCAAGAAACGGCTCAACTTTTGCATTCGCTCTGGATGATTCCAAAGCGGAGATGCAAGCGAAGCAAATACTTCGCCGAATCCGTTTAAGAAGGAGCTTATCCGGCTCATGCTGATGTAACCCCTTTGCCATTGAGGGTCTGACTAATCACCCAAAGCACTAATTCTGCATACTCAACTCCAGCCGCTTTTGCGGCCATAGGAACCAAAGAGTGCGAGGTCATGCCTGGGGAGGTATTCATCTCCAAGAGATATGGCTTGCCAGTTTTTTTATCAAGCATGACGTCAGCACGACCCCAGGTTTTGCAACCGAGTGCGCGATAAGCAGATAAGGCTAATTCTTGAACGGCTAGGTTTACTTCTGGCGCTAGATCGGTTGGACATAAATATTTCGTCTCATCGGAGAAATATTTATTATGAAAATCGTAATTGGCTTCAGGCGGAATGATTTTGATCACAGGCAAAGCCTCAGCATCACTTCCAAACCCAACCAATGGACAAGTCAGCTCATCACCAACAATGCAAGTCTCAGCAATCACTTTTTTATCCATGCCGGCAGCTAGTCGATAGGCTGCAGGTAATTCTTCGACGGATTTCACTTTAGTTAAACCCAGTGAAGAACCTTCGTGCGCAGGCTTCACGATTAATGGCAACCCCAGGTGCTTCACTACCGCATTCCAGTCGCTATCAGCCTTCAGCTCCTGGAACTCCGGAGTAGAAAGACCGCTGCTGAGCCAGACAAGCTTGGTTGCAATTTTGTCAATTGCCAAAGCAGATGCCAGCACACCGCTGCCCGTATAAGGTAGGCTCAATAGATCCAGTAATCCTTGAATCGTACCGTCCTCGCCATAACGTCCATGCAGGGAGATGAAGATGCGATCAAATTTTTCTTTTACTAATTCAGTTGGGCAACGCAATCCTGTATCAAATGCATGGGCATCGACGCCTTTAGAGAGCAAAGCCTCTAAAACACCATTACCAGACATTAATGAAATCTCCCGCTCACCAGAGCGACCACCCAACAAAACACCTACTCGTCCTAAGGATTTGACATCCAAGCTAGCGAGATCGCTCTTTACGCGCTGGCCCCAAGCACTCATCGGTATATTTTGATTAGACATGCTTTGCCTCCGCTAGAACATGGGGCAATCCGGAGATGGAACCTGCACCCATCGTGATCAGGACATCGCCATCACGCAATAAGCCTCTTAATTTTTCAGGCATCTCAGCAACACTAGGTGCAAAAGCTACTGCAGCGCTATCTAAAGAATCCCTTAGCACCTTATCGGCAGTAAGCGCTGCCTTCATCAGGCTCTGGCCATCGGCGCCTGGAATCTTAGCCTCACCTGCTGGATAGACCTCGGTCAGCACTAATGCATCAAAGTTTTTGAGGACTTGCACAAATTCACCAAAGCAATCACGAGTTCTTGTAAAGCGATGGGGCTGAAATGCTAATACCAAGCGACGATCTGGATAAGCGCCGCGTGCTGCAGATAAAGTAGCCGCCATTTCGACAGGATGGTGTCCGTAATCATCTATCAATGTGAAGCTTCCGCCAGAAGACAAAGGAATCTCTCCATATCGCTGGAAGCGACGACCAACACCACTAAATTCAGACAAAGCTTTCACAATAGCCTCATCACTTACACCCAATTCAGTAGCAATACCAATTGCCGCCAGTGCATTCTGAACGTTATGCAAGCCCGGCAAATTTAACTGCACTTCAAGCCGACCAGGTTTATTTCCATGACGGCGCACAGTTTTGCGATCAACTGAAAAGTGCATCCGCGTACCTTCAGCACGTACATTGCTTGCACGAATATCTGCATCTTTAGATAAGCCATACCGCAATACTGGTTGAGATACAAACGGAATAATGTCTCGAACGTTCGCATCATCAATGCATAGAACTGCAACGCCATAAAAAGGCATGCGTTGGATAAATTGCACAAATGCTTGTTTCAGTCTCGCCATATCATGCTGATACGTATCCATATGATCAGCATCGATATTGGTTACCACTTCCATAGCTGGGAATAACTGTAAGAAGGATGCATCAGACTCATCCGCCTCCACCACAATAAAGTCGCCTTGGCCCAAACGTGCATTAGCACCTGCAGAATTTAACTTTCCGCCAATTACAAAGGTAGGATCTAAGCCGCCCTCAGCTAAGGCCGATGCAACCAAACTAGTCGTAGTAGTTTTCCCATGGGTACCTGCAATCGCAATACCTTGCTTTAAACGCATGAGCTCACCGAGCATGACAGCGCGCTGAATAACTGGTACTTTTGCTGCACGGGCAGCCAACACCTCAGGATTATTGCCTGCAACCGCCGTAGAAATCACCACCGCTTCTGCAGTGCCAATATTTTTAGGGTCATGCCCAATGTGAATTACTGCACCCAAATCTTTTAAACGTTTGGTTGCAGCACCTTCAGCCAAATCTGACCCAGATACCTGGTAGCCAAGATTTAACAACACCTCAGCAATACCGCTCATACCAGCGCCACCGATACCAACAAAATGAATTTGCTGAACGATATGTTTCATATACCTACTCCTGCACAGTCTGCACATACTTCGGCTACACGCTGAGTTGCATGTGGCTTGGCCAAAGCATGGGCACGCTCAGCCATTACCTGTAAATCTTGGCGGCTAAAGTTTTGAATCATTGATGCCAGATCCTGCGGGTTGAGATCTTGCTGCGGCAACAGAATGGCAGCATCTGCATCTGACAAGAAGCGTGCGTTCGCAGTCTGGTGATCATCAATTGCGTATGGGAATGGAATCAAGCAGGATGCAACACCACATGCCGCAATTTCCGAAACTGTCATTGCGCCAGAGCGACAGATCACCAGATCCGCCTGAGCATAGGCAGTTGGCATATCGTCAATGAAAGAACGAATATCAGCTTGAACGCCTAAGTCGGCATATCGCTTTTGTAGATCTGCTAGATGTTTATCGCCCGCCTGATGAATTACTTTCGGACGTGCATCTTTATCCATTAAAGCTAAGGCCGCTGGAATCGCCTCGTTTAAAGCAGCGGCGCCTAAACTGCCGCCCACCACCAAAATGGATAAAGAGCCAGTACGCTCTTCATAACGCTTTGCTGGGGCGCCTATGGTTTCGAATTCTTCACGAATTGGATTTCCCACCCACTCAGCATGCGCCATCGTTTCTGGAAAACCAGTCAAGGTACGCATAGCAATTTTGGCCAAGGCACGATTTGCACTACCCGCCACTGAATTTGCTTCATGGAGAACCAACGGTTTCTTCAAGAGCTTGGTCATCAAGCCGCCAGGGAAGGTGATATAGCCACCCATTCCCAAAACCACACTTGGCTTTATACGGCGCATGATCTTCCAACTCTGGAAACTAGCTCTTGCAAGATTAAATGGCAACATCAATTTTGCTTTGATGCCTTTGCCACGTAAGCCACCAAACTCAACCGCTTCAAACGGGAAGTCACATGCTTTTACTAGGCGATATTCCATGCCGTTTTGATTTCCAAGCCAAGATACCTTCCAGCCACAAATGCGTAGATATTCAGCAACTGCAAGGCCTGGGAATATGTGCCCACCAGTACCGCCAGCCATAATCAAAATGGATGGCTTAGTCATAACTTGCCACCTCGCATCAAGATTCGATTTTCGTAATCAATACGAAGCAACATTGCTACTGCCACTGCGTTCATCAAAATTCCTGAGCCGCCATAGCTGACCAAAGGAAGAGTCAAACCTTTAGTAGGAAGCAAACCTAAGTTCACACCCATATTGATAAATGCTTGCCAACCAATCCATATCGCTACACCTTTAGCAGCAAGACCAGCAAAACTACGATCCAATTGCAAAGCAGTACGGCCGATGAGGAATGCACGGCGCACGATCCAATAGAACAAGAAGATCATCACCACTACACCAACAAATCCAAGCTCTTCACCAATCACCGCCATAATGAAATCGGTATGTGCCTCGGGAAGATAATGTAATTTTTCAACACTGCCACCCAGGCCCAGGCCAAACCATTCGCCACGACCAAATGCCATTAGAGAATGGGTTAATTGATAACCTTTGTTCGCTGCATTGTCGACTTGCCATGGATCCATGAACGCCAACATGCGACCACGACGGAAAGGTGAGAGGGCAATCATCGTCGCCCCGCTCATCAAACCAACCAAAATCAATCCACCAAACAACTTGGCATTGATGCCCCCCAAGAACAAAATTCCAAAGGCAATTAAGGCAACGACAACAAATGCACCCATATCAGGTTCAGCCATCAGCAAGCCGCCAACTAAAGCAACGGCAATACCCATTGGCAACATGCCCTTAACAAATGAGTGCAAATATTCTTGGCGCTGTACTGTGTAGCTTGCGGCAAAAATTACTGCAGCAAACTTCATTAATTCCGATGGCTGGAAGTTCATAAGACCTAGTGGAATCCAGCGCTTAGCACCATTTACCCCTTTTCCAACGCCAGGGATGAGTACGGCAATTAGTAAGAGCACTGTAAATCCAAAAATCACTGGGGAATAACGATCCCAAACGTTGGTTGGAATCTTGAACGCCCAAATACCAACGCCAATCGCAATCGCGAGTGAAATAACATGGCGAATCAGAAAAAAGTTGCTGCTGTAATTTGCGTACTTAGGTCCATCGGCTAAGGTAATGGATGCGGAATAAACCATCACCAATCCAATTAAGGCCAAAGATAGTACTGCCCATACCAGTAACTGGTCATAGTCCATCATGCGTGAGCGAGTTTGCTCAACACCAGAAACCGCATCTCTCAAGCCACTACGGAAATTATCTATCCCGCCTCTGGAAAAATTCCAGAACCGGCCAAGGCCCAAACGATTCTCAGGAAAAAGTTTTTCCTTCAAACTCATGCATCAGCCCCTTCGAATTGCATTCCCAATTCTTGAACTTCAGCAATAAATGCCTCGGCACGTGCCACGTAATCGCTGAACTGATCAAAGCTGGCACAAGCTGGTGACAATAAAACAATATCGCCAGACTGAGCTTGTTTCGCAGCCTCAGCCACTGCATTTTGTAGAGTCTCACTCATGACACAAGGAACAGAGTCAGCCAAAGCTTCTGCAATTCTTGGAGCATCCTTACCAATCAAGAAAACACCCTTTACAAATCTCATTGCAGGGTCACGCAAAGGACTAAAGTCTTGACCCTTTCCTTCTCCGCCGGCAATCAACCAGATCCGCTTGCCCGATTCATTGGCACTTAAACCATTCAACGCAGCTACCGTTGCACCCACATTGGTACCCTTGCTGTCATCTACATACTCAACATTCGAAATAATCGAAACGCTTTGAACGCGGTGAGGCTCGCCCTGATAGTCACGCAAACCATGCAAGAGCATATTCATTGGCAAACCTGCTGCTCGTGCCAAGGCTAATGCAGCCAATGCATTCAAAGCATTGTGGCGACCACGAATACGTAAAGCATCAGCAGGTATCAAGCGCTTTAGCCTTAATGGCTCCTCCTCTACAACAGCAGCTTTACGGCGGCGCTTAGGTTGAGGCTCAAGATCTTCATCCACCTCAGCCCAGACCAACCAATCAATTCCACCGGCGCGCAGATCATGCTCAATCCCAAAGGCACCTTGCTCATCAGGACGACCAGCGCCGAACGTAACGATCGATTTATGCGATTTTTGCTCATCAGTAAGCAAATTCATTACCAGTGAATCATCGCGATTCAAGATGCAAATAGTGTCTTGTCCAAAGATATTGGCTTTAGCATCCACATAGGCCTGCATATCACCATGCCAATCTAAGTGATCTTGCGTAATATTTAATACAGTCGCTGCTGTCGCATTGAAAGTACCCGTGTAAACCAATTGGAAGCTCGAGAGTTCAAGCACCCAAATCTCAGGCATATCGGCGACTTGATCAGACTCATCCAAGCAAGACATCAACTTATCTAAAGCTGCTGGGCTAATGTTTCCGGCAACAGCAACTCTCTTACCTGCACGCTCACATAGCTGCCCTGTTAGCGCGGTCGTCGTTGTCTTTCCGTTGGTGCCAGTAATAGCCAAGACAGCAGGCTTATATTGAAAATTATCTGACTGAGCCATACGATCCAACGCTGCAATAGCTCTAGCAAAGAATTCCAACTCTCCCCAAATATCAATACTTGATTCCTGTGCCTTGGCTAAAAAAGAAGCTGTAGGCTCTTGGAGTGGAGACAAGCCAGGGCTAATACCAATCACATCGATATTTTTGAGGCTGGAACCATCAAGTGAACCAAAATAAGCATCTTTGAGTCCTGCAAACTCGAGATCAGCCAACCAGGCTTTTTGCCGATCATTCAGATTCTCACGATTGCGCGTATCAGCCAGACTTACTTTTGCACCATTGCGCAAACACCACTTAGCCATTGCATAGCCAGATTCCCCCAATCCTAGAATCAAGAAATGTTGAGGTGCTTGATAAGCCTCATCTGCGATGAGCGTCGGATTAGCGAAGGCTTGATCTAAGTTATGCATATTCTTTGGCTTACCTTAATTTAAGGCTGGAGAGGCCAATGAGAACTAATAAAATGGTGATGATCCAGAAACGAACCACTACTTGTGTTTCGCGCCAGCCACCCAATTCGAAATGATGATGAAGTGGTGCCATCCTAAAAATACGACGGCCTTCACCAAAACGCTTCTTAGTGAATTTGAACCAGAAAACTTGCAGCATCACTGAAACCGTCTCTGCAACAAAAATCCCACCCATCACAAAGAGTACGATTTCTTGACGAACAATAACGGCAATAGTGCCGAGTGCGCCACCTAATGCAAGTGCACCGACATCACCCATAAATACTTGGGCCGGATGCGTGTTGTACCAAAGGAATGCGAGACCTGCACCACCCATAGCCCCACAGAAAATCATGAGCTCACCAGCACCGGGAATATAAGGAAACAATAAATACTTTGCGTAAATTGCATTGCCCATCACATAAGCAAATGCACCCAGTGCTGCGCCAACTAAAATGACCGGCATGATCACCAATCCATCAAGGCCATCAGTCAAGTTCACCGCGTTGCTGCTGCCAACAATCACTAAGTAACTCAAAATAATGAAGCCCATTACGCCAAGCGGATAGCTAATTTCTTTCATGAAAGGAATGAGTAAGTTCGATTTGGCTGGCAAATTCAAAGCAAAACCACTTTTGAGCCAATCAAAAAACAGCTGCAAGACTTTGAGGTTATTTACTTCTGATACAGAGAAGGCCAAATAAATAGCAGCAAATAATCCAATCAAAGTCTGCCAGAAGAATTTTTCTCTTGAGGCCATCCCTTTTGGATCTTTGTGGGCTACCTTACGGTAATCATCAACCCAGCCGATCATCCCAAAACCAAAAGTCACAATCATCACAATCCAAATAAAGCGATTGCTCAAATCTGCCCACAACATACAGGAGATAAAAATACCCAAAAGAATCAAGACGCCACCCATCGTAGGGGTGCCTGATTTCACCAAATGAGTTTGCGGGCCATCTGTACGAACTGCTTGACCCATCTTTAAAGCAGCTAACTTCCGAATAACCCATGGACCTGCTGCCAAGCCAATGAGCAAAGCAGTCACTGTTGCCATCACCGCTCTAAAGGTAATGTAGTTAAAGACTCGGAAAAATCCAAAATCATCCTGTAACCATTGCGCCAATATTAAGAGCATGTTTTAGCCTCCTCTAATAAGGCTTGCACTACACGCTCCATACGCATAAAACGAGATCCCTTAACCAAAATATCTAAATGCATCTGCTTGTTTGACTCTTGATGTGCCAATGCCACATTGAGCTCTTCAAGCAATTGATCCAATGTAGTGAAATGCGTAGCACCAATAGCAGCTTCGCTTTTTTGTGATGTATTAAACCCATGCACTGCAAATTTGCACTGCTCTCCAAGGGCGAATAGCTTACTAATACCCTGCTCAGCAGCATAAGCACCAACTTCCTCATGAAATGCAGGACCTTGATCGCCTACTTCACCCATATCACCCAATACCAGCCAGGAAGCATTTCCAGATTGCTTAAGCGCATCAATGGCAGCCCTGACAGAGTCTGGATTTGCGTTGTAACTATCATCAATTAAAGTGCGACTCGTATTTAAAGGCTTTGATTGCATGCGTCCGTTTACAGGAGCAAAGGACTCTAAGCCTGCTTTGATGTTGTCAAGACTCAAGCCAGCACCTAAAGCGACCGCAGAAGCAGCTAGTGCATTACGAACATTATGATTTCCCAAGGTATTGAGTTGAACCTCAATCTTGCCAAGCTCTGTCGTAATTTCAACTCTTCCGCTGGCCAACAACTTACCAGTCACAGAAGCTTTAGCTAAAGAGGTGTTTGCAGATAAAGCAAAATCAATCACCTTACGCCCTGCGGCTGCCTGACGCCACATATCAGAAAATTCAGAATCCGCTGGGAATACTGCAACACCGTCTGCAGGGAGTGCGCTCAAGGCAGCTGAATGTTCTTTTGCAACAGCTTCCACCGTCGCCATAAATTCTTGATGCTCACGTTGTGCATTGTTAATTAGGGCAATATTTGCTTGCGCAATCGCGGCTAACTCTGCCGTTTCGCCAGGATGATTCATGCCCAACTCAATCACTGCCAAACGATCGGTTGATCGCATACGCAGCAAAGTTAAAGGTAGGCCAATATCATTATTTAAATTGCCCTTGGTGACCAAGGTGTACTCTTCATCGGCAGCGACCTTGAAGATAGCGGCAATCATTTCTTTTACGGTAGTCTTACCATTGGATCCAGTTACCAAAGCCACCGGGATAGAAAATTGTGCGCGCCATGCCTTCGCTAGCTCACCCAAAGCTTGCTTTGTGTCTTGAACACAAACTGCAGCTAAATTTTCTGGACACGCTTCTTTATTGCTAATGAGAGCTGCAGTTGCGCCTGCTGTAGCAACATCACCCAAGAAATGATGCGCATCAAAATGCTCCCCCGACAAGGCAACAAATAATTCACCAGACTCAATCTGGCGACTATCGCTACCCACACGAGAAATAGGGAGTGCTAGAGCGGACTCATCATCAGCGTGAATCAACTGGCTGCCTGGCAACATGGCATGTACTTGAGCAAGGGTAGTCATCGGCGTACTCATACACCACCCCCTGCTGCCAGACGAATATGCTCTTGATCAGAAAAATCAAACTTTTTACCTTTGATTTCTTGAGTAGACTCATGTCCCTTGCCAGCCACCAAAATAATATCTTTAATATCAGCATGACGAACTGCAGCCATGATGGCAGCCGCTCTATCGGGCACAGCTTGAACGTTGGTCAAATGACCTGACATTCCGGCTTGAATCATGGCAATAATTGCCTCCGGATCTTCGGATCGGGGGTTATCGCTAGTAATCACTATATGATCTGCAAACTCTTGCGCAACACGCCCCATTTGGGGGCGCTTACCCGAATCTCGGTCGCCACCGCAACCAAAAACACACCACACTTTTCCACCCCTTTGAATTGCCATTGTCCGTAAGGCACTCAATGCTTGAGCAAGGGCATCTGGGGTGTGCGCATAATCAACAACAATTAAGGGGCCTTCAGTTCTGTGTGTTTTATTCAGGCGAATCAGCTCCATGCGGCCAGGGACAGCACTTAACTTGGCCATACGCTTAGAAGCATCATCAAAGCTCAAACCTTGAGCCAGCAAGACCGCCCAGACAGCCAAGCAGTTGCTCAAATTAAATTCACCTAGAACTGCCAACCGGACAGCACCCGAACCAACTGCATCACAAATAAATTGCGACTGGTAGCCAACGGATGTCAGAACGGTGTCTTCTGTATAAACCCGCTTCAGGCGATCGCCAAATTTCTCAAACCCAGCAAAAGCATCTCTGCTTAAGGCATAACCCCATACTTGAGGGCCATTCATGGCAAGCAGCTTCATCGCCAACTCACGCCCAAATGCATCATCAAAATTAATGATGGCATTCTCAAGTTGAGGCTGCTGAAATAGTTTTGCTTTTGCTTCGGCGTACTCTCCCATCGTGCCGTGATAGTCCAAATGATCTTGGGTCAAATTTGTAAATACGGCACTATGGACATCCACCCCGGCTATGCGATCTTGATCAAGTGCATGGGAGGAAACCTCTATAGCAACCTGCTGAGCGCCGGCATCGAGCAATTCTTTTAACTGAGTTTGCAAGCGCGCTGCATCTGGCGTGGTGTAGCCAGTCTGGATTAATGCACCAGGAAATCCTGTACCCAAGGTGCCCAGGACCGCCGTCCTATGATTTGGCTCGTCCAAAGCCTGGGCCAACCATTGGGTGATGCTTGTTTTTCCATTGGTACCCGTAACACCAATGACATTTAATTTTTTGCTTGGGTAGTCATACCACTCCGCACAAAGTTCTCCAGCCAAGACTGCCAGATTTTCAACAGCAAAACATTCTGGACGATCCAAGTACTCGTTAGCAACGCCATCAGCAGGGTCAAATGCGACTGCTGCCGCTCCATTCGCTAATGCAGCGGCAATGTAATCACGACCATCTCGTAAGGCATTGCCATGCCCAACAGAATAAGCAAGAAAAATATCGCCAGACTGAATTTGGCGGCTGTCAACACTCACTTTTGCATCCGCAGAAGTGAGATCACGCAAGTGAGAGATTAAAAGATGGGGCTCTATATTAATCATCGCCATCATCTTTTCAAAACCGCTGAGTGAGTTTTAACCGATGCACTCTGAATTTCCACAGGATTTTTATCCTGCAATGTCATTTGCTTCACGCTACTATCTGGCAGTACATTTAAGGTACGCAAGGTTTCACTAACAATGGTCGAGAACACGGGTGCCGCAACATCCCCACCATAATGACTACCGCCAGTAGGCTCATCAATCATTACGGCAACCACAATACGTGGCGCGCTAATCGGGGCAATACCTGCAAAGTAAGCTCGATACTTATTGCCATAACCTTTGCCCACCAATTTATGTGCGGTACCTGTTTTTCCACCAACGCGATAACCCTCGGCCTGCGCTTTGATTGCAGTTCCACCAGGCTCTGTCACTGTCTCCAACATGCTACGCATTTCAGTTGCCGTCTTTGCTGTGATGATGCGAGTACCAGGCTTGAAGTCTGGACTGCGCTCAATTGTCAATGGCACTAATTCACCATCGCGCGCGAATATGGTGTACGCACGAGCAACCTGAAAGAGGGAAGCAGAAATGCCATATCCAAAAGCAATGCGCGCCTGATCGGTGGGCATCCATTTTTTATAAGGGTGTACTGTTCCCGCAACTGCACCAGGGAAACCAATTTTTGGGGCTTGACCCAAGCCGACAGAGGTGTAGAAATTCCACATCTCTTCTGCGGATAGATTGTTCATAGCAATTTTAGCGGTACCAATATTGCTAGACTTCTGAATAATTTGAGCAACAGTTAAGTTGCCGTACGGATGGGTATCTGTAATCGGCTTTGGACCAACTAAATATTTAGCACCAATTACCAAATTAGTATTGGGTGCAACAGCACCCTTCTCCAAAGCAATCGAAATCGTCAACGGCTTAATCGTTGAGCCTGGCTCAAACGTATCAGTCAAAACACGATTGCGTAATTGTTCACCTGTTAGCTTCTTGCGATCATTGGGGTTATAGCTTGGGTAGTTTGCCAAAGCCAATATTTCGCCAGTTTGAGTATCTAGCACCACTGCACCACCAGCACTTGCATGGTGCTGCTCGACTGCATTTTTAACAGCGTTATAAGCAAGGAACTGAATCTTGCTATCAATAGAAAGCTGTAAATCCTTGCCGTTTTGCGGTAATTGCAAAATAGAAACATCTTCGACAACACGACCCAGGCGATCTACAACCACTCGACGAGCGCCTGGATGTCCGGCTAACTCTTTTTCTCTAGAGAGTTCCATGCCTTCTTGGCCGCGATCTTCCACATTAGTAAAGCCAACGACGTGCGCCATTGCCTCACCCTCTGGATAAAAGCGACGGTATTCGTTATTTAAACCAATGCCTGGAATTTCTAATTGCTTAATTTGTTGTGCAGCATCTGGATCTACTTGGCGCTTCAAGAAAATTTGTTTTCGATCTTCTTTTAACTTTTTGCGTAATTCTGATTCGCTAATCTGCAATAGACTCGCCAACTTCTGAACCTTGTCTGCAGCCAAATCATCTGGCACGGTGTCGTTATAGGCAATGACTGACTTTGCCTCTAGGCTCGTAGCAATCACCTGACCATTACGATCCAATATTTTTCCGCGGGAAGCAGGCAACTCCAACTCACGCTGGGTTCCGCGTACACCCTTCGCCTCATAGAACGCATTTCCTGGGCCTTGAATCCAGAAAGCCCGGATTAACAGGAGCATGAATACAAAGAACAACATGAACAGCATTAGACGTGACCGCCACATCGGCAGACGCAATACTAAATTTGGCGTAGTTGAAAAACCTACTGGCCTCATCTAGCCTCCTTCAAATACAAAGTACGCTCTGGAGAGATGGGAACCATATGCAACTGATTGCGCGCTACATCGCGAATCCGCGCAGACTTGGATAGATTGCGCTGTTCATACTCCAAACGTAGCCAATCCTGATTGAGTTTGCGCTCTTCAATTTGCGCACGCTCTAGGGAGATAAATAATTTACGCGCACGTTGCTGAGCTGCGACCAAAGAAAGAGCGCAGACCAATAGCAATGCAAGCAATGTCAGTGTTGCGCGATTCAAGCTATTACCCCTGCGCGCTTTTCAGCAATCCGCATGATGGCTGAACGAGCGCGGGGGTTCTCGCGAACCTCCTCGTCACTCGGCTTAACGCGGCCAATAATTTCTAAGGCACTTTGAGGTAAATCTCTGTCACGAACAGGCAATCCACGCGGCACTTCAACCTTGGCATGTGACTGCAGAAACTGCTTCACGATCCGATCCTCTAGGGAATGAAAGCTGATCACGGCCAATCGCGCACCCGGCTTTAATAAATTCAGTGCTGCTTTCAATCCCAGCTCTAGATCCTCTAGCTCACGATTAATAAAAATTCGCAGCGCCTGGAAAGTTCTAGTCGCGGGATCTTGACCCACCTCTCTTGTGCGAACAACACTAGCTACCAAGCTTGCTAATTGCAGGGTTGTTTTTGGAGACAGGCCCTCTTCTCGCTTAGCCACAATAGCTTTAGCGATCTGAAATGCAAAACGCTCCTCACCATAAGTCTTAATCACGCGCGTGATGTCCTCTTGTGATGCTTGCTCCAACCATTCCGCCGCCGTCAAACCGTGATCCGTATTCATTCGCATATCTAGTGGACCGTCCTTGCGAAAGGAAAAGCCGCGATGTGCCTCGTCCACTTGCGGTGAGCTGATACCGAGATCCAACAAAATGCCATCGACGGATTCTGGTTCCGCGTACTGATCCATCTGCGCAAAACTGTCGTGCACGATCCACAAACGAGAGTCGTTGATTTTTTCCGCTACTGCAATTGCATCCAAATCCTTGTCGAAAGAAATCATCCTCGCACTCGGAGGCAGTTGCGCAAGGAGCGCTTGGGTATGACCACCCCGCCCAAAGGTTCCATCGATCAAGAGTAGATTTTTTGAAGCTTCGGGGGCTGCGATACGCGGACCACTGATCAGCGCCGTCACCGCCTCGGCCAGTAATACTGGGCGATGAGTTATGTTCATGGCACCCTGTCATCAAAAATTAAATTGCTTCAGGGCTTCAGGCATACCTTGTGCAATGGCAGCCTGTTCTTTTGCAGCGTAAGTAGCGGC
>CANFOT010000011.1 GCA_947448625.1 Burkholderiaceae bacterium | reverse complement strand
TCAATCTGAAGAAATCAAATTGTAAGCGGGATTTTTATTTAGCCCCCGAACAATTCGACCTATCCATCCTTTTGGAAGATTTTGCAGAAGATTTTCCAGATTTGCGGTGTCCGTCTTAGGGTCTAAGGCGGCAAATACGCTACTTCCAGAGCCGGACATGCAAGGCGCCGAGCCCGGCACTGTCTTGTAAATCCAATCTAATGCTTGCTTCACTTCAGGACATTTCTGCACCGCTACTGCCTGGCAATCATTTGACTGATATGACCTTGGCGATGCAAGAAAGCGATCTATTGTAATCGGAGCGTGATCTCGGGTCAATTGAGGGTCTTGAAAAATCTGCGCAGTAGCAATTCCTTGATTGGGAAAGATAACTACAAAGTCTTGAGTTTCCAGGGAAATTGGCTGTAATTTCTCCCCAACCCCCTCAACAAAGGCATTTTGGCCAAAGATGAAAAACGGCACATCTGCCCCCAATTTGAGGCCAAGCTGGCAGAGCGTGGAAATATCAAGATGTAGATCCCAAAGCATATTGAGGCCAATTAGGGTGGATGCAGCATCTGAAGACCCCCCTCCCAGACCCGCTCCCATTGGAATCGTTTTCTTTAGACCAATCTCAACACCTTGATCTGTTTTGCAGAAATCTTTTAAGAGTTGGGCTGCGCGCACAACCAAATCGTGTTCTGGGGGCACCCCTGGAATGGGATTGATACGGCGAATCTCATGTTCTGGAATGGGATTTAGTGTGAGGACATCACACCAATCTATCAATTGAAAAACAGATTGCAGTAGGTGGTAGCCATCCTCGCGGCGCCCAATAATATGCAAAAAGAGATTGAGCTTTGCGGGGCAATGGAGTTCCAGCGCATTACTCATGATTCACACTTCACTCATTTGGAGTATCAAATACCAAGCGGATATCAATCGACCCGATATTAGAACTGCGAGTCATCGTAAGCCTTTCTAAATTCTGAGAATTGCCCCAGTTGTAATTTAAGGTCCAGCCATCTTGTGTGATCTTACTAACTTGGCCTTTGGTATCTCGCTCTACGCTAGCATTGCTACCAGGACGTGTTTGTCCCCGCAACCAGTCAGATAAGCCACGGGCAGGTAATGGGAGTCCTAATGCATTTTGAATTAATGTGTCCGCATCAATTGCAGTGGTCAATTGACCATCGCGTTCTAGAATTGCTTCACCAGGTTTAATCGTGATTTTGGCAATCGATCCACCAACAGGATTGCGAATTTCCAAAACATCGGTGAGCGCATCTTGAGTCAAGGTAAATCCACCTGATCCACCTTGACTCTTGCCTTCGGTAAGCCCGATGACCTTGACGGCGAAACGCCCATCCCACGTGCCTTTTAAGGCGGAATCAGTAATCGACCAATCTGGTTTTAAGCGTTTGATCGTTTCTTTCAGGGTGGGATTATTAGCATCCAATTGCTGCCCTTTACGCCACATATCTTCTGCTTCAATTGGGCGGTTCATTACCCATAAGACTTCACCAATATGTGCGGCAATATCAGCTTCAGGCTTCATATTGAATGCTTGCTGTAGTTGTTCGAGTGCGGCAGTATTGTTGCCCATACGAAAGTTCACCCAGCCAAGACTATCCAAAATAAAACCATCTTTAGGCGAAAGTTGATGCGCTTTGCTAATGAGCTTGAATGCTTCAGGCAATTTTTGATTGCGATCGGCTAGCGAGTAACCAAGTGCATTCAAGCTATTCACGTCATTCGGATTCTTGCGCAAGATTTCGCGCAGAGTTTTTTCCATCACATCGATGTGTCCGGACTTTTCGGCAGACATGGCGTACGTATAGAGCAGTCCTGGATCTTTTGGTTCTGGTTTTAATGTCGAAACGATTTCATAGAATGCTCTTAAGGCTTCTGATTCATCATTTGCTTTAGCTAGTAGCGCCTGAATTTGCACTAAAGTGTTTTCACGTTCTACTGGGGTTTGCTGGTTCAATAGGGATATGGCGGGCTTGACCGCATCTGACCAGCGTTGATTCAGGATGAAGAGAGTGATGAGCACTTCTTTCGGTTTGGTCTGCTTAGGCCCTGCCATGCCATCCCAAGTTTGGGCGGCTTGAAGAGCTAAATCGGGTGCGCCAGCTGCAATCGCAATCTCCATGGCTCGTTGCGCTAAGCGGGGATCATCCAGTTGGCGAGCGAGATCTAGATAGGTGCTATAGGCTAAGCCAGCCTCGCCGCGTTGTAAGGCAATTTCAGAGGCTAAAACCTCAAATACAGCCTCACCGCTATCAATGCTGCTGGTTTTGGCAATGGTATGACAAGAAAAAAGGCCAAAGCCCAGTCCGGTTGCGAGCAATAAGGCCCATAAAGAAGGCTTTAGTGAAAATTTCGTCATAAGCACATTCTAATCCGCGAATCTACAATCCATTTATGCCAGAACTTCCAGAAGTCGAAGTAACCCGATTGGGTATCGCACCCCATTTAGAGGGGCGCAAGCTGAGTGCCGTCAAAATTATTGACGGCCGATTACGTTGGCCCGTGCCTAGTAATTTGAATCAATTGCTTTCTGGCCAGAAAGTTCTGGGAATAGAGCGTCGGGGCAAATATCTTTTAATGGAATTAGATACTGGCCATTTATTGCTGCATCTGGGTATGACGGGAACATTGCGAGTGCTCCCTAGTAGCGATCCCCTTAAGCTGCATGACCGCGTGACCTTCGAGTTTGATGCGCTAAGTTTACGTTTACATGACCCTAGAAAGTTCGGTGCTGTTTTATGGCACCCAAAATCTAAAGGACCCATTGAGGGTAATCCGCTCTTACAAAAACTGGGAGTCGAGCCATTTTCGCCAGAGTTTTCGGGGGAGAATGGCGCAGATGTTTTATATCGGCACTCACGTAAGCGCAGCGTAGCAGTAAAGCAGTTTCTATTGGCAGGGCAAGCAGTAGTAGGCGTTGGCAATATCTATTGTTCTGAAAGTTTATTTGAGGCGGGCATTCATCCCGCAAAGGCTGCTGGAAAGCTAACGCGTCCACAATGCTCTCGGCTTGCTGCTGCAGTGAGATTGATTTTGAAAAAAGCGATTGCCGCAGGCGGCAGTACTTTAAAAGATTTTGTGAACAGTGAAGGGGACCCAGGACACTTCATGGTGCAAACCAAAGTCTACGATCGTAAAGATCAGCCTTGCAAGGTATGCAAGACACAGATTAAGCAAATAGTGCAAGGTCAACGCTCCACCTATTTTTGTCCCCAATGTCAGAAGCGCTAATTCAGAACTTCGCTAACAAGCTGATCGCTTGGCATGGCAAGAATGGGCGTCAAGGCTTGCCTTGGCAAAGTATTCGAGATCCTTATGCGGTATGGGTTTCTGAGATCATGTTGCAACAAACTCAGGTGGCGACTGTTCTAGAGCGCTATCCTCGCTTTATGAAGCGTTTTCCTACAGTCAAGAAATTGGCTGCTGCACCATTGGATGATGTCTTGGCTGAATGGGCGGGGCTAGGCTACTACACGCGTGCTCGCAATCTCCACGCTTGTGCAAGGCAGGTCATAGAAGAGTTTGGAGGGAAATTTCCAAATGATCCAGTGTTACTTGAACAGCTCAAGGGTATTGGTAGATCCACTGCTGGAGCCATTGCAGCCTTTGCATTCCATGAGCGGGCACCTATTTTAGATGCGAACGTGAAACGAATTTTGGCAAGACTGTTTGGCATAGAAGGCGCTATTCAGGAAAAAGCGGTGAACGATGCATTGTGGTCGCTGGCTAAAACACTCCTTCCTAAAAAGGCTGCAGATATGCCGGTGTACACGCAGGCCCTCATGGATTTTGGTGCAACGTGGTGCACCTCCCGCAAGCCTGTGTGTTTGAGTGGGACAAAGAAGTGTCCATTTGCAAAAGAATGCCAGGCCAATCTCAGCGATCAGGTCTTATTGCTGCCTCGTAAAGTGGCCAAAGCAAAATCCCCTGAATTTAATTGCGACATGTTGTTGCTCCGTCACGGTGATTCAGTCTTACTGCAAAGACGTCCAGAGAAAGCGATCTGGGGTGGGCTTTGGTCCTTGCCTGAATCTGCTTGGAGGGCGAAAGAAAAAAGCGCCAAACTTTCGGATGAAAATCCAATCAATTTGACTGTGAAGGCGTTATTGAAATTGGCCCTGCCAGAGGAAAGCGTCTCTACCGCTTTGAAGGGTTGTAAATCAATCGAGCGGGGAGTGGAGATTAAGCATGTCTTTACTCACCGACGTTTGTGGATGCAGATCTGGCATGTGCCTTCAAGCGATTCCGTAACATTTTCTAGTGATGACCTGAGATGGGTCTCTTTGCGTCAACTAGGGAAATATGGCTTACCCCAGCCGATTAAGCTGCTTTTACAGGGCTTGAGTCTAGCTCGCGGTGGCGAGCCAAGAAATTAATTTGTAGCACCGCTAAATCTTTTTGAGCTAGAAAGTGCTCAATGAGGCGAGTGACAA
This sequence comes from Burkholderiaceae bacterium, assembly GCA_947448625.1. Taxonomy (GTDB): domain Bacteria; phylum Pseudomonadota; class Gammaproteobacteria; order Burkholderiales; family Burkholderiaceae; genus Polynucleobacter. The sequence goes on along the minus strand of CANFOT010000011.1, from coordinate 33,574 downwards.
GATACACGGAGCGATGCTGGCCACCGGTACAGCCGATAGCAACAGTAAGGTAGCTACGTCCGTCCGCAATATAGTGCGGTAACCATTTTTCAACAAATAGAGTGATGTCTTTTTCCATGTTGACCACTTCAGGAATCTTTTCTAAAAACTCTCTGACTCCTTGATCCTTGCCCGATAGGGGGCGCAATGCTTTGTCATAGTGTGGGTTTGGTAGGCAGCGAACATCAAAGACAAGATCAGCCTCGCTTGGCAGCCCCTTTTTAAATCCAAAAGATTCGAAGACCACCGTTAATCCGACGGGCTTATCTTTCAGTAAATCTTGCATCCAAGAGCGTAGAGCATGCGCAGGAATATTGCTGGTATCAATTGAGTGAGCTTGGGCACGCAAGGGCTCAAGCAGACTACGCTCTCGATCAATTGCCTCTATCAGAGTGGCTTCTTGGGTTTCTTGGGTTTTTCCAGAAAGCGGGTGGCGGCGGCGTGTTTCTGAAAAGCGTTGTATTAAGGTATTGGTATCTGCATTGAGAAAAATAATGCGCACATCATGATGACGGCGAAAAGTTTCCAGAATCGAGGGGAGTTCAGAGATTGTCTGGCCACGGCGGGCATCAATTGCTACCGCCACTCGGTCACACTTCTCTTTTTCTAAGGTCTCAATGAGGTTTGCTAATAAGGTTACTGGTAGGTTATCTACACAGTCATAGCCTGCATCCTCAAAGGCCCTCAGTGCAACTGATTTACCTGAGCCCGAGATACCGGTAATCAGATTGATTTGCATATTAGAGGAGGCGACCTTGTGACCTTGTGGACTCTGTCTCAGCATTCATTTGCAAACGCTGACGCTCCATAAACTCTTTTAAGGTGTCAATGCCACGCAGTTGCAAGATTGTATTGCGCACTGCAGCCTCTACGAGAACCGCTAAGTTGCGACCTGCAGCCACCTGAATTTTTACAGTTCTGATGGGGATACCTAATACATCAATATGTTGCGCCTCTAAAGGTAGGCGCTCGAATTCACCATCGTTACGGCGAACCAACTGAACTATTAAACGCAACTTCAATTTTCGACGCACCGCTGTCTCACCAAAAATGGTGCGAATATCTAATAAGCCTAGCCCACGAACCTCTAAGAGGTTCCGTAGGATCACGGGGCAGCGGCCTTCAATGTAGTCTGGTCCAAGGCGAGCAAAATCGACTGCATCATCAGCGACTAAGCCATGACCACGAGAAATCAGCTCTAAGCCTAATTCGCTTTTACCTAATCCGGACTCACCCATGATCAAGACGCCTAGGCCCAGAATATCCATGAATACGCCATGCATAGTGATCTGAGGGGCGCCAATCTTGGTGAGATAGGTGCGCAGGTGATCAATCACCTCAGCAGCAGAAATGGCGGTTGTAAATAGGGGTGTTGAGGATCTCTGGCAGAAGAGCTGAAGATCGGGATCAGCCGCTTTGCCATCCGCCACAATTACACAGGGCGGTGTTTTGGAAATTAAGTCAGAGATCTGCTCTTGCCTTTGCTTTGGCTCAAGTTCAGCATGGTAGTTAATCTCCTGCTCGCCAAAAATCTGAATGCGGCTTGGGTGAATAAGATTTAAGTGACCTACCAGGTCTGAACTTGCTGCGGCAGCCTTTACGGCCTCTGGGGGAAACTTACGATCCGCACCTTCTAGGCCGCCAATCCAGGACAGCTTTAGGTCGGAGACATTGTCGTCAAAGATCTGTTGGGCGGTAACTCCCTCGAGGAGTAAAGGTTGCGTTGTCAAGCAGAGCCCCATGTTTGTAAGAGCTGACACACCTTTTCTGGGGCAGCTTCTGAGGCAAGCGACTTGCGGGCATCTTGGTCTGACAGGAGTTGCGCAATAGAAGAGAGAATTTCTAGGTGTTGCTGAGTTGCTTTTTCAGGAACAAGTAAAAAAATAAGAATAGATACTGGCTCGCCATCTGGCGCAGCAAATTCAATAGGATCTTTTAATTTTAGGAATGCAGCAATCGGTTGCTTTAATCCTTTTACGCGGCCGTGTGGAATAGCAACGCCAGCACCTAGAGCCGTTGAGCCTAAGTCTTCTCGGGCATTTAAGAAGCCAACCACAGCTTCAGCCTCCAGACCCGCTTGCTTGGAAAATAACTCGCCTACGGCCGCAAAAGCCTCGGCCCGATTTTTACAGGGGCTATCTAAGGCAATGCGGTCGAGGGTAAAAAGATCAGTCAGGGCATTCATGTCGATTGATTATATGTGCCCCGACACAAAAGATTACTCAAAATGTTTTTCGTGCTGATGGTCTTGGATCTTTTCTTTATGTTTCACAACCTGACGTTCGAGCTTGTCGACCACCGCATCCATAGCGTGATAGAGGTCGGCATTATGTGCCTCGGCAAAGAGTTCCTTGCCCTTAAGGTGAATGGTGATTTCGGCGGCTTGACGAAGATCTTTTTCTTTGGCGTTATCGACAATCAAAAATGCGGAGGCATCTAGGACGTGGTCAAAGTGCTTGCGAATTTTGGCTAACCCAGCTTCGAGGTGGGTACGCATTGCTGGAGTAACTTCAACATGACGGCTATTAATTTTTAGATTCATCAGCAGCTCCTATTCATAGCAAAACAAAATGCATGCGCAAATAATTACCCGGGGTGCGCAGCAGGCCCCTGTAATGTTGTACTTGTTTATATGTAAATGAATTTCATGAACCTCCAGCGTATCAGCGATTTTGCTGAAAACCAAGGGGGAAGATCATTTTTAGCTAATAAATACTCGAAAAGCTCTGAATATTTACATGCGGAAGTTTTCGCCTAGATAGACTCTTCTAACGGCATCGTTCTCAATGATTTGATCGGGCTTACCTTCCGCTAGGACGCTACCTTCACTGATGATGTAGGCATGATCACAGATGCCCAAAGTTTCTCGAACGTTATGGTCGGTAATAAGTACGCCAATTTGTCGATCCCTTAAGAAACGCACAATCCGCTGGATCTCCCCAACAGCAATAGGGTCAACGCCAGCAAAGGGTTCGTCTAACAAAATAAATTTAGGCTGGGAAGCAAGCGCCCTGGCAATTTCGACTCGTCGGCGCTCTCCACCGGACAGTGAAAGTGCTGGGTTGTTACGTAGATGACTGATTTGGAGTTCGCCCAAGAGTTCATCTAGGCGATGCGCTATCTCGGTTTTGCTTAAAGGCTTGCCACCTTGCACTTGTAGCTCTAATACAGCCTGAATATTTTCAGCAACATTGAGCTTTCTGAAAACAGAAGCCTCTTGTGGAAGGTAGGACAAGCCCATGCGGGCCCGCTCATGAATGGGTAAGTGAGTAATGTCAGTACCATCCAGAACAATGCTTCCACCATCTAAAGGAACTAAGCCAACAATCATATAGAAAGAGGTTGTTTTACCAGCACCATTTGGCCCCAACAGCCCAACCACTTCGCCGCATTTAACCTCTACGGAGACATCGCGCACAACTGTGCGAGAGCCGTAGCGCTTTTGCAGGCGCTGGGCGCTTAAGGTTGCTAGGTTTTGTTTGCTGCTGGAATCCGTGGTCATTTCTCTAGTGTAGCTTTTCTTCTGGGTGAAAGGATGGCTCTAGCCAGCGGCAAGTCTTCTGCTTTAGCATTTGCAGGCGGGGAGACTTCATAGCGTTGCTGAACATCGTCGTAGTCAATTTTCCAGCCACGTAACTGATCAAGCATTTGCATATTATGAAGACGCTTTAAGCTGGCATCCCCAGTTAAGGTAAGCAGTTCAGTCTTTGCATTGTAGGTAACTGTTTGGCCGCGACCTTGCATGAATTCATTGGCTGGGCCTTCACGCCTTTGTCGGAAGCTCGCAGTAGATTCAGGCTTGGCCTGAACATCAACGTATTCATAGCCCTCAGGATCGACCTTAATATTGCCTTTCTCGCCAGTAATGAGAATGCTTCCTTTAATCAAGAGCACTTCACCGTCGAGTTCGTAGGTCTGTTGCACATCATTTACGGAAACTTTTTCAGCTTCCAAAATAATAGGCTTATCTTGATCTGCTTTTTCGGCATAGGCCGTCGTCATCATGCCAGCAGCAAAAATCAAGGTAGTCACATGGCAGATTAATTTCAGGGATGTAAGGCTCATGGTTGCGCCCCCGGTTGGATGCGCTCAATACGACCTCTTACTTGTCCAGATAAAACCATGCTTTGTTCGATATTGTTAAAGACGCCACCATCCGTTGAATGGATGACAGAAATCCCTTGCTCAAGCGTAATGGGTTTGTTGGTTTCAATGATGTCATCATTAATGAGTACCTTGAAATAAGAGGAGCGCGCCAACATCCGCGGCCTTGCCGGCTCAGTTGGTGTTGCTGCTTGAGGTGGGCGAAAGATTTCGGCATTATCAATGAGATCCAAAATCGTCAGATCGCCGTCTAAATGGCCTATATCTGCTTTAACGGTAACTGGGGATTTTTCTGGCGGAAATAAGCGTATACGAGGTGTTTCAATATCGATTGAAGCGTCATCATCATAGTGAATCACTTTCTTACCCAATACTCGATATTTGGTATTGCCAGATTCATTTAGCGTAGATAAGGCGCCATGAGTGATGGTGTAATCGGGCTCGTGTAAGCGCACGCGCTCAATAGCAGATTTTTCTGTTGGGTTATTTTTCTTGACCAACCAAAATGTCACCAGAGTGAGCGTGCTCATTAAGATCAAGGGCATCAGGCGTAATAGGGCGCGCCAGATGCTCAGTTTGATTTGTTGGGCATTTAATTGCATTGCGAAAGACCTTAAGCGTGCGCCTGAGCGAGTAAGGTCTCGTATTGGTTTTGGGCTTTCAAGATCAGATCGCAAACTTCACGTACTGCACCACTACCACCAGATCGAGTGGTGACAAAGTGGGCTGTTTCTTGCACGGCACTATGTCCTTGCGCGGGGCACACCTTCAAGCCTGCAGACTTCATCATTTGAAGGTCGGGCCAGTCATCACCCATTACTGCGCAATCAGATGGCTTGAGTCCAAGTGACTGCAGAATCTTTTCTAACGCAATAGCTTTATTTTCCGCACCCATGTGAACGTGTTTAATGCCAAGCTCTTCACAGCGCGCTAAAACCATTTTGGAGCTACGTCCAGTAATAATGGCTGTCGGAATGCCAATTTTTTCCAAGAGCTTGATGCCTAAGCCATCCTGAATATCAAATGCCTTAAGAGATTCTTTGCCGCTCTCGCCGATAAATACCTGTCCATTAGTGAGAACGCCATCGACATCCAGTACAAGCAATTTGATTGCGCCAGCGCGCTCCCAAGCCTGCGGATATTGGCTTAGAGGGTTAGTGTTATGGGCATTAAAGGCGCTAGGCATGTGAATGAGTCAATCAAATTTTAGAAAGTAAGCGGCTTAAATAACCTTGGCCGCAAATAAATCATGGAGGTTAAGCGCGCCAAGCAATGCGCCTTTGGGATCAGTTACAACTAAATGGTTGATACGATGTTTTTCCATCATCTCAATCGCCTCCTCTGCCAGTAGCTCTGGAGGGATGGTGCGTGGAACTGAGGTAATAGCCTTCTCTAGGGTGAGGCCGTCTAGATTGGTGCTCCTCTCCAGCAAGCGACGTAAGTCGCCATCAGTAAAGATGCCGGCAACTTTGTTTGCACCATCTAAGGTAACTACCATGCCCATGCGCTTGTCAGTCATTTCCAGTAAGGCATCTTGTAGGGAGGCGGAGATTGCAATCTTAGGGGTTTCATCAAAGTCGCGCATGACTTCACTGACATGCATCAGCTGTTTGCGCCCCAATCGGCCTCCTGGGTGTGAGCGCTGAAAATCTTCCGCCTGAAAGCCGCGAGCATCAAGTAGGGCGACTGCTAGAGCGTCGCCCATAGCAAGTGCTGCGGTTGTGCTGGTGGTTGGAGCTAGATTGAGCGGACAAGCTTCTTTCTCAACACTGGTATCTAAATGGGCATCAGCTAATTTCGCTAATGAAGAATTTGGTGCGCCAGTAAGGGCAATCAGTTTTGCGCCAGTGCGTTTGACAATTGGTACGATGGTCAGTAACTCATCAGTCTCACCAGAGTTGGATAGGGCAACAAACACGTCGTCCCGCGTCACCATTCCAAGGTCACCATGACTGGCTTCGGCGGGATGAACAAAAAAAGCAGGAGAGCCAGTGGAGGCAAAGGTGGCGGCAATCTTACGGGCAATATGCCCTGATTTGCCAATCCCAGAAACGACGATACGGCCTTTGCATGAGTGCAGAAGATCCACTGCCAATATGAGGGCATCAGCATTTTCGCCTTCAAGGCGATCACGCATTGTGTGCAGTGCAGCAGCCTCAATTGTGAGGGTGTCGCGTGCAAGCTTTAGGGTTCGGTCACGAGTCTTAGCTATCATGGGGTGAGTATATGCCGTCAGTCCTTCAGTTAACTCTCATCTTGCTGGCCTCCGGAGTGGCCGGGGTAGTTATTTTCCGCTATTTTGGCTTACCCCCTATTCTGGGCTACTTAGCCATTGGCGTCCTGATTGGGCCCCATGCCCTTGGTTTAGCCAATGATTCTGCAACGGTTAAGTATTTGGCTGAATTTGGCGTGGTTTTCTTGATGTTCTCGATTGGCCTGGAGTTTAATCTTCACAAGCTTCGAGCCATGCGAACGATCGTATTTGGTTTGGGCGGTAGTCAGGTTATTTTGACTATGCTCCTAGCAGTTCCGGCAAGTCTTCTAATGAACTGGATCTATCCCATTTCCTGGCAGGCTGCAATTGCCCTAGGGGGCGCCCTGGCAATGTCATCAACCGCTATCGTTACCAAGCTCATTTCTGACCGCTCTGAGATTGAAACAGACCATGGGCGCAACATTATTGGTATTTTGCTATTTCAGGATTTAGCGGTAGTTTTCCTGTTGATTTTGTTGCCCTCTCTTGGCAAAAATCCAGGAGACCTATTTTTGGCACTCACCGCAGCGTCAATCAAGCTTACTGTTGCGCTGGTTCTCATTTTTGTCATTGGACAAACTTTAATGAGTCGCTGGTTTGGCTTGGTTGCTAAGTTACGTTCCCAAGAGCTTTTCATGCTCAATCTCTTGTTGATTGTTTTAGGCATGGCTGGACTCACTGAGCATTTTGGCCTGTCTTTAGCGCTTGGCGCATTCTTGGCGGGTATGTTGATTGCTGAGACACCCTACCGCCATCAGGTGGAGGAAGACATTAAGCCTTTTAGGGATGTTCTTCTAGGACTTTTCTTTATTACGGTTGGCATGTTGCTAGATTTTGGAGTGATCTATCAACAGTGGGTACTGGTCTTGCTGCTCTTGATTGGCCCTTTGATTTTTAAGTTCGGTTTGATTGCTTTGCTGTCACGCGCCTTTGGTTCAAGTCCAGGCATCTCAATTCGGACTGGCCTATGTTTGGCGCAGGCGGGCGAATTCGGCTTTGTTCTCTTAAATCAAATCGATGGTCTCGATTTGATTGATCCTGCTTTGAGTCAAGCGGTGTTAGCAGCTATGCTGCTCTCCATGTTTGGTGCACCTTTCTTAATTCAATATAGCGATCGTATTGCGATGCGCTTCTCGAGTAATGAATGGTTATTGCAATCGCTGGCACTCACGCGTGTGGCAGCAAAAAGTGTCCGAACAGAAAACCATGTAGTCATTTGTGGGTTTGGTCGCTCAGGTCAAAGTCTGGCCCGCATGCTCGAGCAAGAAAAAATTCCTTACATTGCTCTAGATATGGATCCAGATCGCGTCAAGGAGGCTGCAGGCGCGGGCGATAATGTCGTATATGGTGATGCGAGTAGGGAAAATTATTTAGTTGCGGCTGGTTTATCAAGAGCTAAGGCAGTTGTGATTACCTATGCAGACACTCCTGCAACATTCAAAGTATTGCATCAAGTTGAGCGCCTTCGCCCGGGCATGACAGTTTTAGTTCGTACGAAAGACGATGCAGATTTGGCTAAGCTACAAGCAGCTGGTGCAACTGAGGTTGTGCCTGAGTTGATTGAGGGTAGTTTAATGATGGCTTCGCATGTCTTGCTAATGATGGGCGTACCCATGCGTAAGGTAGTGCGCCGTATTACGAGCGCACGTGAAGCTCGCTATAGTCTTTTGCGTGGGTACTTCCGTGGCGTTACTGATGAGGTGGACTCTAAGGAGTCGTGGCGTTTGCACTCCGTAACCTTGCTACCTGAGTCAGCCAGTATTGGGCAGACTCTTGAGGAGTTACACCTTGAGAATGAAGGTGTTAGCGTGCAAGCAGTTAGAAGAAAAGTGGGCGGCTCTGACTATGTCAAGTTAGAGCTCACCCCAGAATTGCGTTTACAAGCGAACGATATATTGGTGCTTTCAGGCAATTCAGAAGCGACTGATTTAGCCGAATCTAAATTGCTCTGATTACGTTTTCTTTTTGCTGAGAGTTGGTTTACGAACTAGCAGTGGCGCTAAGTAGTGACCGGTAAAGCTAGCCTCGTTTTTTGCAACTTCTTCAGGTGTGCCTGTGGCAATAATCTGCCCACCGCCAGCACCGCCTTTAGGCCCTAGATCAATAATCCAATCAGCAGTCTTGATCACATCCAGATTGTGCTCAATGATGACGATCGTATTACCTTGCTTCTTGAGGGTTTGCAGAACAGTCAACAGCAGTTGAATGTCATGGAAATGCAGGCCTGTAGTTGGCTCATCCAAGATATACAGCGTTCTGCCAGTATCTCGTTTTGAGAGCTCTAGCGAGAGCTTGACGCGCTGTGCTTCACCGCCTGAGAGAGTGGTTGCACTTTGACCAAGCTTGACGTAGCCCAACCCCACATCAAGCAAAGTTTTGAGTTTGCGTTTGACGATGGGAACTGCCTCGAAAAATTCATGTGCTTGTTCGATGGTCATCGACAGCACTTCATGAATATTTTTTCCTTTGTAGCGAATATCCAGGGTCTCACGGTTGTAACGCTTTCCGTGACAGACATCGCAAGGCACATATACATCTGGTAAGAAATGCATCTCTACTTTAATAACGCCATCGCCTTCACAGGCATCACAACGACCACCTTTGACATTGAAAGAAAAACGGCCTGCTTCGTAGCCGCGTTCGCGCGCAGCCGGTACACCGCAGAATAATTCCCTGATCGGTGTAAATAGCCCTGTATATGTAGCCGGGTTGGAGCGAGGGGTTCTACCAATTGGTGATTGGTCTACGCTAATCACCTTGTCAAAGTTCTCAAGACCCTTGATGGCATCATGTGCTGCAGGTTCTGCATTTGAGCCATAAATATGCTGCGCAACTGCATGATGGAGAGTGTCATTAATTAGCGTAGATTTACCAGAGCCAGAAACGCCGGTGACACAGGTTAATAGGCCAACAGGAATTTTTGCGTGAACGGATTGCAGATTATTACCACGAGCCCCAAGGATTTCTAGGAATCTGTCATTCACTGGAATGCGTTTTTCTGGAACGGCAATACACTCGCGGCCAGATAAATAGGCACCTGTTAAAGACTTTGGATTGGCCTCGACCTCTGCGGGAGTGCCCTCAGCTACGACTTCGCCACCATGCACGCCGGCACCAGGGCCAATGTCGATGACGTAGTCGGATGCGCGAATCATATCTTCATCATGCTCAACCACTAGAACACTATTGCCTAAGTCACGCAAATGCTTCAGTGTGCCGATGAGGCGATCGTTATCGCGTTGATGTAAACCAATTGATGGCTCATCCAGCACATACATCACGCCGGTTAAGCCCGAGCCAATTTGGGAGGCTAGACGAATACGTTGAGCCTCACCACCAGATAGGGTATCAGCGCTACGCTCTAGTGATAGGTAATCTAAACCCACATCATTAAGGAAGCGCAGGCGGGAACCGATTTCTTTCACAATCTTGTCGGCGATTTCTCGTTTGGCACCTTTGAGTTCTAGAGACTCAAAATATTCTTTAGCTTCTTTTAAAGGTAAAGCACTGATTTCATAGATGGCACGTGATTGCTTGCCATCACCCACCTTAACAAATCGCGCCTCTTTGCGTAAGCGACTACCACTGCATTCTGGACAGGTTTGTACGTTTTGGTAGCGTGATAATTCTTCTCGAACTGTTGCCGAGTCGGTCTCGCGATAGCGTCGTTCAAAGTTAGCAACAATTCCTTCAAAAGCATGTTCCCGAATACTGTTCTTACCGCGTTCATTGATATATTCGAATGGAATAGTGATATCACCAGAGCCTAGCAAAATCAGATCTTGCTGTTTCTTGTTGAGGGTTTCAAAGGGTTTTTCGACATCAAAACCACCATGTTTTGCGAGCGTTTGTAGCAGCTTGAAGTAAAACTGATTACGACGATCCCAGCCTTTGATAGCGCCAGATGCGAGCGATAGGTCTGGGTGGGCAACAATCCGCTTTGGATCAAAGAAGGATTGGTGACCAAGACCATCACAAGAAGGGCATGCACCCATCGGGTTGTTAAATGAAAAGAGACGTGGCTCAAGTTCTTGTAATGAATAGGAGCAAATTGGGCAAGCAAATTTGCTGGAGAAAATCATCTCCTTGCCTGTATCCATATTGACAATCATGGCTTTGCCGTCAGCAAGGCGCAGGGCCGTCTCAAAGGATTCTGCTAAACGCTGTTGAATATCCGGGCGTACTTTAATGCGGTCGACAACTACTTCAATAGAGTGCTTATCGTTTTTCTTGAGTGTTGGCAGTTGGTCAACTTCAAAAATCTCTGCTTTGGCAGTGTTGGTTGTGCCGCCACCAGAGCGCACGCGAAAGCGGACAAAGCCTTGGGCTTGTAGGTCTTGAAATAAGTCTACAAACTCACCTTTGCGTTCACTGACTACTGGAGCCAAGATCATGAGCTTAGTGTCTTCGGGCATTGCTAAAACGGTGTCAACCATCTGGGAGACACTTTGGGCCTCGAGCGGCAGATCATGTTCTGGGCAATGCGGGGTTCCTGCGCGAGCAAATAACAAGCGTAGGTAATCATGAATTTCAGTTACCGTACCGACGGTAGAGCGTGGATTGTGGCTAGTTGCTTTTTGCTCAATTGAGATCGCGGGGGAGAGACCTTCAATCGTGTCGACGTCCGGCTTTTCCATGAGCTGCAAAAACTGGCGGGCATAAGCAGATAGGGACTCTACATAGCGACGTTGACCTTCGGCATATAGGGTGTCAAAAGCTAGGGAGCTTTTGCCTGATCCGGATAGGCCGGTCAAAACGACCAATTTCTCTCTAGGGATGTCTAGATTGATGTTTTTGAGGTTGTGCGTACGTGCACCGCGGATTTTAATTTCGTTATTCATGATTTTTTAGCGTAACTTGTTAATATAGCCCTTTCCCATGAATCCTTCCGAACTTCGCTCCACTCTGGCCTTAGCAGGCATCTTTGGCCTTCGTATGCTGGGCCTATTTCTGCTTTTGCCGGTTTTTAGCATCCATGCACGGGGCTTGCCTGGTGGCGAGCACGCCTTGTGGGTCGGTTTGACGCTAGGGATCTTCAATATTGTTCAGGCCTGCTTTTATATCCCCTTAGGCCGTCTTTCTGACCGAATTGGTCGAAAACCAGTTGTTTTATGGGGGCTTTCTCTATTTGTTGCTGGGGCATTAATTTGTGCTGCTCAGGATAACCTCTTGTGGATCGCGATTGGTCGTGGCGTGATGGGTGCCGGCGCGGTTTCAGCGGCGATTTCTGCCTGGGTTGCTGATTTAACTCGGGAGCAGGTCCGCACTCGTGCGATGGCCTTGGTGGGGGGCAGTATTGCACTTTCATTTGCTTTGTCATTGGTGATTGCTGCGCCAATTTATCGCTTGATTAGTTTGAGTGGAATTTTTGTGGTCTTAGCAGTGCTGGGTATTGGGGCAATCTTTGTGGCTTATTACGTTCTACCTAGCACGAAGCCTGAAGCTAAGTTGCAGCAAGCCAGTTTGAAAGAGGTTTTTCTTCGTCCAGAACTAATGCGTCTGAATGCGGGTGTCTTTGTATTGCATGCTACTCAAGTAGCGATGTTCTTGGTGGTGCCTCGCTTATTGGTGCAAGCAGGCTTACCTTTGTCATCGCATTGGCAGGTTTATCTCCCAGTAGTACTACTCTCTTTTTTCTTGATGGCTCCGATTTTGATTTTTGGTGAAAAGAAGCAGCAGTTACGAACTATCTTATTGGTGGCAATTGTGTTGCTCTTGATTGCAGAGTTTGTGTTTACGAGTGCCCATTCAATTATTGCTATCGCGATTGCCTTGTTAATTTACTTTGTAGGTTTTAACTTACTCGAGGCATTGCAACCATCCCTAGTCTCTCGTTTTGCTAAAGAATCCAAGGGAACTGCTCTGGGTGTTTACAACACTACTCAGTCTATTGGCCTCTTTACTGGCGCTGTGATTGGTGGCTATCTAATGGATACCCAGGGTGATTTATCGGTCTTTGTCATGGGTGCAGCGCTACTTTTGTGCTGGCTTATAATTGCTTGGTCGATGGGCGAAATGCCAACGAGAGCAACAGCCTCAAAAGATGTGGCGCCAAAAACGTAGCTGTAGACGCATCGATTTAATTAAAGCGAGCAGTTTATTTTTAGCAGCAATAACAGCAGTATTTTTCTTCGGGAGACAACATGGCTTCGGTAAATAAAGTCATCATCGTAGGTAACGTAGGGCGCGATCCAGAAACACGTTACATGCCAAGCGGCGACGCCGTAACCAATATTTCAGTAGCGACATCAGATCGTTATAAAGATAAGCAATCTGGCGAAATGAAAGAAACCACAGAATGGCACCGCGTTGCATTCTTTGGAAAGCTCGCAGAGATCGCTGGTCAATACCTCAAAAAAGGTTCACAGGTTTATGTGGAAGGTCGTTTACGTACGCGTAAATGGACTGATGCTAGTGGTCAGGAAAAATATTCCACCGAGATCGTTGCAGAAACAATGCAAATGCTTGGTGGTAAGCCAGTAGGTGGCAGTGGTGATGGTGGTGAAAGCTATAGCCGCTCAAAGCCGGCTGAGCAGTCAGCTCCAGCATCTTCTAGCGCCGCTTCTCTTGGCGCAATGGATGACGATATTCCGTTTTAATTGGTGCATCAGCAGTCATTTGACTGTGTAGCAATGAACCCCAGCAAGCATGCGCTTTCTGGGGTTTTCCTTTTGATGTTTACCTGGGCGGCTCTAGATTTTCGATATTCACCTTAAAATGAATCCATGAACCTCCCAGGGATAATGAAAACTTCAGTTTTGTCATGTGTGGCGATTTGCGTAAGCGCCTTGCCTCAACTATCCCTAGCAGCCCCATTTTTCTTTCCTGACATGAATCCTTCGTTTGCTAAAGGAGATCCTCCTGATTGGTTGCATGATGGGAAGGGTAATGATGGATACCTCACGATTACCTCTGAAGTGATTCCTGTCAGCAGTTGTACGCAGATGGCAAGCCGCAGTTTTTGGGGGTCAGATAAAACGCAATTAGTTTTATCTGTCATGACTCAAGGCTTTAAAGGTAAGTTGGATAAGTTAGATATTCCAATAGCTACTTTTGATGGGAGGGAGGGTGGTTCCGAATGCGCCTCACTTAGCAGCACACCCTTATCAGTAGTTCCAATGACTGTGCTGGGGAGTTATTCTATTTTTAATCCTGGAGCACTCTCCTTGGTGTTGAATGTGAGAAGTTCTAGCGACTCCAACCAGGATTTCATTGGTTCCGCCAAATTATTGTTGGGGGCTGCTGCAATTGTGGCGACCGGTGGTTCGGCGGCGGCTATTGGCGGAATTTCAGCCACGGTTGGCAATGCGGTAGTTGGTGAAACCCAAAAGAAAGCTAACAGTCTTTTGCAAGGTATGGTTGATGCCAAGGTTCCTGTCACCTTTAGCTGGCCAGAATTACGCAAAGGAATTCGCGCGGTTGATATTCCAGTCTACAAGGCCGATCAAAGCGTTGGCAGCCTAAGCGATAAACAAATCCTGCAATTGCAGAAAGATCCTAAAGCAGATAAACAACTTCTCTTCACTGTGAAGCTAGAGTTTCAATTTTTCCGCAGTATCTTTTATCCAACGATATCCCACGTTGAGGGGTTGGCTGGTCGAGAAAATCTATCTTCAGAATATATTTTGAATTTTCAAATGCCTGGCTTGAGTCAAAATTTTATGCAGATCTTAAATAGCTCAGCCCCCAGCCTGTTGCAGCGTATTTCTAGAGCCGAAGGGTCTGATTTAGCAAAAGCATGCTCCTCCGGTTTTGCAAAATTACGGACCGTAGGTCTTGATGATGTTGATAGCGCCATCGTGATGAAGTCATTTATTGATGAAGCGAAAGGTGATGTGGATTGGTACTCAAGCCCAGCCTTAGTGAAAAGCTGTTTCTCTCAGGTGCCGAGTATCCAAAAAAATCTTGAGCTGATTTATGGCCCTAGCGAGGCGCTGTCAAAAGAGGTGCTGAAGCCTTAGTTATTGTCTGGCATGGCGTGTATTGTCCGGCCAAGGCGCATTGTGGTCTGCGCGAAAAGGATTGATATCTAGTCCGCCACGTCGGGTATAGCGAGCGTAGACAGAGAGCTTGTCTGGTTTGCACTCACGCTTGATATCGGTAAAGATGGTTTCGACACAATGCTCATGAAACTCGCCTAATTGTCTAAAGCCGATTAGGTAGCGAAGTAAACCCTCTTCTAAAATCGGGCGCCCTTGATAACGAATTTGCACGCTTGCCCAATCTGGCTGACCAGTAACTGGGCAATTGGATTTGAGTAAGTGGGATACCAGGCATTGCTCAATCGGCCCAAAGGATGTATTTACTCTCAATAAGGAGGGATCAGCAGGTGAATTGGGATCAATCTCAATATCGAGGCGGTCCATCAAAACACCACTCATCTCCTGCATTCCTTTTTTCGCAACCGTATCAGTTGAGTTAATGCGAGTAGAAATCTTACTCCCCGCCACTGCCGATAAATCTGCAATCAATCTTTCACTGACCTCTGTCTCATCTTCAAAGCGAGCGCTATTGAGGCTATTGAGATAAAGCTTGAATGATTTGGATTCGATCATATTTGGCGAGTCAGCTGGCACTTGAAATTCCGCTAAAGCAATCTGGGGCTTCCCTTTTTTATTGAGCCAACTGAGTTCAAAAGCATTCCAAATATCGATCCCCACGAATGGCAGTGCTTGGTTTGGTTTGATGCCTAGCTTGAGGCGATTTTCGGAGCGGGGAATGGGAAAAAGCAAGCTTGGATCATATTGATCGGGATATTGCGTTGCCTGGCCAAGTGGAAGTGTGGACATTATTTTTTGGGTTTGTTGGATACGCCAGATACCACGTGACCAGTAGGCGCTACTGATGCGGCAGATTGGCAGTGACCTGTTTGGTCATCAAAGAAAAAGTCTGGCTCAAACTCGCGGAGGAATTCACTTTTGGAAAGTCCACCGAGAAACATGGCTTCATCGACATCGATACCCCAAGCCATCAGTGTGCGAATGGCCCGTTCATGCGCGGGCGCGGAGCGAGCCGTCACTAAGGCGGTACGAATACGCATCCCCTTCTCGCTAGTAGAGCGTTGCAAGCGATGTAGTGCCTCTAGTAGGGGCTTGAATGGACCCGGTGGCAAAGGAATCGCAGCTTTCTTGCTTTCATGATCAACAAAAGCCACTAGACCTTCACTCTGAAAGACCTGTTCTGCTTCATCTGAAAAAAGTACTGCGTCTCCGTCAAATGCGATGCGGATTTCATTGGGGTGAGATTCTGCGGTCTTGCTAGACTCTGGATATACGCGCGCCGCAGGAAAGCCTGCATCAATCGTAGCGCGTACATCATCTTCATTTGCAGAGAGAAATAAGTTCGCATGTAGGGAGCGAAGATAGTGATAGGGTGGACGTCCTCTAGTGAATACGCCACGCTCTAAATGTAGCCCATGGTGTTCAGCCGAGCGGAATACCCGTAAGCCGCTTACTGGATCATTGCGCGACAGGATCACTACTTCAACGCGTTGCTCGCCTTCTTCATTAAAGGCGAGTAACTTCTTTACTAATGGGAATGCAACGCCTGTCTGAGCCGCCTCAGATAAGCGTTCTAGTTGCAGCTTCATGTAGGCACTGTCATCAGTTGATTCAAAGATGCGGTTCTCTTCTTCGAAATCAAATAGTGCACGCGATGAAATCGCAACGACGAGTTTTCCGGTGAGCGTGTATGACATTACGAATTCAATCTTATGTATTAACTCTCATTTAAGAAACAGACGATAAGCAGGGTTATCAGTTTCATTCCAATGCGGGTAGCCGAGTGAAGCTAAGAAACTCTGAAATTTCTTCTGCTCATTTTTAGGAACCTGTAGGCCTACCAAAATACGGCCATAGTCAGCACCGTGATTCCGGTAATGAAAAAGACTGATGTTCCAATTGGGCGCCATGCTAGTGAGGAACTTCATGAGTGCGCCTGGGCGCTCCGGAAATTCAAAGCGGTAGAGCAGTTCATCTTGTGCGAGAGTGGAGCGACCGCCCACCATATGGCGCAAGTGTGACTTCGCTAACTCATCATGAGTTAGATCAATCGTGGCAAATTTAGCTTTACGAAAATGCTTAGCGATAGCTGTGCTGTCAGCCGCCTTTTGTGTGCCAATACCCACAAAGATATGGGCTTCACTTTGGTCGGCAATGCGGTAGTTAAATTCAGTGACATTACGGTTACCGAGTAACTCACAAAAACGTTTGAAGGAGCCGCGTTCTTCAGGAATGGTGACGGCAAAAACGGCTTCCCGGAATTCGCCAACGTCAGCGCGCTCAGCCACAAAGCGTAAGCGACTGAAGTTCATATTTGCGCCACAAGCAATCGCAACTAATGTTTTCTTTTTCAGGTGATGTTTTTCTACATACTTCTTCATGCCGGCAATGGCTAAGGCGCCAGCAGGCTCCAGAATGCTGCGGGTATCTGTGAAGACGTCATTGATGGCGGCGCAGATTTCATCGGTATCAACAGTGATGATGTCATCCACAACGCGTTTGCAAATACGAAATGTTTCTTTGCCAACTAGCTTCACTGCTGTACCGTCGGAGAAGAGACCGACATCTTTCATCTCGATGCGCTTGTTGGCTTCGAGTGATCGTCTCATCGCATCCGAGTCGACAGACTGCACACCGATGACTTTAGTTTTAGGGCTGACTGCTTTGACGTATTCGCCAATACCCGCAATCAGGCCTCCACCACCGATGGCTACAAAAATAGCATCAATAGGCTCTTGATATTGCTGAAAGATTTCTTGGGCAATCGTGCCTTGTCCAGCAATGACATCCGGGTCATCAAATGGGTGGACAAAGGTCAGGCCCCGTTTTTTCTCTAAAAGTTCAGAGTATTTGAAGGCGTCGCTATAGGACTCGCCATGCAAAATCACCTCAACCCAAGACCCGCCGCGCGCCTTGACCGCATCAATTTTGACGCTAGGGGTGGTGAGTGGCATCACGATGACTGCCTTGCACTTCATTTTGGCTGCCGCTAGGGCTACACCTTGGGCGTGATTGCCTGCTGAAGCTGCAATAACCCCCCGTTTTAGGGCTTCTAGCGGTAAATGGGCCATTTTGTTATAGGCGCCACGCAGTTTGAAGGAGAAAACCGGCTGGTTATCCTCTCTTTTGAGCAAAACTTGGTTGCCTAAGCGCTTTGTGAGTTCGGGGGCTACTTGGAGCTCTGTTTCCCTAGCCACATCGTAGACTCGGGCCGATAAAATTTTCTTTAAATAGTTCGTTGCCATCTGATGAGCGTACCATGAATGGGCTCTAAGCCCTTAGATTTGCAAGGGTTTATCGCCTTGGGTCAACATCTTTCTTGGTTTCCTGCCAATATCAAGATCCCTCAATTAAAATGCATATTTATCAAATATGACGCTATGAACGCTCCATTAGCTTTGAACCAGTTGCTGGATGCTGACGCGGGTTCTCCCCGCCTCCGCGAAATCCCCTATAACTACACCTCCTTTTCCGATCGTGAAATCGTGATTCGCTTATTGGGCGAGGAGTCATGGCGCGTCCTGAATGATTTGCGTGGAGTTCGCCGCACTGGTCGTTCGGCGCGCATGTTGTTCGAAGTATTGGGTGATATTTGGGTGGTTCAACGCAACCCCTTCTTGCAGGATGACTTACTAGATAACGCCAACCGCCGTCAATTATTGATTGACGCGTTATGGCATCGCCTTGGCGAAGTAAAGAAAAGATCTAGCGGTGAATCCGCTGAGCAAGTTCAGGTTCTATTAAAAGCCGCACATCGCGCGGTAGAAAGTTTTGAGCAGGGCTTTAAGGAAGTTGCGGAAATTCGTAAGAGAGCCCGTAAAGAGCTTGGCCGCATTACTGCTTCCGACAATATTTGCTTTGACGGTGTCTCACGTGCAGCGCATGTGACTGACGCGACGGACTGGCGTGTTGAGTTTCCACTGGTGGTTCTTAAGCCGGATTACGAATCTGAAATCCCTGGCTTGGTTAAAGCTTGCGTTGAATTGGGCTTAACTATTATTCCGCGCGGAGGTGGCACGGGTTACACCGGTGGCGCCATTCCGCTCTATGCCATGTCGGCAGTCATTAACACCGAGAAACTTGAGCAAATTGATAGTGTCAAGCTCAAACGTTTGCCTGGCGTAGATCATGAAGTTTCGACAATCTTTACTGGTGCGGGTGTAGTAACCCGCAGAGTCTCCGACGCTGCAGAGCGTGCTGGGCTGGTGTTTGCAGTTGACCCTACATCAGCTGATGCTAGTTGTATTGGTGGCAACATTGCGATGAATGCCGGCGGCAAGAAAGCAGTCCTTTGGGGTACCGCACTAGACAACTTAGCCAGCTGGCGTATGGTGGATCCAGAAGGCAATTGGTTGGATATCGAACGCCTTGATCACAATTTAGGAAAAATTCACGTTGCAGAAAAAGTTCGTTTTCAGTTAACTTGGTCTGATGGCACTAGTGAGCCAGGCCAACACATTCTGAAAACAGAAATTTTGGAAGTAGAAGGTAAACGCTTCCGTAAAGAAGGTTTAGGTAAGGATGTGACTGATAAGTTTTTATCAGGATTGCCTGGCGTTCAAAAAGAGGGTTGTGACGGTTTAATTACAAGCGCTACTTGGGTTTTGCATCGCATGCCTAAATTTATGCGTACCGTTTGCTTAGAATTTTTTGGTCAAGCTCAAGAGGCTATTCCGAGCATTGTGGAAATCAAGGCTTACCTCGATGGTTTGAGTAAGAATGGCGGGCCAATCTTGGCTGGCTTGGAGCATTTGGATGACCGCTATTTAAGGGCAGTAGGTTATTCCACTAAGTCTAAGCGCAATGCTTTGCCTAAGATGGTATTGATTGGTGATATCGCTGGCGATGACGAAGAAGCCGTAGCAGCAGCGACTAGTGAAGTCGTCCGCATGGCCAATAACCGTGTAGGTGAGGGCTTTGTAGCGGTCAGTGCCGAAGCACGCAAGAAGTTTTGGTTGGATCGTGCGCGCACAGCTGCAATTGCTCGTCATACCAATGCTTTTAAGATTAATGAGGATGTAGTTATTCCATTGCCGCGTATGGGTGAGTACACCGAAGGTATTGAGCGAATCAATATCGAACTCTCTCTCAAAAATAAATTACAGGTATTGGATGGCCTTGAAGCCTTCCTAAAAAAGAGTGCATTACCACTAGGCAAGGCAACTGAGGATTACGAAATTCCTAGTGCTGAAATTTTGGGCGATCGCGTTCAGCAAGCGCTTGAATTAACTGCTAGGGTAGGTGCACGTTGGTCTGAGTGGCTCACGCAAATGGATACGCATTTTTCGGATCTACAGAATTACAGTTTGCGCGCCTCATGGAAGACAGAAGTTCGGGCGGAGCTCAGAATCATTTTTGGCGGCTTAGCATTTGAGCCCATCCTCAATGAATTAGAGGCGATTCATAAAAACATTTTACGTAAGCGTGTTTTTGTGGCACTGCATATGCATGCAGGTGACGGTAATGTGCATACTAATATTCCGGTAAATTCGGATGACTACGAGATGTTGCAAGACGCACATCGCGCTGTCGATCGAATTATGAAATTAGCCCGCTCGTTAGATGGCGTGATTTCTGGTGAGCATGGTATCGGTATTACGAAGCTTGAGTATTTGACTGAGGAAGAGCTCAAGGATTTCCGTGCCTACAAGAAGCGTGTGGATCCTGAGGGCCGCTTCAACAAGGGCAAATTAATGCCGCATGCGGATCTCAGTATTGCCTACACTCCGAGCTTTGGTCTGATGGGTCATGAGTCCATCATCATGCAGCAGAGCGATATTGGTGCGATTGCTGATAGCGTGAAGGATTGTTTACGTTGCGGTAAGTGCAAGCCAGTGTGCTCTACGCATGTACCGCGCGCTAATTTGCTTTACAGTCCTCGCGACAAAATTTTGGCAACCTCTTTATTGATCGAAGCTTTCTTGTATGAAGAGCAAACGCGTCGTGGTGTATCGATTCGTCATTGGGAAATGTTTGATGACGTTGCAGCGCATTGCACGGTATGCCATAAGTGCTTAACACCATGCCCGGTCAAAATTGACTTCGGTGATGTGACGATGAATATGCGAAACTTGTTGCGCAAGATGGGACAGCAGCGCTTTAATCCAGGAACGGCTGCATCCATGCTCTTCTTGAATGCTACCGATCCAGACACCATCAAGATGGTTCGTAAGACCATGATTGGTTGGGGTTATAAGTTGCAGCGCTTGGGCAATGATGTTTTCCGCAAGTTGGCACGTAAGCAAACTGCACATCCTCCTGCGACAGTGACAAAGCCAAATATAAAAGAGCAGGTCATTTTCTTTGTTAATAAGAAGATGCCTGGAAATTTACCGAAGAAAACTGCTCGTGCGCTCTTGGATATTGAGGATGCAAATTACGTGCCAATTATTCGGGATCCAAAAGCTACTTCAGCAGATACAGAAGCAGTTTTTTATTTCCCGGGTTGTGGTTCTGAACGTTTGTTCTCGCAGGTGGGATTGGCTACCCAAGCGATGCTGTGGAATGTCGGTGTACAGACCGTATTGCCTCCAGGCTACTTGTGTTGCGGTTACCCGCAGCGTGGCAATGGCGATTTTGATAAAGCGGAGAAGATGATTACGGACAATCGCGTTCTCTTTCATCGCGTCGCTAACACCCTGAATTATTTAGACATCAAGACGGTCGTAGTTTCTTGTGGAACTTGCTATGACCAATTGGCTGGCTATCAGTTTGAGCAGATCTTCCCCGGTTGTCGCATTATTGATATTCATGAGTATTTGCTTGAGAAGGGTGTCAAGCTTGAAAATGTGACCGGAGTGAAGTACATGTATCACGATCCATGTCACTCACCTATGAAGTTGCAAGATCCATTGAAGACAGTGAATGAGCTAATTCAATTGGAGGATGGCAAAGCTATTCAGAAGAATGATCGTTGCTGTGGTGAATCTGGAACCCTTGCTGTGACTCGTCCCGATATTTCAACTCAAGTACGTTTCCGTAAGCAGATTGAAATGGAGAAGGGTGCCAATGAATTGCGTAAAGGCGAATTCATTGGTGATATCAAAGTCCTGACGAGCTGCCCATCTTGCTTACAAGGCCTCACTCGCTTTGATGCAGATAGCGATACAACCGCCGATTACATCGTAGTTGAAATGGCGCAAAAACTATTAGGTCCTGATTGGATGCAAGAGTATGTTGCGAAAGCCAATCAAGGTGGCATCGAAAGGGTCTTAGTTTAATGATTCCAACTAATGTTGTAGTGCATCAGCAGTCAAAAGTTCTAGAGCTCAGTTATGAAAATGGCAATACTTATCGCCTCCCTTTTGAATTTTTAAGGGTGGTATCTCCCTCGGCTGAGGTGCAGGGTCACGGCCCTGGGCAGGAGACGTTGCAAACCGGCAAGCGTGAGGTTCTTATTGCGAATATTGAGCCAGTGGGACACTATGCCCTGAAGCCTTCCTTTTCTGATGGGCATGATTCTGGTTTGTACACTTGGGATTATTTGCAATTTTTATGCGAGAACTATGATGCGCTATGGAAAGAGCATTTGGATAAATTAGCTGCTGCCGGTCTCGATCGCGACACCCCGATGGGTGTTGTAGGTGGGCATGCTTGCGGTAGTCATTGATCGCTATTTTGGTAAAGCAAAAAATAATATGAGTAAGACCCATTTTGGATATCAAAGCGTTGATGAAGCTGAAAAGGCTGGTAAGGTCGCAGAGGTATTCCATTCCGTAGCTAGTAAATACGATGTTATGAATGACTTAATGTCATTTGGTTTGCATCGTTTATGGAAGAAAGTCACTATTGCTCGCGCTCAAGTTCGTCCCGGCCAGAAGGTGTTGGATATTGCTGGTGGCACGGGTGACTTGGCGGCAGCCTTTGCGCGCGCAGCCGGGTGGGGTCATAACACTGAAGCTCAGGTCTGGTTAAGTGACATTAATGCTTCGATGTTGGGTGTGGGACGTGACCGCCTTTTGGATAAGGGCTTGGCCTTACCCTGCGTTCAGTTTGATGCGGAAAAAATTCCCTTTCCGAATAATCACTTTGATGTGGTAACGGTGGCATTTGGTTTGCGCAACATGACTCATAAAGATGTTGCTTTGAAAGAGATGCTTCGGGTTATTAGGCCGGGTGGTCGAGTGTTGGTACTGGAATTCTCAAAGCCAGATGCTTTCCTACAGCCCATTTACGATACTTACTCGTTTAAGGTATTGCCTTGGTTGGGTGAAAAAATTGCCCAAGATTCTGAAAGCTATCGCTATTTAGCGGAATCCATTCGCATGCATCCGGATGCGCAGACTCTAAAAGAAATGATGCTGGGGGTTGGTTTTGATGAGGTAGATACCCATAGAATGACCGGGGGTATCGTTGCATTACATATTGGTATTAAATACTAGCGAAGTTGTAGTTTTTAGCAGTTCAGAATTCAAGTGGTTCTATAGGGGATAAAAATATGAATAAGCATTTTTTCAAAGCGGTATTCTTGAGTCTAAGCTTGTTGCTTGCTTCCATAAGTCATGTTGATGCAGCCCGTTTGGGTGGCGGCAGAAGTTTTGGCAGAGCACCAAGTGCGCCAATCCAGAAACAGGCTGCCCCTGTGCAAAAACCAGTTCAACAGGCTCAACCAGCTGCACCGGCAGCAGCCCCACTGGCACCAGCACCTAGTCGCTTTGGTGGAATGGGCGGCATCCTTGGTGGTCTTGCCGCTGGACTGGGTATTGGGTATCTGCTATCCCATTTTGGTATGGGTGAAGCTGCCTCATCTTTAATTACCGGCTTGTTGATTGCAGTCCTTGCTGGATTTGTCATCATGTTTATCATTCGTAGATTGTTGCCAGCACTTTCAGGTGCTGGTCAAGGCGCTAACATTCCATCACAAGGAATGCAGCGCGCAAATATGGATCAGGCCCCTAGGCAGGAACCCGCATTTACACCCGCTGCAAATGCTTTTGGTGGCGTTGCTGCTGAGCCAGCGCCCTTCCAATCAACTCTGCCGCCAGGATTTGATGAATATGCTTTTTTAGAAAACGCCAAGCAATATTTCTCAGGTCTTCAAAAGGCATGGGATCAAGGTGATTTAGCGGCATTGCGTGAGTTCACTACGCCCGAGATGTTCGCCACAATCGAGCAGGATCTGTCGGGTCGTGCGGATAGTGCTAATCACACGGATGTGGTTACGCTGAATGCGCAAATGCTAGGAATTGAGACGACTGACAATACTTATTTTTGTAGTGTGCAGTTCACTGGCATGATTCGCGAACAAGCGGGCGCACAAGCAAATAATTTCTCTGAAATTTGGAATTTAAGTAAGCCAGTAAACGGTCCTGGGGGCTGGGTACTGGCGGGTATTTCTCAGTTAGTTTAAGCTTGAGGTACTTTCCATTGAAAGCCCGCACTTGTGCGGGTTTTTTACACTTATGACCACTGCATCTCTCGCTACTCACCATATTGCATCAGCTGCTGCTTGCCGAGGGATTAATCATGTCCTTAAAGCAGAGCCATGGGCTATGGCAGAGTTAGCTCGCCATGCTGGCAAAGTCATTTTGCTGAGTTTGCCAATCGGTAAGCTCTGTTTTGAGCTGAATCCTGAGGGTTCTTTGGTGGCTCTAGCGAATGTTGATGCCCCTTCATTAGAGCTGGAAGTCTCCGCTGATGCACTCAGCGCTCTTGCTGGCGGCTCTGGCAACTTACGAGAACAGGCAGTGAAGTCAGTCAAGATTGCTGGGGATGCCGACCTAGCGCAACTATTGGGTCGCCTAGCAGGTCAGATTCGCTGGGAGTATGAAGAGGATTTGGCGCGCCTCATTGGAGATGCGCCTGCCAACTTCGCTGTACGTCAAGGTAAGAAATTCGTTTCTGCTGGTAAATCCGCTGCGACTGATCTTCTGGAGAATATGGTGGAGTATGTCAGCGAAGAAAGAAATGTTCTTTTGAATAAACGAGATTTTATGATTCGTAAAAATGAATTAAACGTATTGCGTGATGCGGTTGATCGTATGGAAAAGCGCATCCAACTTCTAGAGCGAAAAGGTTAATTCATAGTGCGTCGTCTAGCTCGCCTTTCTTTTATTTTCTTCACTGCATGGCGCTATGGCTTATTGCCATTGCTACGCGATATTTTAAAGCCCGGCATTCGCCGTGGCTTGTTAACAATTCTTTGCTGGACTTCTCCAGGCCAATCTTTGCCTAGGGGTGAGCGTATTCGTTTGACCTTAGAAGCGCTAGGACCAATCTTCGTAAAATTTGGTCAAGTACTTTCTACTCGACGTGATTTATTGCCTGAAGATATTGCCAATGAATTAGCGAAGTTACAAGATCAAGTCCCCCCATTTTCTAATGCTGAGTCCTGCCGTTTGATTGAACAGGCGCTTGGACAGTCGATCGAAGAAGTGTTCATTAGTTTTGATGCAACCCCCGTGGCTAGCGCCTCTGTGGCCCAAGTACATTTTGGTTTATTGCGTGGAACAGAGAAGCATCCAGAGTGGGAAGGTCGTGCGGTAGCGGTCAAAGTTCTGCGCCCCGGCATCTTGCCGATCATTGATGGCGATCTTGCTTTGCTTTATGACTTGGCAAAAATCATTGAGAGACTTTCAGAAGATGGTCGTCGTTTAAAGCCTCGTGAGAATGTTGCAGAGTTTGATACCTATTTGCATGATGAATTGGACCTCATGCGCGAGGCGGCAAATGCAAGTCAGTTACGCCGCTATTTTATTGAATCTAAAAAGTTGATGATTCCAGAGATGTATTGGGATCTATGTCATACCAATGTCATCGTGATGGAAAAAATGGATGGCATCTCGATTGGGCGTACTGCAGAGTTACGCACCGCTGGAGTTGACTTCAAAAAGCTTGCAGCAGATGGCGTAGAAATATTTTTCACACAAGTTTTCCAGCATGGTTTCTTTCACGCGGATATGCACCCGGGAAACATCATGATCAGCCTCGAGCCAGAAACATTTGGCCGATTTATTTCTTTGGATTTTGGTATTGTTGGCGCACTCAGTCAGTCTGATAAAAGTTATCTGGCTTTAAATTTCCTCGCCTTCTTCAATCGCGATTACCGCCGTGTTGCTGAATTACATATTGAATCTGGTTGGGTCCCCTCTAATACCCGTGTAGAAGAGCTTGAGGGTGCGGTACGTTCTGTTTGTGAGCCCTACTTTGATCGCCCCCTGAAAGAAATTTCCTTGGGTATTGTGCTCATGCGTTTGTTCCAAACTTCACGCCGCTTTAAGGTGGAGATTCAGCCGCAGTTAACCCTGCTCCAGAAAACCTTGTTGAACGTGGAAGGGCTTGCACGTCAGCTAGATCCAGACCTCGACCTTTGGAAAACTGCTAAGCCAATTTTGGAAAAATGGGTCAGTCAGCAGCTAGGTTGGCGGGCCTTGGTTGACGGTATTAAGGCTGAAGCACCAAGCTGGGCGCAAATTTTGCCAACTTTACCCCGTCTAATTGCAGAGAGTTTGGCACAAGCGCATGCCCCCCAAAGGGATCAAAACGCAGAATTAGAGGTCTTAAAAGGCCTTTTATTACAGGAAAGGCGCACTCATCGCCTTTTAGTGGGGGCTTTGCTATTTGCAGGCGGCTTTTTGGCTGGAATTTTGATAATCGGCCTCGGTCTTTATTAGTCTGTCGCCGGCCTTCGCTTAAACCGCTAAAATATCAGGTTAGGCAAAGCGCAAGCACAGGCATATGAAAAAATACTTTATTGCAGGCATTCTGGTATGGGCACCGATGTCAATCACCATTTGGGTGATTGCAGGGGGCTTGGGCCTGCTCGACGGTGTTTTTGGCTCTGTAATGCATGCCATTATTGCGGTATTTCCAAACCAGTTTGCTGCTGATTTACAGCATTTCCGAGAGCTTCCAGGCGTTGGTATTTTGATCGTGGTATCGGTCATTATGGTTACGGGTTTACTTGCAATCAGCTTTGCAGGGCAGTGGTGGATGAAGGTGTGGAATCGCTTCATGAATCGCATTCCGATTGTGCGATCTATTTATTCCAGCGTTCAACAAGTGTCATCCACCTTATTTTCTGGAAGCGGTCAGGCCTTCAGCAAGGCATTGCTCATTCGCTATCCCCATCCTGATTCTTGGGCGATTGCATTTCAGACAGGTATCCCCGCAAAAGAAGTTGCATCAAAGTTGGGTGATGACTATGTCAATGTATTTCTACCAACCACCCCAAATCCAACCTCTGGATTTTTTATGATCGTCCCACGTGCACATACTATTGAATTAGAGATGAGTGTCGAAGAGGCGCTCAAGCACATTGTTTCAATGGGATCCGTCCCTCCCACCAGTTCAACTGATTTGACCGCTATTGGGTCAAATCATCATCTTTGATTTATAGGAAATTGTTATGTCGATGCGAAGCCATACCTGCGGCCAGGTAACAGAAACACTGATTGGTAAAGAAGTTACTCTCTCTGGTTGGGTGAATCGTCGCCGTGATCACGGTGGCGTAATTTTTATTGATTTGCGCGATCATCAAGGTTTTGTACAGGTTGTGTGTGACCCAGATCGCCCAGATATGTTTGCTTTGGCTGAGCAGGTTCGTAATGAGTTTTGCGTGCAGATTAAGGGCTTAGTGCGCGCACGTCCAGCAGGTACTGAAAATAATGATTTAGTCAGCGGCAAGATAGAAGTGCTCTGCCATAGCTTGGTTATTTTGAATGCATCGATCACCCCTCCATTCCAGTTGGAAGATGAGAACTTATCAGAGACGACTCGCTTAACTCATCGCGTTTTAGATTTGCGTCGCCCGCAAATGCAAAAGAATTTGCGCCTGCGTTACAACGTAGCTATGGAATGCCGTCGCTATTTGGACGCTGCTGGTTTTATCGACATTGAAACTCCGATGTTAACGAAGAGCACTCCTGAAGGTGCGCGCGACTATTTGGTACCTTCACGTGTTCATGATGGTCAGTTCTTTGCTTTGCCACAGTCCCCTCAGCTTTTTAAACAGTTATTGATGGTGGCTGGTTTTGATCGTTACTACCAAATTACGAAGTGTTTCCGTGACGAAGATTTACGCGCTGATCGTCAGCCAGAATTTACTCAGATTGATTGTGAAACAGCCTTCTTAGATGAATTAGAGATCCGTGAATTATTTGAAAATATGATTCGCCATATTTTCAAGACCACAATGAACGTCGAGCTGCCAAATCCATTCCCAACGATGCCTTACTCAGAGGGTATGGCGCGCTTCGGTTCAGATAAGCCAGATTTGCGTGTGAATTTTGAGTTCACTGAATTAACTGACTTAATGAAGGATGTTGATTTCAAAGTCTTCTCTGGTGCTGCAAACCAAGAGGGTGGCCGAGTGGTTGGTTTATGTGTACCTGGCGGTGCTGAGATTAGCCGTAGTGAGATCGATGACTACACCCAATTTGTTGCTATCTATGGCGCTAAGGGTTTGGCATGGATCAAGGTGAACTCAGTTGCAGAAGGTCGCAATGGTTTGCAATCACCGATTGTGAAGAACTTGCATGATGCTGCGATCGAGGGAATCTTAAAGCGCACTGGCGCTAAAGACGGCGATATTATTTTCTTCGGTGCAGATAAAGAAAAAGTAGTGAATGACGCTATTGGTGGTTTGCGTCTGAAGATTGGTCACTCCGCTTGGGGTAAAGAGCATGGACTATCTACCGAAGGTTGGAAGCCATTATGGGTAGTTGATTTCCCAATGTTTGAATATGATGATGACAATGCCCGTTGGGTCGCATGCCATCACCCATTCACTAGCCCTAAAGACGAGCACATGCAGTATCTCGAATCAAATCCTGGTAAGTGCTTAGCTAAAGCCTACGACATGGTTCTGAATGGTAGCGAGATTGGTGGCGGATCAGTCCGTATTCACCAAGAGGTAGTGCAGAGTCAGGTATTCCGTGCGTTGAAGATTGGCGCTGAAGAAGCTCAGGCCAAGTTCGGCTTCTTACTAGATGCCTTGCAATATGGCGCTCCTCCGCATGGTGGTATCGCGTTTGGTTTGGATCGCATCGTAACGATGATGACTGGCGCTGAGTCTATTCGTGATGTGATCGCCTTCCCTAAAACTCAGCGTGCACAGTGTTTGCTCACTCAAGCTCCTAGCCCGGTTGACGAGCGTCAGTTAAAGGAGTTGCATATTCGTTTGCGTCAGGCCACTCCTGCTGCCTAAGCAGTAAAACATTAACGTATTTTGAAAATCCCCATTTCGGTTTTAGTTGTCATCTATAAATCGAATGGGGAGGTCTTGCTAATCGAGCGGGCTGATAAAGCCAATTTCTGGCAATCTGTTACTGGTAGTGTTGATGCCCTCGATGAGGATCTCAGCTTAGCTGCTGCTCGTGAAGTCCTTGAAGAAACTGGTATCGATGTTCAAAACCTGCCAATAAATTCTTTGCAGGATATGCATCACCAGATCGAGTATGAGATTTATCCCCAGTGGCGTCACCGTTATGCTCCTGGAGTAACCAGAAATACCGAGCATTGGTTTTCATTGCTCGTGCCCAATAACATCACCGTCAAATTGGCCCCAAGAGAGCATGTGGCCTATCAGTGGTTGCCATTTTTGGAGGCTGCTAACCAGTGTTTCTCTGCTAGCAATGGCGAGGCAATTCTGAAATTGTTCTCTGCGCAGTAGCGCAGAAGTGACTAAGATAGCGTGATGAGACATTCATCAGGACATCATCATTCGCCAGTAGATTCAAAATCATCACAGGGAAACGACTGGAAAGTCATTCGCGATTTACTTCCCTACCTGCTGGAATATAAATTTAGGGTTGCGATTGCCCTGACATGCCTAGTGGCTGCTAAGGTGGCTAACCTGGGCATCCCAATTTTGATGAAGCGATTGATTGATGCACTCAATATCAAAGCAGATTCCCCCCAAGCATTATTAGTGGTTCCGGCTGGGCTGATATTGGCCTACGGACTTTTAAGAATATCCGCCTCCTTGTTTACCGAGTTGCGCGAATCCTTTTTTGCTCGAGTTACCCAAAATGCCGTTCGTAAAGTTGCCCTGCAAGTTTTTGAGCATTTGCACTCTCTAGCGCTGAGTTTTCATTTGGCTCGCCAGACTGGTGGAGTCAGCCGGGATATTGAGCGGGGCACTCGCGGCATTCAGTCACTGATTTCCTATTCGCTCTATAGTATTTTGCCGACCTTAATCGAATTTTGTTTGGTGCTAGGTTACTTTGCCTATGCATACGATATTTGGTTTGCTGCAATTACGCTTGTGGCCTTGGTGTTTTATATTGGCTTTACGGTAGTGGTGACTGAGTGGCGGACACATTTCCGCCGCACCATGAATGACATGGACTCAAAAGCCAATCAAAAAGCAATCGATTCCCTATTGAATTTTGAGACCGTCAAATATTTTAGTAATGAGGCCTTTGAAGCCAGTCGTTACGACCAAAATCTCGTGCGCTATCAAGCTGCTGCCGTCAAATCTCAAAAATCCTTAGCCTTGCTGAATTTTGGTCAACAAACCATCATTGCAGTTGGATTGGTCATGATTCTTTGGCGCGCTACCCTAGGTGTGATTGATGGATCCATGACCTTAGGTGATTTGGTATTGGTCAATACCTTGATGATTCAGTTATATGTACCGCTCAATTTCTTGGGCGTGATTTATCGGGAGATCAAGCAAGCACTCACCGATATGGATCGAATGTTTTCCCTTCTCAATACTGAGAAGGAAATTGCTGATGCACCCAATGCTCAGCCTTTGCACATTACGAATCAAGGGCGTGGCCCTGATGTTCGTTTTGAGAATGTCTCTTTTCATTACGATGCCAAGCGAGAAATTCTAAGGGATGTCAGCTTTAATATTCCAGCAGGAACAATTACTGCAGTCGTAGGTCAGAGCGGTGCTGGCAAGAGTACATTGGCCCGTCTGCTGTTTCGTTTTTATGATGTCCAATCTGGCAAAATTTTGATTGATGACCAAAATATTGTCGATGTTACCCAGTCGAGTTTGCGTAAAGCAATTGGTATTGTTCCGCAAGATACGGTCTTATTTAATGACACGATTGGCTATAACATTGCCTACGGCAATCCCAGTGCCTCAATGGAAGAAGTGCATGAGGCTGCTAGAGCCGCCCAGATAGATCGCTTTATAAAACATCTTCCCGATGGTTATGACACTCAAGTAGGTGAGCGAGGCTTGAAGCTATCTGGTGGAGAGAAGCAACGGGTTGCAATTGCGCGTACCTTGCTTAAAAAGCCGGCGATGCTAATTTTTGATGAGGCCACCTCAGCTCTGGATTCCAAAACAGAGCGGGCGTTCCAGGAGGAATTACTTGGTCTGGCTAAAAATCGTACGACTTTGATCATTGCGCACAGACTATCTACTATTGTTCATGCTGATCAGATTTTGGTAATGGATCATGGCCAGATTATTGAGCGTGGAACCCATGCCGAGCTTTTGACAGCTAATGGTCGATATGCTGAGATGTGGCAAATGCAGGAACGTACTGCTCTTGATTAGAATATCTGAATGAGTCAGCAAGAAACTATTCTCAAAAAGGCTTTTGCAGCTGCGGTAGCGGTGGCTGATCCACAAATCATTGTTCCCCGGTATTTGGCTAAGATCTTTCCTATTGGGGGTGAGCCTAAGCGCAGATGTGTTGTTGTGGGTGCGGGCAAAGCTAGTGCTTCTATGGCGAGCGCGTTAGAGGCGTATGCCGAATCCAATTGGCACCAGGTTGATGTTGAGGGCATTGTATTAACTCGCTATGGACACAATTCCCCAACAAGTCATATCCAAATTATTGAAGCAGGTCACCCCGTGCCTGATCAAGCTGGCATGGATGGCGCCAGAGAAATTTATCGTTTGGTGAGTGAATTGAATCAAGGTGATGTTTTGATTGCCTTAATTTCAGGGGGTGGATCAAGCCTGCTCACATTGCCGCAAGAAGGCATCACGATCGAAGACATGCGTAAGACAACGGAAGCGCTTTTGCGAAGTGGTGCACCTATCGAAGATATGAATGTGGTGCGTAAACACTTGTCCGCTATCCTAGGTGGTAACTTAGCGAGATTGGCGATTGCCAGAGGCGCTCGAGTTGAAGCTTTGCTGATTTCGGATGTAACGGGAGATTCTCCCGCCGACATTGCAAGTGGACCATGCGCTGCAGACTATTCCAGTTATCAAGATGCCTTAGATATTTTGGCTAAGTATGGTTTGGGTGAAGAATCCATTCCTGCATCCGTTCTGCTCCACTTGAATCGTGGCCGTATAGGCGAAGTACCAGAGACTTTAAAAGCGACTGATCTACAAAATGCCCAAGTCAGTAACCACGTCATTGCGACAGCTTATAGGAGTCTTGAGGCAGCAGCAGACTATGTTCGTACACAAGGATATGAGGCGCTCATCTTGGGCGACACAATTACGGGTGAAGCTCAGGGTGTGGGTGTAGAGCAGGCTACTTTGGCGCGTCAGTATTTGGCGACTAAGTCAGCAGAGCCATTA
Organism: Burkholderiaceae bacterium; assembly: GCA_947448625.1. Lineage (GTDB taxonomy): Bacteria > Pseudomonadota > Gammaproteobacteria > Burkholderiales > Burkholderiaceae > Polynucleobacter. The sequence goes on along the minus strand of CANFOT010000011.1, from coordinate 1,734 downwards.
GCCCTCATCTCGGGCGGCGAATGTACGGTCACTATCCCTACTGGAATTCAAGGTCGAGGAGGTCGCTGCAGTGAGTATCTACTTTCACTCTTTTCGGCTTCTATAGATCTGCCCAATATTTCTGCTTTGGCCGCTGATACTGATGGTATTGATGGTAGCGAAAAGAATGCCGGCGCATGGTTTACCCCGGCAATTCGCCAGGCCGCTCAGGAGCGAGGTTTGATGCCTGCCGGGTATTTAGATCGGCACGATTGCTATGGTTTTTTTGCTCAATTAGATGCTTTAGTGGAAACTGGTCCTACACTGACGAATGTGAATGATTTCCGTATTATCTTGCTTAATTAATGCAGTAAAAAACTAAATACCTGAATACATGCCTAAGACCACAACCCAAATTCAACTGATTCAGCCCGATGACTGGCATTTGCATATTCGTGATGGTGAAGTCATGAAGGATGTATTGGCGGATACCGCCCGTCAATTTGCGCGCGCCATCATCATGCCAAATCTGAAGCCGCCGGTCACTACAGTTGATTTAGCAAATGCATATCGTGGTCGAATTGAGGCCAATCTAAATGCTCTGGGCATTAGTAGCTTTACCCCGTTGATGACTTTGTACCTCACTGACAATACGTCTGCGGACGAAGTGCGAAAAGCAAAATCTGAGGGTATTGTTGGATTGAAGCTCTATCCCGCTGGAGCTACAACCAATAGCGATGCTGGCGTGAGTGACATCAAGCGTTGTTATGCAGCACTTGAGGCAATGCAGGCCGTGGGTTTGCCATTGCTAGTGCATGGTGAAGTAACTAGTGCTGACATTGATATCTTTGATCGTGAGGCAGTATTTATTGATCAAGTGCTTGAGCCTTTGCGCAAAGATTTTCCAGAGCTCAAGATTGTGTTTGAGCACATTACAACAAGGCAAGCTGCGCACTACGTGCGTGATGCGCAAACTTCTGGAAAAAATAGCCTAGCTGCCACCATCACCCCGCAACATTTACTGATGAACCGTAATGCAATTTTTGCTGGCGGTATTCGTCCTCATAACTACTGCTTGCCAGTACTCAAGCGTGAAGAGCATCGTATTGCCTTACTTGAAGCGGCAACTAGTGGCAACCCTAGATTTTTCTTGGGTACAGATAGTGCGCCGCATGCAAAGGGCGCCAAAGAGGCGGCTTGCGGATGTGCCGGTTGTTATAGCGCCTTCAATGCCTTGGGTTTATATGCCGAAGCATTTGAGAGTGCTGGCAAACTGGATAAGCTTGAAGGCTTCGCCAGTTTCTTTGGCTCTGATTTTTATTCATTACCGCGCAATACTAAGAAAGTGACCTTAGTGAAGCAGGCGCAAAGTATTCCAGCAGAGCTTCCGTTGGGTGACGCTACGATTGTGCCGCTACGTGCTGGCGAGACGATTGCTTGGACTTTGGCTTAGCCACTCAACACCCTCAAATTTTTTTAGACTAAATTTCTGCGACTGCGTTAGACTGCAGTCGCAGAGTCAATTGGGCAATCGCCGCCTCTTTATTGAGGGGGAGGAAAGTCCGGACTCCATAGGGAAGGGTGATGGCTAACGGCCATCCACGGTAACGTGAGGAATAGGGCCACAGAGACGAGCGTATTTAGTTACGGTGAAACGCGGTAACCTCCACCTGGAGCAATCCCAAGTAAGCAGGCGATGAGGCGTCCCGCTGAGTCTGCGGGTAGGGAGCTTGAGCCGTCAGGTAACTGCCGGCC
>CANFOT010000010.1 GCA_947448625.1 Burkholderiaceae bacterium | reverse complement strand
GTCTCGATCAGAGAGCGGCCAGCCGAAGCAGAAGATAGAGCTGTTCCCGGCCATTGGGAAGGTGATCTTTTATATGGGGATGCCAATAGTCAGATCGCTACTCTCGTGGAGCGCCAGACTCGCTATGTGATGCTAGTCAAGGTGGCTCGCAAAGACAGTGAGAGGGTGGTCAATGCACTCATCAAGCATGCCCGCAAGTTAAGGCATCAAACACATCGGCCACGGCAAAAATTCGAGCAGCCAACGGAATTGCTGCCCCCTTTAGCCCTCTTGGATAACCGCTACCGTCCCACCGCTCATGGTGTCCACTGATCACATCATATGCGTCATGTAGCCACCCTTTATCTTCAATAATGCTCTCACCCTGGTTTACATGGGATTTCATGATTTCAAATTCTGCGTCCGTTAATTTTCCGGGCTTTAGCAAAATGTTGTCGGAAATCCCAATCTTCCCAATATCGTGCAACAGCGCCCCTACGATCAAGGACTCCATGCTTTTGGGGGGAAACTTCATGGCCTCCGCAATATTAATTGCTAGTAATGTGACGCGATTGTTGTGCGCTCCAGTCTCGCTATCCCGCCTTGCAATAGCCTCGCCTAATGATTTCATGACTAGAACATTTGATTGAAAGAGCTTCTCTGCCTTTCTCTCCCTCTCCTTGTTTAGATCTAGCATGATTGGATACAGCGCTAACCCACAGATCAACACAGCAAGCGTGACAAATAAAACGCTTCCATAAGAGAGATTGCGCATTTGCTCAACTCGCCACTCAGGAGCAATGTAAAGACCTTCGAAATACCCCAGAGGTTTGCTAGTTAAATCGTCGGGAGTCTCAAGATAGGGCACGAACACATTGATAGCAAGTCGCCCATCTATGAGTTTTTTTGTCGTATAAATTGGCTGGGTATATTGCTTAAAATGGTCCATCCGAGTGAGTTGAGAAAGCTCATCAACAACGTCATTATCAACTTCCGCAAGCTTGTGCCAGTCAGCATCATATAACTCGGCCGCATCGAAATTACCAAACTTGATAATGTTATTAAGTTGAGAAATAAGCTGCGAGTTGTCTTTTCTAAGGCTCGCTACTGTCTTTGAATTTAGTGCCCATCTTAATGAATTTGAAGTTTCAGCTGCCTGCCTAGCAATTGCCCCCTCAAATGCAATTTGAGTAATCCAATATGTGGCGACACCAAATAATATCGCTAGGCCTAATGCCGACGCCATAATTCTGATTGCTGCTTGCTGTTTAAAAGAGCCCATGCTCTCAATCTAACAGAATTTAGCGTTAGGCCAAAGTGGCGATATCTCAAGTAAGACGGGGGTAGGACAATACCCTCACAACCCTTTAAATGAAAAATTTGAAATCTTTGAGTTTTTGAGGTGCATGTCTCTAAAATGAGGGTTCTTGACTCACCATTTCAGGGAATAGACCACTATTAGAGGGTCTGCTATGCACTATTCTAGATGGTGAGATCTTTAGTCAATCCTATAGATTGGCACCTTTGGAGAATGAGAATGACATTAGTAAGCAAGCTGGCGGTAATCGCTTTTAGCTCTTTAACAAGTTTTGGGGTGTTCGCCCAAACTTATCCCACCAAGCCTATCCGGATTATTGTTCCGTTTGCCCCCGGCGGCAGTACCGACATCATTGCACGCAGCATGGCGGATCCCTTGAGCAAGCAATTAGGTCAACCCGTGATTGTAGAAAATAAAGCTGGTGGAGGTGGTTCAGTAGGCGCACTAGAAGTAATCCGGGCGGCTAAAGATGGTTACACCCTTGGCATTGCAACTGTTTCTACTACAGCATCCAATCCTGCGATTAACGCTAAGATTGGTTACGACCCTATAAAAGATTTCACACCAATTACCAATATTGCCGCAACCCCCAATGTCATTGTGGTGAACCCATCCTTCCCTGCCCGAGACTTCAAAACATTCATGGAAGTAATTAAGAAGAATCCAGGTAAATATTCTTATGCAAGTTCCGGAACCGGTGGCATTGGCCACATGCAAACAGAACTCTTTAAGAGCCTATCCGGCACTTTTATTGTCCACATTCCGTATCGCGGCGCTGGACCTGGTTTAGTCGATGTAGTAGCAGGACAAGTGCCCATTATGTTTGACAACTTACCCTCCGCTCTACCCTTCATTAAAGATGGTCGACTCATTCCGATTGTGATTGCGGCACCCAAAAGACTGGCGCAACTGCCAAATGTGCCGACCTTTGCGGAAGTGGGCCTAGCACCAGCCAATAGAATGGCCTACTACGGCCTACTAGGACCAGCCGGCCTACCAAAAGACGTGGTAGAAAAGATTTATGCCGCAGCTCAAAAAGCGGTTTTAGATCCTGCAGTTCGAAAGCGCATTGAAGATACAGGATCGCTCATCAATGTGAATGGTCCAGAGGCCTTCTCCAAAGAAATCACTTCAGAATACGCAACATACAAAGGCGTAGTGGCTAAACAAAAATTAGAGCTTGAGTAATTCTGAGAGCGCGCATTCTTACAAGCAAATAATTATATTAAGGAAGCCTTTTTGAATTTACCAAACCATCAGCTCACCATGACCATTTTGATGACGCCTGACAAAACGAACTTCTTTGGCAATGTTCACGGGGGCGATGTTTTAAAACTCTTAGATCAAGTGGCCTATGCCTGCGCCAGTCGATATGCAGGCAGGCATGTGGTTACCCTCAGCGTGGATCAGGTAACTTTTCGTCAACCAATTCATGTGGGTGAGCTGTTAACATTTTTGGCTTCAGTCAACTTCACAGGCAATACCTCAATTGAGGTCGGCATCAAGGTGATAGCGGAAGATATTCTGACTCGAGAGACACGGCACGTGAATAGCTGCTTTCTAACAATGGTGGCGATGGATGAAAATCGAAAACCAGTTCATGTACCCACCTTTATTCCATCGAGTCCTGATGAGGTACGACGTCATAAGGCTGCAGAGCTCAGGAAAGAGATGCGTAGTCAGTTTGAAGAAAAGTTTACTCAGATCCGAAAGAGCGAAGTAATTTCCAACTAAGCCAACAGAATATCTCCGTCTTCCATTCTCTCCCACCAAATAAACGGTAGCAAATAAAGTGGCTCTCCACTGGATTGAAGAATCTCTAATGCGCCATCATTGGTTTTATTGGCCGAGTACCGCCCTGGAATTATGGAACCACAACCACTATCAGTGCCGTCATTACAACGTCTTCTAGCAATAATTTTTCTAGTGATAAATACTTGCATGGCGTCTCCGATACTCAAAGGGATGATTGAATGACATTGCGCACTACGGGGTAAATCTGCGTATCCCAACGTTTACCATTAAAGACACCATAATGGCCAACGCCGGCTTGCAAATGATGGGACTTCATGTATCCAGGCAATCCAGAGCAGAGATCTTGCGCAGCTAGGGTTTGCCCAATACCGCAGATATCATCGCGCTCTCCCTCTACAGTGAGCAGAAAAGTTTTATTAATCGCTTTTGGACTTACCAAGCGACCTTGATAGGTTAGCTTGCCATTCGGCAAATCACACTCCTGAAATACCTTCCGAATCGTCTCCAAATAAAATGGTGCCGACAAGTCCATGATTGCAAAATACTCTTCATAAAAATCATGAATGACATCAGCCCTCTCATTTTCGCCATTGACGCGATATTCGTAAAGTTTTTTAAATGAATCTGCATGACGTTCAGGGTTCATGCTCATAAATGCCATGAGCTGCAGGAATCCGGGATACACACGCCTGCCAACGCCACCGAATTGATTCGGAATGATCCCGATCAGTTTTTCCTCAAACCAGGACATGGGCTTACTGGTCGCCAGTTCATTTACTTTGGTTGGACTCTGATTTACATCAATCGGCCCCGCCATCAGAATGAGGCTCGCTGGAGTACAGTAGTTTTTATCCTCCGACATGATGGCCGTTGCAGCTAAGCACGCTACCGTAGGTTGGCAGACAGCCATGAGATGAGCGCCTGGGCCAATATATTGCAAGAACTGAATAATGTGCTCAATATAGGCATCAAAATCAAAATCACCACAGCTAATAGGAATGTCACGGATGTTCAACCAATCGGTGACATAGACTTCATGATCCTTCAGCAGTGTTTTGATCGTGCCTGCAAGTAAGGTAGCAAAGTGCCCTGACATCGGAGCAACCAATAAAATCTTCGGCTGCCCCTCTACCCCAATCTTTTTAAATCGCACCAAATTACAAAAATGAGTTGAGTGCAAAATCTCTTCAGCGACCTCCTTACTCCCACCTAAAGAATCGGTGATTTCTTTAATCCTAAAGTCAGGCCTTGAGTGCGTAAAACCTAATAAAGAGATTTGCTCATAATGCGCAGCTAAGCGCTGCATAGGGTTGAGGGTAAAGTTTCCAAACCAGTTATTAGAGACACCTTGAGAAGCGCTTGCAAACAATCGGACTGGATTATGCAAATTAGCTAAGGTTTGGTAAGCCCGATACATCATGAATTTGACCTGCTTTCTATATGGCGAAACGCACGCTCATAATCCTTGAGGGAGGGATCAAAAACACGGCTTAAGGAAACATCATTGGCGATAATGGCTGCGGTTTGGGCGGATCGAGCCGCCACAATCGACAGATGTACAAATCCAGCAACATTAAATGCTTGGAGGAGATCAGTAGGATTACCCTCTTCAGACCCAATCTCTCCTGACTCAATTTTTTGATAGAGCTGGCGGTAATACTCGCGCATTCCATCAATCTCCTGAGCAAGATTCACAATCCGCTGAAATAGCACTGCAAAATCAGAAGCCAGCGGATTATTTGTTTTAACTACTCCCATGGGGTCACCTCCGGCACTTTGGCTGGGCCAATGGCAACAGGCATAGAACCAAAGTCTGCTGGACCGACTATTTCCAGATATTCCATATCAGCAGAGTAGTCATATAGGTAATGCACTATCCCTGGCATTTGATGAACCACATCACCCGCCTCAACCAAGGTAGGCTTATCCTCATACATAAAGCGCGCCCACCCCTTAGTCATCACCACAATCTGAAACTCAGCAACGTGGTAGTGCCAACCAGTGCCGTTCACAGGTGGCTTATTGGCTTTTACTAAATGTGCAATGACCTTGCCATTGGTGGCTTTAGCTACGCCGAGATCCCGATACAAGAAGAAATCTCTCAGACCGCCCGGCAGGAACTGCGTATCCCCAGGCTTTACATGAGAAAACTGAGTATTACTTTTAAACGCCACCGGTGTTTTCATGATCAAAACTCCACTTCAAGTTCTTCGATGTCATCGGGTTCTTCAAGGGCGCCCATCACCCATTCCTTCATTTCTGGCAAAGCCATGATGTGCTTGCAATAGTTTTCGCAAACCTTATCCAGCTGAACGTTGTATGTCAGGAATCTAGTAACCACTGGCGCAAACATGGCGTCAGCGAGCGTAGGATCTTTTCCGAACAGAAAAGGTCCTCCATAATTAGAAAGACAGTCTTGCCAAATCACCAATACACGATTGATATCAATCTGTGCTTTTGACCATATCTTGAAAGAGTCAAATTTTGCCTTGATGTTCATTGGCAGTGAAGCTCTGAGTGCGGAAAATCCAGAATGCATCTCGCCACAGATCGAACGGCAATGGGCTCTTGCTGCAGGATCACTGGGGAGTAAGTGGGCTTTGGGCTTAAGCTCATTGAGATATTCGCCAATAGCCAAGGTATCCCAAACCTTGCAGCCATCATGTTCCAATCTTGGCACCAGAATAGATGGGGATAGCAGCAGTAATTCGGCACGATTATCAACATCATCTGGCGCAACTTGAAGCTCGTGAAACGCTAGGCCAGAAAATTTCAGCATCAGCCACCCGCGCAAAGACCATGAAGAGTAATTTTTGCTACTAATCGTCAAGGTGCTTGGCTTAGACATATCAACTTTCGGTAAGGATGCAACTACAACTTATTCCTATCGAATGCATGCCAAATTAATAAATGCCCGGTTTTTGCCTACTTCTACCCAATTTTGGGCGTATGCCTATTTTTGGCACTATTTATGTGCGCCTCAGCAATTCTGCATATTGGTGCACTCATAGACTTTGCTCATGTCTATCCATGCCGCCCTTCACCACGTTACCGAATATCAATATGACCGCCCAGTCAAGCTGGGCCCCCAGGTCATTCGCTTGCGCCCAGCGCCGCACTGTCGCAGTCATATTCTTTCCTATTCCCTTAAGATCGAGCCAGAAGGTCACTTTGTTAACTGGCAACAAGATCCATTTGCAAACTACCAAGCGAGATTAGTTTTCCCAGAGGCGACAACGAAATTCAGGGTAACGGTAGATCTCGTCACGGAAATGGCGGTATACAACCCATTTGATTTCTTTTTAGAGCCTGATGCAGAAAATTATCCATTTACTTACAGCTCAGATCTCAAAAAAGAATTGCGTCCTTATCTTGGAAGAATGCGCAATGCAGCGTTAAATAAATATCTCAAAACAATCGATCGAAGTGAAATGCGCACGATTGATTTTTTAGTCAAGATTAATCAAAAAGTTCAAAGTGATATTGGCTATCTGATTCGAATGGAGCCTGGCGTACAGACTCCTGATGAAACTCTAGACTTACGTAGCGGCTCCTGTCGCGACTCTGCATGGTTGATGGTAAATCTGTTGCGTCTTTGTGGTCTAGCAGCACGCTTTGTTTCTGGCTACCTGATTCAACTTAAGCCTGATCTCAAATCCCTTGATGGGCCTAGCGGTACTGAGGTGGATTTCACTGACCTCCATGCCTGGTGTGAAGTGTATCTGCCGGGTGCAGGCTGGATTGGTATCGACCCAACATCCGGACTCATGGCTGGTGAGGGTCATATCCCCGTAGCCTGCACGCCAGAGCCATCAGGCGCAGCCCCAATTGAAGGGGGTGTCGATGAGTGTGAGGTCGAGTTCAAGCACACCATGGAGGTGACTCGCATTTATGAATCTCCACGCGTCACCAAACCTTATACAGAAGAGCAATGGAAAGATATTCTTCGGCTTGGCGAAAAAGTTGATAAAGAACTATTCGCTGGTGATGTGCGCCTCACGATGGGTGGCGAACCTACCTTTGTGTCTATCAATGGACGCGATGAACGCGAGTGGAATATTGACGCACTAGGACCAACGAAGCGTGCATATGCTACCAATCTCGTTGGAAAGCTACGCGCCGAATATGGTGATGGTGGTTTCCTGCATTTTGGCCAAGGAAAATGGTACCCAGGCGAACAATTACCTCGTTGGGCCCTCTCCATCTATTGGAGGGCAGATGGCACCCCCATTTGGAAAAATTCCAAACTCTTTGCCGATGAATCCCATCCCATCACTTACACCAGTGAGGATGCAGATCGCTTTATTCATACGCTAACCAAAAATTTGGACCTACCAGATCGCTTCATCGAGCCCGCATATGAAGACACCTATTACTACCTCTGGCGCGAATCCAAACTTCCAGTCAACGTCGATCCATTTAAATCTAATCTCGATGATGAAATGGAGCGAACCCGCTTAAAGCGGGTCTTTACTCAAAAACTAGATTCAGTCATTGGGTATGTATTGCCGATCGAGGCAGGCAAAGGTCAAGGCTATCTTGATACTCAATGGAAAACCGGTGCATGGATCTATCGTGATGATCGACTACTACTACTGCCTGGCGATTCCCCGATGGGCTATCGCTTGCCCTTAGACTCCCTTCCCTGGACAAGCAAAGCAGACTACCCTTACCTGATTGAAGAGGATCCCTTTGCGCTAAAGCCTCCACTAGCTTCATTCGCCCCTATACAGCAACAGTTTCGCGTTTTAGGCAAAGATAATGCTGCATCTAGTACTAGAGCATGGAGTCAGTCAGAGGAAGTTCGAAAACCTGCACGCCAAGAATCAGCTGCCTGGATTACCAGAACGGCGTTGTGCGTAGAAACGCGTGATCCAATGCGCTCAAATGGGCCTGCTGCAGAGAATGAGCATGGCGGCAAGAGTGGTGCGCTCTATGTATTTATGCCGCCATTAGCGCGCTTAGAAGATTACCTTAATCTCATACAAGCAGTAGAGGCAACAGCAGAAGAGTTGCAATATCAAATTGTGATTGAGGGCTACCCTCCTCCTCGCGATCCCCGCTTAAAACTATTACAAGTCACTCCAGATCCAGGCGTGATTGAGGTCAATATTCATCCAGCTCATAACTGGAATGAGTTAGTCGAGCATACTGAGTTCCTCTACAACGCTGCGTTTGAATCTCGCCTATCTGCCGAAAAGTTCATGACGGACGGTCGCCATACTGGTACCGGCGGAGGCAATCACTTCGTCATGGGTGGCGCCACTCCAATAGATAGCCCATTCTTACGCCGCCCTGAATTACTTGCTAGCCTCATTCTGTATTGGCATAACCACCCAAGCTTGAGCTATCTGTTTAGCGGCATGTTTATTGGACCGACCAGCCAAGCGCCAAGGGTCGATGAGGCGCGCAATGACCAACTCTATGAACTGGAAATTGCCCTCCAGCAAATTCATGAGAATCGCGAAAAGTATGGGGTCAGCATGCCACCATGGATTGTGGATCGCACTCTCAGAAATATCCTGATTGATGTCACAGGCAATACTCATCGAAGCGAGTTTTGTATCGACAAGATGTATTCACCGGATAGTCAAACAGGGCGACTGGGGCTTTTAGAGTTACGCGCCTTTGAAATGCCGCCACATGCCCAAATGAGTATTGTTCAGCAGTTACTCATTCGTGCATTGATTGCCCGCTTCTGGGATAAACCCTATTTGGCACCCGCTACTCGCTGGGGCACAGAGCTTCATGATCGCTGCCTACTACCCACCTTCATCAAGATGGATTTTGCAGACATCATTGAAGAGATGCAAAGTCTGGGCTATGAATTCAAGGCGGAATGGTTTGCGCCCCATCTCGAGTTCCGCTTCCCATTAATTGGCCAAGTCCAAACCATGGGCGCAGAAATTACCCTGAGGAATGCGCTAGAACCTTGGCATGTTATGGGCGAGGAAAATGCCTCCGGAGCAACAGCGCGCTACGTAGACTCTTCGATCGAGCGGCTGGAAGTTCGTATTACTGGCTTAAACCAAAGTCGCTACGCCATTACCTGCAATGGAGAGCCATTACCACTTCAGCCTACCGGCGTTGCTGGTGAATATATCGCGGGCGTTCGTTACAAGGCCTGGAATCCACCATCCAGTCTGCATCCCAGCATCGGGGTTCATGCACCCCTCACATTTGATGTGATTGACACTTGGATGAAACGCTCCGTTGGGGGTTGCCAACACCACGTAGCTCACCCCGGCGGCCTTAATTACGACACCTTCCCGATTAATGCTTACGAGGCTGAAAGTCGCAGACTATCAAGATTCTTCCGCATGGGCCACACCCCGGGAACAATCGACGGAATCCAAGCTAACATTAACTTAGCAGTTAGCCAGGAATTTCCGTTCACACTGGATATGCGCCGGTGAGACAATAAGCCGTGGACTCCCCTCAAACCAACCCTTCGACAACCCAATACGCATCCCTTGCCGAAGAAGTTGCCCAGCTAGCGCCTTTAGCCAAGGCAGGGCATTTTGATGAGTTACATCGCGATAGTTCCTTGCTGGCAGATCACTGGAAATATTTTTTTGACCAGTTAGAGCCGACCGGCTTAGCGGACTTGGATCAAAAAACTCAGGAGCTCAATCGACAGATTCGAGAAAACGGCATTACCTATAATGTCTACGCAGATGAATATGGCCCCCAGCGCCCATGGTCAGTAGATTTATTTCCATTGATTATTGATGGCACCGCTTGGCAAGAAATTGAGAGTGGAATACAGCAAAGAGCGCGCTTACTAGAGGCCATCATGGCCGATGTCTATGGTGAACAGAATTTATTAAAAGAAGGTTTAATTCCTCCGGCATTGGTGCAAGGTCACCCAGGATATTTGCGGTCAATGCATGGCCTAAAGCCCTGCGGCAATAAACACCTTCATATTATTGCCTTTGATCTAGCTCGCACACCCGATGGCTCATGGTCAGTACTGTCGCAACGTACTCAAGCACCCTCCGGCCTTGGCTACCTATTGGAGAATCGGAATTTAATTGCAAGGCAATTTTCTAAAGCCTATGAATCCATGCGGATTACACCTTTGGCCAACGCATATCGGGATTTGATTGACTCCCTCAAAGCCCAAAGCTCTGCAGGCTCAAATGCCCATATTGCGCTTCTAACGCCAGGGCCTTATAACGAAACCTACTTTGAACATGCTTACCTCGCTCGCTACTTAGGTCTCACCTTAGTTGAAGGTGGCGATCTGACGGTACGTGACCAGCATGTATTTCTGAAGACAGTTCGTGGCCTAGAGCCAGTGCACGTTTTACTCAAGCGGTTAGATGATGAGTTTTTGGATCCTTTAGAGCTTCGCGCAGACTCAACACTGGGCGTCCCTGGCTTACTGCAAGCAATACGGGCCGGCAACATTATCCTAGCTAATGCTCCAGGGTCTGCTTTTCTGGAGTCCCCTGCTTTGCTAGGATTTTTACCGGGCATTAGCGAGAGACTTTTGAATGAAAAAATTCAGTTACCTGCAATGGATACCTGGTGGTGCGGAGAAAGGGCTGCGCTAGAAGCAGCAATTCCACATTTAGCAAACAGCGCTATCAAGCCAACTTACCCCCACATGCCAGGGCATGTTGGCTACGAAGCCTGTCTTGGCGGGAGCCTAAGTCAATCACAGCTAGATGAATGGATTGGCAGAATCACTCGTCAACCCCAAGACTATACGGTCCAAACCTATATTCCATTGGCGCAAATGCCAGTATGGCTCAATGCATTCAACCTGAATAACGCCTCTTTAATAGAACCTCACTCCTATATGCTCAGAGTCTTTGCGCTGAGCAATGGTGCTGATGGCTGGCAAGTATTACCAGGTGGCTTAGCACGCATTGCTAGCTCTGATTCTGGAATCGCTTCAATGCAACGTGGTGGTAGCAGTGCAGATGTGTGGGTGCAGGGTAATCATACAAGCCATTTAGATACAAGCCTGCCACAGAATGCAATCAAAATAGCAACCCAAAGAAAACGGCTTGTAACTAGTCGTGCTGCTGAAAATCTTTATTGGTTTGGTAGGTATACGGAGCGCAGTGAAAATATTTTGCGCTTAGCAAAGCTCTACTTAGAAAGTATTAATAGTGAATACACTCCCTCCAAGCAATTGTGGGGGTGGTTAGAAGCACTTTGCATTAAATATGGCCTAGTGCCTGAAGGTGTACCAAGCAATCTTGATCAAACAGAAAATCGCCACCGAATTTTTGAAAGAACTTTGATTGACTGTCTAGATAAGAGTGATCATGTCACGAGTGTTGGCTATAACCTAAATTCCATGAAGCGAGCAGCCTCAAATATACGAGAGCGTCTATCGACAGAGCAGTGGAGCACCATCAATTACTGCATTGGGAATTTTCAATCAGGCTGCCATAAAGCAACTGCTTACCAAGATTTCTCACCCTCCTTGGCAATTGAAGCACTTAATCGCGCTAATAGTGCTTTAGCAGCCATCACCGGCGCACAAACCGATCGCATGACTCGCGATGATGGATGGCAACTGCTATCGATTGGTCGACATATTGAACGACTGTCGTTTTTAACTTCAGTGCTAGATTTGGCAATTGCTTCTGATTTGCTTCATAACCCAAACGCAGATAGCTCTGGCTATATGGCGTTGTTGGCACTCTTTGATAGCACCATCACATTTCATGCACAACATCAGCAAAGTCGAGAGCTTGAGCCCCTCATTGAATTGCTAGTGCTCGATGATGAAAACCCACGCTCACTCGCTTGGGTCAGCAAAGCTCTAAGAGCAAGACTATCGAAGTTAGCTGGCACAGGCCGCGACCAACCGGATGAGCTCACTCGTAGCGTTACTAATTTACAAGGCTATTCTTTAGAAAGCTTATGCATTCGTGATGCCTCAGGCGCATTAAACAATTTGAGAAACTGCTTCAGCAATTGCTCTAATTCCGCCTGGAGCGTTTCTGATGACATTAGTGCTCGCTACTTTAATTTAGTTCATGAGATTGATTACCGAGTGCAACTGTAGGGCTTAGTTATGTATCTAGAGATCATCCACGACACCACCTATCAATACGACCCTAATGTAGAGATTGCGCAACACCTGACCCATCTCAAACCCACTAACACGGCCACACAAGAGATTATTCAGGCTGAACTGTCCATTGATCCAAAACCAGCTTGGCAAGAAGAGCATAGTGATATTTATGGCAATAACTGTACTTATTTTTCTTTAGAGACTCGCCATAAATCACTGGTGATTTCAGCGCGATCACAAATTCAAACTAGAAAATTCCAATCCAATCATGTTGAGTCTGCCAAGACTCCCTCCTGGGAATTGGTTCGTGAATATTTTCGCTATCACTCTGGCATGCTTTGGGATCCTGCCTCAGAGTTCTTATTTCAATCTCAGTACATCGTCCCTAGCCCAGAGTTCGCTGAGTTTGCCCGCGCTAACTTTACTGCTAACCGCCCCATTCTTGATTCAGCAATTGATCTCATGCGCCGCATCTATAGTGAGTTTCATTATGTAAGCAAAAGCACTGATCTGGATACGCCAGCTGTTGAGGCCCTCAAAAATCGAGAAGGCGTTTGTCAAGACTTTGCCCATATTCTCATTTCGACCATGCGGAGCATTGGCTTGCCTGCCAAATACATCAGTGGATACATCCTCACCAACCCGCCGCCCGGAAAGGCGCGCTTGATTGGAGGTGACGCCTCTCATGCCTGGGCATCCGTCTATATTCCGTCTGTAGATGCGCAAGGCAACCTAGTCCCCGGGGCCTGGTGTGATTTAGATCCGACAAACAATCGTTGGGGATTCGAATCTCCAGGCGAGGATTATGTGCATCTAGCCTATGGTCGAGACTATGGGGATGTGTCACCCATTCGTGGTGTGATACACGGTGGCGACGATCATATATTGGATGTTGCAGTTACAGTAAGGCCTATAGAGCAGTAGCACCAGACTCACCAGTGCGAACACGAATCACTTCATTAAGTTGGCCAACAAAAATCTTTCCATCACCAATTTTTCCAGTGAAAGCCGCTCTTGAAATAGCTTGCAGCGCATCATCCAACTGCTCGTCACTTACAGCAATCTGAATTTTCAGCTTTAATAAATAATCAATGACGTACTCGGCACCCCGGTAAAGCTCGGTATGCCCATTTTGCCGACCAAAGCCCCGCACATCATAGGATGTCATCCCATTAATGCCGATAAGCTCAAGAGCCTCGTAAACCTCATCTAATTTAAAGGGCTTAATGATTGCAGTGATTAGTTTCATAGCTAGCCATCAAAGGTGCTTACTGCGTTGCAAAAAAATCCTGATAAATCCATTAGACAATTTTTTGTGAGTCACCAAAAAATTATCCGCACTAAGACTGTGCATGCAATAAATAGAAGATTTCCAAAAACCACCGGAATCTTAATAAATTAAGAGAGGCTCCCGTTCCTTGCAAGCTAAACCCAAATTAGTGCAGAGGGCCTACTAAAGAGTGCAATTAGCCATTTAATACTAATTTTTAGTATTTAAGATGCGTTATGCGTATCGAAATTACAAAAAGCTTGGTACTAAGCACATACTCCACAACTAGAAACCATCTCGCTGAAATGCTATTCCCGGCGGGAGAGTATTCGGCAACTCTCACCCCAGAGGGGAAAATTGAAATCCTAAATTCCAGCGCAGGCAAGGCCCAGTTTTCCTTCTCGCAGTTTAGAGACAGGCTTTCTCTTGGGGAGTTTGTCCTCCTAGAGTCTTAGCAGTAAAAAACCGCCCGAAGGCGGTCTGAACTAAGGCTACTTCCAATACATCTTCAATGCGAATGGCTCTGCTGATTCATGGGCATTTGCTTCATATTGCCCTGCGGCATATTTGCACCGCCCATCATCTGCTGATGCATCTTTTCATGTATCGCTTGCATATCTCCATGCATTGCTGGGTCGCAATATTCATGATCAGCACTTATGACTGGGACCCCACCCATTTGATGACCACCAGCGTCCTTGTAGCCCAATAAAGAAGGGTCGAGCATGCCAGCAATCATGGCTATATGACCAAACACTAGAAATAATGCAACGCAAATGGCATGAATCTTGAGTTTGCCCATTTGATCTAGAGCCTTATTTACAAAACCAAACTCTTGCAAGGCAATCCAGATCAAAGGCAAACCTCCAATCAGGTAGCTAGCCACCGCAATGACATCAATAACCGTGCGCCACTCATTATTTTTAGTAATAGGGATCACAGTAGTCATCATCAGATAGGCGATGATGCCAATGAAATACAGTCCTACCGTAGTTCCTGCAAACCGATTGAGGTGATAGACAAAGCCATCAAACTTTCGGGTAAAGAGGATATACAGCTCAGTGATTGCCAAGGTCTCGGCGAGCACAATTGGTAGAGCCATAAAAATCAACAAATTCCAAGGCTGATTGTCAGCCAATAACTGCATATAGTGAGTCATATTCATTACTGTTCTCCAAAACGGAAATTATCAACAGGCATCTCGATGCCAGAATCAGAAGTGATTACAGATATTTTCTTGGAGGCTTGAAGATAGACTCGGCAATAGTGGAGGCGGGCTTCGTAGCATTGACAAGCACATGTACATCGACTTGTTTAGACGCAGAAAAAACTGACGGAGTCATTAGAACCGCCACCACTGCACAGCAATAATGGTTGGTATTAGAGCTAAGGTTTGATTTGCTAGCCTCATGATGACTAGCTGGCGTCGCCTCTTGGCAATGATCGTGATTAGAAGCCATTACCGAAGAGCTTACCCCACTCAGATCAACAGGCATCGTCGCAGCATTCAGCAGACTGACAACGAGACTTAGAAAGAGTGAGGCAACGATCTTCTTCATACCTTAAGTTTACGCCCTTATTGTGGCTGGCGATGCCATAAGCGCTTGCCATATTCCCTCCAGAAAATTGGCCTTGCGACCCTTGAGCTTTGTTTTGATTGAAACTCCCAAATCTGAGCGCCAGTCGTTGGCGTTTGGGAGAAGGGGATGTCCATCCCCTGATATCGTGCGGTAACTGTAGGGTGGGGATGGCCGTATCGATTGCGATAACCATTTTGCGCAAAGGCTTCGTCAGGGCGTAAGGCGCCTAATAACTCTAGTGATGAGGATGTTTTACTTCCATGGTGCGGCGCCATCAAGATCAACTGCTTGTCCTCCAGTCCATTTAGAGCGAGTTGATCTAGGCGCGCAGTGATATCGGCCTCGCCCTGCTTCTCTACATCACCAGTCAACCAAAAAGAAGTACTGTGATTGCGCACCTCAAGCACGCAACTCATCTCATTGGGTTTTCTAACCTGATGCTCCTCAAAAAGAGCCTCCTCATGCGGATGCCAGATTCTAAAATCCACGCCATCCCATGACCATTGCTGCCCAAAGCGGCAAGGGATGGCAGGCACGTGTTTCATTATCAGATGAGAGAGTAATGGATTCGTGCTCGGCAATGACCCCATCATCGAATCAAAAGAAATTTCTTGAAGCAAGGTGGCCGCTCCCCCAATATGATCGCTATCGCTATGGCTAATGACCATACGATCAATATGATCAATACCCCTCCCCCTCAAGTACGGCAGGATAATTCGTTGGCCTGCATTATCTTTGCCCTGTATGGGTCCAGTGTCATACAGCAATTTCCTAGAGGCCGTCTCAATAAGGACGGCCGTACCCTGACCTATATCCAATACTGTTGCCCGAAATTCTCCTTTGGCCAAAGTAGTATTTTCTAAAGGTTGAATGAATAAGCCCACACATAGCGCAAGGCCTGCAAGCCTAGAAACCCAGCTCTTATAAATTACTCCAGGGCGAATCGCCATCACGATGCCAAGGATTGACAATATGAGCGCCCACCATGTGGGCTGACTGGACCAGGCGACTGCCCACCTCCAATTAGCCATCCACCCCAGGAGTATTGCTAAATACTCCATAGTGGCGTGAGCGGGTAACAAGAACCATTTACCAATAAAGTCTGGGAGTAGCGCACCAGCGATTGCTAGGGGTGTAACAACATAACTCACAACAGGAATAGCAAATGCATTGGCCAAGGGTGACACGATCGATATCTGATAAAACCAATACAAGGTCAATGGTAGAAGTGCAATAGTTACGACCGCCTGAACTCGGCACGCCTCACGTAATGCCTGCATTAACCTACACCTCCAGTGCACTTCAAGCTCTTTACCTGTAGGTATACCCAAAAGACCTTCAGAACCTTGCATTGCATACAAGATGGCGGCAACGGCGCCAAACGACAACCAGAAACCCGGGGTATAGGGGGCCATCGGGTCAATCAGAAGCACGAACACTAAAGCCCACCACCAGATATCAAAGGATCGCGGATTTCTGCCAGACCATAAGGCGAAGGCGACAACGCCCACCATATACATAGTTCGCTGCGCCGGAATCTGAAAGCCTGCCAACCAGGCATAGACAAAAGCTGTCAGAAACCCTATTGCGGCGGCAACTTTTCCAACGGGCATGTAGAGCGGTAAGGAATTGCGACGCCACAAGAACGCTGCAAGCATGGCACCAAATCCGGCCAACATGGTTACATGGAGTCCTGAGATAGAGATTAAATGTCCAATTCCGGTAGCATTAAATACACGCCAGTCCTCTTGATCAATTGCATTTTGATCGCCCATCACTAGAGCAGCAATCACGCCAGCATATCGGGCATCCTTGGGGAGAGAATGCCGTATCTTTTGCCTTAACTTCCAGCGTTGATATTCCATTGCCAGAGAAAACTCTGTTAAACCAATGTCGTTCTCAAGCAATAACTCACCAGACCGCACAGAGCCGCTGGCGCCAAAATCTTGGTGGAATGACCAGCGCTCAAAATCAAAAGTATATGGGTTTAAGGAGCCATAAGGTCTTTTGATTTTGACCTTAAACTCCCAGCGCTGACCAGGAATGACCTCAGGAATATCTTGAGGATTGCGCCATGCTGGCTGCCAACTTAAATACACCTGCCGAGGAAATAACTCGATAGGCTGACCCCCTAAAGACGCATGATCGACTTCGAAAGAAAACTTTGCGCCACCTGATGAACTTTGGGGCAATGCATTAACCCTACCCTCAAAAAGTAGATCCTTGCCCTCATACTCAATAGATAAAATATTGCTTAATCGATTCTGAGAGTATTGTGCATTCCAAGCAAATCCCAGGACGAAGAAAAATATGCCAAGGAAAATCGTGTTTGCATTGGTGTGTTTCGCCAGATACCAATTTACCCAGGCTCCGAGCAGGCAAAACACCATTAAAGATAAGCAGGTTGGCAGCCAGAGATCAGGCACGGCAGACAAAAATAGCAGGAGCGAACCCCCGGCGATGAACGCCGCAATATAAATTCGCAAGTGCTTAAGACGTTTTTTGTGGGTTGATATTGCCGGCCACTAATTTGGACCAACGCGGCAATACTTGCATCGCATTTGACCAAACTGCTTTGGAAAATGCCTCATCACAAATGCCACGAATTTCTGCCAATTGCTTGGCAATTCTGGGAAGCAAAGCAGGTTCATTGAATGCGCCACCCTCCTCTTTAAGCCAGGCCGGAGGAATATCAGGAGCATCTGTTTCAGTGACGATGCAATCAAGCGGTAAATCACTCAAAAGACGTCTAATCTGCAATGCCCTATCGTAGGTCGCCGCACCGCCAAACCCCAACTTAAAACCAAGATCAATAAATTGCTCAGCCTGCTGATGACTGCCGTTAAAGGCGTGCGCTATTCCGCCAGGGACTTTTCTTTTCCGCAATGCTTTTAAGATCGCATCTTGAGAACGGCGGACATGCAAAATGACTGGCAGCTGAAATTGCTGAGCTAAATCCAATTGCGCATGAAAGAAATACTCTTGACGCTGGTGATCGAGACCCTCAACAAAGTAATCTAAACCCATCTCTCCCATGCCAACAAATCGAGGATCATCCAATGACTGCTCAACTCGATTCTTGAGGGCGTGGATATCATCCTCTTGCGCTTGATTAATATATAGCGGATGAATACCTAGCGTATAAACCAATCCTGGAATTTGTTTGCTGTACTGGTTTACCAAGCTTTTAGCTTGATCCCAATCGGAGGCTTGCACTGTTGGTAGCAGAATCGCTTGAACGCCAGCATGCTTTGCTTTTGCAATTGCCTGAATCAGAGTTACCTTGAACTCTGGTGCATCTAAATGGCAGTGGGTATCAACCCACGCAAGTTCTGCACTGGCTTCACTCATTGCTCGAAGGTCTTTAATACTCCGCGCTCTAAATGCAAAATCCGGTCACAACGTTTTGCACGAATAGGATCATGGGTCACGATTACAAAAGCGGTACCTTGCTCACGGGCAATATCCAACATTAAGTCAAAAACCCCATCTGCAGTTTCAGTATCCAGATTGCCCGTAGGCTCATCTGCCAAGACGCAAGCAGGATTTCCCACTAATGCGCGGGCAACTGCAACCCGTTGACGTTCGCCGCCAGATAACTCGCCCGGGGTGTGTTGCACTCGCTTAGCCAAGCCAACGGCGTGTAGCATTGCGCTTGCCCGCTCCATTGACTCCTCATTACTCAGGCCGCGAATGCGTAAAGGTAAAGCAACATTCTCAACAGCACTGAATTCATCCAAGAGATGGTGAAACTGATAAATAAACCCCAGGCTCTGATTGCGAAGTTGATCTAATTTACCCATCGCCAGTTTATGTAGATTCTCTCCAGCCAGAATCACAGTGCCAGCACTGGGAGCGTCTAAGCCGCCCAATAAATGCAGCAAGGTGCTTTTACCTGAACCAGAAGATCCTACGATCGCCACCTTCTCAGAAGCGCTCACCTGCAAATCAATCTCCTTGAGGACATCAACAGCAGTCGATCCCTTGCCATAGGTCTTTGCAAGTCCAGTTGCACGGAGGATCACTGAATTACCAGGCTCATTATTTACATTACTCATAGCGTAAGGCCTCCGCAGGCTGAACTTGGGCAGCGCGACGACTTGGATATAAAGTGGCCAATACAGAAAGGCCAAAGGCCATCAACCCAACCGTAACCACATCGGATAAACGCACATCTGAAGGTAGCTCGCTAATAAAATAGACATCTCGCGGTAAGAAGCGCACCCGGAAGATGGCTTCAATTGCCGGGACAATTACATCAATATTTAAGGCAATCAAGAGACCTAAGCCAACGCCAGCCAAAGAGCCTAGCAAACCAATTGCCAAACCTTGCACCAAGAAGATTCTCTGAATTAATCCTGGGCTCGCACCCATGGTTCTTAAGATTGCAATGTCAGCCTGCTTCTCGTTGACGGTCATCACTAATGTAGAAACTAAATTAAAAGCGGCTACGGCAATGATCAGTGTCAGGATGATGAACATCATCTTCCTTTCAGTTTGAACAGCGGCAAACCAATTACGATTAGAGCGTGACCAGTCGCTAACCCAAAGGGCTTGTGGAACAACTTTAGCTAACTCGGAAGCAATCTCCGGCGCACGTTGCATATCATCCACCTTAACGCGCAAACCAGATGGATCTTGCAAACGCAATAAAGCAGCGGCATCCTTCCAATGCATGATGGCCAAAGAACTGTCGTATTCATAATGACCGCTATCGACAATGCCAACTACTTGCAGCGTCCGCATCCTAGGCATGGCGCCAGCTGGAGTCAGATCACTTTCCGGCACGATCAAATTAACACGATCACCAACGCGTGCACCCACCATATTGGCAAGCTGCGCACCTAAAGCAACCCCAAAAGCGCCTGGCTTGAGATCCTCGATATTGCCAGCAACGAACTGCTTAGGTAAATCAGATACCTTACCCTCTTCAGTTGGCAGCACCCCACGAATGGCGACACCACGCATGACGTTCTCACGGCTCAGTAAACCTTGCGAGCTGACCATCGGAGCAACACCGACTACGTGGGGCTGCGCAGCAACCTTAAGGGCAATAGGCTCCCAATTAGCCAAGCCATCTGGGGCGGTAATTTCAACATGGGAGAGCACAGACAACATGCGATCCCGCACTTCCTTTTGGAAGCCATTCATGACTGAGAGCACCACAATTAGGGCGGCAACCCCCAAAGCGATACCTGCGGTAGAGATCCCGGAAATAAAGGAGAGGAAGCCATCACGCTTACCCACCGTCTTGCGACGCTTGGATCGGGTGTAACGCAGGCCAATTTCTAGCTCAATAGGGAGTCTCAACATAGTCACAGTTTAGACAATTAGGTGGGCAAACTGATGGATTCTGTAAATGCCACCTAAAATCAAGGGAATGACCTCCAATTTAACCTCCCAATCAATCTCTTCACGACGCTTCACCCTGATGGTGTCAGGGGAAGATGCCATTGAAGCTGGATTGGAGCAGAATGTGCCGCCCAGTGGCCTGCCACAAGAGCGCTTCCTATTGGGAGATCAACTGCCGATTGCCCCAGTCTTGCTATTGGGGCAAAGTGATTTAGTAGTAAATCCGAACGAAATCATTGCCTGTCTCCAGCCGGTACACCTACACGCCACTCGAGATCATTTGATTTTAATGGCCCAAAGTCAGATTGATCTGACCACAAATGAATCTGCAGACTTACTACAAGTTGTCCTCCCCTTGATTGAGGAGGATTTTGGAAGCAAGGTTTTATTCCAAGGGCATCGCGATTGGTTTATTCCAGCAGGACCTTTTGCCAGCTTAGCAACCCACTCCATTGACCAGGCCCACGGCCGCAATATCGATTGGTGGATGCCGCGTGATACAAGCGAGTCTGGCATCGCAAAACTCTGGCGCAAACTCCAAAATGAAATACAGATGCTGTGGCACATTGACCCAATAAATGAAGCGCGAGCACAACAGGGACTTCCAGGCATTAACTCTCTTTGGATTAGTGGTATCGGCAAACTGGCGGATATTCAGCCGCCTGAATCGTTGAGAGGAGCTAGCCAGATATACGGGGAACATCCCTTGCTAGCGGGATTGGCCAAATATCTTAGCGTCCCTCAACAAGGTGAAATTGATTTCTCAAAGCTGGTTAATTGCTTTGCCTGGATCGATCGCCCCGGGATTGCTTGGGAAGGCTTGAGCACAGGCCTGCTCAGCAAACAGCTAGATGAAATTGAAATCATTGACTTTCCAAAAGGACGAACTCGTCACAGGATTATTACTGTCAAAGACTTAAACAAAAAGTCATGGGCGTTCTGGAAAAAATCAGAGCCCTTAAGCTGGCAAGAAATGATATCGACATGAGCGTATTTTCTCAGCGCCCCTTTTCCGACCGAACGGCTAACTGGTTAAAGCAAAGCGGCCTACACCCATTGCTAGCTAGGCTGTATGCAGCCCGCGGCATTGATAAGCCGGATGAACTCTCCTTAGATCTCAAGCAACTGCTCTCACCAGTAGAACTGAAAAACTGCATCAGTACTGCGACCTTGCTCGCAGATATTCTTGAGCGCAAAGAGTCGATGCTAGTGGTAGCGGACTATGACTGCGATGGCGCTACTGCATGCGCTGTTGCACTACGTGGATTAAAGATGTTGGGTGGACCGGAAACTCCAATTCAATTTTTAGTACCAAACCGTTTTACGATGGGTTATGGATTAACTCCAGAGGTGGTGGACTTAGCAGCCCAACAAATCCCTAAACCCAAATACCTCATCACGGTAGATAACGGGATTGCTAGCGAAGCTGGCGTTGATCGAGCTCGTGAGTTGGGTATGGAGGTCATTGTGACTGACCATCACCTACCAGGCGATCGACTGCCCAAAGCTACTGCAATCGTGAATCCCAATCAGCCTGGCTGTAGCTTTCAAAGTAAGGCACTTGCAGGTGTGGGTGTCATGTTCTATCTATTAGTTGCGCTACGCGCAGAACTGCGTAAGCGCGGAAAATTTACCGCAGAGACTCAACCCAAAATTGAGAATCTATTGGATCTCGTAGCCTTAGGTACCGTAGCCGATGTTGCGCAACTTGATCGCAATAACCGTATCTTGGTTTCCAATGGCTTAAAGCGTATTCGTGCAGGAGCCTCACAAGCCGGCATTCAAGCACTGTTTCAGGCCGCGGCTCGGGATCCTCGCAAAGCTAACACCTTTGACCTGGGGTTTGCTATTGGCCCCCGGTTAAATGCAGCGGGACGCCTCGCAGACATGACATTGGGCATCCGCTTATTACTCAGTGACAGGCCCGATGAAGCCATTGAGCTGGCTTATGAACTCGATCGGATTAATCGCGAGCGACGTGTGATCGAAGATGGCATGCAAGAGGCCGCCCTCGCCCACTTGGCCGAAGATCAATTAGCAGGCACTATGGCCGAACGCTCGAGCATCTGCCTTTGGAATAGTGAATGGCATCAAGGCGTGGTTGGTATCGTGGCATCCCGCCTCAAAGAGCGCTTTAATCGCCCTGCAATTGTTTTTGCCCCTGCAGATGGTGCAACCGGAGAGGAATTGCGTGGCTCCGGTAGATCGCTGACAGGCTTTCATCTGCGCGATGCCTTAGATATTGTCTCCAAACGTGATCCAGCTCTGATTCTCAAATTTGGTGGTCATGCAATGGCGGCAGGCCTAAGCATTAGAAAAGCAGATTTTGAAAAGTTTGATGCCTTATTTGCGCAAGTTGCCAATGAATTGCTCAACGAGGAATTATTAGAGCGCCGCCATATTCATGATGGCCCCCTTGAGCTTTCGGAATTCACACCAGAAACTGGTGACCTTCTCGCAGAAGAAATCTGGGGCCAGGGCTTTCCTCAACCTATTTTTTATGGGGAATTTGAGATTGGCCAGCAAAGCCTTATGAAAGAGAAGCATCTTCGCCTGCAGCTTCGCCCGATTGGGGATGGTCAACTGGCCAGCAAACCCTTTACTGGAGTTTGGTTTAACCGAACCCAGCCACTACCAGCTAGGGCTAAGTTGGCCTATCGCCTCGTCACGGACCGCTTTCAGGGGCAGGCTCGCGTACAACTCATGATTGAGGCGCACGACGAGGGCTAAGCTGCAATAACCCCCTTATAATCAAGGGATGGAAGCCGAACAACTCAATACAATTTCAAATACCCTATCCGATCTGCTCACCCGTGAGCAAGCACTTCGGGGGTATCTTTGACTTCGAAGTAAAGTCACGACGCCTTACTGAAGTTAATTCTATTCTTGAAGATCCCACTATCTGGGACGATCAAAAGAAAGCACAAGCCCTCGGCAAAGAAAAAAAGTTGCTTGATGGGGTTGTTGCCACCCTCACTGATTTAAATAGCAATATCACTGGTGCCCTCGAATTATTCGATATGGCCAAAGAAGAAAGTGATTTTGAAACCATTGCTGCAATCGAACAAGATGTTGAGGGCTACAGCAAGATCATTCATGATCTTGAGTTCCGCCGCATGTTCCATAACGAGATGGATTCATGCAATTGCTTTATCGATATTCAGGCCGGTGCTGGCGGCACAGAAGCATGCGATTGGGCCAGTATGCTCTATCGCCAATACCTCAAGTATTGCGAGCGCAAAGGCTATAAAACAGAAATTCTAGAAGAGTCTGATGGCGACGTTGCGGGCATCAAGAGCGCAACCATTAAGGTAGATGGTGAGTACGCTTACGGACACCTTCGCTCGGAGACTGGTGTGCACCGCTTAGTGCGCAAATCACCTTTTGATTCCTCCAACGGTCGTCACACCTCTTTTGCTAGTATTTATGTGTACCCAGAGATTGATGACTCGATTGAGATTGACGTAAACCCGGCAGATATTCGCACCGACACCTATCGCGCATCTGGTGCAGGTGGTCAGCATATTAATAAGACCGACTCTGCAGTTCGCTTAACCCACCTTCCAACTGGAATCGTAGTGCAGTGCCAGAACGATCGAAGCCAGCACCGCAATAGAGCTGAAGCGATGACAATGTTGAAGTCACGCCTATACGAACACGAGATGCAAAAGCGTCGCGCTGAGCAAGACAAGCTTGAAGCTAGCAAGACCGATGTGGGTTGGGGTCACCAGATCCGCTCCTACGTACTAGACCAGAGTCGTATTAAAGACCTACGCACTAACGTTGAGATCTCCAATACACAAAAAGTATTGGATGGTGACCTTGATGCCTTTATTGAAGCCAGCCTGAAGCAAGGCGTCTGATTCATTACCCCTATTCCAGCTATTAATATTCCCCATGAACGATCAAGTGAATTCCAACCCCAACCAAACTCCCGCTACCGAAGTTGTTGATGAAAATCACATCATTGCCGAGCGCCGCGAGAAATTAGCCAAGCTGCGTGAAAGCGGAGTGGCCTTTCCAAATGACTTTGTGCCAACCCATCTGGCTGCCGATCTTCACGCCCACTACGACAGCCTCACTAAAGAGGAATTGGCGGCGAAGAAGATACACGTCAAAGTGGCAGGTCGCATGGTACTCAAGCGCGTAATGGGCAAGGCAAGCTTTGCCACCATTCAAGATCGCAGTGGCCAGATTCAGTTCTACATCAACGATGAAATCAGCGGGGCTGATACCCATGGTGCATTTAAGCACTGGGATATGGGTGACTTTATCTCTGCTGAAGGCAATTTATTCAAGACCAATAAGGGTGAGCTCTCAGTCGAATGCAGCAATCTGCGCCTCCTGAGTAAATCTTTGCGCCCACTGCCAGATAAGTTCCACGGCCTTTCTGATTTAGAGACTAAGTATCGTCAACGCTATGTTGATTTGATTGTGAATCCAGAAAGTCGCAATACATTTAGAGCGCGCAGCAATACGATTGCTTCCTTGCGTCGCCATATGCTCGATGCGGACTTCATGGAAGTGGAAACGCCCATGTTGCATCCGATTCCTGGTGGTGCAACCGCTAAGCCATTTATTACGCACCACAATGCTTTAGATATGCAGATGTTTTTGCGCATTGCGCCAGAACTGTACTTGAAGCGTCTAGTGGTTGGCGGCTTTGAGCGCGTCTTTGAAATTAATCGGAACTTCCGCAATGAAGGTGTAAGTCCGCGTCACAACCCAGAATTCACCATGATGGAGTTCTATGCAGCCT
Organism: Burkholderiaceae bacterium; assembly: GCA_947448625.1. Taxonomy (GTDB): domain Bacteria; phylum Pseudomonadota; class Gammaproteobacteria; order Burkholderiales; family Burkholderiaceae; genus Polynucleobacter. The sequence goes on along the minus strand of CANFOT010000010.1, from coordinate 14,772 downwards.
ATACAGATTACCGCTGGCTAATGGATTTCACGGAGAGCTTGATTCGCTCTGCTGCTATTGATGCGCAAGGTACTGCGGTTCTGACTCACCAAGGTCGTGAATTAGACCTCAGTAAACCATTCCAGCGCCTAACGATTACTGAAGCTATCTTGAAGTACTGCGGTCAATCCAATAAGAGCTATGAGGCCGCACAATTAGAAGATGCTGCATTTATTCGTGCTGAGTTAAAAAAGGGTGGCGAGAACCCGGATAGCCCTACCCTCAAGAATGCCGGTATTGGCGCCCTCCAGCTGGCTTTATTTGAATTGGTTGCCGAGTCACACCTGTGGGAACCAACTTACATCATCGATTACCCAATCGAAGTAAGCCCTCTTGCGCGTGAATCTGACACACGCCCTGGAATCACCGAGCGTTTTGAATTGTTCATTACTGGCCGTGAAATTGCTAACGGCTTCTCCGAGCTCAACGATGCAGAAGATCAAGCCAATCGTTTCCGCAAGCAAGTGGAGCAAAAAGAAGCTGGCGATGAAGAGGCGATGTACTTTGACCATGACTTTATCCGCGCACTCGAGTATGGTATGCCCCCAACCGGTGGTTGCGGTATCGGCATCGATCGTCTCGTGATGCTTCTTGCTGATGTGCCAAACATTCGTGATGTCATCTTGTTTCCGCATCTCCGCCGCGAAGAAGAATAAGTTTCTTATTCCATTTGAAATAAAAAGCCGCAGAATCTGCGGCTTTTTATTTACCTAAGTCGATTGGACTAGGCCACGGGGTAGAGTCGCTTTTCCTGACTGTCGATTACCGTGACATTTACCGGGATACCCAAACTCACACTCGAAGAGACAGTACAGAAATCCTGAAATTGCGCCAAGACGCGCTCTAGATTCTCCAAAGTTTCACCAGGCACACCAATCCGAATCTCCACATCAATCTTCAGAATGCGCAAACGGTTCTGATCGTTTCTACCTATCTCGCAACTAGCCTTGGTCTCAATTGGCTCGGGATTCTGCTTAAATTTTCTGAGGGCAAATAACAATGAATCAGATAGACAATTAGCTACCCCTGCCATCAAAAACTGTGAAGGGGTAGCACCTTGAGACCTTCCCAAAGGAGGGGGCTCATCACCAAAAATGGGTTCTCGCTCTTCGTTGTAATAGATCGCAAATTGATAATCGCTTTGTTGCACCAATCTCACCGATGGGGATTCACTCATAGACACCTCTTATATAAATTTGACCGCTCAATATTGCACTATCTCAGCCAACTTGTGGCTAATAGACCCAGGGGATAAATTTCTTCACTCTGATGCGGTATCCAGAGTAAGCCGGAAACCTCTCCAACAGCCAGCGCTCTTCTCTCTTGGTCTTCAACTCAAAAAAAATAAATAGCGCCAATACATACAAAAATACTAAGGCGTATGGATAAATCAGAAGCCACCCCAGGGCTAGCAATAAAACGCCGGAATAAATGGGATGGCGAACGAGGCGATATAGCCCCACCTCAATTAGCTGCGCGTCATCTTTAGGGCACGGTAATGGAGTGAGATTTTTTCCTAGATTCAAAGCTGCAATCAAAGATAACAGCAAACCCAAGATGCAAATGATGATACCCAGCACTTGCCGATAAGGCGCCCAAGAGGCTATTGAGTCAGGCAACAACTGAAATCCTTGAGGACCAAAAAGAATGAGTCCAATCAAAAGCATCTGAACCAGGACATATCCCACGCCACGCTGTTTTAGAGATATCTGTGCCATACACTCCTCAGTTGGATGATCTTCTAAATAAGGTAATGAGCAAAATTGCCAGAAACACAGCAAACCAAAATAAAGACCATTCCGGAACTTGTAGGCCCAAAATTGCAGGTAGCTTGGCAGAACATAGTCCATCCGCCTTAAATAACCAAGGCAATCCCTTCGCTAATTGAAATTGATTAATCCAAGTTTCTAGAGGATCAATGCCGCACGAGATTTCTGGATGTGAAAGCAGCCAAACTTGACGCATTGCTATAGAAAGACCATAGGCGGCAGAAATGGCGGCCAAGATATGGAAGATCTTCCTTAGCGGATTAAGTGGATTAAATCCAGCGGCTATGAAACAAAAAATGGCGACACCCAAATAACCAACCCTTTGCAGAATGCAGAGGGGGCAAGGGAGAAAACTCACCCCTTGATATCCGACACGCTGAAGGACAACAGCAAAAATCACTAGCCCGAGGCTAAATAAAGAAAGGTAAAGGTATTTGGCTTGGCTCATTTGCAAATAATAGCGAAACCCCAGGCAAATACTCCAAGTTAACGATGAAACCCCCCTTTATTACTAAAAGTTTCATAAATATGAGAAGTTAATCCTAGTTTAAGGGCTTTAGAGACCTAAAACAAAGCAAGAATGAGGATAATCATGGTTTTGCATAATTTACCTAGCTTCCAATATGGCCGCATACAACACTGAAACCGTTCTCACCGTTCACCACTGGAACGACACCCTCTTTAGCTTCACCACTACCCGCAATAAAGGCCTGCGTTTCCGTAGCGGCCATTTTTTGATGATCGGCCTAGAGGTTGAAGGTAAACCCCTGGTTCGGGCATACAGCGTTGCTAGCCCTAACTATGAAGAACATCTAGAATTCTTGAGCATTAAAGTTCAAGATGGTCCACTCACCTCCCGTCTTCAAAAAATTCAGGTTGGCGATCCAATCTTGGTCAGCGAGAAATCTGTTGGCACACTGGTGATCGATGACTTAAATCCAGGCAAACATCTCTATCTCTTCAGCACTGGCACAGGTCTAGCGCCATTCATGAGCATCATTCGCGATCCAGACACTTACGAGAAATTTGAAAAAGTGGTTCTCATTCACGGCGTGCGCTTGGTAAGTGAATTGGCCTATGCCGATTACATTAAGAATGAATTGACCCAAGATGAATACATTGGTGAAATCATTCGTGAAAAATTGATTTACTACCCAACAGTGACTCGTGAAGCGTTTAAACACACTGGTCGCTTAACTACCGCGATTGAATCTGGCCAACTTTTCAAAGATATTGGCTTGCCGCCATTAGACCCAGCAGTCGACCGCGCCATGATCTGCGGTAGCCCTTCAATGCTCAAAGAAACTGCTGAGATGCTTGATGCCAAAGGCTTTAAAGTTTCCCCAAGCCTTGGTCAATTAGGCGACTACGTATTCGAACGCGCTTTTGTAGAAAAGTAAGCTCTTATATATCTAAAAGTAATTTAGTTATCTCTATATATTCCTTGTGGATATATAGACCCCTTGGTAAATTCTCTCTAACGAGATATTTACCAAGGAATTTAGATGTCCCCCGTACGCGAGCACTACAACCCAATTATTACCAAGCTATTACGCGAGCATGATCGTTTGCCGCATGAGAATGTGGCTGAGCGCAAAAGTTTCCAGCGTCAAATTCTGTTTCTCATGAATGCCATCAAGCTTGATGAATTCGAACAAGCCTTCGCTTAATTAGGGGGCAATGTACTGATGATTCATTTTTTGCTTGATTCCTCGCATTTCATTATTTCTGGTGCACTCGTTGGACTACTCGTTGGCATGACTGGTGTAGGCGGCGGATCGCTTATGACCCCCTTGTTAACACTCATCTTTGGGGTTGCCCCAACAGCAGCGGTAGGCACTGACTTAGCGTTTGCAGCAATTACCAAAGGATTTGGTACTGCCGCACATCGCCTTCATGGAAATGTACGTTGGGATATTGTTCGCTTGCTCTGCATCGGTAGCATTAGCACTGCAGTAGCATCCATCTTGGTTTTGAAATATGTTGGCCCAGTCTCGAAAGACTGGAACCATTTGATCAGCCTCTCCATCGGAATTTCTGTTCTGTTAACGGCGGTATCACTTCTTTTCAGGGGAAAGATTTTAAGATGGGTACAAGATAATCCGCACTACCTCCCCACCGGCACAGCCTTAAAGATTTCCACTATCGCTGTGGGCGCAATAATTGGCGTCCTAGTAACCATCTCATCAATTGGTGCTGGAGCTATTGGAGCAACGCTCATCTTGCTGCTCTATCCCCACCTAAAGGCATCTGAAGTAGCGGGTACCGATATTGCGTATGCAGTTCCATTAACCGCACTTGCTGGACTGGGACATTGGTGGTTAGGTAACGTGCATTTTGACTTGCTTTTTGGACTGCTGATTGGGTCTGTACCCGCCATTTGGCTGGGCGCAAAACTATCAAGCATCTTGTCGGAGAAGGCAGCAAGAACAACTCTTGCAGGGACCTTATTCTTGGTTGGAATTAAGCTGGTGTCCTCATGATTGCCCCGGAATTTTGGTCGATCCCCGAGGGCTCCCTCAATGTAGCTCCGTTAACCCAAAAGACGGCCACCCTTAAGAATCGCTTACTTGATATTACTGCACGCTTTTCTGATGTTCGCTTTGCAACTAGCTTAGCTGCTGAGGATATGGTAATCACCGATGCGATTTCTAAATCCAAAGCCAACATTCAATTATTCACACTAGCTACTGGTCGCTTGCATCAAGAAACCGTGGATATGACCAAGACCACAGAAAATCACTATGGGATGTCAATTACAAAAGTCTATCCAGAGGAAAGTGATATTCAGGAATTCATAGATCAATTTGGCATGAATGGTTTTTACGATGGTGAAGTGGCCAAGAAAGCCTGTTGTGGCGCTCGCAAGATTAAGCCTTTGAATGCAGCACTCCTGGGTGCAGATGCTTGGATTACCGGCCAAAGACGCGAGCAATCCACCACTCGAGTTGAATTGAACTTTGAAGAACTTGATGATGCCCGTAGTATCGCCAAGTTCAATCCCTTATTTGATTGGTCAGAAGCTGATCTTTGGGCCTATATCAAAGAAGAAAATGTACCGATACACCCGCTTCACCTAAAAGGCTACCCCAGCATTGGTTGCGAGCCTTGCACACGTCAAGTGAAAAAAGGCGAAGACATCCGTGCCGGTCGCTGGTGGTGGTTACAAAGTGACAGCAAAGAGTGCGGTCTACACCTTAATAAATAATCGGTTGATCACTTCAGTATTAAAACTTAGCAAAGAACGAATTACAGAATGCAAGAACAAAAATTATTAGATGACCATTTAGATTGGCTAGCAGCTGAGTCGATCTACATTATTCGCGAAGTAGTGGCGCAGTGCGCAAATCCAACGATGCTTTTCTCGGGCGGAAAAGATTCCATTGTGATGTTCCACTTGGCACGCAAAGCTTTTCAGTTTGGCAATCGCCCTGTAAAACTCCCATTCCCTATTTTGCATATTGATACCGGCCACAACTATCCAGAAGTCATTGCCTATCGTGATGCTGTAGTTAAGAAAACTGGCGTAAAGCTCATTGTGGGTCATGTTGAAGACTCTATTAAAAAGGGCACCGTTCGCTTGCGCAAAGAAACCGATTCTCGCAATGCGGCTCAGGCGGTGACTTTGCTAGAAGCTATTGCAGAGCATGAATTTGACGCCCTCATGGGCGGCGCACGTCGCGACGAAGAAAAGGCTCGCGCTAAAGAACGCATCTTTTCTTTCCGCGATGAATTCGGTCAGTGGGATCCAAAAGCGCAACGTCCTGAGCTCTGGAATCTTTACAACGCTCGTATTTCCCAAGGTGAAAACATGCGCGTCTTCCCAATCTCCAATTGGACCGAGCTTGATATCTGGCAATACATCGCTAGAGAAAAATTAGAGCTTCCAAGCATTTACTACACGCATGAACGTGAAGTTGTTCGGAAGAATAGCCTCCTAGTTCCAGTTACCAACATCACACCGAAAGCACCCGGTGATGTGAGTGAGATTTTGAATGTCCGTTTCCGTACAGTAGGCGATATTAGCTGCACCTGCCCAGTCCTAAGCACTGCCGCCAATCCTATCGACATCATTGCCGAAACAGCAATTACGGAAATTACTGAACGTGGCGCCACTCGTATGGATGATCAAACTAATGAGGCCTCTATGGAGCGCCGCAAGAAAGAAGGTTACTTCTAATGACTCAAGCTAACAAAGAAACTACACACCAAAACGTGGTGCGCTTCATTACCGCTGGCAGCGTTGATGATGGGAAAAGTACATTAATTGGGCGCCTACTCTACGACACCAAATCGATTTTGGTTGATCAGCTCGAATCCCTATCAAAGACTAAGCATGCAAGGGTGACCTCTTCAGATGCTGGCGTAGATTTAGCATTACTAACTGATGGTCTGGAAGCTGAGCGTGAGCAAGGCATCACGATTGATGTGGCCTATCGCTACTTTTCGACACCTAAACGTAAATTTATCGTGGCTGATGCTCCTGGTCATGAGCAATACACCCGCAATTTAGTAACTGGCGCTTCGCAATCTGATGTGGCTGTTATTTTGGTTGATGCAACCCGCGTTGATCTCAGCACCAGCCCAGCAACCTTATTAGCTCAAACTAAACGTCATGCTGCTATTGTTCATTTGCTAGGGCTGCGCCATGTCATATTTGCAGTGAACAAAATGGATTTGCTCAATTTTGATGAAAAGGTATTCAATGCCATCAAAATAGCGATTGAAGATTTAAGCAAAAAAATTGGCTTGCCTGAGCCAACTTTAATCCCGATGTCGGCTTTGCTTGGAGCGAACGTAGTCAGCTCTAGCGATATCACTCCCTGGTACAAGGGTCCCACACTACTGCAGTGGTTAGAAAATCTAGACACTAGCCCTCAATCTGAAAAGACAGGCTTGCGCTTTCCAGTTCAATATGTTGCCCGCCAAGATGGCAGTGCCTCAGACGACTTCCGGGGTTATCTCGGCCAAATCGAATCTGGAAGCATTCGAGTGGGTCAAAAGATTAAAGTACTTCCCGAGAATCGAGAAGCAACAGTTGCAAAGATCTATCTAGGTAATCGCTCAAACCGCGATCAATCCAATGCCAATAATGAAGTGGAATCTGCTCAAACTGGTGAGGCCGTAGCGATTAGCTTAACTGAGGATATTGATGTATCTAGAGGATCTCTATTCATCAGCTCCGAAGATACTTCCCCGCCAACATTAAGCAAGCAAATCTCGGCCGATCTCTGCTGGTTAGATAGTGAACCACTCTCTTTGAGTCGTAAGTACGCTTTACGCCACACCACTAATACTATTGGCGCCAAGGTCAAGGTGATTCAACAGGTTTTGGATGTACAAACACTCTCTCACGCGCTCGAAACTCACCCTCTCAACGCCAATGAAATCGGTCGAGTGGATTTCACGCTTCAAAAACCAATTGCTGCCGATTTATTTAGTCAATCCCAGAAAACCGGCGCCTTTATTTTGATTGATGAGGCCACTAACCACACGGTGGCTGCCGGGATGATTCGGGAAGCGATATCTCAGTAAACCTGATTGCCTTCTCAATTAAGGCCTTGTATAGCGGGGCCTTATATTATTGGGTCAAGAAAAAGCCACCCCGAAGGATGGCTTTAAAGAAATGCTATGGAGGTAAAGAATGAACAACAAGTCCATATTAGCCATTCAGCATAGCCCGAGCAGAATTCTTTGCTTCCTTTGAGTGCCCCATGCTTCAATTTAGTGCACATAACCGATATAGTGCTATTTAGTAGAATTAATGCTCAACCAACCAATCATGAAGGAGTGCCAATGCTGGCATCAAAGAAGGTGAGGGTTCCATCTCGCTTAATCGCAAGTCTCCTTACAGCTGCACTTACTCTTCCTGCAGCCGCTCCAGTAGCCTATGCTCAAAGCAGTTCTCAACAACAGGCAGCAAAGCTTTCTCAGGCGCAATTAGAGGCGCTGGTAGCGCCTATTGCCCTTTACCCCGATCCATTGGTCTCTCAAGTTCTAATGGCTGCCACCTACCCTCTAGAGGTGGGAGAGGCGTCTAATTGGGCTAAAGCCAACAGCAAACTCAAAGGTGATGCCCTGAATCAAGCACTCCAACAGCAAAGTTGGGATGCCAGCGTCAAATCCCTAGTGTCATTTCCTCCAGTATTAGAGATGATGGGCTCCCAGCTAAGCTGGACTCAACAACTGGGTAATGCGGTATTAGCGCAACAGTCTGAAACAATGAGTGCAATTCAAGCGTTGCGCGCAAAAGCCAAGCAGGCTGGGTCATTGCAATCGAATTCACAACAGACGGTGTCAACGCAAGGAAGCGGTAGCAGTCAGACCATCATCATTGAGCCTGCGAACCCACAAGTCGTTTATGTGCCCACTTACAACCCTGCCGTGGTGTATGGGGCATGGGCCTACCCAGCCTATCCTCCGTACGCATACTATCCACCTGGATATGTAGCCGGAACGGCGCTCCTCTCTTTTGGCGTTGGCATGGCAGTTGGTGCTGCGCTCTGGGGCGGATGTCACTGGGGCGGCGGTTGGGGCGGCGGCGGTAATTCACTGACCGTTAACAACAACAACTTCAATAACTTTAATAAAAACACCAATAACAATTGGAACGGCAATCGTAACGGCGGGTCCAGCGATTGGAAGCCAGACCAACAACGCCGGAATGCCAATCTTGGTGGCGGCGCTGGAGCCAATACGAATCGCGATGCTGAGCGCAATCAATTACGTCAGAACCTCCAACGTGGAGATTTGAGTGGTAATCGCACAGGTGACCGTGCCGGCAATATGGGTAGTGGCGATCGCGCAGGCAATCGCCCAAGCGGTGACCGTAGCAGTAATTTAGGTGGCGGCGATCGCGCAGCTAATCACTCTGGTGGTGGGGATCGATTCGGCAGTGGTGGCGGCTTTGGCGACACTCGTGGCGCACGCTTTGATGGTGGTGGCAATCACTTTAGTGGTGGCGGACGATCCGGTGGCGGGGGCTTTAGCGGTGGTGGGGGCCATGGCCGCCGCTAATCTCATCTACAAACTGACATTGATATATATAAATTTGATTAAAGGAATAAACATGAAGAAATTTTTAATCGGGGCTACCCTAGTTTTTGGAATGGCAACTGGCGTGCAAGTAGCAAATGCAACAACTACTGAAGAGTTACTGAAATACTGCCAAGGCGAAGGAAGCACTAACGTAACCTGCCAAATTTATGGACAAGCTGTTTATGACACCTACTTGGCAACTCGTAATCCTAAAACTGCCCCTAGCAAGATTTGCGTGAAGCAACCTGCCCCAACACGCCTTCAGGTGGTTGATGAATACATTGCATGGGCAAATGCAAATCCTGCAAATGGCACGCAACCAGCTGCCGAAACAATGCTACGATTTTTAGAGGGCGTGTTCCCTTGCGGAAAATAAGCGATCGCTCTTGATCACTTACTTAAGAAGTAAAAAAGCCACCTCTCTGGTGGCTTTTTTATTGGCAAGACTGGCTCACAAGAAAAGCAATTAGTGATTTTCTTTTGCGTGGTTGATGGAGTACTTTGGTATCTCAATAACCAAATTTTCACGGGCCACAATAGCTTGGCACGATAAACGAGATTGAGGATTTAAACCCCAGGCACGATCTAATAAATCCTCTTCGTTCTCATCAGGAGCATTCAGACTCTGATAACCCTCTTTCACAATCACGTGGCAGGTGGTGCAAGCACACACCATATCGCAAGCATGCTCAATGGGAATATTATTTTCTAGTAAAGCTTCGCAAATAGATGTGCCAGGGGCAGCCTCTACTACTGCGCCTTCGGGGCAATATTCGCTATGGGGCAGAACAACAATCTGAGTCATTTTTATGATTTTCTTTTCTTAAATTTCAGCAACGTTCTTGCCGGACAAGGCTTTTTGAATACTCGCATTCATCCGCTTTTGTGCGAACTCATCGGTTGCCTTGGCAGCATGATCAACTGCTTTTCTTAAAGTGGCGCTATCGGTTTCCTCGGAGAGGATTTTTTGCAAGGCAGCCATCTCTTGATCGACATCTGCCTGTTCGGCGTCGTTTAACAATCCACGATCAGAATCGAGTGCGGTTTGCACGGCATCCAACAAGCGCTGCGCATTAACCTGCTCTTCACGCAATGATCTTGCTAACAAGTCAACTTTGGCGGAAGCAAAGCCATCTTGCAGCATCCGAGCGATCTCAGCATCAGTCAATCCATAGGATGGTTTGATATCAATAGAAGCCTGCACGCCCGATCCTTGCTCCATGGCGCTCACAGACAGCAAACCATCGGCATCCACCTGGAATGTCACGCGAATTCGAGCAGCACCAGCAGCCATCGCCGGAATGCCGCGCAGTTCAAACTTACCTAATGATCGGCAATCCTGGGCCAGCTCACGTTCACCCTGCACCACCTGAATTGCCAACGCTGTTTGGCCATCCTTGAAGGTAGTAAAGTCTTGTGCTCGTGCAACTGGGATCGGGGTGTTACGGGGAATAATTTTTTCTACTAAACCACCCATGGTTTCAATACCAAGGGACAGTGGAATGACATCCAACAGGAGCCACTCATCATCTTTGCTTTGATTACCAGCAAGTAGATCTGCCTGCATCGCAGCGCCTAGAGCCACCACTTGATCTGGGTTGAGATTATTTAAAGGCTTGGTGCCAAAGAGCTCACCAACCGCACGTTGAACATGGGGCATGCGAGTTGCCCCACCCACCATCACGACACCTTTAACTTCATCGGCTGCGAGGCCAGCATCACGCAAAGCCTTCTTCACCGCCACTAAAGTCTTATGAATTAAGTTTTGAGTAATCTCAAAAAATTGGGCCTGGCTGATACCAACATTAACTAGGGTGCCATCAGCAAGGGTTTCATGAACACGTGCCAAGGGGTTATGACTCAACTGCTCTTTGGCATGTTTGCAGGAGAGCAATAGCTTACGATGATCCTGAATTGAGAGCGGTGGAAGTTTAGCCTGCTCGATGACCCAACAATAGAGGCGGTGATCAAAGTCATCACCACCCAAAGCTGAATCTCCGCCAGTAGAGAGCACTTCAAATACACCCCTGCTCATGCGCAAGATGGAGATATCAAAGGTACCACCGCCTAAATCGTATACAGCGTAGATGCCCTCAGAGGCATTATCCAAGCCATAAGCAATGGCTGCAGCAGTCGGCTCGTTGAGCAAACGCAAGACTTCGATACCAGCCAACTTGGCAGCATCTTTTGTAGCTTGACGCTGAGCGTCATCGAAATAAGCTGGCACAGTAATTACCGCACCAACAATATCGTCATTTACAGAGTCTTCAGCCAATTGACGTAAGCGCGCCAGAATTTCAGCTGATACCTCTATTGGGCTTTTATCACCAGCAACTGTTCTGAGCTTCAACATTCCCGGTTCATCGACAAAGTCATATGGAGCATTTTCAAGATGCTCAACATCAACAATACCGCGACCCATGAAGCGTTTAACGGACACAATCGTATTTTTCGGATCGGCTACTATGCTGTCGATTGCTTCAAAGCCCGCCTGAGTTCGTCCGTCAGGTAGATAACGAACAACTGAGGGAAGTAATTCACGACCCTCAGAATCTGGCAGCACCTTTGGCAAGGCATCGCGCACAATGGCCACCAAGGAATTGGTGGTGCCTAAGTCAATACCAACCGCAATCCGACGTTGATGAGGTGCTAGTGATTTACCGGGTTCGGAGATTTGTAATAAGGCCATGGGACTAGAGTGTAAAGCTATACCAAGACCGAGATAGCATCATCAAGCTCAAGTGCAAACTTATCAATAAAAAGCAGACCTCTGAGTAGCTCTGCGGCACGCTCGTAATTCTTTTCACTGTCAATCACCAAGGCAATTTCAGAGAGCGCCTTTCTTTTAGATCTGTTTACCTCGTCGGCCAAAGCCTCAAGCGCATTAAGCTTGCCCTCTTGCTCCTCGAGGCTCTCACGCCACTCCATTTGCTGCATTAAAAAAGCAGTCGGCATGGCGGTATTCGTTTCTAGGCGCGCATCTACACCGTGAAGCTGGCAGAGATAGAGTCCGCGCTGAATGGGATTCTTCAAGGTCTGAAAAGCAGTATTTGCCAGCGTAGCCATTTGCATCGCCAGCCGCTGCTCGGTATCGCTGCCGCGGGCATGGCGATCGGGATGCACTTCTTTCTGGATAGCTAGATAAGCGCGATCTAACGCAGCCAAATCTAAGTTGAATTGCTGCCCCAAACCAAAGAAACGGAAGTAATCGTCAGACGCGGAAAGATTCGCCACAACCACACTCATCTTTTACATTCGGATTCTGGAACTTAAAACCCTCATTCAAACCTTCGCGCACGAAGTCTAATTCGGTGCCATCTAAATAAGCCAAGCTCTTTGGATCAACAAAGATGGTGATGCCATTAGATTCAAACTGAGTGTCTTCAGGAGCAGCCTCATCTACATACTCAAGTTGATAAGCCAGGCCTGAGCAACCAGTTGTGCGAACACCTAAGCGTAAGCCACAACCCTTGCCGCGCTTATCTAAATTGCGCTGAACATGTTTTGCTGCTTTATCAGTTAAGGTAATTGCCATGATGGGTATCTCTTTATCTTTACTTGGCCGGATGCTTTTCTTTGTAATCCGCTACCGCCGCTTTAATAGCATCTTCAGCCAAAATAGAGCAATGAATTTTCACTGGGGGTAAAGCTAACTCCTCAGCAATCAAAGAATTTTTGATTTCTAAAGCTTGGTCCAAAGTTTTGCCTTTAACCCACTCAGTTACCAAAGATGAGGATGCAATCGCAGAGCCGCAACCATAGGTCTTGAACTTAGCATCCTCAATCACACCTTGATCGTTGACGCGGATTTGTAGCTTCATTACGTCTCCGCAAGCCGGTGCGCCAACCATACCGGTGCCCACCTGGTCATCACCTTTTTCAAATGAGCCCACATTGCGGGGATTTTCATAATGATCAATTACTTTATCGCTATATGCCATGGTATTTCCTCGTTATTTCTTTTGTCTTTTATCTTGCGTCTAATATTCTGATGCTGCTTAGTGCGCTGCCCACTGGATAGTGCTCAGATCAATACCATCCTTAAACATTTCCCAGAGCGGTGAAAGCTCACGCAACTTCGCAATCTTTTCCTTCACCAGCTTAATTGTGAAATCGACTTCCTCTTCAGTGGTAAAGCGGCCCAAGGTAAAGCGGATTGAGCTGTGTGCCAATTCATCATTGCGACCAAGTGCGCGCAATACATAAGATGGCTCTAATGAAGCTGAAGTACAGGCAGAGCCAGAAGAAATGGCCAAATCTTTTAATGCCATCAGCATTGATTCGCCTTCAACATAGTTAAAGCTAATGTTGAGGTTATGGGGAACGCGATGATCCATATCACCATTGACATAGACCTCTTCAATGTCCTTCAGGCCGCTCAACAAACGATCACGCAAAGCACGAATGCGGGCATTCTCTTCCACCATCTCAACACGAGCAATTCGGAAAGCCTCACCCATACCAACGATTTGATGGACTGCCAATGTGCCAGAGCGCATGCCACGCTCATGACCGCCACCATGAATCTGCGCTTCAATACGAATACGGGGCTTGCGACGCACAAATAAAGCGCCGATTCCTTTTGGACCATAAGTTTTGTGAGCAGAGAAACTCATTAAATCCACTTTAGTTTTTTCCAAGTCAATCTCTACTTTGCCGGTGGCTTGGGCAGCATCCACATGGAAAATAACGCCACGGGAACGGCACAATTCACCAATACGCGGAATATCCTGCACAACACCAATCTCGTTATTGACGTACATCACTGACGCCAAAATTGTGCCGGGCTTCATTGCCTCTTCTAGCTGGGCAAAATCAATCAAACCATCAGGCAAAACATCTAAGTAAGTGACTTCATAGCCTTCGCGCTCGAGCTCGCGACAGGTATCTAAAGTAGCCTTGTGCTCGGTCTTCACAGTAATGATGTGATTACCACGCTCTTTATAAAAATGCGCTGCACCTTTGAGTGCGAGGTTAATACTTTCGGTAGCGCCGCTAGTAAATACGATCTCTCTTGGATCAGCGTGCACCAACTGAGCCACTTCTGAACGCGCCCACTCAACTGCCTCTTCAGCGGCCCAACCATAAGCATGGCTACGAGATGCTGCATTACCAAACTGCTCTCGCAGATATGGCAACATTTTGTCCACAACACGTGGATCAATCGGCGTCGTAGCCGAGTAGTCCATGTAGACCGGGAAATGTTTAGGGCTAAACATGGGGACTGGCTGCTTGGGAATGTCTTGTGGCGCGTTCATTTTTTCTTATCGATTAATTGGCTTATTGATTCATCAATAGTTAATTTTTAGAATTAACTTTGCTGAGCCAGGTTAAAAACGGAATTCACGAGAGGCCGCTTAGGAGCGACTTCTTTTGCTGCTGCGACTGCTGATACCGGCTTTTCCGCCTTAACGCTATCAGCCTTCATTTTCTTCGGGCGCAAATCATGTAATACGATCCCACGTCCCGATTGTTGTTGCACCAAGTCTCGTAAAGAAACGGAGCTAAGGTACTCAACCATCTTCGAATTTAGGTTCGACCATAGGTCATGAGTCATGCAACGACCATGACTCTCTTCATCGCTGTGACAATTGCCTTTGCCACCACATTGGGTTGCATCGAGTGGTTCATCCACAGCCACAATGATGTCGGCAACACTAATTTCTTCAGGCTTACGGGCTAGTGTGTAACCACCGCCTGGACCACGGGTACTCTCAACAATATTGAAACGGCGTAATTTGCCGAACAACTGCTCTAAGTAAGACAAAGAAATCTTTTGTCTTTGGCTAATTCCAGCCAAAGTTACAGGCCCGTGCGTTTCACGCAGGGCTAAATCGATCATTGCGGTTACTGCAAAACGGCCTTTAGTTGTAAGTCTCATATGTCACCTTGGTAATGGATTGTTATGGACAGCTAACAGTCGGGC
>CANFOT010000009.1 GCA_947448625.1 Burkholderiaceae bacterium | reverse complement strand
TCAAAACTTAATAAATTACCCTAGCGCTTAAAGACACTCACCTCCCGCACAAACAGTCCTGGGTTGGTCTTTTTGGGGTGTTGAGCGTCGGATGGAGCAGGGACTGGAGATGGTTTGTCACCCTTGCTTCCTTCTTTTCCTCCCGCCGTGTTGGCTTTAGCCGACGGCACTGTATTTCCCGGTCTTAGCATTGGCGCTCCTGGCGAAACTGCCGGCGAAGTCGTTTTCAATACCGCACTCACTGGTTATCAAGAGATCATTACGGATCCTAGTTATTGCCGTCAAATCGTCACTTTGACCTATCCGCACATCGGAAACGTTGGGGTGAATGGGCAAGATGCCGAGTCAGATCAAATTCATGCGGCCGGCCTCGTGGTGAAGGATCTGTCTAAACGGGTCTCTAACTTCCGCTCTGAGGAAAGTCTCGACGCCTACCTGTCTAAGGCGGGGGTTGTGGGTATTTCTGGGATTGATACTCGTAAGCTCACCCGTATCCTGCGCGATAAAGGCGCTCAGTCAGGTGCGATTATTGCCGGCAAGATGGGTGATGATCTAGAGACTCTCGGCAAAAAAGCCCTTGAACTTGCAAAAGCCTTCCCTGGGATGAATGGTCTTGATTTGGCGAAGGTTGTCACGACTAAGGCCCCATATGATTGGCGCGAAGCTGAATGGGATTTGCATGGTGTTAATGGTAAGCCTACTTATAGAACTCTGAATCAAAGCAAGCCAATCAAGAAAGTCGTTGCTTATGACTTGGGCGTCAAGCGCAATATTCTGCGCATGCTCACCGAGCGTGGCTGTGAGTTGACGGTAGTGCCAGCTCAGACTAGCGCTGCTGAAGTATTGGCCATGAATCCTGATGGCGTGTTTTTCTCTAATGGCCCTGGAGATCCTGGTCCTTGTGATTACGCCATTGCCGCAGCAAAAGAAATTATTGAAAAAGGCATCCCTACCTTCGGTATTTGCTTGGGTCATCAAATCATGGGTCTAGCCGCTGGCGCCAAAACCTTGAAAATGAAGTTTGGTCACCACGGTGCAAACCACCCGGTTAAGGATTTGGATACTGGGCGCGTAGCGATTACTTCTCAAAATCACGGTTTCGCAGTCGATGCAAACACCTTGCCTGACAATATTCGTGTCACGCACGTGTCTTTATTTGATGGATCTCTGCAAGGTCTGGCTTGGAAAGATAAGCCTGCTTTGTGTTTCCAAGGTCACCCTGAGGCCTCACCGGGCCCTCATGACATTGCCTATTTATTTGATCGTTTTGTGGAGCTAATGAATGCTGCCGCTGTTGGTAACAAGGGGGGCAAATAATGCCTAAGCGTAGCGACATTAAAAGCATTCTGATTATTGGTGCTGGTCCAATTGTGATTGGACAAGCTTGTGAGTTTGACTATTCAGGCGCACAAGCTTGCAAAGCTTTGCGTGATGAAGGTTACAAAGTCATTCTGGTAAATAGCAATCCTGCCACCATCATGACTGACCCAGAAATGGCTGATGTGACTTACATCGAGCCAATTACCTGGGAAGTAGTGGAGCGCATTATTGCCACAGAAAAACCAGATGCGATTTTGCCAACGATGGGCGGCCAAACTGCCTTGAACTGTGCGCTGGATTTGCATCGCCATGGGGTTCTTGAGAAATACGGTTGCGAACTCATTGGCGCCTCTCCAGAGGCGATTGATAAGGCGGAGGATCGTCAAAAGTTTAAAGATGCGATGACCAAAATTGGTCTGGGCTCTGCGAAGTCTGGCATTGCACATTCGATGGATGAAGCGCATGAAGTGCAGCAGCGCATTCAGAAAGAAACTGGCAGCTTAGGTTTCCCAGTGGTGATTCGTCCTTCGTTCACTATGGGTGGGTCTGGCGGCGGTATTGCTTACAACCGCGAAGAATTTGAAGAGATCTGCAAACGTGGTTTAGATTTATCACCAACCCGCGAGCTCTTGATTGAAGAGTCCCTGTTGGGTTGGAAAGAGTTTGAGATGGAAGTAGTGCGTGACCGCGCTGATAACTGCATCATCGTCTGCTCAATTGAAAACTTGGATCCGATGGGCGTGCATACCGGCGACTCCATTACGGTTGCTCCTGCGCAAACATTGACTGATAAAGAGTATCAAATTCTCCGAAACGCCTCGATTGCGGTATTGCGTGAGATTGGTGTTGATACTGGTGGATCGAACGTTCAGTTTTCCATTAACCCAGTTGATGGTCGCATGATCGTGATTGAGATGAACCCACGCGTTTCACGCTCATCCGCATTGGCCTCCAAGGCAACTGGTTTCCCAATCGCCAAGATTGCTGCAAAGTTGGCTGTCGGTTACACCTTAGATGAGTTGAAAAATGACATCACCGGTGGTGCGACTCCAGCATCATTTGAGCCTTCAATCGATTACGTAGTGACCAAGATTCCTCGTTTTGCGTTCGAGAAATTCCCGCAAGCTGACTCTCGTTTAACAACGCAGATGAAATCCGTAGGCGAGGTGATGGCCATTGGCCGTACCTTCCAAGAATCATTCCAAAAAGCTTTGCGTGGTCTTGAAGTTGGCGTTGATGGTCTGGATGAATTCTCTACGGACTTAGATGACATCATTCAAGAGATTGGTGAGCCTGGCCCCGATCGTATTTGGTATTTGGCGGATGCTTTCCGTATGGGCATGGGTTTGGATGAGATTTACAACGAGACTAAGGTGGACCCTTGGTTCTTGGAGCAAATCGAAGAACTCATCACTATGGAAACTGAGCTCAAGCAGCGCAAGCTCGATAGCTTGTCAGCACCTGAGCTGCGCTTCATTAAGCAAAAAGGATTTTCTGATCGTCGCTTGGCGAAATTGTTGGGGGTGGATGCTTCTTCTGTTCGCGCAGCCCGTCATCGCCTCAAGGTAGTGCCTGTGTACAAGCGGGTGGATACCTGCGCGGCTGAGTTCTCAACGAACACGGCTTACCTTTATTCCACCTATGAAGCAGAGCATGGTGAGTGTGAATCTCAGCCAACTACTAAAGACAAGATCATGGTTCTTGGTGGTGGCCCAAATCGAATTGGTCAAGGTATTGAGTTTGACTATTGCTGCGTACATGCAGCCCTAGCAATGCGCGAAGATGGTTATGAAACCATCATGGTCAACTGTAATCCAGAAACTGTTTCTACTGACTACGATACTTCTGATCGTTTGTATTTTGAGCCCTTGACTCTAGAGGATGTATTGGAGATCGTTGCGATTGAAAAGCCAAAGGGTGTGATCGTGCAGTACGGTGGTCAGACTCCTTTGAAGTTGGCTTTAGATCTCGAGGCTAACGGCGTACCAATCATCGGTACATCACCAGACATGATTGATGCCGCAGAAGATCGCGAGCGCTTCCAGAAGTTATTGCATGAATTGAACTTGCGCCAGCCACCCAATCGTACTGCTCGTGCGGAAGATGAGGCGCTGAAGCTTGCTGAAGAAATTGGTTACCCATTGGTAGTGCGTCCTTCCTATGTATTGGGTGGCCGTGCAATGGAAATCGTTCATGATGGCCGTGACCTTGAGCGCTATATGCGTGAAGCAGTGAAGGTTTCTCACGACTCACCAGTATTGCTAGATCGTTTCTTGAATGACGCGATTGAGTGTGACGTGGACTGTATTAGTGATGGTCAACGCGTATTCATTGGTGGTGTGATGGAGCATATTGAGCAAGCCGGCGTTCATTCAGGCGACTCCGCATGTTCATTGCCACCATACTCCTTATCGGATGAGACGATTGCAGAAATCAAACGTCAAACTGCTGCGATGGCCAAAGGCCTCAATGTCGTTGGCTTGATGAATGTGCAGTTTGCGATTCAGAATGTTGATGGCAAGGATGTTATCTATGTTCTCGAGGTAAACCCACGCGCCTCCCGTACTGTGCCATTTGTATCTAAGGCAACTGGTTTGCAGTTGGCTAAGATTGCAGCGCGCTGCATGGTTGGTCAAACTTTGGATCAACAGGGCATTCAGAATGAAGTGAAGCCTGCCTACTATTCAGTTAAAGAGGCAGTATTCCCATTCAATAAATTCCCAGGAATCGATCCAATTCTAGGGCCAGAGATGCGCTCTACCGGTGAAGTGATGGGTGTTGGTAAAACCTTCGGTGAGGCGCTCTTTAAGTCTCAGCTAGGTGCTGGTATTAAGTTGCCAAAGAGCGGTACTGTAGTCCTGACTGTTAAGGACAGCGATAAGCCTAAAGCGGTTGAAGTGGCTAAGCTCTTGCATCAGTTGGGATTCCCAATGGTCGCAACTAAGGGTACTGCAGCGGCAATTGAAGCGGCCGGTTTACCAGTGCGCGTAGTGAACAAGGTAAAAGATGGTCGCCCGCACATTGTTGACTTGATCAAGAATGGCGAGATTTCTCTTGTATTTACAACTGTTGACGAAACGCGCACTGCGATTGCAGACTCACGCTCTATTCGCACTACTGCACAAGCTAATAACGTGACTTACTACACCACGATTAGTGCAGCACGCGCAGTAATGGATGGTTTGATGGCTTCGCAAAATGGCAATAAAGAGTCTCTTGAAGTGTATTCATTACAGAATCTGCATAAGACTCTCAATTAATTTAAGTTAGGTTAGAAGCATGAGCACAATTCCAATTACTAAACGTGGCGCAGAACTTCTTAAAGAGGAGTTGCATCGCTTAAAGCACGTAGAGCGCCCATCAGTGATTATTGCAATTTCTGAAGCACGTGCGCAGGGCGATCTCTCAGAGAACGCAGAGTACGATGCAGCCAAAGAGAAACAAGGCTTCATTGAGGGTCGCATTCAGGAGCTGGAAGGAAAGCTCTCTGCTGCACAAATTATTGATCCCGCTAGTCTCGATGTAAGCGGTCGTATCGTATTCGGCGCAACTGTTGACCTTGAGGATTTAGAGGATGGCACTAAGCTCACTTATCAGATTGTTGGTGACGATGAAGCCGATATTGAGTTGAATAAGATTTCGATCAGCTCACCGATTGCACGCGCTCTGATTAGTAAGGAAGAAGGGGATGTAGTGTCAGTTCAGGCGCCTGGCGGTAATCGTGAAGTAGAAATTCTTGCGGTTCGTTACATCTAATACAAACCAAATCAACATGCAGACTCTAGAGACTCCTAATCACCAGGGAGCTCAAAGACTCTTTACTGTGATTGCAGGTTTGTGGGTGGGTAGTCTGCTTGCTGTGGGCTACTTAGTTGCCCCGGCTATTTTTAGCACCATGACTGATCGTCAAGCCGCCGGCATGGTTGCTGGCAGCATCTTTAGGCTAGAGGCCTATCTCAGTTTGATTGTTTGCATTGGTCTAATGGTTTTAGCCAATCTCTTGGTGAATCGCGACCTCAATCAATTTAGACTCATTCGCTGGCTTTTGCTGGTAATGCTTCTATGTTCTATCGCAGCAGCCTTTATCTTTATTCCCTGGATGAATGCTCTTAGAGATAATGCCTTGGCTCAGGGCATGCCGGTAATGCTTTCTCCTTCGGCAACTTTGTTTAGTGGATTGCATGGCGCCTCTAGTATCTTGTTCATGATTCAGAGTGCGCTTGGTATTTTCTTGGTATGGCGATTAAGCAAATAATTAGTAAAAAATAAATAGAAAAAAATAAAAAACGCCGATTAACGGCGTTCTTTATTTCGTGGGGCGCTTTTCAATACTCTATGCGTTATGAGCCCAATGACTTCTTCTTGGTGCTACTCATCCGCACTTTGCGTTTCTTGATTGGTGCAGGTGCTGCAGCAGCTTTGCGGTAGCCCGGTGATGACCAGCCAATTTTGGACTCAGCGGCATCAGCACGCAGAACCCGTTTCTTTGGAGTGGCGCTTTTAACTGCAGCCACTCTTTCAAATGGAGACTTACTAGCAGCAGAGCGTCGATCTGATCTCTCAGAAGTGCTGGTACGAACACCAGCTTTTGATACCACTCGATTAGGTTGGCGCTTAGTGCGAGGGGCCTGTAGTGACTTTTTAGTTTGCTTGCTAGATCTACCTAAATTAGCTAGGGCTGCATCAACAATATCAATTGGCTTCCAAAGCACTAATAATTTTCCAATGTGCTGAACCGGAGCCGCATTTAGCTTTTCACAAAGCTCGTCATAAATGGCAATACGCGCTTCACGATCATCACCAAAGACGCGAATTTTGATCAGGCCATGATGAGATATGGCCAACTTAGCCTCTTTAATGACAGCGGGGGTCAGGCCGTCGCCACCAATCATGACAACTGGACTAAGTCCATGGGCGTCAGCTTTGAGGGATTTGCGTTGTGCGGGGGTAATGGTAAGTACAGTCATGGACTCGATGATAGAGCATTAGGGCTTGTAAAACAGGGCTTTTAGCCCCATATAGATTGAAATTAAGATGTTTTCAGTCGATTCCTTTTGCCTTGTAGGGCATAAACAAGGAAAATAGACGCCGAAAGTGGGTAAGTTGTGGCAAAGAATAAATTTAATAAAAGTTGGTTGCAGGATCATCTAAATGATCCATATGTAAAGATGGCCCAAAAAGAGGGTTATCGTGCGCGAGCCGTCTATAAGCTGAGCGAGATAGATGAGCAAGACCGACTGATCAAAGCAGGTATGACGATTGTGGATCTTGGGAGCGCTCCTGGGAGCTGGTCTCAGTACGCCCGTAATCGCCTCACGGAACTCGGTAAAAACAATCCCAATATTGAATCTGGTAAGCCTGATGGAACCATTATCGCGATTGATATCCTCCCGATGGAAGATATTGCAGATGTTTCCTTTATTCAGGGCGACTTCCGTGAAGATGAGGGTTTAAAGGCGCTTGAGGCGCTTTTGCCGGCAGATTCTGCTGGCAAAGTGGATTTGGTTATGTCAGACATGGCCCCCAATCTGTCTGGGGTGGGTGTGGCAGATGCAGCCCGAATGGCATTCTTAGCGGAAATTGCATTGGATTTCTCAGTTCAACATCTCAAGCCAGAGGGGGCGCTTCTGATTAAGTGCTTCAACGGTAGTGGCTACAGCCAAATTGTGGAATCTTTTAAAAAGGTCTTTAAAACGGTGGCCTCCAGAAAGCCAAAAGCCTCCAGGGCAAAGTCCTCGGAAATCTTTTTACTTGGACGCGACCTGAAACCACCTAAATAACCCCCAAGAGTAGGGGGTTTATTAAATAAACCTGCTTCCAACCCTTGAAAAAGGCTGGTAGTAGAATCAAATACTTAGGTATAGCAATCCGCTTTAACTCCCGGATTAATCCGGCAAAGGTCTCCTTTTGAATAGCAATATGTTGCAAAAAATCGGTGTGTGGCTCATTGTGGGTCTAGTGCTCTTCACTGTCTTTAAGCAGTTTGATAAGCCAAAAGAGCAGACTCAGGTCACGTATTCTCAATTCATGGACGATGCCAAAGCAGGCAAAGTCAAGCGAGTTGATGTGCAAGGTCGCACACTGCAAGTCACTCCTAATGACGGCAACAAATATTCCATCATCTCTCCAGGGGATATTTGGATGGTTGGCGATCTCATGAAGTTTGGAGTTCAAGTAACTGGTAAGGCAGATGATGAACCAAACATGTTGGTTTCTGCTTTGTATTACCTTGGGCCTACTTTATTAATTATTGGTTTCTGGTTCTTTATGATGCGCCAGATGCAAGGCGGCGGTAAGGGCGGGGCATTCTCTTTTGGTAAATCCAAAGCGCGTCTGATTGATGAGAATAGCAATACTGTTACTTTTGCTGATGTTGCGGGTTGCGATGAAGCCAAAGAGGAAGTATTTGAAATCGTCGACTTCTTGAAAGATCCGCAAAAGTTTCAAAAGCTTGGTGGCCGAATTCCACATGGCGTCTTGCTGGTAGGCCCTCCTGGAACTGGTAAGACCTTGCTGGCGCGTGCGATTGCAGGCGAAGCAAAAGTTCCATTTTTCTCAATTTCTGGTTCAGATTTCGTGGAGATGTTTGTTGGTGTTGGTGCATCACGCGTGCGTGATATGTTTGAGAACGCCAAGAAAAATTCACCTTGCATCATCTTCATTGATGAGATTGATGCGGTTGGTCGCCATCGTGGTGCTGGTATGGGTGGCGGCAATGATGAGCGCGAGCAAACTCTCAATCAAATGCTGGTAGAGATGGATGGTTTTGAAAGCAATAGCGGCGTGATCGTCGTTGCTGCAACCAACCGTTCTGATGTATTGGATAAAGCATTGTTGCGCCCTGGTCGCTTCGATCGCCAGGTTCATGTTGGCTTGCCAGACATCCGTGGTCGCGAGCAAATCTTGCAAGTGCATATGCGTAAAGTTCCGATTGATCCAGATGTGGATGCGGCTGTATTAGCGCGTGGCACTCCAGGTTTTTCTGGTGCAGATTTAGCAAACTTAGTAAACGAGTCTGCATTGTTTGCAGCGCGTCGTAATAAACGCGCTGTGGATATGAAAGACTTCGAAGATGCAAAAGATAAGATCTATATGGGTCCTGAGCGCAAGTCTGCAGTCATGCGCGAAGAAGAGCGCCGTAATACGGCGTATCACGAGTCTGGCCACGCAGTGGTTGCTAAGGTCTTGCCTAAAGCAGATCCAGTGCACAAGGTCACCATCATGCCGCGTGGTATGGCTCTCGGTGTCACGTGGCAATTACCAGAGTTTGATCGTGTGAACTTGTATAAAGATCGAATGATGGAGGAGCTTGCCATTTTGTTTGGTGGCCGAGCCGCTGAAGAAGTGTTTCTGCATTCCATGAGTACTGGCGCCTCGAATGACTTTGAGCGCGCTACCAAAATGGCTCGCGATATGGTCACTCGATACGGCATGAGTGATAGCCTGGGCACAATGGTTTATGTGGATACGGAGTCTGAAAGTATTTTTGGACGCAATAGCACTAAGACCGTTTCTGAGTTGACCCAACAAAAAGTGGATGCAGAGATTCGGGCGCTGGTAGATAGTCAATACGCATTGGCGAGATCGATTCTGGAGCAAAATCGAGACAAGGTAGAGGCTATGGTCGCTGCTTTGCTTGAGTGGGAAACAATTGATGCCGAGCAAATTACCGACATCATGGAAGGTCGCCCACCACGCGCTCCTAAGCCGCCACCAGCAACCCAGTTTGGTAACTCCGCTGGTACACCAGGCCCTGCTGCGGGTGCCGCTCCAGCGACCGCTTAATTATTTCTTAATTAATATTTAAGTGAGCAATCAAACTCTGCCCGCAACATGGCGTTGCGGGCGTTTTCTTTTTGACTTTAGCAAACGCAAGTCACCATTGGTCATGGGTATTCTGAATGCCACACCAGATTCCTTTTCTGATGGTGGCAAGTTCAGAGCGCCGGGCGATGCAATAGCCCAGGCCGAACTGATGATTGCTAACGGTGTAGACATGATTGATATCGGTGGTGAGTCCACTCGCCCTGGTGCTGAGCCCGTTTCTCTTCAGGAAGAGTTGGATCGTGTGCTACCAGTCATTGAGGCGCTCAAAGATTGTGGTGTGGCGTTATCGATTGATACCTATAAGGCCGAGACTATGCGCCAAGCGCTCAAGGCTGGCGTGGATTGTGTGAATGATATTTGGGCCTTACGTCAAGAAGGCGCAATGGATGCAATCCTGGAAAGTGATCTAGATAAAGAAAAGCAGTGCGGCATTGTATTAATGCATATGCAACGCGATCCACAGACCATGCAATTTGATCCTAACTATCAGGACGTGATTGCTGAGGTTAAGCTTTTCTTACAAGACCGTACAAGGCTTCTGGAAGAGTGGGGGGTTGCTCAAAACCGCATTGCTATTGATCCTGGATTTGGCTTTGGAAAAAGCCTTCAGCACAATCTCAAGATGCTGGCGGATTTTGATGGGTTCTCACAATTGGGCTATCCGGTTTTAGCGGGGATTTCTCGGAAATCCATGCTGGGGAAATTAACCGGTGGGGATACCAATGATCGAGTGGCGCCAAGTATTGCTGCAGCTATTCTGGCTGCTGATCGGGGTGCGCGCATCATCCGTGTTCATGATGTTCAGGAGACGGTTGACTCCCTGAAGGTCTGGGAAGCGATTCAGGAATAATTAAGTTGGCTAAATACGCTCAAGTTTTATAATCAAACGCATGAAAAAACAATACTTTGGTACTGATGGTATTCGCGGCGAAGTCGGGCAATTTCCAATTGTTCCTGAGTTCATCACGCGCCTTGGTTATGCTGCCGGTAAGGTGCTAAGTCGTAATGCAAAGCCCGGTGAGCGTTGCAAAATCTTGATTGGTAAAGATACGCGCGTATCAGGTTATTTATTGGAAGCGGCTTTAGAGGCTGGCTTTGCTGCTGCAGGTGTTGATGTGATGTTGTGCGGACCAATGCCTACGCCAGGCGTTGCTTATCTCACTAAAGCCCTCCGTTTATCAGCAGGCGTTGTGATTTCAGCATCGCACAATCCTTACCAAGATAACGGTATTAAGTTTTTTTCTGCTGAAGGTGGCAAGCTGACTGATGAGTTTGAGTTGGCCATTGAAGCTGAGCTCGAAAAGGCTATGGGTTGCGTCAGCTCAAAGGAGTTAGGAAAGGCTTTTCGTATTGATGATGCTGCTGGTCGATATATTGAGTTTTGTAAATCTACTTTCCCAGGCGAGTTAAATCTCAGGGGTATGAAGTTGGTTGTGGACTGCGCAAATGGTGCTGCGTACCATACGGCTCCCCATGTATTTCACGAACTTGGCGCCGAAGTTATTTCTATAGGCGTACATCCCGATGGTCGCAATATCAATGATGGTTGTGGCGCTACTGCACCTGAGGCATTAATCGCCAAAGTAAAAGAGGTAGGTGCAGATCTCGGTATTGCATTGGATGGAGATGCTGATCGCTTGCAAATGGTGGATGCTTCTGGTCGATTATTCAATGGCGACGAGCTTCTGTACGTACTTGCAAAAGACCGCATCGAGCGGGGTCAAACAATGGGTGGGGTAGTTGGTACCTTAATGACGAACTTGGCAGTAGAGAACGCCATCAAAGGCCTGGGAATTGGTTTTGAGCGTGCCAATGTCGGCGACCGCTATGTCTTGGAACTACTCAAACAAAAAGGCTGGATTATTGGCGGTGAAGGCTCAGGCCATTTACTTTGCTTAGATCAGCACTCAACTGGTGACGGCACCATTGCCGCATTACAGGTTCTAGCCGCAATGAGCCAATCGAAAAAGAGTTTGGCTCAACTCCTAGATTCAGTAAAAATCTTTCCCCAAGTGCTTTTGAATATCAAATTCAAGGCCGGTTATGACTGGAAGGTCGATAACGTCCTCAAATCCAAGATCAGTCAGGTGGAGAATGATCTCAAAGGTACGGGCAGGGTGTTAATTCGCGCTTCTGGTACAGAGCCCGTCCTGCGGGTTATGGTCGAGGCTCAAGATTCTGATGTAGCTATGAGTTCTGCCAAGAGCATTGCTGGATTGGTGCCAACTACATAAGCAATTGATTCTATTGGCTTAATTCCCAATAAAGAGCATGTCATAAAAGAGTCACACTCTCGTCGTATCGTTCTGATATCGCAATGTTGCGTTATTTATTTGAGGATCGATCCACATGAAATCAATCTTGAAAAAAGCGTTAGTAATTAGCGCAATTTCAATTGTCCCAGTTGCTTTTGCGGCCGATATGACTGGTGCTGGCGCAACATTTCCTTACCCAATTTATGCAAAATGGGCTGAAGCTTTTAAAGCAAAAACTGGCTCTAACTTGAACTACCAATCTATTGGCTCTTCAGGTGGTATCAAGCAGATTAAAGCAAAGACGGTTGATTTTGGCGCCTCTGACGCTCCTGTGAAATTTGAAGAACTAGAAAAAGATGGTTTATTGCAATTCCCAGCAATCATTGGTGGCGTAGTGCCAGTGATGAACGTGGAGGGTGTGAAGCCTGGCGAAATGAAATTAGACGGACCAACATTGGCTGATATTTTCCAAGGCGTGATTTCTGATTGGGGTGATAAGCGCATTGCGATCATGAACCCTGGCGTGAAGATTCCTTCCGGTCCAATTACTGTTGTTCACCGTGCTGATGGATCTGGTACCACTGCAATCTTTACTGATTACCTGTCAAAAACTAGCGCACTCTGGAAAGATGCTGTTGGAGCTGGTGCTGCAGTTAAATGGCCGGCTGCTTCATCAGTGGGCGGCAAGGGTAACGAGGGTGTTGCTGCAAACGTTTCCCGCGTAAAGAACTCTGTAGGTTACGTTGAGTATGCCTATGCCAAGAAAAATAAAATGACTTACATCTCCTTAAAGAATAAGGATGGCAATTTTGTTGCTCCTGATGATTTGACATTTGCTGCTGCAGCTGCTGGTACAGATTGGTCGAAGATTCCAGGCATGGGCACATTCATTACCAATGCACCTGGTGCGAAGTCATGGCCAATTACTGGCGCCTCATTTATTCTCCTGTACAAGAATCCAGAAAATAAGGCTAATGCCGCTGAAGTCATCAAGTTCTTTGATTTTGCTTTCAAGGATGGAAAAAAGATGGCTGAAGATTTGGATTACGTTGCAATGCCTGACGCAACAACAGAATTTATCCGCAAGAATGTATTTTCTAAGGTTGTAACTAAGTAAAGTTTGATGATTGAACAAGCTTAATCATCGCTAAAAGACAGCTCCACCGAAAGTGGGGCTGTTTCAATATTTAAATAAGCGCAATTTATGATTGAATCGACCCAGTCTCACTCAGCACCGACGCCACAAGCGCTTCGCATTGCTAAGTTGCAGCGTATTCAGGATTTTTTATTTCATGGCATTACTCAATTCTTTGCTTTGTCTGTGCTAATCGCCTTGCTTGGCATCATGGCCTCCTTGATTAGCAATGCTTGGCCCGCTTTGAGCACCTTTGGCATTGGTTTTTTCTTTACTCAAGAGTGGGACATTATTAATGGTGAATTTGGTGGTCTGATTGCCATCTATGGCACCGTAGTTACCTCTTTAATCGCCTTGCTGATTGCAGTCCCTTTGAGCTTCGGTATCGCGGTATTTCTGACTGAATTGTGCCCAGGCCCCCTGCGTAGGCCTCTGGGTACTGCTGTGGAGTTACTTGCTGCTGTGCCATCGATCATCTACGGGATGTTTGGATTGTTTATTTTTGCTCCATTGTTTGCTGAATATATTCAGCCAGCTTTAGCGGCAACGCTGGGGAAAATTCCTGGTCTTGGTATTTTGTTCTCCGGTGCATTTAATGGCATTGGTGTTTTATGTGCCGGCCTCATTTTGGCGATGATGATTTTGCCATTCATTGCATCAGTAATGCGCGATGTATTTGAGATTGTTCCGCCGGTACTGAAAGAATCTGCTTATGGCATCGGCTGCACAACCTGGGAAGTGGTAAAGAATGTAGTCCTTCCGTACACCAAGGCTGGTGTGATTGGTGGTGTGATGCTCGGTCTGGGCAGGGCGCTTGGTGAAACCATGGCCGTCACCTTTGTTATCGGTAATGCACATCGCTTATCTCCATCATTGTTTGCGCCTGGAACCTCTATTGCATCCACCTTAGCAAACGAGTTTGGCGAGGCTGAGGCAGGCAACCACCTATCCTCCTTATTTGCATTGGGCCTGGCGCTGTTCATCATCACCTTTGTTGTATTGGCATTTGCTAAATGGATGCTAAGCAATATGGAGAAGAAGCAGGGCTTAAAAACATGAACAACATTTCTAATATTGATCCAGCTGTTTTTGCCAAACGTAAACGCGCCAATAAAATTGGCCTAGCCCTATCGATGGGTGCTATGGGCCTTGGCATGATCTTTTTGCTCTGGATTTTGAGTGTATTGGTATTCAAGGGGTTCTCTGCGCTTGATATCACGCTATTTACTCAAAGTACACCGGCACCAGGTTCTGATGGTGGTGGCCTTGCTAACGCTATTGTTGGTAGTTTGATGTTGGTGGGTTGCTGTACATTGATTAGCACTCCAATAGGCGTTTTGGCTGGCCTATATTTATCTGAGTATGGTGACCGCAGTCGTATCGCTGCGATTACACGCTTTGTAACTGACATCATGCTTTCTGCACCATCCATTGTGATTGGCCTATTTGTGTATGCCTTCGTCGTTGCGCAAGTCCGCCACTTTTCTGGCTGGGCTGGCACGATTGCTTTGGCTTTGATTGCGATTCCAGTGGTTGTACGCACTACAGAGAATATGTTGCGTCTAGTGCCCGGTAGTTTGCGTGAAGCTGCATACGCCTTAGGTACACCAAAATGGAAGGTCGCCTTTATGATCACCCTAAGAGCTGCCCAAAGTGGGGTGATGACAGGTATTTTATTGGCCTTGGCTCGTGTCAGTGGTGAAACGGCGCCATTGCTATTTACCGCGCTTAACAATCAATTCTTCTCTACCAATATGAATGCCCCCATGGCGAACTTACCGGTAGTGATTTTCCAATTTGCAATGAGCCCATATGACAACTGGGTTGAGCTTGCTTGGGGTGGAGCTTTATTAATTACCTTTGCTGTGCTCGGCCTAAACATCCTTGCTCGTGTGGTCTTCCGCGAGAAGGTTCAGGGATGATGAGTAATATGAAAACCATGTTTGACTTAAATCAAATAGATAGTCAAGGAGTAAAAACCAATATGAATACAAATCAACCAGCTCAGAGCGCGGTGAAGAATGCCCTTGAAGTGCGCAATCTTAATTTTTTCTATGGCGCCTTTCAAGGTCTAAAGAATATTAATTTGGATATTGAAGAGGGTAAGGTAACAGCCTTTATTGGACCATCAGGTTGCGGTAAGTCTACTTTGCTCAGAACCCTTAACCGTATGTATGACCTTTATCCTGGGCAACGTGCGGAAGGCGAGATTAACTTCTACGGCCAAAACATCTTAGCCGCTGGGCAGGATCTTAATTTACTGCGCTCTCGTATTGGTATGGTTTTTCAGAAGCCAACACCTTTTCCAATGTCGATCTATGAGAACATTGCTTTTGGTGTGCGTCTCTATGAAAAGCTCTCCCGCTCCGAAATGGATGAGCGCGTAGAGTGGGCTCTCAATAAAGCTGCCTTGTGGACTGAGGCAAAAGACAAGCTCAATCAAAGCGGCTTGTCTCTCTCGGGCGGCCAACAGCAACGTCTATGTATTGCGCGTGGGGTAGCAGTAAAGCCCTCCGTCATTTTGCTGGATGAGCCAACATCCGCCCTGGATCCGATCTCTACCGGCAAGATCGAAGAGTTGATCAATGAGCTAAAGCATGAATATACGATTGCTATCGTGACTCATAATATGCAGCAAGCGGCACGTGTATCGGATTACACCGCCTACATGTACCTTGGAAGCTTGATTGAGTATGGTAAGACTGACGAAATCTTTATCAAGCCGAAGCGTAAAGAAACAGAAGATTACATTACCGGCCGTTTCGGTTAATTGGAGAAATATATGCCAGATAAACACCTTTCATCACAATTTGATGCGGATTTAAATTCTCTATCTAGTCGCTTATTAGAGATGGGCGGACTCGTTGAGTCGCAAATTTCAACGGCAATGCGCGCCTTTACGCAGATGGATGTAGAGACTTGCAATGTTGTCATCCAGAATGAAAAGCTGGTGAATGATCTAGAGATTCAGATTGACTCAGCTTGTACTGAGTTGATTGCACGTCGCCAACCTACCGCAAGAGATTTGCGCTTAGTAATGGCCGTTTCTAAGGCAATTACTAATTTAGAGCGTGCTGGTGATGAGGCCGAACGTGTAGCCAAGAGAACTAAGCGCCTGATTGAAGCTGGAGCTACGCATAATATTAATGTTGCTGAGATTCGTTTGTCCGGACAGATGGCGATTTCTCTCTTGCGTCGCAGTCTTGATGCTTTCGCTAGGTTGGATACGGTTGCTGCAGCCGAAGTGGTTCAAGAGGATCGCCAGATTGATGAGGAATTCAGAGGGTTTGTGCGTAAGTTGATTTCGTACATGATGGAGGATCCACACACGATCACTACTGGGCTTGATATGCTCACAATTGCTAAAGCAATTGAGCGCATTGGAGATCATGCCAAGAATATTGCTGAGTTTGTGATCTATGTTGCCAAAGGTTCTGATGTGCGCCATATTCCTCATGAGGACCTGGTTCGCGAGGCTAATAGACAGTAAGTTGTATCAATACGGAACCCATAATGACTCACCGCATATTGATTGTTGAAGATGAGCCTTCTATTGCAGAGCTGATTGCAATTAACTTAACTCATGCTGGTTATGAGGTCGAGAAAGCTTTGCAAACAGAGGTCGCGCTCAACCTGATGCGCGATCAATTGCCTAGTTTGCTAATCTTGGATTGGATGCTTCCAGGTAAGTCTGGCGTCCAGTTTGCCAAAGAGCTGCGATCCAATGATCGCACTCGTGCTTTGCCAATCTTAATGTTAACGGCAAAGAGTGAAGAGCTTGATAAGGTCTTAGGCCTTGACTCTGGCGCTGATGATTACGTCACTAAGCCATTCTCCCCTAAGGAGCTTGTTGCTCGTGTAAATGCTTTGCTACGTCGCCAAACCCCGATTGATGATGCTGGCCCGCTTTCTGTCGGCCCCTTAAAGCTGGACCCGAGCTCTCATCGGGTGACAGCGGTATGGCCAAACATGGATCCGCAATCCGTTGCATTAGGTCCCACTGAATATCGATTGCTTCAGTATCTGATGGCCAATCCGGAGAGGGTGCATTCACGAGCTAATTTACTCGATAAGGTTTGGGGTAGTGAGGTGTACATTGAAGAGCGTACTGTCGATGTGCATATTAAGAGATTGAGAGCTGCCTTAGTCCCTACCGATTGCGACCGATATATAGAAACGGTCCGTGGAAGTGGCTACCGCATCACTAAGATGCCTACTCAAACCTAATTGTTGACCTTATCTGACTGGGTTTTTAGATCTGCCAGTCGAGATGCTCTAAGATTGCTGTATGTTCTCCCTTACTATACGATTTGCGCTGCTCATTTGCTTGGCATTTTTTGCGGCCTTTCTTGGGCTGACATTCTTTAGCTCAATGGCTGGTATATCTGCTGGTATCGCAGTTCTATCCATTCCCTTGATCTATTCCTATGTAAACCTTGCCCGTTTGCGCAAGCATGCGATAACCAATACCGTTGAAAATATGGCTTTACCAAGCGGTTATTGGGAGGAGATATTTTTCCGTCTCCAGCGTTTGGTGCGTAATCTTAAGCAAGATATACGGACAATAGAAAAGCAGCACAATCGTTTTATTGAGGCTTTCCAAGCATCCCCTAACGGAATCGTGATGCTGGATGATCAGGACCAAATTGAATGGTGTAACGCTATTGCTGAGCAGTTTTTTGGTTTGAACTTTAAGCGTGATGCGCTCCAGAGAATTAACTTCTTGATTCGTCGCCCAGAGTTTATTCAATACTTATACAAGCGCCAGTTTGATGAGCCCTTATTGCTTGAAAGAATGGGGCCAGCTGCAAACTTGAGTCTGATGTTGCAGGCATTTCCATTTGGAGATAAACGTAATCTGCTACTTATCCAGGACGTGACGGATTTGCAAAAGGCTGATGCTATGCGTCGAGATTTCGTAGCAAATGTATCTCACGAGATGAGAACGCCAATTACAGTATTAATGGGTTTTCTAGAGACAATGCAATCGCTCGACTTAGATAGAGCCCAGCAAAATCAGTATTTCGACATGATGATGTCACAAGCTAAAAGAATGAAAAGTCTCGTTGAGGACTTATTAACCCTGGCTAATCTCGAGGCCAACACTTTGCCTGCCCCGATGCACTTGGTCAAAATTTCCACTTTAATGGCTTTGTTGAAGAATGATGCTGAAGCGCTTTCTCAAGGGCATCATGCATTCAATTTTGACGTCTCTAGTCCTGCTAACTTAATGGGCGATGAGCGGGAGGTCCTATCGGCTTTTGGCAACCTAGTTTCAAATGCAATTCGCTATTCACCAGACATTGCCTCTATTGGTGCCAATTGGCGCTTAAATGAGCGAGGTGAAGGCGAATTTTCTGTAACGGATAATGGACCAGGAATTGCATCGGAGCATCTTTCCCGCCTAACAGAGCGATTCTATCGGGTCGATCGCAGTCGATCTAGAGATACCGGGGGCACTGGTTTGGGCTTGGCAATTGTCAAGCACATTGCAAATCGCCACCAGGCTCAATTAATCATTGAAAGCACTCCCGGAAAGGGAAGTACCTTTACGCTGCGCTTCCCAAAAGAAAGAATTGTAAATCCAGATAGCTGAGGGGCTTAATCCTTTTTAGACTTTTTCTTATCCTTCTTTTTCTTTTTTGATTCTTTTGGAAGTTTGTCTAGCTTTCCATTTGCATAAAGACACCAGACTTTAATTTCCTCAAGAAGCTCATGGAGATCCTCGTAAGGTAAATTTTTAAAGTCTTGCAACCCAATCACGCCAGACTCTTGAAGCTGTTTTACAGCATCTTCATATTTATATTCGCTCATGGATTTTTCAATGGGTTAGTAATAATGCCCAGATCCTAACAAAGCAATATGACAAAACCGTTTTTTTTGTCTTATAAGATGCTGCTAGTCCAAATCTGAAGAAATTTCTGAGTCGCGCTCGATACCAGTCATTCTGGAGGCTAGCCTCTCCAATGAGCCCCCAATAATAAGAATCAATAGGATGGCACCAAGAGCAAGAGTGCCCAAAGCCAGTTCTCCCGCCCCAAATGCGGCGGCAATTAAAGCGCATGACCAAATGCTGGCAGAGGTAGTTAGTCCATGAACCCTTTGAGAGCTCCGCTCTCGAATAATGACCCCAGCGCCTAAAAATCCCAAACCAGTAATGAGCCCCTGCAAGACATGGCTAAGTGCTTGTACATCAATCGCCCCTAAATGCCCCAAGGACATTACGGCAGTGGCGGAGCCTATGGCAACTAAGGAGTGCGTTCTGATACCAGCTGACTTATGATGCATCAAGCGGTTCAGACCCAGGATGGTTCCGGCTAGAAGAGCTAAGAAAAGGCGCAAGGCCATTTCACCGTAAAGATCAAAATATTCCATGTATTCCATGGTACTTCAGTTCATTCGAAGCCACAAATCAAGCGCCGAGATTTGGCGTGCCTGTCTTTGTTCTGAAATATTTTGAGTTCAATATTCGGATGGTGAATACTTCAACTGAAAACCAGCGCCCCATCATTACGTGCCCTCATTGCCAGGGGTACGAGATCCTTGAAATACCCCGGGGCTACCCTCAACACCTCTATCGCTGCCCATCGTGCAGCACCATCCTTAAGCCTAAGTCCGGTGATTGCTGCATATTATGTAGTTTTGCCAATATGGATTGCTCGAGCTCTGAGCAAAATTTAGCAGCCTAGGCTTTTGCCAGTAGACTAGTGCTTGGTTTCATGAATATGTCACGTCGTTTTCATAAAATAGACACATTCATTTAAATTTGCTTAGCTACTGGGAATATTTTGACCCTTTTTAAAGACATCTCCGGAAATAAACCCTCCGATCTAGTCGCTGCCGTCGATTTGGGTTCCAATAGTTTTCGCATGCTGGTTGCTCAGGTTGTTAAAACACCTTCCGGTACTCAGCTGCGCCCAATTGATACCCTCCGCGAATCTGTGCGCTTGGCCGCAGGTCTTACTGACAACAAACTGCTAGGCAATGATGCTTACCAACGAGGTTTAGCTGCGATTCATCGCTTTGGTGAGCGTATACGCGGGTTTGATCCGTCTCAAGTGCGTGCTGTTGCTACCAATACCTTGCGCGTGGCAAAAAATGCCCCTAATTTTGTTCGTGATGCTGAGGAGGCTTTGGGTTTCCCAATTGAAATCATCGCAGGTGTTGAAGAGGCTCGGTTAATTTATATCGGGGCTGCCCATGAGGTTTCTGCAATTCAGGGCAATCGACTGGTAGTTGACATTGGTGGTGGCTCAACAGAACTGATTATCGGCAGAGGTTATGAGCCTAAATTAATGGAAAGTCTCTATATTGGTTGCGTTTCTCATAGCCTACGGTTTTTCCCCAAAGGCTATATTGATGCCCACACCTTTAAAGAGGCCGAGTTAGCAGCGCGTCGCGAGATCCAAGTCATCTCGGGAGTCTATTTAAAGAGTGGGTGGAAGCAAGTGATTGGTTCCTCTGGAACGGCACGCGCCTTAGCAGACTTAATCTCGGAAAATAACTTTAATGGTCAGTTAGACGAGGGTCTGACTATGGGCCGCGTCAATGGTTCAAGTGGATTGATTACACGTGATGGCTTAAGAGCCATGAAAAAACATCTTTTGAAATACGAGAACATCAGCCAGGTGGAATTACTTGGTTTAAAAGATGACCGAAGATCAGTATGGCCAGGTGGTCTTGCCATCATGATTGCAGTGTTTGATGAGTTGGGTATTGAGAGTATGGAAGTAACTGATGCTGCTTTGCGAGTCGGCGTTTTGTATGACCTTTTAGGTCGTTCTCAACACGACGATATGCGCTTTGTGACCGTTGAGCAATTTATGCAACGCTATGCCGTAGATCGAGAGCAGGCAAAACGCGTGGGCCTACATGCTGCTGAGTTTTTAGCACAATTGCCTAAGCCCGATGCAGAAAGCAGGTCTGACAATATTGCATTGCTTCAGTGGGCAGCCAATTTACATGAAATTGGTCTATCGATTTCTCACAATGGATATCACAAGCATTCAGCCTATATTGCGGGTAATGCAGATATGCCTGGTTTCTCAAAAAATGATCAGGCAAGACTGGCGGCATTATTAATTGGCCACACTGGAAAACTAGGTAAGTTAGCGAATAATCCCAGCTTTAAAGATTGGCGTATGTTGTTTTGCTTGCGTTTGGCCCAGGCTCTTTGCCGGGGAAGGAGCGATACCAACTTGCCAAAAGTGAAAGTAACTGAGCATGATGGATCCTACTTAGTCAGTCTCTCAAAAGACTGGGCAAAAGAACATCCGTTAACAGAATTTAGCTTGCTAAAAGAAGCGGCCGAATGGGAGCGTATCGGCCGTCCTTACAGGGTCAGTTTGAAATAGATCGAGAGCTTGTCGAATCGATCTGCTGGTCTTTCATAGGCTTAAGAAATGTTTAGCGTAACGTGGATTTATTTCTGAGAGGCGCAACATGGTCAAGACATCAGCTGTGTTGAAATCTGGATCCCATGCTGGAGCACTACAAATCTTGGCTCCTAATTTCAAGTAGCCCTTAATCAACGGTGGCGGCTCTACCTCTAGGCCACCATTAAGGCGGTCCAGTGGGAGTGGCAGGCGAGGGAATGCATGGTTCTCTACGGGCGCCATTTGATCATTGCTAAGAGAGTTATATAGGCTGGCTGCAAAGTGACCGCCATCCGCCATTGGGATGCTTGCGCAGCCGAGCATGATTTCGTAGTCGTGCTTTTGCATGTACTGGGCAAGACCGCTCCAGAGGGCCATGATGACGGCGCCAGAGCGATAGTCCGCGTGCACACAAGATCTACCGAGCTCCACCATTTTTGGACGCAAATGATTTAAGCGTGACAAGTCAAATTCAGAATCAGAATAGAGGCGGCCGATCTCTAAAGCCTTATGTGGAGGGAGTACGCGATACGTACCAACGACCTTCAGGGTTTCTTGATCACGAATTAGTAGGTGATCACAAAAGCTGTCAAATTCATCAATATCAAGGTTTTCTGCATTCTTGGGAAGATTGGCGCCCATTTCCTCTGCAAATACCTTGTAACGCAGACGCTGCGCCTCTTTAATTTCGCTGGCATTGCTTGCCCAGGTAATTTGCAACGCTGGACGTTTCGGTTTAGTGATTGTCTTATCAAGAGTTACTGGTTCTTGAATATTTAAATCAGCACGCGCGCGAGTAGCAAATTTCTTTCCAAATAACTTTTTAGCTATTTTTTTCGAGAAAAGCTTCTTGATAGCATCCGCTTTATTTTTATGCTTGCTTTTCTTGGTCTTATCTTCAAAACGTGAGTTGAAGATATCAAATGCACCTAGAGGGTTTGGAATGTCAGACATCGTTTTTTCCTTCAATAGTTTTTATGATGGTAAAAGTACAGCGTTACCATTTCATGACAAGTGGAGTGCAAATCGTTAGCCAAAACAAAGCGGCAATCAATAAGGCCAACATCACAGCAGCAGACCCAAAGTCTTTTGCCCTCTTTGAAAGATCATGATGATCAAATGAGATTCGGTCGATAGCCGCCTCAACACTAGAGTTGAGTAATTCAACCACCAGGACCATGATTAGTGAAGTAATCAGAACGCACTTTTCTAATGAGCTGATTGGTAGAAAAATCGCAACTGGTGTCAATAGGGTGAGTAGTGTGAGCTCTTGTCTAAAAGCACTTTCTTCTTCAAACGCATACACAATGCCGCACCAAGAGTTTTTGGCAGCATACCAAGCCCTGGTGAATCCACGATTGCCTTTATGGGGGTTTTGATTGATGTTGTAAGGGGCGGTCAAAATGTGGCCTTATGCGAGAGCGGTAACATGAACTTCAGTTGAGGGCACTGGCTGGAGGTGATTGGCAAATTGCTCAGAGGCAGCTCTCCAAGAGAATTTCTCGGCGTGGGCTCTCGCAACTTCACGGGGAATTTTGAGAGCCTGTAGACAAGCTTCGCGTAAATCTTCATTCATGGCGCCTGCCGGGGAGTTGCCTAGGACATCAATCGGTCCTGTAACAGGGTATGCGGCAACGGGTGTGCCGCAGGCCATGGCTTCAAGCAGGACCAGCCCAAATGTATCCGTTTTGCTTGGAAATACAAATACATCTGCTGCTGCATAGACTTTTGCCAACTCATGTTGCTGCAAAACACCAAGATAATTGATATTTGGATATTTTTCTTTGATGCCAGCCATTGCCGGACCGTCACCAACGACCCATTTTGATCCTGGTAGATCAATTTCTAGAAAAGCATTGATGTTCTTCTCAACAGCCACTCGACCCACATATAAAAATATCGGATGAGCAGTGTTGAGTGCCTTTGAATCTTGCATTTTGAAGATATCGAGATCAACACCTCTAGACCACAGCACTACATTGTTGAGCCCATATTTTTCTAGATCATCTTTAACCACAATCGTAGGTGCCATGACAGCCATGGATGGCCCATGAAACCAGCGGATGAAGGCGTAAGTAATGGCAAGCGGGATACCAGTACGAGCTTTGACGTATTCAGGAAAACGTGTGTGATAGGCGGTAGAGAAGGGGAGACGATTTTTGACTGCATAGGAGCGTGCTGATAAACCTAGCGGGCCCTCTGTAGCGATATGCATCGCATCTGGGGCGAAGGTTTTGATCCTACGGGCAACTTCTTTTCCAGGAAATAATGAGAGAGCAATGTCAGGATAAGTTGGGCAAGGAATAGACCTAAAGCCATTTGGCGTAATCATTTCAACCTCGTGACCCATAGCAATGAGTTCGGCGCGTGTTTGCTTCAGTGTTCTCACAACACCATTTACCTGTGGATCCCATGCATCAGTAATGATCATAATTTTCATGCGCTAGCCTCTTTGATGAGTAATTCAACAGCGGGTTGAAGGGTAATTTCAGGAGCTTGAACCGGATCACCTTGAATATGGGTCCAGTAAATAATTTTGAGTTCACCTTGAGTTGTTTCTACTAGGGCAGATAGACTTTCAACCCAATCGCCATCATTGCAGTAGAGTAGCCCGTCAATTTCGCGGATTTCCGCTTTGTGAATATGACCACAGACAACGCCATCACAATTTCTTAGGCGCGCCTCTCTGGCCATGATGTGTTCAAAGTCGGCGATATAGCTGACCGCATTTTTCACTTGATGTTTAAGGTATTGGGAGAGAGACCAGTACTGCAGACCCATCCTGACACGCATCAGATTGAAATAGCGATTGATATATAAAATGAAGGAATAGAGAGAGTCGCCAACATAAGCTAGCCATTTGGCATACTGCATTACGCTGTCAAATAGATCCCCATGCGTAACCCAGAGTTTGCGTCCATCTAAGGTTGTATGGATAACTTCTTCTTGAACTTGGATATCCCCAAATGACATGCCGAAATACTGCCGAGCTGCTTCATCATGATTGCCGGGAATATAAATAACCTCGGCGCCTTTTCGTGCCTTGCGTAGTAACTTTTGAACTACGTCATTGTGAGCTTGGGGCCAATAAAAAGATTGCTTTAGGCGCCAACCGTCGATAATGTCACCGACCAAGTAAAACTGATCGGCCTCATTGTGTTTTAAGAAATCCAGCAGATAGTTTGCCTGACACCCAGTTGTTCCTAGGTGTACATCTGAAATCCAGATAGCTCTGTAATGCGTCATGAGTATGGATTAAGCCTAGCCTTCGTGTAATCCTCATGACAGATTTACGGCATTTTGATGACATGATTTATATTCATGCTTGCTTATGAAACAACTTTCACCCAACTTCGATTTAGTAGAGACGCCAAAGCTCTTGCGTATATGGGTGTGGATCCAAATCTGGGCTCATGTGATTTGCGGTGTCTGTACGCTCTCTTTTGCTTTTCCATTTTTAGATCGCAGAAATAAGGATCGAAAAATTCAGAGGTGGTCAAAGCGCCTCTTGAATATATTTCATATCGAGCTTGTAGTGCAGGGCGCCCACTTACTAGAAAATACTCCGCATCTGATCGCCTCAAACCATATTTCATGGTTGGATATCCATGTGATTAATACATTTGAACCTATTCGCTTTGTTGCGAAATCTGAGGTAGAGGGTTGGCCGGTATTTGGCTGGATGGCCAAACAACTAGGTACTGTATTTATCCGTAGAGATAGTGCGCGTCACGCAAGGCAAGTGGTCAGCCAGATGGTGGAAGTGCTAAATACGGAATCCATCTGCATCTTCCCAGAGGGAACTTCAACTACTGGCGATTCTGTTCTACCGTTTAAGCCCAATCTTTTTGAATCCGCTATTGCCGCAAAAGTACCGGTTTACCCGCTCGTCATTAAGTACCTCTCAAAAGCCACTGGCACTCAGAGTGAATCCCCAGCCTTTATTGGCGATATGGGGTTGTTGGAGTCCATGTCCAATGTCATCACAAATCGCAATTTGGTGGCTCAAATTACAGTGCTACCTGCTTCCCCTAAAGGCCAAGTGTCCATCATGGATCGCAAGCAATTAGCGAATTATTGCCAGGAATGCATCGCCAATGCCCTTTAAGTCGCATATGTAATAAAAGTGTCATATCCCTGGGATACAAAGGTAATATTGTTTTAGAGGAAGATATGACATCAAAACATCACGAGATGGCTGAGTGGTATAGGCGAGCTCAAGAAGAAATCTTAGATAGCATGGATGAAGAGCTTGAGATGGAGCTTGATGATGATCGCATGTCCCCTGATGGGGATGGTGGATCTCAGATGTCACGCCAGCTCTATTTCAAGGAGCTTTTTCGCTTACAGGGTGAATTGGTAAAACTTCAAGACTGGGTTGTGCAGAATAAGCTCAAAGTAGCAGTTTTATTTGAGGGGCGTGATTCAGCCGGCAAGGGTGGTGCCATCAAACGTATTACCCAGAGACTTAATCCTCGCGTATGTAAGGTTGTCGCATTGCCTGCCCCTAACGAGCGTGAAAAGACCCAATGGTATTTCCAGAGATACATCTCACAGCTACCTGCTGGCGGAGAAATAGTCCTGTTTGACCGCAGTTGGTATAACCGCGCTGGTGTTGAGAAGGTCATGGGCTTTTGTACTGATCATGAATACGAAGAATTTCTAAGGACAGTGCCTGATCTTGAGCGCATGATGATTAGCTCTGGAATTATCCTAATCAAGTACTGGTTTTCTATCTCCGATGATGAGCAGTACAACCGATTCATGATGCGCATTCATGATCCGCTTAAGCAATGGAAACTCAGTCCAATGGATTTAGAGGCTCGTCGTTTATGGGAGGACTACACCAAAGCAAAGGAAACAATGCTGGAGCGAACCCATATCCCGGAAGCGCCATGGTGGGTAGTTGCTGCTAATGATAAGAAGAAAGCACGTCTAAATTGCATTACACACCTGCTTGATCAAATTCCGTATAAGGAAATTGACCATCCGGTGATCACGTTGCCAGCTCGCGTTCATAACCCCGATTACTTGCGCGGTCCAGTGCCTCCTGAGATGTACGTCCCAGAGGTTTATTGATTAGAAAGTGCCCCGCAAGCCTACCATCAAGCTTCTGCCAGGCTGCGGCGCATAGAGTCTAACTGCCATCGGTGTGGTTGCGTACCGAATTTGCTCGTTCAATAAATTCTTCAAGTTCGCATACACAGTCCAGTTCACATCTTTCACTCTCTCTGTATAAGAGATGCCGGCATTAAGTAGGTTATAGCTCGGAGCAGGACCTTGTTCCCAGCTGGCCAATCGATTTTGTTGATAGCTATAGATGTAAGTTGCATTGGTAAGCCAGCCATTTCTTTGATGGGCCAACTCCGCTCCTAGGCGGGGTGCGGGTTGCAGGGGGAGATTGCCTCCCGCGTCAAAAGTGCCTTGTGAGGCGTCACCAAAGACTCTACCCCCTAAGCCAGTTTGATTCCAGTTGTAAGTCAACTCACCCTCAATGCCTTTAATAGTGGCTGCGGCTTGCTGTGCAGTCACCACATTAAATCCGTTACCTTCTTGCCCGCCATTACTGATCACGCTACCTGTGTAGTAGCCATAGATGTAGTTATTAAAGTGATTGGCATAGATGCTTGCTTTGCTTCTAATGAGCCCACTTGTTTTTTGAATGTTGAGCTCTAAATTGTGTGAAGTCTCTTTTGTTAGATTGGGGTTGCCAATATCAAAGGTGGCAGTAGATTCGTGTGCACCATAAGAGTAGAGCTCTTGGGCGCTCGGTGCTCGCTGCGAAACTGTGTATGCCACCCCAGTTCCATAGCCCTGCATGAAGTTCCATAAACCCCCTGCAGAATAGGACATGAGATTGAATTTTCGATTCTGCAAATTAATGCTGGGGGTAGTTCCGACGGGATCAATAGTGGGTTGGGGATCTAAAGTCGTGCCTAAGTTCGGATTCTGGGCAACATTGTTGTAGCGAAGACCTAGGCTTCCCTGCAGAGAATTCCATTTCCCTTCCTCAATCCAAAACAAGGCATTGGAGTTGGTTTTCGTTGGCGGAACAATCGCATAACTACCCGTGCCCACTTCAGTAGCATTGAGCGAGGCTGCGGAAGCTTGGGCGCCGAAAGTGCCTTTCCATCCGGCGATAGCATTGTGAGCTAATTCAAGGCGAGCCTCATTAGCAATGTTTTTCCATTGCGATGCTGCTACTCCCGCATTATTAAATTCTGTATGGTTGTAGTTGGAGTTGGCTGCACTCAATTTAAAGGATGAGAATCCCGAAAATGGATCGCGTGTTTGGTGTTGTAAGTCGTAGCGGTTTTGCGATTGGTTAATAGACCCGCCTTCGGGTGTAGGGATGCCGTAGTTATTATTTAAGCGCTCTACAGAAACTCCCGTGTATCCTGACTCCCCAATATGGGAGGCCCCAAACCCTAAATTATTTTGATTGCTAAAAGAGTTGGGTAGCTTGCCATTGTAATTGGCACCACCATTGCCGCCCGGGGGCACTGTCCATCCACCGGCTGGCTCCCCTTGGGGCTGCGTTGAGTTTCCTGGTATGCGGTAATTATTAGCATTATTAATTGCAGTATCCACATGCACCGCAACAGAGCCAATGGCGCCATCAACTTCTGCCGCTCCAGCCCTGCCATTGTTCACGGTTTCGTAACTCGTATTGACAGCGCCTGTTGGCCTATCAGGGAGATTGGTTAGGATGCGATCATTAACCACATTAACAAGCCCACCACTTGAACCTGAACCATAAAGTAGGGCAGCTGCACCGCGAAGAATTTCCACTTGATGGGCGTTTTGCATATTGTTACCAACAGCGTGATCTTGCGAGATATTAGATACATCACCTACAGATAAACCATTTTGCAAAATCTGGACTCGAGAACCCTCTAAACCTCGAATGACTGGGCGGGAGGACCCTGCGCTATAACCAGTGGCAGATACACCCAATTCATTTGCCAAGGTGGCACCTAGGGTGCTACCCAGTTTATTGAGTAGCTCGTCACCCTGAAGTACTTTTGTTGGCGTCAAAATACTTTGAGTAGCCTCTTGTGATCCTGTTGCAGTGATTTCCAGGCTTGCGTTTTGAGATTGGGCAATCGTCGCTGAACTCATTAGTCCTGAAATCAAAATAAAACTGAGTTTTTGCTTGCTTGAAAAATAATGGGGATGCTGCATAGTGAAGCTTTCATTCTGAAAAATGCACTCGGTAGGATTGAGGCATTTA
Organism: Burkholderiaceae bacterium; assembly: GCA_947448625.1. GTDB lineage: Bacteria > Pseudomonadota > Gammaproteobacteria > Burkholderiales > Burkholderiaceae > Polynucleobacter. The sequence continues at coordinate 23,761 of CANFOT010000009.1, read as the reverse complement.
ATAAATCGGTAGGCCAGGCACGAGCTTGGCGGAATAGGGATTTATAGAGTGAAGCTAGGGGGCGCTCTTGATTGGTAGAGTGCCACCTGAATACAGGCGGGAGCAGACTGGTCGATAGCAGGCTTGAGAGCTCCAAAGGGTATTTGCACCGCAAAGGAGGAGGGGGCGGAAGCAATAAATCCAGCCAGGGTGAGTGCATCTAAGAGATGGCAGTGGGCAGAACCATGTCCGACTGTTGGGACTTGATCTACGCAACTCAGTTCAATGTTTTGTGGGTTGATTCCGGAGTGGGAAATGCCATGGGCAAAACCAATCCAGTGAGTACCCAATAAGCTAGTAAGCAGAAAAGCGAGGGCAATAATCCCTTTGATCTGCTTGCTAAATTTGCTTAAAAATGAGGCGCTCATGCACTGAATGTTACAGGATTTGCCCTCTGAGACCATATCGGTGTAGAATATCGATTCCGTCGGAGTGTAGCGCAGCCTGGTAGCGCACCTGCTTTGGGAGCAGGGGGTCCAAGGTTCGAATCCTTGTACTCCGACCACCATCTCTTTAGTTTTACGTATTTCAGTCCCAGTACTTACTGCCTATAGCTCAGCTGGATAGAGCAACGCCCTTCTAAGGCGTAGGTCGCACGTTCGAATCGTGCTGGGCAGGCCAATTTCCCCCGTTATCAATATTTACTAGCTAATGCCTATTAATGAGGCTGCATTTCGGGCTATCGTTGTTATTTAGTGTTTATCTATATATATACTAGTAATTATATTTTTGATGTAAATAAACAATAGGGGATATTCGTGAAAAGCAAAAAACTCAGCTCCAGCTGTTTCATCGCCGCAACCTTGTTATTGGGCGTCGTAAATGCCCATGGTGCAAGCCAGACGCTGGATAAGATTAAGTCTAGCGGTACAGTGACAATGGGCGTTCGAGAGTCATCGATTCCAATGTCATACACCACAGGTGACAGCCGTTTTGATGGATACCATGTCGAGATTTGCCGCATGATTTTGGCCGATGTTAAAGACAAGCTTGGTCTGAGTACTCTGCGAATTAACTATCAGCCCGTTACCTCACAAAATCGTGTTCCATTGGTTCAAAATGGCACGGTAGATATCGAGTGCGGCACCACAACTAATAACGCTGCACGCGCTAAAGATGTTGGTTTTGCTAACACCCTCTACGTTGAGGAAGTGCGCATTGCTGTGAAAGCAAATTCTGGAATCACTTCGATTTCTCAATTGGCGGGCAAAAAAGTGGCAACTACTACTGGTACAACATCAGTGCAGTTATTGCGCAAACATGAAAAAGCCAACGGCGTTAATTTTGATGAAGTATTTGGCAAGGACCATGCTGATAGTTTCCTGTTGCTGGAGTCGGGCCGCGCCGATGCTTTTGTTATGGATGGCTCAATCTTGGCGGGTAATATCGCTAACTCTAAGAATCCAAAAGACTACAAGATTGTTGGAGAGGTTCTTGCTACTGAGCCTATCGCCATCATGGTCCCAAAGAATGATCCTGAATTTAAGGCTGCCGTGAATGCAGCAATTGCCAAGATTGTCGCTAATGGCAATATGCCTAAGTTATGGGATAAGTGGTTCTTGAAGCCAATTCCACCGAAAAATATTGTTGTAGGTCTTGAGCTATCTCCTGGCACTAAAAATGCATGGGCTAACTTGAATGACAAGCCTGCAGAAGATTACGCAAAAAAGTAAGCCAACAAATCTAATTATTACGAGTCAACTATATGTCTTTAGATTTAGGTGTTTTTTGTAAGAACACCTTAGACGGGGAAGTGGTAGATCACTGCTTCTCCGCACTTTTTGGTTTAGCTCAAAACAGCGACCCAAGCTATCTCGATTGGTTGATGAAAGCTTGGGGTTGGACGCTTGCCGTTGCGGGACTCGGTTTGACAATTGCCTTAATTCTAGGGGCGGTGATGGGTACTCTTCGTACGCTACCCAATACCAATAGTCTTAATCGATGGTTAATCCGAATTTCAACTTCCTGGGTGGAGTTATTTAGAAACATCCCCATCTTGGTTCAGGTATTTCTTTGCTATCACGTTATCCCCTCATTTGTATTGCCTTTAAAGTCCTTGCCCTCCTACTGGTTGGTGAGTATTGCTCTGGGATTCTTTACTTCTGCGCGAATTGCGGAGCAGGTAAGGGCCGGTATTCAGGCGCTCCCTAGTGGCCAAACTGCTGCTGCAACAGCTCTGGGACTCACCACCATTCAAAGTTACCGTTATGTGATCTTGCCAATGGCGTTGCGGATTGTGATTCCACCTCTCACCTCAGAGAGCATGAATCTCATCAAAAACTCTTCGGTAGCATTTGCAGTATCCGTACCGGAGTTGACCCTATTTGCAATGCAGGCGCAGGAAGAAACCTCTAAAGGTGTAGAGATTTACCTGGCGGTCACTTTCTTATATGCACTCTCCGCCTTTGCAGTCAATCGCGTTATGGCTCAAATTGAAAAGCGGACCCGCATTCCAGGTTTTATTGCATCGAATGATGCAAGCTTGGCTCACTAGATGTTATTAAGGTGAATGATATGTTGAGCTTAGATCTGAGTTTTTATAATTGGGGCTTATTTACCAACTACATCCTTAAGGGTTTGGTATTTAGTGTTCAGTTGACTGTATTGGCCACAGTGGGTGGTATTTTATTTGGGACATTTCTTGCTTTAATGAGGCTGTCTGGTCGTCCCGCATTAATGTATCCAGCCATCTTTTATGTGAACACCATGCGCTCGATTCCATTGGTGATGGTGATTCTCTGGTTCTTTTTACTGATTCCAATGCTGATTGGTAAGCCTATTGGCGCAGATCTGTCAGCAACAATTACTTTTATTGCTTTTGAGGCTGCCTTTTTTTCCGAGATTGTTCGCGCGGGCATCCAGTCCGTTCCCAAAGGTCAGGCTTATGCAGGGGAGGCTTTGGGCATGACTTATGGTCAAAATATGCGACTGGTGGTGTTGCCCCAGGCCTTCAGAAATATGATTCCTGTATTTATGACTCAGACGATTGTCTTGTTTCAAGACACCTCATTGGTTTATGCCATCGGCGCCTATGACCTGCTAAAAGGTTTTGAGATTGCTGGAAAAAATTATGGTCGTCCAATGGAAACGTATATCTTGGCTGCAGCTACATACTTTGTGATTTGCTTTTCCCTCTCCAAGGTGGTGCGTAGGATTCAAGCTCGCGTTGCTATTATTCGTTGAACCATTACAGAATAGATTACCTAGATCATGATTGAACTTCAAAATGTCTCAAAGTGGTACGGATCGTTTCAGGTTCTTACTGATTGCTCCACATCAATTCAAAAGGGTGAGGTGGTGGTCATTTGTGGACCTTCTGGTTCCGGTAAATCTACCCTGATTAAAACGATTAATGCCTTAGAGCCTTTTCAGGCGGGTGAGATTACGGTTGATGGGATTGCTTTACATGACCCAAAAACCAATTTGCCTAAACTCCGCTCGCGAGTGGGAATGGTATTTCAACATTTTGAACTTTTCCCCCATCTCAGTGTTACGGAAAATCTCACTTTGGCTCAAATGAAAGTTTTGGGAAGGTCTCCTGATGAGGCTAAGACACATGGACTGAAATATTTAGAGCGTGTTGGCTTGATGGCACAAAAAGATAAGTTCCCTGGCCAGTTATCAGGAGGGCAGCAACAGCGTGTTGCAATTGCACGTGCCTTGAGTATGGATCCGATTGTGATGTTATTTGATGAGCCAACCTCGGCCCTTGACCCTGAAATGGTTGGTGAGGTGCTAGATGTCATGGTGAAGTTGGCTAATGAGGGCATGACAATGTGCTGCGTTACCCATGAGATGGGATTTGCCCGCAAGGTAAGTCACCGCGTGATTTTCATGGACCAGGGGAAAATTATTGAGGACTGCAGTAAAGATGAGTTCTTTGCTAACCCTGAAGCAAGATCCCCGAGAGCCAAAGAATTTCTTTCTAAAATTCTAGATCACTGAGATAGGTCGCCTTGTTCTTTCGCTTCTCGACACTGTTTTTCATCGCATATCTGTTGTGCGCATGTACTGCTGACAAGCTCGAGGCCAGACTTCAAGCCGACCCCCAATGTAAGCCCGTTGTGAATGCCAAAACAGGTGCATTGCTCCCTTGTCCCGGCACCGATAAGGAATTCTATAAATCTATTTCGGCCCTAAATGTAAGTACGCCAAAAATACCGCAGCCTTCGATGATTCAAGTAAACGAAGGCAATGGGGTAGTAACAACAAAAGCGGTTGGTGCCCCAGTAGAGTGCAAGCCACAACTACACCAAAAATCTGGCAGTTTGATGCCTTGCCCATCTCCATAACTCGTCATTCAATTTAGTCTGAAATGAGGCGTATGATCTATGAGTGCTAGCCTAAGGGCTAATGCCAAGATAAACACTCACTGGACTTGAAAAATGAATAAATTAGGCGTTTTAGTTGCAACAATCTCTGTAGCAACTTTATTGGCTGCTTGTAGCAATACTCCCAAATTGGCCAGTCAGCCAATGCCTAAGTCTGGATTCTTACCTAATTATTCGGTACTTGTTCCAATGGCTAGTTCTGAAGCGGATACCCGTATTTGGAGATATCGAAAAGCAGGAGTTAATCCGGGTTCCTACACGGCCGTTATTTTGGATCCGATTTATCTGAATCAGAATGCTACGAAGGAGATTTCTCCTGAGGTGATTAATCAAGCCCAGATAGCATTGCAAGACTCCATGGTGAATGCTGTTAATAGTCGCGGTAATATCAAAATCGTAAATCAGCCAGGCCCAGGCGTAGCCCGTTTTTCTGTTGGCATTACAGGTGCGGAGAGCTCAGCTGATAGCTTGCAGCCATGGAATTTCACGCCAATTGGCTTGGCAATGAATGCGGCGGCTTATGCTGGTGGCGTGAACTCCAAAACTCCGGCGATGTTGGTTGAGAGCAAGATCACTGATAGCCAAACCAAGGAAGTGATTGGGGAGGGCTTGGTAACAATTCAGGGTGAATCTTTCCGAACTGGTGGCGGGTCAGTGGAGTCATTTGTTGCAATGGCCAAGAAGGTGGTGAGAGTTGCCATGGAAACTTCTGCCGATCCAAGAGCTACTGCATCTAAATAATATTTCCAATGAAACCAACTCTTGTCAACATGAGTCTTATTTGCCTAGCGTCATGCATTTTTGCAGCAGTTCCGGCATGTGCTGATGACATATCTCGAAATAAGGAAATCCAGGAGCGGTTTGCTAAATGCGACATCAATCGTGATGGCAAGCTCACCCTGAATGAAGCAAAGGATTGCATGCCTAGGATCTACGATCATTTTTCCAGGATTGATGAGCAGAATAAGGGCTATGTTACGGTTGCGCAAATTGAGGCAATGGCGGCTAGGTAGTTGGCAATAGATTGTTAGAATGAAGGAGCCTCTATAGAGGCTCTTTTTTATTGGAGCGGATGATGACGTACCTAATTGAAGGCTTTAAAGATTCCATCGTGACAGTCCCTTCAGCAGATGGGCCCATTGAAATTGCTTGCCAGACGGCGGGCTCCGGTCCCGCCTTGCTGTTGCTCCACGGATTCCCGCAAACTAAGGCTATATGGAGACATATAGCTCCTGAATTGGCAAACCGATTTTCTGTTGTCGTGACTGATCTTCGTGGTTATGGTGCCTCCTCAAAGCCAGCAGGTGCATCAGATCATTCGACCTATTCAAAAAGATCTATGGCTGCTGATCAGCATGCTGTGATGCAAGCTCTTGGATACCAAAAATTCTTTTTATTGGGCCATGATCGCGGTGGTCGGGTATCACATCGCTTGGCGATGGACTTTCCTGAAAGCGTAGAGCGTTTAATGGTGTTAGATATTTCTCCGACACTCTCTATGTATGAGAACACCACGATGGAATTTGCCAAAGGCTATTGGCATTGGTTTTTCTTAATCCAGCCCCATCCAGTCCCAGAAACCCTCATTGGCGCTAATCCAGAATTTTGGCTTAGAAATCACATGGGCAGACATGCCGGTACTGGAATTTTTGATTCACTTTCTTGGGGTGAGTACCTTGCTGGTGCAAGTAATCCAGAGTCCATGCATGCGATGTGCGAGGACTATCGCGCAGCAGCGTCAATTGATTTAATTCATGACCGAGCTGATAGGGATGCTGGCAGGATGCTAACGATGCCTATGAGAGTCCTTTGGGGGGAGCATGGCCTGGTTGCCAAATGCTTCTCACCAATCGAGGATTGGAAGAGGGTGGCGAAGACCGTCTCTGGGAAAAGTGTTCCGTCTGGCCATTACATTCCTGAGGAGATCCCCCAAGATCTCATGAATGAAGTGGAATTATTTTTTTCTTGATAGAACTATTGGTATAACTTGGGTAGCTTCTTTGAGTTTGCTGGCCAAGTTAAAACAATCCTAGGGTCAATCTTGAGGATTTTCTTATTCTTGTTGGGGTAAGAGACCCGTGCCAATAAATCTGCAATGAGATTAAGGTGTGCGAGCTTCTTATCATTCGCATTAATTACGGTCCATGGCGCATCCTCTGAGCTAGTTTTTTTGAGCATGTCATTTCTAGCCTTGGAGTACATATTCCACATCTTCTGTGCCTTTTGGTCAATTGGACTAATTTTCCATTGCTTTAAGGGATCCGTAGCTCGATCCTTCAGCCGATTGGCTTGCTCCTCTTTAGAGATGTCTAGGTAATACTTAATGAGTTGAATATCAGATCCAACAAGCAAAGATTCAAAATCATTTACTGTATTCATGAACTGGGTGTATTGCGCATCAGTACAAAAACTCATGACCTTCTCTACGCCAGCCCGGTTATACCAACTGCGGTTAAATAATACGAATTCACCGGCAGTGGGTAGTTCTGCAACATATCGCTGGAAGTACCATTCGCCCTCCTCTCGAGGGGAGGGCTTGTTCAGAGCAACAACTCTGCTATCTCTGGGGCTTAAATGTTCAGTAATGCTTTTAATTGAGCCATCCTTACCGGCAGTATCACGGCCCTCCAAAATCACTAGGATCCGTTTGCCGCTTTGAATAATGTGCCGCTGTAGTTTGACTAATTCAATTTGGAGTAGGCGTAAGTCTGCCTCGTAAGTATGTTCGGGAATTGCGGATTTACTCACGGGCAGTCCTAAGGTGCGCTCAATTATTTACTGAGCAGTTGTTGGGCTTACTTTTTTTGCGGCTACTTTCTTGGCTGGGGCTTTTTTAGCTGGCACCTTCTTGGTGACTGCTTTTTTTGCGGCAACCTTTTTTAATGGCGCCTTTTTAGCAGGGGCTTTTTTAGCTACTACCTTCTTCGCCACAACTTTTTTAGCTGGAGCCTTTTTCTCCAGCTTGTCTAGGGCTTTGGCTAGCTTATCGATCAACTTCTCTCTTTCACTCTCCAGCTTGTCGAGTTTTTTCAATAATTGTTTAACTAATTTCTTCTGACTCATGATGTATTCCTGTAATGAGGGTGCTTGTTTTTCAAATCGTGCAATTGGCTATTGCCTAGCTTCTGATCCTACGTTTTATTAGGGGTAGTTTCAAGTGATTGTGACAGTTATGCCGACTTTAATTTGGTGTTACATTGATTCAGTATGTTCAAAACTTTATTTTCCCTCCCAAAAACGGTTTGGTTAATTGGGCTGATTAGCTTTGTGAATGATGCTGCAAGTGAAATGCTATACCCGCTGATGCCGCTGTATCTTTCTGCGGTGTTGATGGCGGGACCCAAGGCACTCGGTCTCATTGAAGGGATTGCTGAGGCTACCTCGAGCATCTTTAAATTGGTTTCTGGCGTGATTGTTGATCGTACTCAAAAGACAAAACCTTGGATTGTTATCGGGTACTTTCTGGCGGGGGTTGGTAGACCCTTAATTGCAATTGCAAATTCTTGGGCGTGGGTTTTATGTATTCGCTTTACTGATCGGCTTGGTAAAGGATTAAGAAGCTCTCCGCGCGATGCATTATTGGCAGAGAGTGTTGAGCCCAACCAGCGTGGTATTACGTTTGGTCTGCATCGCTCGATGGATAATGCTGGCGCTGTCTTTGGGCCATTAATGGCTGCATTTTTGTTATCAATGCATGTGCCCTTAAGGGATATCTTTTTGTGGGCGATTGTGCCCGGCATTGTTGCCGTCAGCCTCGCTCTTTGTCTAAGAGAGCCCCCTAAGGAGCCCGTGCTAGCTCAAGCTTTTTCCTGGTCGCTAGAAGGTCTCCCGCCACAATTTAAGCGCTATATTTTGGTTGCCGGGATTTTTGCTTTAGCAAACTCATCTGATATGTTTTTATTATTAAGGGCGAGAGAGCTTGGTGTCCCTCAGGAACAAATTCCATTGCTGTGGGCGGCCATCTCTTTAATTACAACCTTGTTTGGAACCCCTTTATCGGCACTATCCGATCGATTTAGTCGTAAGAATTTTATTTTGATAGCGTGGTGTGCCTTTGCATTCTTCTACATAGCAATGAGTTTCTCTGGAATCTCAATCTGGATGCTCTGTGCCCTATTCGGTATTTATGGTTTATTCAAAGCAGCTACCGAGGGTGTAGAAAAGGCGCTCGTGGCGGACCTTGCTCCAAAGGGCATGGCAGGAACAGCTTTTGGATGGTTCAACCTCACTTCGGGGTTGATGTTATTACCTGCCTCCTTGATATTTGGGTGGCTTTATGAGTCTTTTAGCCCAAGCTACGCTTTTTTGTTTTCAGGCTCTTGCGCCATCTTAGCCTTTCTTTTGCTTGCTTTTTGGGTATTTCATTGCAAGCAAGAGCATCGAGTTAATATTTAAGATTCACCCCAACTTAGATTAGAAAGTGCCTCTATGTATCGCCTCATGAAATACTTCCTTTCAACAAGCTTATTGCTCATCAGTTTTTGGGCTGTCGCACAAAAAAATGATGCCATTATTCAGACGGATCAGGTGCAGCAGGCGCTAGCACGAGGCGCAATTATTTGGGATGTGCGCGATGAAAAAAGCTATCTAGAGGGACATATTCCTGGTGCAATCAATATCGGTGATGCTGGCAACATTTTGAGGGATGCAAATAAAGAGGACTACATTAGCACTGCAAAGATCCAGGCAATCTTTGATCAGGCTGGACTCAACGTTAATCAAGATATTGTGGTGTATGGCTCACGCGGAAATCCCTATGCCTACTTCGGGCTTTATACGATCAATTATTTTGGCGGTAAGCAGGCCCAAATCTATCACGATGGAATTGATGCCTGGAAATCTGCTGGCTTGCCGATTCAAAAAGAGCGGGCTACTGTACCTGCTGTTTCTGTCGTACTGGTGCCTCAGCCTCAGCTGGTGGTTAGTAATGAGGAAATGTTGAAGCTGGCTCAGTCCAAGTCAGTTCAAATTATTGACGCTCGTACTCCCGACGAGTTCTCTGGTAAAGATGTTCGGGCAATTCGAGGTGGTCATATTCCCAATGCCATCAACATTCCCTTCGAGGAGAACTGGCAAGATCCCGCCGCTTCCATCAAACTCAGCAAGAAGCAGGTTTCTGATAATTCGGGGATGACCCTTAAAAGCCAGTCAGATTTGAAAAAACTCTATTCACGCCTAGACCCAAATCAAGAGACGGTTGTTTACTGCCAAAGTGGAGTGCGTGCTTCAGAAACGGCTACAGTCTTAAAAAATCTTGGTTTTAAGAAGGTGAAGGTCTATGACTCATCTTGGCTAGGTTGGGGGAATAACCTCAAAGCAGAGGTTGCAGATGAAAGCTTCTTAAATGTGGGTGCGCTGAACGCAAAAATGGCGGCAATGCAAAACAAGATTAATCAGCTTGAAGAGACCTTGAGAGCCAGAGGCAATTGATTGCTACTATTGCCTAAGCCTTGAGTTAAAAAACCCCAGAAATTTGACTCTTCTGGGGTTTTTATCAATTAGGGCCAATTACTCTGGATGAAAGTTATTGCTGGCCATGAAGCTAATAGTGCGTTCGAAGCCTAGGATGCGGATATAGCGCCAAGCAATATCGCGGTATTTGCTATCTAAGTAGCCAATAGCGATCTCAGGCGTCCTTTTGGACAAGTCGATCTGTTGAATTGCGCGGGCCCAACGTTTGAGTCTTGTTGACATATTTGCCACCTCCATGAGCATACAACGCATGGAAAAGTGGCTGAGATGACAGGAATTGGCAATATTTTTAAAGAAATGGACAAAAATCAGTCAAAAAGCAGATTTTTGACCTTTAACCTTCTATTCCTGCTGCAATACGCTCTTTTTTGGCTGCTTTAGCCCGTGCCTTAATGGGCTTCAAGAAGATCAGAAGGCAAGCGAAAGCAAGTACTCCTAGTGCGGTTTCCAGGATAGCTAGCCAAAAATTGGCACCGGTTTCTAAGATACGAACCAAGCCTTCGGTGATGTAGAGCAGAATGAGCATCGATGCCCACTGCATCGTGTAGACCTTGCCTTTCCATAGTCCTGGGATCGCAAATAAGAGGGGGACGGCTTTCAGGATGAGCCAAGATCCGCCCGGTCTTAGCGGAGAGAGAAACCATTCCCAAGAAACGCACAGTATGAAAAGGTCGACAAAAGCTGCAGTTGCGATCAGTTGAAATGGATTTTTTGAGAGCCAGTCTTTAAGCATAAATTACCCTTGATGAAGTTTGAGTGCCGTGAGCGCTAGGCGCTTACCTTGGGCAATTGCTAAACGTTGCTCTTCAGAACTGATCGGCGCTCTGCCATCGGCATGAGCAAGGTGGGTGACGCCGTAGGGGCTCCCGCCTGTTGAGGTACTCATGAGGTCGGATTCGCCATATGGAATTCCCAAGAGCATCATGCCGTGGTGTAGCAGAGGAATCATCATGGTTAGTAGGGTGCTTTCTTGCCCGCCATGCAGGCTGCCTGTGCTGGTAAAGACGCAGGCTGGCTTGCCTACAAGAGTCCCATTCATCCACTCCGAGGCGCTGCCGTCCCAAAAGTACTTCATGGGGGCGGCCATGTTTCCAAAGCGGGTTGGGGATCCTAGGGCTAGACCGATGCATTCCTTTAGGTCCGCATACTCAACATAAGGGGCGCCATCTGTTGGAACGGCGACCTCGGTGGATTCGCAAACTGTGGAGATGGCGGGGACGGTGCGCAACCTGGCATTGACCCCTGGAATGCTTTCAATACCCTCGGCAATCAGGCGAGCCAAGTCTCGGGTTGCGCCATGGCGCGAGTAGTACAAAACTAAAATGTCAGATTGGCTCATATTCTTATCTTATCTCTTATGATATGTGCGATGCGCCTCATTCAGAATCCCCAATTATGGCTCTCTCTTGGAAAAGAGATCTGGGAGCGCAATCGTGGTCAGAATTTGAAGCAAGTGGCTGCCAGCCTGGCTTTCACCACTACGCTTGCTTTAGTTCCCATGCTGACGGTTGCCTCGATTCTGATTGGATACTTGCCTAGCGTGGTGCGGATTAAGTACGCTTTTCAGGCTTGGTTGCTCGATACCTATATGCCTGGGGGCTTAAATCAGCAGGTGTTTAATTATTTGGATCAATTTTCATCGCAGGCTAAAGGCCTAACCTTGCTTGGTTTATTCGGTCTGGTCATTACAACCATCATGACTATGGCGGTGATCGAGAGCGCCTTTAATCAAATCTTTCGAGTGACAAAAAAACGACCCATCTTAAAGAAGGTGGCGATCTATTCTGCAGCGACGATATTGGGCCCAATCCTGCTTGGTGTCGGTACCTACTTGAGCGGTCTCTTATTTAGTGCTGCGGAGGGTTGGACGGATACCCTAAGCTTTGGCTTGGGATTCATTGCAGCAGTGGTACCTGTCCTTTTGGCCGTGTCGGTATTTTCAGTGGCCTACAAAATGCTTCCTTATGCCCAAATTCAGTGGGGCGATGCCCTGAGTGGGGCATTTTTTGCGGCCATGACTTTTGAGTTAATGAAGTTTGGCTTCGGATTATTTCTGACAAACGTGGGTTTTTACAAGACTGTCTATGGCGCTTTTGCTATCTTCCCTTTGGCGCTCATTTGGATTTACCTCACTTGGTGGATCACTTTGGCAGGCGCTGTCTTGGTTGCCAATCTCCCCAGTATCCGCAGCGGGGTCGTTAGGGTTATTCGTTACTGAAATATCTCATTTGACTCTTGATTAGGTAGGGGCTTGAGAATATATTATCTTAATAAGAACTTATTACTGGAGGCCAAATGAAGGTTTGTGACATATTGCGCGTAAAGGGCAGCACACTATTTACAGTGGCCCCAGAAACAGCCTTACAAACTGCAGTCTTGGTCATGAGTGAGCACGATATTGGCTCATTGGTAGTGATGGAATATGACAAGCTGGTTGGCATTCTGACATTCCGCGAAGTGATTGCGGCTTTGGCCAAGCACCATGGCAAATTGGATGACCTGAAGGTCCAAAGCGTTATGAACGGCAAGCCCTTAACTTGCAGTATGGAAACCGAGATTGATGAAGTGCGTCGAATGATGCTTGTAGACCACGCCCGATATTTGCCGGTAATTGATCAAAAGATGTTGATGGGCGTGATTTCTTTCTATGACGTCGCTAAATCGGTTGTCGAGGCTCAGGACTTCGAAAACACCATGCTCAAGGCTTATATCCGCGACTGGCCGGAAGAGGCTGAAAAGGCATCTCCCTGAGCAGCCTAGCCTGATAGCTCTGACAAATGACATAATGTCGTTATGTCAGGAAATACATTAGGCCTTCTCTTTACTGTCACCACTTTTGGTGAATCCCATGGTCCCGCGATTGGCGCCGTTGTTGATGGCTGTCCTCCGGGGATGTCCTTGTGTGAGGCGGATTTGCAGATTGATTTAGATCGCCGCAAGCCGGGAACTTCACGTCATGTGACTCAGCGTCAAGAGGCGGATAAAGTTGAAATTCTGTCTGGTGTTTACGAGGGTAAAACTACAGGCGCGCCAATTGGTTTACTGATTCGTAACACCGATCAACGCAGTCAAGATTACGGCAATATCCTGCAAACTTTTAGGCCTGGGCATGCTGACTACGCTTATCACTACAAATATGGTTTGCGCGACCCCCGTGGCGGCGGCCGATCTTCGGCGCGATTAACTGCGCCTGTAGTTGCTGCAGCAGCGATTGCAAAGAAGTGGCTCAAAGAACAATATGGCACCGAGTTTTACGGTTATATGAGTCAACTTGGTGAAATTGAAATTCCGTTTAAAGATGCGGCGCTCATTGAGAGCAACCCTTTCTTTGCTGCAAATACTGAGATTGTTCCTCAACTCGAAGCTTATATGGATGCGCTGCGTAAAGCAGGGGATTCTTGTGGAGCAAAGATTGAAGTGCGGGCGCGAAATGTTCCCATTGGTTTGGGCGAGCCTTTATTTGATAAGTTGGATGCAGATATTGCCCATGCCATGATGGGTATCAATGCTGTTAAGGGTGTTGAGATAGGGGCTGGCTTTAAGTCGGTAGCGCAACGCGGTAGCGAGCATGGGGACGAACTTCATCCAGATGGCTTTGCCACTAATAATGCTGGTGGTACCTTAGGTGGCATCAGTACAGGTCAAGATTTGCGCGTATCCATTGCAATCAAACCAACCTCTAGCATCCTGAGCCCCAAAGAATCGATTGATTTGGATGGCAAGCCAATTACTGTTCAAACTAAAGGTCGTCATGACCCTTGCGTGGGTATTCGGGCTACGCCAATTGCTGAAGCCATGCTCGCCTTGGTGCTGATTGATCATGCTTTACGTCATCGCGCTCAGTGTGGCGATGTCAAACATGCCGTTCCACCGATACCAGCCGCACGTCCTGGCTCTGCCACAGATTAATTTAAAAAAGTTCAGAAAAAGAAAATGACACCTTCCGTGCGTTGGGCCTTCGGGTCCTTTTTCTTTTTATATTTTGCTTACGTTGGCTTGGTGTCTCCATACGCCAGCCTCTTTTTTCTCGATCGCGGCTTTAGCGTTATTGAGATTGCCGTCTTGATGTCGATGTTGCAAATTACTCGGATTGTTGGGCCATTCTCCTGGGGCTGGTTATCTGACTACTTGTCTGATCGTATCCGCATCATTCGCTTCTGCGCTTGCTTAGCAGCAGTCACTTTCTTAGACATCTTTTTTCTGCAAAGCTATATTGCATTCTTCATTTGGATGTTTGTGCTGCATACGATTCTTAGTAGCCTGATGCCATTGGGTGAGTCGGCTACTGTGCATGCTTTATTTAAAGATAATTCATTTGATAAGCGTTATGGTCGTTTGCGTTTATGGGGCTCGATTGGTTTTATCGCTATGGTCTTATTTGCTGGAGAGTTATTTCAGCGAAAAGGAATTGAGTTATACCCCATAGTGGGCGCAGTAATTTTGACCTTCTTGGCATTGGTTACCTTTCGCTTGCATGAGCCCAAGATGGAACGTCGCAAGATGGTCAAAGGCGAGCTTCTGATTGTTTTATTTAATCCTGATGTACGCTGGTTTTTGCTATCCGGATTTTTTATGATCTTTGCACATGCAGCTTTGTATGTGTTTTATTCGCTTTACTTAGCGGATCTAGGCTACGACAAACTCCAGATTGGTTTGTTCTGGGCTCTAGGTGTTGCTGCTGAAGTCATCTTCTTTTATTTCCAGAGCAAAATCCTGAGTCGCCTTGATGCCGAAGTAGTTTTGCAAATCGCTTTTGGTATTGGCGTGTTTCGATTTATTTTGATTGCTTTTTTTCCAGTGACCTGGGTGCTAATTGTGGCTCAGCTCATGCATGCTGGCACTTTTGGTGCGCACCACAGTGCGGCCACTAAGTTATTGCAACGCTGGTTCACTGGGCCATTACAGGCACGAGGGCAGGCGTTAATGGCAACAGTTTCTTATGGTCTAGGCGGAACGCTTGGTGGCTTGGTTGCTGGCTGGTTGTGGGATGCAACTCAGCCGCGCAATGTTTTTGTAATGTCAGCCTTAGCTTGCGGTCTAGCGGGAATGGCGATTGGAAAACTGCGTCCTCGCCGCTACCCAGCTAGATAATTCAAGCGCCATTCTTTACATTGACCCGTAGTTAGGGCCGCCGCCACCTTCAGGGGTAATCCAAACAATGTTTTGACTTGGATCTTTGATGTCACAAGTCTTGCAATGCACGCAGTTTTGAGAATTAATTTGCAATTGAGCTTGACCATCTTTTTCTATGTATTCATAAACGCCAGCAGGGCAGTAACGCTGCTCTGGACCTGCATAGGTTTTGAGGTTCAGATTGACTGGTATTGAAGCGTCTTTCAGTGTGAGGTGGATTGGTTGGTTCTCAGCATGATTGGTGTTGGAGATAAATACGGAGGAAAGGCGGTCAAAGGTAAGCTTGCCATCTGGTTTTGGATAATCAATGGGCTGATGCTTCGCTGCTGGCTCCAGGCATTCATGATCTGCATGTTTGAGATGAATGGTCCATGGCATATTGCCACCTAAGAGCTTTTGCTCTAGACCAACCATGATGGTGCCTAGATAAAGCCCCTTAGACATCCATGGTTTGAAGTTGCGCGCTTGACTAAGTTCGGTATGTAGCCAGCTATTTTTGAAGGCGCTTGGATAGGCTGACAATATATCGGAAGAGCGATTCTCCGCAAGTGCCGCAACTGCCGCTTCAGCAGCAAGCATGCCAGTCTTGATGGCCGCGTGACTTCCTTTGATGCGTGAAGCATTTAAGAAGCCGGCATCGCAACCAATTAGTGCGCCACCTGGGAATACAGTTTTAGGTAAGCTATTTAAGCCGCCAGCTGTAAGGGCTCTAGCACCATAGGCAAGGCGTTTACCACCTTGGAAGGTTTCACGGATCTTTGGATGCAATTTATAACGTTGGAATTCTTCAAAAGGTGAGAGGTAGGGGTTCTGATAAGAAAGTCCCACCACCAATCCAACGGCAACCTTGTTATCACCTAGGTGGTAAAGGAATGAGCCGCCATAGGTGTCGCTCTCTAATGGCCAGCCAGCAGTATGAACAACCAGACCAGGCTTGCTCTTGGACGGTTCTACTTCCCATAATTCTTTAATGCCAATACCGTAGCTTTGTGGGTCAGCATCTTGATCGAGTGCAAACTTCGCAATCAGCTGTTTGCCTAAATGTCCTCGTGAACCTTCGGCGAATAGGGTGTACTTAGCGCGCAATTCCATGCCAAGTTGAAATTGATCCGTCGGCTGACCTTCTTTGTCCAGGCCCATCGCGCCGGTCACAATACCGCATACGGCACCCTGTTCGTTATACAAAATTTCTGCAGCGGGAAAGCCGGGGAAAATTTCTACGCCAAGATTTTCCGCCTGTTGGCCGAGCCACCGAGTTACATTGGCTAAGCTCACAATATAGTTGCCTTCATTCTTAAAGCAGTGGGGCAACATCCAATTGGGAACTTGGAATGAGCTATCTTTTGTCAGAAATAAAAACTGGTCTTGAGTGACTTCAGTATCGAGTGGGGCGCCCAATTCTTTCCAGTTGGGGAATAGTTCTGTGAGCGCCTTGGGATCCATGACGGCACCAGAGAGGATGTGTGCACCGATTTCTGAGCCCTTTTCGAGCACGCAGACGCTCAGATCCTTGCCCGAGGCGTTGGCTAGCTGTTTTGCCTTGATGGCTGCAGATAATCCAGCTGGGCCCCCACCCACTATGACCAGGTCATAGTCCATGGATTCTCTAGGTCCAAACTGTTCAAGTAATTCCTGGGCAGTCATTTCATCTCTCCGACATTGCTGGTAAATAGGGCGCTAAAGCGATTTTGAGTATTTTTGCCATTTATCTGGTCTTAAATTACCTCCATAGTTTAGTTCTAAGCCAGAAAAACCAGGTTGATGTCCTTTGCTAGTCGGCTTGAGGGCCTAAAGCGTTATGATTACTTTTTTACCCTTTTTGGCAATATTAGGACGAATTTATGAATAAAACTTACCCATCGGCTGTAGATGCCTTGCGGGATATTTTGAAGGATGGCCAAAAGCTTGCTGTTGGCGGTTTTGGTCTGTGCGGCATTCCTGAAGCGCTGATTCAGGCGGTGAAAGACTTGGGCGCACAAAATTTGACGGCAATTGCCAACAACGCTGGGGTAGATGGCTTTGGTTTGGGTTTGCTTTTGAACTCAAGACAAGTCAAGAAAATGGTTGCCTCTTATGTTGGTGAGAACAAAGAATTTGAGCGTCAATTTTTAGCTGGCGAACTGGAGTTGGAATTTACTCCACAAGGAACCTTGGCGGAAAAGTTGCGTGCCGGCGGTTGCGGTATTCCTGCTTTCTACACTAAAACAGGTGTGGGCACTTTAGTGGCTGAAGGTAAAGAAGAGAAAGAATTCGACGGTGAGCGTTACATCATGGAGCGCGCGATCGTTTCTGACATCTCCCTAGTGAAGGCATGGAAGGCTGATAAGTCAGGCAATTTGGTTTATCGCTACACAGCACGTAATTTCAATCCAGTAGTGGCGATGGCTGGCAAGATCACTGTTGCTGAAGTAGAGGAAATTGTGGAGAACGGTGAATTAGATCCAGATCAGATCCATACGCCGGGTATTTATGTGCACCGCTTGGTGCTCAACACCACACCTGAAAAGCGTATTGAGCAACGCACTTTATCGGCGGCTTAATTAGCGCAACTTACTGACAGAATATTTAGGAAAATCAACATGCCTTGGAATAGAGATGAAATGGCAGCACGTGCTGCTAAAGAACTGAAGGATGGTTATTACGTCAACTTGGGTATTGGTATGCCAACCCTAGTGGCCAATCATGTTCCCGAGGGAATGGAAGTATGGCTCCAATCTGAGAATGGCTTATTGGGTATTGGCCCATTTCCGACTGAACAAACGATTGATGCTGACTTAATTAATGCAGGCAAGCAAACCATTACTACTTTGCCAGGTTCATCAATCTTTTCTTCTGCGGATTCCTTTGGAATGATTCGTGGTGGAAAAATCAATATTGCAATTTTGGGTGCAATGCAGGTGAGCGAGCACGGTGACTTGGCTAACTGGATGATCCCTGGAAAGATGGTTAAAGGCATGGGCGGCGCCATGGACCTGGTCGCTGGTGTAAAGCATGTAGTCGTATTGATGGAGCATGTGGCTAAGAAAAAAGACGGCACAGAAGAGATCAAGATTCTTCCGAAGTGCACTTTGCCCTTAACGGGTGTAGGCGTCATCAGTCGCATCATTACCGACCTTTGCGTACTGGATATTACGCCTAAGGGCCTCAAGTTGGTAGAGCTGGCTCCTGGTGTTAGCAAGGAGGAAGTGATTTCTAAAACGGGTGCCCCTGTTGATACTGCGGGTTTCTGAGGTCCGTCATTAGTTAATGAAATAATGGGGTCTTAATGACCCCATTTCTTTTTTAGGGAAACCTTTATGAGTGCCACAGATCATTCACTGCACGCACATAAGCAGGGCGATGCTAAACACTCGCATAGCAAAGAAGTATCCAATCAAAATCTATTGCTGATCGCGCTGGTGCTCACTCTGGGTTTTTCTGGTGTTGAGGGTGCAGCTGCTTATTTTGCTAATTCATTGGCGTTGATTTCTGATGCAGGTCATATGGTCACTGATGCTGCGGCGCTTGGACTGGCATTGTTAGCGCAAATCATTTCTCGTCGTCCACCATCACCCAAACATTCTTTTGGGTTTGGAAGGGCTGAGGCTTTAGCTGCTTTTGTGAATAGTATTGCGATGTTGGCGCTAGTAGTTTGGATTATGGTGGAGGCGATCAGTCGCTTCTACGATCCACACAAAGTGGATGGTTTAACTGTTACGGTGGTTGCAGCCATTGGGCTGGTGATGAACATTGTTGTGGCTTGGGTGTTATCGCGTGACAAGAAGAGCGTTAATACACGTGCCGCATTAGTTCATGTGATGGGCGATCTATTAGGCTCTGTTGCGGCCTTGATTGCAGGTGTTGTGATCCAGTTGACGGGCTGGATGCCAATTGATGCGATTCTTTCAATTCTGGTATCGCTCCTCATTCTGAAGTCAACGATTTCTATTCTTCATGAGTCATATCACTTCCTGATGGAAGGTGTGCCACTACATATTGACTATTTAGCGGTTGGCAGTGATCTCAAGAATGTTCCGGGAGTGTTAGCGGTGCATGATCTTCATGTTTGGGAGATGACGCCCAGTTTTCCAGCATTGATTGGTCATATCGAAATTGAACGCATTGCTGACTGGCCAGAGATTATGGCGAAAATCAATGTGATGTTGCTTGAGAGGCATGGCATTGATCATGTGACATTGCAGCCTGAAGAAGTTGGCGGCATCGATGAGCATACCCATGACGAGCAATTAAATGACAAGGTAAATGCATCTCAGGTAATTCACCATGGGGATAGTTTTTATGTCGCTTGCGCCAGCCCAGATGGCCCTCATCGAATGGCGTATCACGCCTGGGGAAATCCCAGCAATGCGAAGGTATTAATTTGCGTTCATGGCTTGACCCGCAGGGGTAGTGATTTTAAAACTCTAGCAGAGGCCATGAGTAATGATTATTACGTTGTCTGTCCTGATGTAGTCGGACGGGGTGACTCCGATCGTCTGAAGAATCCAATGCTCTATGCTGTCCCTCAATATGTTGCGGATATGGTGAGCCTAGTTAAGCATTTAGATGTGGCGCAAGTGGATTGGTTTGGAACCTCTATGGGTGGCCTGATTGGCATGGTTTATGCCTCGATGCCGAATAGCCCAATTCGTCGTATGCTGATTAATGATGTGGGCCCACGGATTGAGCCGGAGGCTATCAAACGCTTAGGTTCTTATGTCGGAGAGCCTTTTGGCTATAGGAATCGCGCAGATGCTTTGCGGCGCTTAAATGAAATCTGCACATCTTTTGGTAGCCACACGCTAGAAGAGTGGGAAATTTATAACGGCCCGATGCTAGTGCAAAAAGATGGTCTTTGGGTAATGCACTACGACCCTGATATTTCTGTACCGTTTGCATCGGTCAATCCAATTATGGCAAAGGCAGGAGAGATGGCGATGTGGCACGCCTTCAAGCAAATCCATATTCCAATGCTGATTGTTCGTGGTGGCGAATCGGATTTACTTTCAGCTAAAACCGTAGCCGAGATGTGCAAGGTTAATCCTTACATTCGCAGCATTGAAATTCCAGGAGTGGGACATGCGCCTGCTTTTGTAAAGTCAGAGCAAGTTGCGTTAGCAAAAGAATTTTTTAGTTAGGAATTTCGGTCGACCATGTCAAGCGCTGGTAATGCATCTGAGAAGATCAAAATTGTTGATGGCTGGTATGGTGAGCCCTCTGAAAATCATGCTGCAGGCGTTCTCAGTATTCTGAGACAGCTTCACTTGGATGAAGCTACGTTAACGGCTGCAAGTAATATTGCTCGCACCCATGGTAAAGAAGCGCTGACCAAGCTCATTGGTGATGAGTCAGCCAAACTCCTAATCGGATACCGCGGCCTAAGGCAGGCTCAAGCCAAGCTGGTGCGCAATGATGGTGGCCTGAGTATTTCTGGACAAGAAGAAATGCTCAGAAAAATGTTGCTCGCTTTTGGTGATGATTTACGCGTCGTCCTCATTTATCTTGCTTCTCGCTTGCAAACTCTGCGTTGGATTACTCAAGAGAAGATGGAGATGCCAAAAGCTTGGGCGCAAGAAATTCTCAATATTGACGCATCGCTCGCAAATCGCCTCGGCATCTGGCAAATGAAATGGGAGATGGAGGACCTAGCGTTTCGAGTGCTGTCCCCGGTGATCTACCGCGATATTGCCAAGATGTTGGATGGTAAACGCATTGAGCGTGAATCTTTTATTGATCTGATCGTTAGAAGGCTGAAGGAAGAGTTGAGTGTTGCCCACATCCAAGGCGAGATTCAGGGTCGTCCAAAGCACATCTATAGCATTTGGAAAAAAATGCAGGGCAAGTCATTAGACTTTGCCAATCTCTATGACGTTAGAGCGTTTAGGGTGCTGGTTGAGGATGTCAAATCCTGT
Source organism: Burkholderiaceae bacterium (assembly GCA_947448625.1). Classification (GTDB taxonomy): domain Bacteria; phylum Pseudomonadota; class Gammaproteobacteria; order Burkholderiales; family Burkholderiaceae; genus Polynucleobacter. The sequence continues at coordinate 2,895 of CANFOT010000009.1, read as the reverse complement.
TACGCCATTTTGGGAATAGTGCATAACGTTTGGCAGCCAGTGCCACGTGAATTCGATGACTACATTGCGCGGCCAAAACCCAATGGTTATCAATCTTTGCATACTGTGGTGATGGATGAGCATGGCACGGCATTCGAGATCCAGGTGCGCACCAATGAAATGCATCAGCAGGCTGAGTATGGATTGGCTGCGCACTGGCGCTATAAAGAAGGTGCTTATATTGGTGCTGCAACACCCCCAAAAAACAAGCCTAGCGATCCAAACTCAAGTCATCAAACTGGTACACATAGTGCTGCAGTGGCATATGAGCGTCAAATTGCTTGGGCAAGACAGCTGATCTCATGGAAGGAGGATGCTTGGGAGCAACTTAAACATCATGAGATTGATGATCATATCTATGTACTCACTCCACTCGGAAAGGTGATTTCGCTGGAGAAGGGCTCATCGCCCATTGACTTTGCCTATGCAGTGCATACCGACCTTGGTCATCGTTGTCGCGGTGCTCGCGTTGACGGAGCCATGGTGCCTTTGGATACGCCGCTGCGGAACGGCCAGACCGTAGAAATCATTGCAGTGAAACATGGTGGACCCTCCCGTGACTGGATTAGCCCTAATCGTAATTACTTGCGTTCGCAACGTGCCCGTACTCGTGTGCGCACTTGGTTTAATGCTGTGGATGATGAAGAGACGGGAGTAAAGTCTGTTGACGTCAAGGTTGAGCAAAAGTCAGAAGCTAAGGTTCCTGTGCCAACCCCAGAAATTATTCTCAAGCAAAGTGCCCGGAGGCAGGGTCAAGCAGGTGATGTTTTGGTGGTCGGGGTAGATTCGCTTCTTACTCAGCTCGCTCGTTGTTGCAGACCGGTACCTCCAGACGCCATTGCTGGTTTTGTAACTCAAGGTCGCGGAGTGTCTATTCATAGGCGCTCGTGCAAGACCTTTAGGGGCCTTTTGGAGCGAGCCCCTGAGCGCGTTATTCAGACTGCTTGGAATGGGTCTTCTACGGAAAGTGTGGCTGCAAGCGAGACAAAGCGGGTATTTCCTGCTGATCTGGCGGTAACCGGCCTAGATCGCCCTGAACTCATGCGGGAGCTTTTCGAGGTATTGACCAGGCAGGGTATTCACGTCATTGATCTGCGTAAATCCGCTAAACGCGGCCTTGCTCAAATACTATTAACGGTTGAAATTAAAGACTCGGAAGCCTTACGGCTCATCCAAAATAGCTTGGAAGAAGTCAAAGGGGTGACCCAAGTGCGCCGCCGGTGATAAACTCTATGGCTTATATAGGCTCGTAGCTCAGCTGGTTAGAGCACCACCTTGACATGGTGGGGGTCGTTGGTTCGAGTCCAATCGAGCCTACCAACGAATAAAGACCCAAAAGTGCGCGGTTGCCCAAAAGCTTCCGCGCTTTCTTTTTGGTGGATGTTATGTAGTAAATCAGTCAATCGGCTGAATCTTAATAAGATGGAGTGGTCATGCTTGTAGTTACTCTGCCAGATGGATCTAAACGTGAGTTTGACGCTCCCGTACGCGTTCTTGATGTTGCCCAGACCATTGGTAGCGGTCTTGCCAAGGCTGCTCTCGGCGGCATTGTCGACGGCAAGATGGTTGATGCCAGCTTTGTAATCGATAAAGATAGTCAATTGGCCATCATCACAGATAAAAGCCCGGAAGCCCTAGAGATTGTGCGTCACTCTACCGCTCACTTGCTGGCCTATGCTGTCAAGGAGCTCTTCCCGGAGGCGCAGGTCACTATTGGCCCTGTGATCGAAAACGGTTTTTATTACGATTTCTCATTTCACCGCGCATTTACGCCTGAAGATTTGGTCGCCATTGAAAAGAAAATGGCTGAGCTCGCCAAGAAGGATGAGCCTGTTATTCGCACAGTGCTGGCTCGCGATGACGCGGTAAAGTTTTTCAAAGATCAAGGCGAGAATTACAAAGCGGAAATTATTTCTAGCATCCCGCAAGGCGAGGATGTTTCTTTGTATGCTGAAGGCAAATTTACCGACTTATGCCGTGGGCCACATGTGCCATCGACTGGAAAACTCAAGGTCTTTAAGCTTCTGAGTGTTGCTGGAGCTTACTGGCGTGGTGATAGTAAGAATGAGATGCTGCAGCGGATCTACGGTACGGCTTGGTTGAAAAAAGAGGACCAAGATGCACATTTACATATGTTGGAGGAGGCTGAGAAGCGTGATCACCGTCGCCTCGGTAAGTTCTTGGACTTGTTTCACTTTCAACCTGAGGCACCTGGTTTAATTTTCTGGCATCCAAAAGGCTGGTCCATTTGGCAGGAGGTTGAGCAGTACATGCGCCGCGTTTATCAACGTGAGGGTTACCAGGAAGTAAAGGCGCCACAAATTCTGGATCGCGGTCTCTGGGAAAAGTCTGGTCACTGGGATAACTACAAAGAGAATATGTTTACGACGGAGTCTGAGAATCGTGCTTACGCATTAAAGCCGATGAACTGTCCAGGTCACGTCCAAATCTTTAATTCTGGTTTGCATAGCTATCGTGAGTTGCCATTGCGTTACGGTGAGTTCGGCCAATGTCATCGCAATGAACCATCGGGTGCATTGCACGGTTTGATGCGCGTACGTGGCTTCACGCAAGATGATGGTCATATTTTCTGTACCGAAGATCAAATTCAGTCTGAAGTAGCGTCATTTGATAAGGCGGTACGTGAGGTTTATCAAGATTTTGGCTTTACTGAGGTTGCAGTCAAGTTGGCATTACGCCCAGCTAAGCGTGTTGGTGATGATGCTATTTGGGATAAGGCGGAGGCAGCTTTGCGCGGCGCTTTAACTGCTTCAGGCCAAGAATGGGAAGAATTGCCAGGCGAGGGCGCTTTTTATGGCCCGAAAATCGAATATCACCTCAAGGACTCCATTGGAC
>CANFOT010000008.1 GCA_947448625.1 Burkholderiaceae bacterium | reverse complement strand
TGGCGGAAGAGGTGAGATTCGAACTCACGGAGGACTTTCATCCTCGCCAGTTTTCAAGACTGGTGCATTCAACCGCTCTGCCACTCTTCCTTTGCGAATTGAGACCTAGATTATAGAGAACTTTTGATTTGCACTTCCAAATGCTGGGCAATTGCCAAGCAAGAGGTAAGGCCGGGGGACTCAAAACCATATAGATTGAATAAGCCCTGAAGCTGATGCTGCTGGGGTCCCTCAAAGCAAAAGTCTCCCGCTGGGGCATCTGGGGGAACAATTTTGGCTCTGACACCAGAATAATCTGCCTGCAAGGCCCCATCCTTAAGGCCCGGCCAATACTGCCTTACTGCAGCATAAAAGCCCTCCCCTCGCTTCGGGTCGACCGTGTAGTTAATCTGACTTTCCCCATCAATATCCAGCCACTCCACATCTGGGCCAAACTTTGCCTGCCCACCCATATCTAGAGTGAGGTGCACACCCAAACCACCAGGCTCGGGAATGGGATAAATCAAATGACTGAATGGGGATTTTCCGGATAAGGAAAAGTAATTACCTTTGGCGAAATAAGCCTTTGGTATTTTATCTTTCGACAGACCTTCAATTTTTTGGGCTAGCGCTGGGGCACTGAGGCCGGCGCAATTAATGAGTAATTTTGTCTGAATTGTCATGCCATCAGCACCGCCAATGGTGAGTTCAAAACCACCTTCCGCCTGATCACCAATCGGCTTGGCGCTCAAGAGCGGTGACTGATAGGCAACCATGCCGCCCGCATCCTCAAATCCACCCAGCAATGACAACATTAATCCGTGACTATCCACTACGCCCGTAGAGCTAGAGAGTACTGCAGCCTCACACTGTAGCTGCGGCTCAAGTGCTTTAGCCTGCGCCCCTGAGATCATTTTGATGTCCGGGACCTGATTACTTTGCGCCTTGTACAAAATAGCCTGAAGATCATCTAGCTGACTAACATCAGCCGCAACAATGAGCTTTCCATAGGCATGAGTGCTTACCTGATGACTGCGACAGTATTCATATAGGAGTCGATTGCCTTCCACACAGAGCTTTGCCTTGAGGGAATCTTTGGGGTAATAAATCCCCGCATGAATCACCTCACTATTACGGGCACTGCTAATCATTCCAAAAGAATCTTCACGCTCAAGCAGGATAGTTTCCCTGCCCTGCAAGGCCATCTCACGAGCAACGGCCAGCCCAACTACGCCAGCACCAACCACTACACAATCCACCTGCTCCATTTTGGTTTTCCTGACCCTATTTCAGATATGTCTCAATTTTGTAATGACTTTTGCGTAAGCTAAGCCCATATATTGCTGAAATCGTAACATTTTCAGTGTTTTGCAGGGATTTTGATGTCCTTATTGATAAAATCTAACAATGACTTTGCAAGCCAATTCAGCACCCCAAAACCTTCATTCCGCTCTCGATATCGTGCTCGATACCGCCTATCAAGGCGTTGATAAAGCAGCCTGGAAGAATCTGTTTGCTTCCGCTCGCCAAAGTAAGTTAGAGCAATTTATTCAAGATCTGTTTGCGGGTAAGCACATCAACAATAGTGAAGATCGCCCCGCCCTCCACTCGGCACTGCGCAATCTCACCAAAACCCCGGTACTGATTAATGGCCTTGATGTGATGCCAGCGGTTTCTGGAGTTTGGCATCGGATTGAAGCGCTTTGCAATAAATGGGTTGGCGTAACAGACGTTATTCATATCGGCATTGGCGGATCAGACTTTGGTCCACGCCTAGCAATCGAAGCCTTAGCTCATGTACCCGGCATTGAAAGTCGTGGCATGCGCATGCATTTCTTGGCCAATATTGATACAGCTGAGCTAGCCCGGATTTTGGCGCGCGCTCACCCACATAGCACTCGCGTCATTATTGTTTCTAAGTCTTTCACAACTCTTGAAACCACTATGAATGCTAAGGCTGTACTTGCCTGGCTCCATGAGAGTGGTTGCACTAAGGGTCAAATTGCGCACGCCCTATATGCCGTAACAGCTAACATTCCGGCCGCCAAAGAATTTGGCGTTGAAGAAGAAAATATTTTCCCTTTCTGGGATTGGGTTGGAGGTCGCTACTCTGTTTGGTCGGCCGTAGGTCTACCGATTGCTTTGCAATATGGCTTTGAGACATTCAAGCAATTCTTGGCCGGCGCTGAAGCCATGGATCTGCATTTTAAGAATGCGCCCCTAGAAGAGAATCTGCCCGTCATCATGGCACTCACCTTGCTCTATCAGCAGGAGAAACATGACATCAAAGCTTATGCCGCCATTCCCTATGCCGATGCCCTAGATTGGTTTCCGAAGTGGTTGCAACAGCTTGATATGGAGAGCAATGGCAAGAGCGTGGATCGTGATGGCAAGCCTGTCAAACACTCTTCACCAGTGGTATTCGGTAGCGCCGGTAGTAACGCACAGCACTCCTACTTCCAACTCTTTCACCAGGGTACGGAGATCATTCCGATTGATTTCATTGCCGTGCGTGAGCCGATGAGCGATCGACCTGAGGCTTTAGCCCATCACCGCATTCTGCTTTCTAACTGCTTGGCACAAGCGCAAGCATTAGCGAATGGCAAAACTGCTAGCAATCCAAATGATGTTTATCCCGGTAAGCGCCCAAGCAATCTCTTATTGCTACCTAAGCTCAATGCCTTTTACCTTGGCGCACTCCTCTCTTTATATGAGAACCGTACAGCTACTCTAGGTGCGCTCTGGAATATCAATAGCTTTGATCAGCCAGGTGTTGAGTATGGCAAGGTTCTTGCTAAGCCCATTGAGAAAGCCCTCGCAAGCCATCAAAATGATATTGCTGCCAGCGCAGATATTGATGCTGTCACTGCTGCTCGCATCAATCTATTAAATTCGTAAAGCAGTAATTCATATTCCTTGGGATTTCTAGTTATGGCAAGTAAAGTCAATAAGGTGGCACAGTCTGACAATAATGACTCATGCAATTTGAGGTCGAATTCACTCTCGCTAAGTCAAAAACTAGAACGCTTCGATATTCACCTACATGGTGGCGAAATGATGGCCGTCCCAATGACTGGTAACGAAATTAACAACGCAGAATAATTATTCAATACTGGATTAACCGTGCAACTATCCCCTTCAATTTTTAAAGCTTATGACATCCGCGGCATTATTGATGAGACTTTAGATCCTTCGATCGCCAAACTGATTGGTCAAGCCTTTGGTACTGAAATGCGTGAGCTTGGTGAGACCGATATCGTTATCGGTCGTGATGGCCGCCTGTCTGGCCCCAGCTTGATTGAAGCGTTAACAGAAGGCCTGCTTTCTACCGGCATCAATGTGATTGATCTAGGCATGGTGGCTACACCCATGGTGTACTTTGCCGCTAATCACACCATTGATGGCAAGATGCCAAAGTCCGGCATCATGATTACCGGTAGTCACAATCCCCCAAACTACAATGGCTTCAAAATGGTTTTGGGTACATCTGCTATTTATGGTGAGCAGATTCAGGATCTGCGTAAACGTATTGAAGCTGGGATATTTGCTACCGGCCAAGGAAGTCGCAGCACCTTTGATATTTTCCCAATGTACATAAAGTACATCGTGGGCGATGTGAAGCTTGCTCGCCCAATGAAGATTGCCGTAGATTGCGGCAATGGTGTTGGCGGTGCATTTGCGGGTAAGTTATTTAGGGCTTTAGGTTGTGAAGTACAAGAGTTATTCTGCGAAGTCGATGGTCATTTTCCGAACCACCATCCAGATCCAGCCCATATTGAGAACTTACAAGACCTCATCAAGAACCTGCAAACTACCGATAATGAATTAGGCCTTGCCTTTGATGGTGATGCTGATCGCTTAGGCGTGGTGACTAAAGATGGTCAAGTAATTTTCCCAGACCGCCAAATGATGCTGTTTGCAAAAGATGTTCTCTCCCGCAATCCAGGTGGTCAAATTATTTACGATGTGAAGTGCACTCGCAATCTAGCGACCTATGTAAAAGAACATGGCGGCGAACCCATCATGTGGAAAACCGGCCACTCTTTAGTCAAAGCGAAGTTAAAGGAAACTGGCGCCCCACTTGCTGGCGAGATGAGTGGCCATATCTTCTTTAAGGACCGTTGGTTTGGATTTGATGATGGCCTGTATACAGGTGCTCGCTTGTTAGAGATCCTCAGCAAAGAGAAGAATCCGAGCGACACCCTCAACAACTTACCGAATGCGATCTGCACTCCAGAGTTACAACTGGCTTGTGCTGAAGGTGAGCCATTCGCCTTACTCGAAACTATCAAGGCTAATGCCAAATTCCCCACTTCTGAATCCATCAACACCATTGATGGCGTCCGCGTGGAATATTCCGATGGCTTTGGTTTAGCTAGACCATCTAATACAACTCCAGTAGTGGTAATGCGCTTTGAGGCTGATAGTGAAGAGGCGATTAAGCGCATACAGGCAGAATTTAAGGCGGTACTGTTGGCTGCTAAGCCGGAGGCGAAACTTCCCTTCTGAGAAGCTGATTGCAATGCCCACATAATTTATGCGCATATTGATTGCGCATAAATCATGCCTATAATTGGCTCATGATCATTCATGACTCCATCCGCGCTCAAGACAAAGTCTTAAAAAAGGCGACTAACCTCACCTTAAATACTGACGGCGCTATAGAACAAGAAGACGGATTGAATTGTAAAAAATGACATAACTCATTCTAATGGGTGCCCTCAGCATAACCACAAACTTAACTCACTATGTGAGCCCAGCCTTGCAAGTATGAGTATTTCTGGGTCAGACTTCGCATATATGAGTAGCAAGTCGGGCTTGATGTGGCAATCTCGAAGATCTTTCCACCGCCCAATTAGGGCATGATCAAAATATCGTGCCGGCAATTCCACATCAGCAATTAAGAGATCAATAACTTCGACCAATTCAGATGTCAATTGAGATCTGTATCTACCTCTTGTTTCTCGCTTGTAGTCTTTTTTAAATTGAGTGGTTCACTCAATCCTCCTCATTCAAATCCTTTAACAATTCTTTTGCCGATCCAAATGACATTAGCTGCCGCTCCCTCGCCTCTCTCATGGCCGCTATAGTCCTTGCATTCGGGACTAAGGGCTCAAATGGGAGTGACTTTTCAACCGCTATCCTTGTCAACATCATCCTCAAGGCATCGGATACCTTTAACCCCATTGCCTCCAGCACAAGACTCGCCTCATTCTTAATATCCTCATCTATCCGAGCTCGCACCACCGCGTTAGCAGCCATATGCATTCCTTATCTATTTTTTTACTCTAAATGCAGTTATATTGTAGCTACATTGTAGCTACAACTTTTGCAACCATCAAGTCAATTAATTCCATGGTTAAGGAGGCTAAAATTGCGCATGACCTCAACACCCATCGCCTTTGACTACCCCCAGCAGAATGCTGAGGGGGCTACCTGTACCGCCCAAGCCTGGGCCAAAACCCCACCTCCATTACATGGAGCTGAAAAGGCTGCTGTGGTTGCTCGCATTAAGCAGTTGCTAATAGAGAAAGATGCTGCACTTGTTGCTCACTACTATGTTGATGGTGACATTCAAGACTTAGCTCTTGAGACCGGGGGCTTTGTTGCCGACTCTTTGGAGATGGCACGCTTTGGGAAAAATCACCCCGCCAAGAATTTAATTGTTGCGGGAGTGCGCTTTATGGGTGAGTCTGCAAAGATTCTCAGCCCCGAGAAAAGCGTCTTCATGCCCGATCTAGAGGCAACCTGCTCCTTAGATTTGGGCTGTGATGCTGCTGACTTTGCTGCATTTAGAGCATTACACCCCGATCGTACGGTCGTTGTTTATGCAAACACTAGCGCTGCGGTTAAGGCACAGGCCGATTGGATGGTGACTAGCTCCTGTGCCCTGGCTATCGTCCACCAACTCAAGGTGGAGGGTAAAAAAATTCTGTGGGCACCTGATCGTCACTTAGGTCGATATATTCAAGAGCAAACTGGTGCTGATATGTTGCTGTGGAATGGCGCTTGCATCGTTCATGATGAATTTAAAGCTGTTGAACTTGAGATGCTCAAGGCGGCACATCCTAATGCCATGATTTTGGTTCACCCAGAATCACCGCATGCGGTAGTAGATTTAGCCGATGTAGTTGGCTCCACATCAGCAATGATTAAAGCTGTGGTTGACGGATCTGCCACCGAATATATTGTCGCAACAGATAAAGGCATACTGCATCGCATGCGCCAATTGGCGCCCAATAAAGTATTGATTGAGGCCCCTACTGCTGGCAACAGCGCAACTTGCAAGAGCTGCGCCCACTGCCCTTGGATGGCCATGAATGGCTTGCAGGGAATCCTAAACTGTCTCGAGAATGCCTCTGGCGAAATCTTCATCGACGAGCCTATTCGCGTGGAGGCGCTAGGATGTATTGAGCGCATGCTCGACTTCACCAAAAATCATCCCGATCTTCTGGCTAAAGCGCAGCATGGCTTTGTCAAGAACATTGGCGCAGCTTAATAAAAAGAAAATATGTTTGATTACAACGAAACTTTAGAGCAAGCACGTCAACGCAATATTCATGATGCATTGATGGAGGATATTGGCACAGGTGACTGGACTGCCATGTTAGTTCCCAGCAAGCCAGTTCATGCACAACTGATCGTACGTCAAGAGGCTGTCCTGTGTGGGGTAGATTGGTTTGAAGGCACTCTCAAGAAATTGGATCCTTCAGCAAAAGTGACTTGGCACTACCTGGAGGGTGACTTGATGAAGCCCGATACCAAGGTTTGCGATATTGAGGCGAACTCTCGCGCCCTACTCTCTGCTGAACGTCCCTGTATTAACTTCTTGCAAACCCTCTCATGGACAGCCAGTATTGCACGCCAACATGTGGATGCGATTGCAGGCGTTAGCCCCAATCCCAAGGGCTGTGCAGTATTGGACACCCGCAAAACCATTCCCGGATTGCGTCGTGCTCAGAAATACGCGGTTCTTGTAGGCGGCGGCCAAAACCAACGCCTCGCTTTATGGCACGGCATCCTCATCAAAGAGAATCACATTGCCGCAGCTGGTGGTGTTGCTGCCGCCATTAAAGCTGCTCAAGCATTTAATTCTGGGGTGGATATTCAGGTAGAAGTAGAGAACTTTGCTGAATTGAAAGAAGCTTTAGATGCTGGTGCAAAGAGCATCTTGATTGACAACTTCACTCCAGAGCAAATGAAAGAAGCTGTAGCATTTACCAATAGCCGTGCCCTACTTGAGGCATCTGGTGGCATTAACTTAGATCAAATGCGGGTTATTGCTGCTACTGGTGTCGACCGCATCTCTTTAGGTAAGCTCACTAAAGATATTCAGGCAGTGGATTTCTCAATGAGAATCTACGCCTAAGCGCTTGCTTTAAGTTTCAGCGCCCTCAGAATTTCCCTCAGCCTGAGGCGTCAGAATAGTCGGATAAGAAACTGCCCAAGTGCCCGGGTAATCTCGGCTGTAATGAAGTCCCCTACTTTCTCTACGCATCAAGGCTGACCTCACTATTAACTCCGCGCATTCCAGCAAATTGCGCAACTCAATTAAGTCGCGCGTTACTTTGAAGTTAGCGTAATACTCCTGAACCTCGTATCGCAAGAGCTTAATTCGATGTAGTGCTCGCTCCAAACGTCGATTGGTTCTCACAATGCCTACATAGTTCCACATCAATGAACGTAGCTCATCCCAGTTATGGGCAATGACCACTTGCTCATCCGCATCTTCCACTTGACTCTCATCCCAGAGCGGGAGCTTTGGCATTACTGGTGTTTTTAATGCAGAAATATCTTCAGCGGCGGCTTTACCAATAACAATACACTCAAGTAAAGAGTTGCTTGCTAAGCGGTTAGCGCCATGTAGACCCGTATAGGTTGCTTCACCCACGGCATACAGTCCTGGTAAATCTGTCCTTCCCTTCAGATCCGTCACTACGCCACCACAGGTGTAATGCGCTGCAGGGACCACGGGAATAGGCTCTTTAGTGATATCGAGACCCAAGCTCATGCAACGTGCATAGATCATTGGGAAATGCTCTTTAATAAATTCTTCACCCAAGTGGGTTGCGTCGAGATGCACATAATCAAGACCATGCTTCTTCATCTCAAAGTCGATTGCTCTCGCAACAATATCACGTGGAGCCAACTCATTGCGCTCATCATGCTCCGACATAAAACGAGTGCCATTAGGCAACTTGAGTAAACCGCCCTCACCACGCATTGCCTCAGTAATTAAGAATGTTCTATCGCTAGGGTGATACAAGCAGGTTGGATGAAATTGAATAAATTCCATGTTACCCACACGGCAGCCTGCTCTCCAGGCCATAGCAATACCATCACCCGTAGCGGTATCTGGGTTGCTGGTGTATTTATAGACCTTGCCAACGCCACCGGTAGCCAATACAACTGATTTGGCCTCAATGGTTTCTACTCGATTATTTTTAATATCAAGCGCATAAACACCGTAGCAACGATTCGGTTTGGTTCGCTGGGTCTTGGTATCTAAATGACGATTAGTAATGAGATCTAAAGCAATCCAATGCTCTAGTAGCTGAATATTTTTATGCGCCCGGGCTTTATCTAAAAGCACTTCATGAATGGCTTTGCCGGTTGCATCAGCCACGTGCGCAATCCGACGTTGACTATGGCCACCCTCACGCGTGAGATGTAAGCCCATCGGGCCGGTTTCATCGGGAGTAAAAGGAACGCCCTGCTCAACTAACCAACGAATGGCCTCAGCACTCTCTTCTGCGATATAGCGCGCAGTAGATTCGACTACAAGGCCTGCACCCGCATCTAAAGTATCAGCTACATGAGAATCCACGCTGTCATGCTCTTTATCAACCACCCCAACAATGCCACCCTGGGCCCAAGCAGTTGCAGCCTCGCCCAGACCTCGCTTGGCCATCACAATCACTGGCTGGGTTTCAGCCATATGCAGCGCAACGGTTAAGCCTGCTAAGCCCGCCCCAATGATGAGGACGGGTAATTCTGGTTTAGTGTCAGATGGTGGGGTTTGGGGTTTTGAACTGGCCATGGAGGGTTAATTCTAAAGGGCAATAGGATTCTTGGTATTTTTTATCCAATTAATCAGTCGCTCGAGGGACAAAAGGTATAAATCTCTTACTTTTAGCCTCACTAAGAGACGCCAAACACTCGGCCACAAAGGTGGTTGGCAATTCTGGATTATCTATACAAGCCTTACCTAACTTTGCCCAGAAATTAATTTGCTCATCGGCTGAGCGAGAATTTCTCTTGCCGCTTAACCTGGCCTGACGATATAGATCATCATTAATCCTCACAACAACAACCCCGCACAACTGTTTCCCCATTATCTTGACCTTGAAAACCACTTATAAGTGAAAGTTAAATAGACTATCCAACATTGAGTTATTTCAGCATGATGGAGACTAGCAAATAAAAACCCCACCTTAAGGGTGGGGTTTGGTTGAGGCGCTATCTTTTACGAAACCGATGTGGCTTTCTGCCTCTTAGGATCATTAGTGCCGTAGCCCATTACTGCAGCTGCCTGACCGCCTTTAGCAAGCTTAACGGCGCAGTACTTAAATTCCGGAATCTTGCCAAAAGGATCTAAGGCTGAGTTGGTGATTAAGTTAGCTGCAGCTTCATAGTAAGCAAACGGAATGAAGATCACACCACGTGGAGTGCCGTCATCTCTGCGGACATGGATACCTACTTCGCCACGACGTGATTGAACAGTGATGACATCGCCAGCAGAAACACCTAACTGAGTCATATCTTCGCCATTCATGGACACTGTAGCCATTGGCTCAATTGCATCCAATACGGTTGCGCGGCGAGTCATACTGCCGGTGTGCCAATGCTCTAGCTGACGACCAGTAATTAATACAAACGGATACTCAGAATCGGGACGCTCATTTGCAGGAATGATATCGGCTGGCACTAACTTCACTCTGCCATCTTTGGTATCAAACTTGTCATTGAACACAATTGGCCTACCTGGGTCCTCAGCCGATAAACATGGGTAGGTCACGCTAGATTCTTTTTCTAATCTATCCCAAGTAATACCGTTGATGGCTGCATGCATTGCTTGACGCATTTCGTCATAGACCGCTGCCACACCATCATCTGGACCTTGATAGTTCCAGTTCAAGCCCATGCGTTTCGCAATTTGCTGAATGATCCACAGATCAGGCTTAGCATCGCCAGGAGGATTAATCGCCTTCTTGCCCATTTGCACCATGCGGTCAGTATTGCTTGCAGTACCAACTTTCTCTGGCCACGCACTAGCTGGTAATACAACATCCGCTAGGAGCGCAGTCTCAGTCATGAAGATGTCCTGCACAACCAATAAATCCAATGCAGCCAACGCATGACGGGCGTGATTCAAATCAGGGTCGCTCATCGCTGGATTTTCACCTTCGACATACATACCGCGAATCTTATCTGGATCACTATCCGGCGCAGTGATCTTATGCATGATCTCCACCACGGTGTAACCAGGCTTTTTATCTAATGGGGTATCCCAGAACTTCTCAAACCAAGCATGCGTCTCTGGATTATCAACACGTTGATAGTTCGGGAACATCATTGGGATTAAGCCAGCATCACTAGCACCTTGCACGTTATTCTGGCCGCGCAATGGATGCAAGCCTGAGCCAGGCTTACCAATTTGACCGGTAATACTAACCAAGGCAATTAAGCAGCGTGCGTTATCAGTGCCATGTACGTGCTGACTGACACCCATGCCCCACAAAATCATGGCTGACTTAGTAGTAGCAAACTCACGCGCTACTTCACGCAAGGTTTCTGCCGGAATGCCGCAAAGTGGCGCCATCGCTTCTGGACTATAGCCCTTGATATTTTCTTTTAGAGCTTCAAAATTATTTGAACGGTTCTCGATAAAGTCCTTATCGACTAAACCTTCTTCAATGATCGTGAAGATCATGGCATTGAGCATAGCCACATCGGTATCTGGCTTGAACTGCATCGTACGCCAGGCATGTTTACTAATCTCTGTTTTACGAGGATCACACAATACAATTTTTGCGCCCCGTTTAGCAGCATTCTTAAACCAAGTCGCAGCTACAGGATGATTAGCAGTAGGATTAGATCCAATCAACATGATCAAGCTGGAGTGCTCAACATCATTCACCTGATTACTAACCGCACCAGATCCTACCCCCTCTAATAATGCGGCAACAGAGGATGCATGACAAAGGCGCGTGCAATGGTCAACGTTATTGCTACCAAAGCCTGTACGCACGAGCTTCTGGAATAAGTAAGCCTCTTCGTTACTGCCCTTTGCAGAACCAAAGCCGGCCAACACTTTATTGCCATATTGATCTTTAAGCTTTTTGAGGCCACCACCAGCAACTTCCAAAGCTTCTTCCCAGCTAGCTTCACGGAAGATGTCGGACCAGTCTTGCTTGCCCTCCAACAAGGCCTCATCTTTAGCAACACCCGCCTTACGAATGAGTGGCTTCGTTAAGCGCTGTGGGTTATGGATATAGTCCATACCGAAGCGGCCCTTAACGCATAAGCGATTGTGGTTGGCTGGACCATCACGGCCCTCGACGCTAACAATCTTTTCATCTTTAACGTTATAGGTAATTTGACAACCTACACCACAGAAAGGACATACTGAATCCACTTTGCGATCGACCGTTTGCGAGCCAATTAAACCCTTAGGCATCAATGCCCCTGTTGGGCAGGCCTGAACACATTCACCACAGGCAACGCAGGTACTGTCACCCATCGGGTCATTCAGATCAAATACGATCTCACTATGAGCACCACGCATTGCGTAGCCAATCACATCGTTGACCTGCTCTTCACGACAAGCACGTACACAACGATTACATTGAATGCAGGCGTCTAAATTTACCGCCATTGCTGGATGAGAGATGTCTTGGGTTACTTTTTCGCGGCGCAATGCTTTGAGTTCAGGGCGAACTGTCACATCCATGCGAGCAGCCCAGGTACTGAGCTCACCATGTTGGTTTTGCTGCTCCTCTTCCTTGCTATCCCCCACCCACTTAAATCCTTCGTCAGGCATATCGGATAACAACATCTCGAGCACTAGCTTTTGACTCTTCAGTGCACGCTCGCTATTGGCTTTGACATCCATACCTGGAGTGGCGCTTCGGCAGCAACTAGGCGCCAAAGTACGTTCGCCGTTAATTTCGACAACGCAGGCGCGGCAATTACCGTCTGGGCGATAGCCGTCTTTAAAGCAAAGATGGGGAATATCAATTCCGTGGCGCTTAGCGGCCTTGAGAATAGTCTCGCCCTCGTAAGAAACGATGGTTTGACCGTCTAACTTGAACTCGACTGTTTGCAGTTCAAGCTCTTTAGGATTTACTGGTGCGTTCATATTTATCTCGTTGTTCCCTGATTTTTCTAGGTACTTTTATTAAGCAACTTCCTTATTGAACTTCTTCAGGGAAATATTTTGCAATACAGCGAATAGGGTTTGGTGCCGCCTGACCTAGGCCACAGATGGACGCATCCACCATGACGGTTGCTAAATCTTCTAGAGTTTCTTGGTCCCAGGACTTCGATTGCATCAACTTGGCAGCCTTACTAGTACCTACACGACATGGCGTGCACTGACCACAACTCTCATGCTCAAAGAAATGCATCACATTTAAGGCCATATCACGTGCTTTATCTTTGTCACCAAACACCATGACTGCAGCAGAACCAATGAAGCATCCATAAGGTTGCAAAGTATCAAAGTCCAGCGGAATATCATTCATCGTCGCCGGCAAAATACCGCCCGACGCGCCACCAGGTAGGTATCCATAAAATTGATGGCCATCTTGCATGCCGCCACAATACTCATCGATAAGCTCTTGGATAGTAATACCAGCTGGGGCTAATTTCACACCAGGATTTTTTACTCGACCGCTCACGCTGTAGCTGCGCAAGCCTTTGCGATCATGCCGACCAAAAGAACTAAACCACTCTGGACCACGTTGAACAATATCTCGAACCCAGTAAAGAGTCTCGAAGTTGTGCTCGAGTGTTGGACGACCAAACAGTCCAACTTGAGCAATATAGGGAGGACGCATACGAGGTTCGCCGCGCTTACCTTCAATGCTTTCAATCATGGCAGATTCTTCGCCACAAATGTAGGCGCCTGCGCCACGACGCAACTCAATGGAAGGTAACTTGAATGGCGGATTTGCTTTGAGCTTAGCCAATTCCACTTCGAGTAATTCACGGCAACCATGATATTCATCACGCAAGTAGATATAGCAAGCATCAATTCCCACTACGCTAGCGGCAATTAACAAGCCCTCCAAGAAACGATGCGGATCGCGCTCTAAGTAAGTGCGATCCTTGAATGTTCCTGGCTCACCTTCGTCAATATTCACTGCCATCAACTTCGGAGCCACTTGATCTCTCACAATGCGCCACTTGCGCCCTGCTGGGAAACCTGCGCCGCCAAGACCGCGAAGGCCTGAGCTTTCCATGATCTTGATGATGCTCTCGCCGTCGCGCTTACTCTCAGCAATTTCTTTTGCCAAAGCATAGCCACCTTTGGCGCGATAGGTCTCGTAACCCACATAATCCGGCGATACCGCTTGATGCTCGCCCTGAGGAGATACACCCTGCTCCGCCAGTGCAGCGGGATCAAAATCTGCGCCGTCATTTCCCATGGGTTGGGCAGTCATTTGATTCTTGACTGCTGCAGCAACTTTATCGGTAGTTGCAAAGAGCACTGGGTACTGATGTACAACCGCTACCGGAGCTTGCTCGCATCGGCCTACACAGGGAGCTGCAATAACCTTCACATTGGGGTTACCCAAGATTGCTGGTAATTTTGCCAATAAGTTTTGTGCGCCAGCCAATTCACAAGCAATACCATCACACACGCGCACAGTGATATCTGCCACAGGGTCATTACCGCGCACTACTTCAAAGTGGTGATAGAAGGTAGCTACTTCATAGACTTCAGCCATCGGCAAATTCATCTCTTTTGCCAAGGCGACTAAATGACGATCGTGCAAAGCACGATATTCATCGTTCAATTTATGTAAATTTTCGATCAGCAAATCACGGCGATGAGGTGCAACACCTATCAACTGGCGAACCTCTGCAAGCGATACATCGTCAGCTTGACGTCCTTTGAGCTTACTTTTGCGACGAATGGTTTCCCTTAGATCATCTGCAGTTGCTACGGCAACAGCCTTGATCTCTCCAGAGGGTTTTGGGTGATTCATAGTATGTAGTCTCTAATTTCTAGTCGCAATGATTGCTGCTAATTTTTATGTGATCAAAATAATGCTGAATACTTACTTTGAGAATGCCTGAAGTCGCGAAAACTGTGTATTTCGCTCTATATAGGGAATTCCCAAAATCTCGGGTGATTTTGGGTTATTTCTGCCCTCAAGTCCTTGACGGCGCTCAAGTGAATCAATCTAAGGGTTTACCCTTAATTTAGATCACGGATGGGGAAGGCTGATCACCCGGCGGGAGCGAGTAATCCAATTTGCGCTCATAGACCCTGGCCTTAAAGCAGTCCTGATACCCCTTGCTACCAATCTGCCAACCAATCGAGGTGCAATCATCCTGGGCGGCAGATTCAATTGAGCCGCAGCCAGATAGGACAAAAGTAGCAATAAAAGCAAGAATGCCTAAAGGACGCAATGTATTTAAATTCATACCTCAAGTCTACTTGATTCTAAGTTGAACCTCGAGGGGTACACCCTCCTTCACTGCGCTAACAGCCTTAACCTCGCCCACACTAATTCGATCCTTTAGGGCTGGATTACTTTTCACCATGAAGCTTTGTGCCAGCTTAGCCCGATTTTGAGCCAAGTTTCTCAGGCCCTCCTCCGTAACAGGAATACTAGCTACGAGCTCTGCATACAATTGCTCATTACGTGCAGCACCCTCTGGCAGAATAAGTAAACGCTGGCCCAATTTAATTCTGCCAACGTACTGAACGTAAGCCGACCTCAAACCTGACTGCATCTTTGCGTCAGAGAAGTCTGGCGCGGGAATAGGATCATTGGGAGCTATATTGATGCCAGACGCCTTAAGAATGGCGAGATCTGCCGTTGCGCGAGCTAAAGCAACTTTATCCGCATCAGGATCATAAGTTCCCGAAAGCTCCAAAGTGGCATTGGGTTTCTTGGCTAGGAAGTCGCCAAACTTTTCCAGGCGATCCTGATCGGGGGGTAAATAGACCGCCTCACCCAACACTGCACTTACACCATCATTTGAACCCATGCCCAGCAGAGCTCCTAACGCTCTAAATGGCGCAGTGGCGACATTGGTCAGCACGTTGCTAATAGCCTGCCATACCAAGCCACTTGCACTGAACTCTGGAGAATCGACATTGCCGGCAATATTAATCGTCACATCAATGGTGTCATCAGAATCCTCGAGCAAGGCAATCGCTAAACCCAATGGTAATTTTTTACCCTCGAAGTTGGCAACCTCTTCACCCAGCACGATCTTCTTAATAACAATTTGATTGCTACCCTGTAGTTCGCCATCCTTGGCGCTGTAATGCAGATTTAAATTGATCCGACCGCTTGCGATTTGATAGCCGGCAAAGCTCATTACTGCGGGATTGAATGCATTGAGTGGCACATTTTTAAAATTCAGTACCACGTCATTATTGCGACGTGGGTCATTAAATGCAATCTGCCCCTTACCATGCATTGATCCAGAGTCAGCCAAGACTCCATCCAAAGTGATTGCCGCCAAATGCGCAGGAAGATTATTTATATTTGCGAAACTGGCATTGAATTTTCTAAGATTGATTTTGAAATTGGGCTTCATAGCCAAGTCAGTAAATTGCACCTCGCCTTCACGCAACTTTAAACTCTTGATATCTAAAACAAAAGATGATTTTTCTTTTGATGCAGACGGCAACTCCTTCTCATCCGCAACTTCAGCAGCTGACTTAGAAAATAAACGCCTGAAATTAGAAAAACCTTTTTCATCAATCTCAAACTGGAGCGCTGGTTGACTAACAGATAATTCATCAGCAATCAGACTAGATCCAGTGCGCCTTGAGCTCTGATAAGTAAATTGATTAATATCTCCCGACTTCCACTTGATGAGTGATTGCTTTTGCCCTTGCTCAAGCAAATCTAAATCCAGTAAGTGCAAATTTCCAGATACCATCAGCTCATCACCCTTCAGAGCTATATCTAAAGCAGATTGAATGACTCCGCCCCGTGTCTGCAGTTCTTTATTAGCAGGAAGCAATCCGATAAAAGGCGCAATCGAAAGGTTTTCCACTTGGACTCTGCCAACGATGGATTTGTCCGAGCTCAAATCCCAGTGGGAGTTAACACGCCCATCATCAATTTCCAAATCGACCTGAGCTCCCATTGCATCTGGGGCAGGATTGTCCAATGCACCCTTGATAGCCAGATGCTTAAAAGAAATCTTTTTATTGAGAGTCGGCAAAGTAAAGTGCAACGCACCCAGATTCAAACCATACTGACCACGCACGCCATTTACATCGCCCCGCTTATCGTAGTTTGCAATATCAAACAACTCGATAGAAAGGGGTTTAAGTTGTTCGTGCAATTTTTTATTGGAGTCCAATATCTCTATGGAGGCATTCGAGATTTTGAATTCATCGATTGAAATTTTGATATTCTTTTTGGGTGCAGCAGGATCAGCCGGGGGCAGAGTATGCATAACGGCAGCAATCAATTCTTGCCAATTCCATTGCGTGGTATGACCCTTGGCAACATGCCTCTCGAGCAGCACACTGGGTTCATCAAAAAGAATTTCATCAAAACCCACCTCGCGCATCATGAGGCGAGACCACTTCAGCATCACAACTGATTTCTTAAACTCAAGCAACTTTCCTTGCTTTCTGTCGGCTAAACGCAAGCCATCAAGCTCAACGCGCAGTCGTAAGGGGGAAATACTGAGGTCTTGGTAAGCAATCTCGTAACCAATCTTTTTGCCATAAGCCTCTACTGCACTCTTGATAGCCTTAGGAACCCATAAGTGACATGCACCCCAAAATAGCAAGGTCAGCACAAGAATGCTGCCAATGATTCGGAGTGACCAGGTTCGTAAAGTGAAGTGTTTGAAAGAAATCATTGTTGCAATAATTTGAATCTTGAGGGAAATATAAAACGGTATTTAGGCCGCCGGTGGAAATCCTACCTTTTGCTGCCATGAATTATTAAACACATGAATGATTGGCTTCTCATAAACACCCGCTTTGGTGAAAGGCTCATCTGCTAGCCAAGCCTCAACATCTGCCCTGCTTGGGAAGTCCATCGCCAATAAGCTACCAACAGTTGTTTTGCCATCTTCCGATGTCAAGGGCCCAGCAAAGGCCATCTTGTCAGCAAATTTTCCCAGGTAAGCGCGATGCTCTGGTCGCGCCTGAATACGCAACTCGGCAGTACCGGGACGATCCATCAAAAGAATTGCAAAGATCATGTTTTTCTCCGTTTTTGTTTTGGTACAGAGATATTACGGCAAGCAGCAAAAGAAAAACCGCCCGAAGGCGGTTTGTCGTGCAAAGCTTTTAAAACGAATTAAGCAGCTTTACGGCTTTTTGCAGCTGGCTTAGCTACTGCGTATTGACCTTGAATATTTGCAAATGCAGCGTCAACACTTTTCTCAAAGTTTGTGAAAGCGTCAGTTGCTGAAGCGCGAACTTGGTCAAACTGTTGGAGTGAAGTTTCAAATGCAGTTTTGAATGCAGAAACAAATGCCTCAGAACCAGCAGGAGCAGTCTTAGTGGCTTCTTTAACAAACTTAACCATGTCAGCACGTGCGTCATCAATAGAAGCATCAACCAATTGAGCAACTTCTTTGTTACCGTTACGAACAACTTTGTTTACTTTAGCTTGGTAAGCAGCAGCGTACTTAGCAGCTTCTTGAGCAGTTTCTGGCTGAGCCAATTTTGCCAACTGTTGCGCGTCCTTGATTGCCAACAGCTGTGCGCTAGCATCTTGAGCAACAACTAAAGCATCTTTAGCGGCAGCTTGGTTGATTTCAGCTAATTCTTTTGCGCTTTCAACAGCTACTTGAGCCAGTTGCTTTGCGTTTTCAACAGCCTTAGCTTGAGCTTGTGAGATTTGGTCATTTAATTGATTCTGGAACATGGTGTTTTCCTAACTTTTTTAAGTTGATGAAATTTATTGCGATGCACCATTGTAAAAAGTTTTTTGTTGCACTGCAAGAATTATTTGCGGCAATGCAACAAAAAGACCAAAAACCCCATTTTTTGATTAAAAACAGAGGGTTGAGAGGCAAAATAACTTGGTGCTTGGGGCCCATTTAGGGAAAAAACAGGCAAAAAATAATGAAAAAACCACCCGAAGGTGGTTTCAAACTACTGGCGGAAGAGGCGGGATTCGAACCCGCGGTAGGCTATTAACCTACGCACGCTTTCCAGGCGTGTGACTTAAACCGCTCATCCACCCTTCCGTACAGCCATTGATTATACGGTTGCCGAAAGGGTTTGCCTCTAAAAGCATGTTTAGCTAATTACAGAGACTCTTTGAGCTGGTCCAAGATCGCCGGATTTTCAAGGGTTGAAGTGTCTTGAGTTACCTCTTCACCTTTAGCAATCACACGAAGCAATCGACGCATGATCTTGCCGGAACGGGTTTTAGGTAAGTTGTCGCCAAATCGTACGTCCTTAGGCTTGGCGATCGGGCCGATCTCCTTGCCAACCCAGTTACGCAACTCAGTCGCAAGCTTCTTAGCCTCGTCACCCGTTGGGCGGCCGCCCTTCAGAACAACGAACACACAAATAGCCTCACCAGTGAGATCGTCAGGACGCCCAACTACTGCAGCCTCAGCAACCAAGGGGTTAGCAACTAAACATGATTCAATTTCCATCGTGCCCATGCGGTGACCAGAGACATTCAACACATCATCGATACGACCGGTAATGGTGAAGTAGCCAGTATCTTTATTACGAATTGCGCCGTCACCTGCCAGATATAAAGTGCCACCCAACTCTTCTGGGAAATAGGATTTCACAAAGCGGTCTGGATCATTCCAAATCGTCCGAATCATGGAAGGCCATGGACGCTTTACAACCAAGATGCCACCTTGACCATTGGGAACGTCTGCTCCAGCCTCATCCACAATCGCCGCCTGAATACCCGGCAATGGCAATGTGCATGAACCTGGAATCATTGGTGTTGCGCCTGGCAATGGTGAAATCATGTGACCACCGGTTTCGGTTTGCCAGAATGTATCTGCAATTGGACAGCGTGAGCCACCCACATTTTCGTAGTACCACATCCATGCCTCTGGATTAATCGGCTCGCCGACTGAACCCAAGAGACGCAATGAAGATAAGTCATAACTCTTTGGATGCACTGATTCATCATTGCTAGATGCTTTGATCAATGAACGAATTGCCGTTGGTGCGGTGTAGAAAATCGTTGCCTTGTGTTTCTGAATCATGTCCCAGAAACGGCCAGCATTTGGATAGGTGGGTACACCTTCAAACACAATCTCAGTGGCGCCTACTGCGAGCGGGCCATAAGTAATATAGGAGTGCCCCGTTACCCAACCGATATCGGCAGTACACCAGAACACATCGTTTGGCTTAATGTCAAAGGTCCACTTCATTGTAAGAATGGCCCATAGGAGGTAGCCTCCAGTGGAGTGTTGTACGCCTTTAGGCTTACCTGTTGAGCCGGATGTGTACAAAATAAACAGTGGGTGCTCAGCGCTTACCCACTCTGGCTCGCAAGTAGCAGCTTCATTGGCCACAATTTCTTGCATCCAAACATCACGACCTGCAGTCATGGTGACATCAGTGCCAGTACGCTTGCTCACGATGACATGTTTTACATTGCCGCATTCACCAGTTGAAAGCGCTTCATCACAAATCGCCTTTAACGGTAATGATTTACCACCGCGGAACTGGCCGTCAGCAGTAATTACAGCAACTGCACCGACGTCAACGATTCGATCACGCAATGCTTGAGCGGAAAATCCACCAAAGACCACAGAGTGAATTGCACCAATACGGGCACACGCCTGCATTGCAACGATGCCATCAATAGTCATCGCCATATAAATAATGACACGATCACCTGACTTGATGCCCATTTTGCGAAGTGCATTTGCCATCTTGCAAACACGTTCGAGCATCTCTTGATAAGTTACCTTAGTAACGGTACCGTCATCAGCTTCAAAAATAATCGCAGTCTTATTACCAAGACCATTTTCAACTTGGCGATCTAAGCAGTTGTATGACGCATTGGTTGTGCCATCTTCAAACCACTTATAGAAAGGTGCTTTAGATTCATCAAGAACTTTAGTGAAGGGCTTTTTCCAGTAAATATTTTCTTTTGCAAGACGACCCCAGAAACCGTCATAATCCTTATCAGCTTCAGCGCAGAGCTTGTTATAAGCTTCCATTCCCGGAATAGCGGCACCCTTAACAAAATCAGCAGGCGGGTTAAATACGCGGTTTTCTTGCATTAATGGTTCCATGCTTCACAGCCCTTCTATTCAATAATCAGTCGTCTTTTTCCACAAAAACAGTGCGGAGTTAGAGATATACATGCCCTAAGAGCTAACAAGATAAGTGAAAACACGCTAGATTTGCTCTATGGCAAACCCTTAAAATAGAAGAAACATTACTCAATTGAGCCCAAAACCATGACAAATATCAAACAAAACGACCTGATTCAAAGCGTTGCAGATGCATTCCAATTCATCTCCTACTATCACCCAAAGGACTTCATTTCCGCCATGGGCAAGGCTTACGAGCTCGAACAAGGTGCTGCCGCAAAGGATGCCATTGCGCAGATTTTGACGAATAGTCGCATGTGCGCCGAGGGGCATCGCCCTCTCTGTCAGGACACTGGAATTGCAGTGGTGTTCCTCAAAATCGGTATGAATGTTCAGTGGGGCGATGCCACCATGAGCGTCAGCGAGATGGTGAATGAGGGTGTTCGCCGGGCTTACTTAAACCCAGACAATCCGCTACGCGCCTCTGTTTTAGCTGACCCTGCCGGTAAACGCAAAAATACAGGCGACAACACTCCTGCTGTTATTCATTATGAAATCGTCCCAGGCGATGACGTAGAAGTGATTTGTGCAGCCAAAGGTGGTGGCTCTGAAAACAAAGCCAAGATGGTCATGCTCAACCCTTCTGACTCGATCGTTGACTGGGTTCTTAAAACTGTCCCAACAATGGGTGCTGGCTGGTGTCCTCCTGGCATCTTAGGTATTGGTATTGGCGGTACTCCAGAAAAAGCCATGCTGATGGCTAAAGAGTCTTTAATGGGTCCTGTTGACATTCAGGAGCTGATT
Organism: Burkholderiaceae bacterium; assembly: GCA_947448625.1. Classification (GTDB taxonomy): domain Bacteria; phylum Pseudomonadota; class Gammaproteobacteria; order Burkholderiales; family Burkholderiaceae; genus Polynucleobacter. The sequence continues at coordinate 33,014 of CANFOT010000008.1, read as the reverse complement.
GCTCGTGGCCCACAAAATCGCACTGAAGAACTGCGCTTAGAGCTCTTCGAGAAAGTAAACAAACTCGGCATTGGCGCACAAGGCTTAGGTGGCCTAGCTACCGTTCTAGATATCAAGATCTTGGACTACCCAACCCATGCAGCTTCATTACCAGTTGCCATGATTCCAAACTGCGCCGCAACTCGCCATGTTCACTTTCATTTACATGGTGATGGTCCCGCCAAACTGGAAATACCTTCACTAGCTGATTGGCCGGATGTAACTTGGACTCCTGATACCAAAAAATCCAAGCGCGTGAACTTGGATACCTTAAGTGCTGAAGAAGTTGCAGGCTGGAAAGAAGGTGAAACGCTACTGCTGAACGGGAAAATCCTAACTGGTCGTGATGCGGCTCATAAGCGTATCCAAGACATGCTTGCCAAAGGCGAAGAATTGCCAGTGAGCTTCAAGAATCGCGTGATTTATTACGTTGGCCCCGTCGATCCAGTGGGTAATGAGGCGGTTGGCCCAGCAGGTCCAACGACATCAACCCGTATGGACAAGTTCACGGAGATGATGTTGGCAAAGACTGGCTTGATCTCGATGATTGGTAAAGCAGAGCGTGGCCCTGCCGCAATTGAAGCTATTAAGAAACATAAGTCAGCCTACTTAATGGCTGTTGGTGGAGCAGCTTACCTGGTCTCTAAAGCGATTCAGACAGCAAAAGTAGTTGGCTTTGCTGACTTGGGCATGGAAGCGATTTATGAATTCGATGTCAAAGACATGCCAGTTACCGTAGCGGTAAGCTCTGCTGGAATCTCGATGCACGAGACCGGTCCAAAAGAGTGGCAAGCAAAAATTGGCGGCATTCCGGTCACAATTGCTTAAGGTAAAAGCTCAATAGCGATCTATAGTTAAGCGACTGTTTACTTGGCACTCATCGGGGTATTTGATTCTGGCGTTGGAGGCTTATCCATTTTGGATGAGGCTCTGCGTCAGCTTCCTCAGCATGACTATATTTATTTGGCGGACTCCATTAATGCTCCTTATGGGGAGAGGGCTAGCGAATGGATTTCCGCGCGCAGTATGGAGCTCTGCCAATATTTAGCGGCGCAAGGTTGCGACGCAATCATGGTTGCATGCAACACCGCTACCGCCGAAGCAATCGCACAAATTCGCACTACCCTTCAACATATTCCAATTATTGGAGTGGAGCCAGGCATCAAGCCTGCGGCGATGCAATCCGCCAATGGCATTGTGGGCGTACTCGCCACTGAAGCGACACTCAAGAGCGATAAGTTCACTGCTTTACTAGCAACATTACCAATCAATTATCAGTTCATTAAACAAGCTGGTGCCGGCTTAGTTCCGCTAATTGAGGCAGGCCAGGCCAATAGCGAAGAAACCTTGGAGCTTCTTGCCAAGCACCTGGAGCCTATTCAGGATGCAAGGGCCGATACTCTAGTGCTAGGGTGTACTCACTACCCCTTCTTAAGAAAAGCTATTCGCAAATTATTGGGTGACTCAATTAATCTCATCGACACGAGCGATGCAGTAGTAAGACAGCTCAAGCGTAAATTGGAAGCGCAAGACAAAGAACTAGTTCATGGCAAACACGGGTTAATTAGATTAATCAGCAGCAAAGATTCAGAAAATTTACTGCTGATGGCGCAAGAGTTAATGCAGTCCGACCTCAGCAAGCATCAAATTGAGTCGCATTTGGTGAGTACGTTTAAATGAGCACTTTTTTAACTCGAATGAACGATCACCTGCCCTTCGATAAAACTGAACGCATTATTATCGGCATTGTCATTGCACTGCATCTGCTATTTTTAATTGGCTTTCAGAGCGGCATGAAGCCCGATAACGATACCAATCAGGACGATGCACGCGTCATGGCCAATCTCGTGAGTCCTGAGGCGGCTAAACAACCCCAAGCTACTCCAGCTGCACCCCCACCAAAACCAAAGCAGGAGCAAAAGAAGAAAACTGTGGATGAGAAATCCACCCAAGCACCAACACCACCACAAAACCAACAACAGGCAGCCACTCCGCCCACGCCTCAGCAGTCCAAAAGTGAGTCACAAGCCCCAAATGCCACGGTTGCTCCAGCCACCAGCTCGGGATCCAGCGGCACACCAATACAGACTGACATTGGTAAACTGGTCGTCGCGTACCAACCAGATGCAGATGCATACTATCCCTCGTTCTCAAAGCGATCTGGAGAGCAAGGTGAGGTAGTAGTACGACTCATTATTGATGAAAGCGGTAATGTTGAAGATGTAGCCTTATTGCGTTCCAGTTCATTTCCTAGATTAGATCGAGCAGCAACCGAGATTGGTCGACGTTATCGCTTTAAACCTTTTCTAGTTAACGGCTCACCCGCCAGAATTTCTACCAACCTTTTAATTAAATTTAATTTAAAGAATTAAACATCATGAATACACCATTTGGCTTAGCAAATTTATGGCTTGAAGGCGACACAATTACTCGCTTTGTGGCGCTCGCACTTCTGACTTGCTCCATCGTGACTTGGGTGATCCTGCTATCCCGCTTTTGGGATTTACGCAATCTGCGCAAACTCAAGCCTGAGCTCGATCAATTTTGGCGCGCTACCTCCTATGATCAAGGTCTAAACATATTCACCAGCCATGCAAGTAATCCTTATTACCAAATTGCTAAAGCAGCTAGTGGCGCCTCTGCCCACCATCAAAGCCAATCGAGCAATCATCGCGAACTCCTGCAAACACTGAACTACTCTGAGTGGATGGCGAGAAGTCTGAAGAACAGCATTGATGGTGTTGCTGCACAACTCCAAAAAGGACTTACTTTCTTGGGCTCAACGGGTGCAACCGCACCTTTTATTGGCTTATTTGGAACTGTCTGGGGCATCTATCACGCCTTAATTGCCATTAGCAGCTCGGGTAGTGCGCAACTTGATCAAGTTGCCGGCCCGATTGGTGAGGCACTCATCATGACTGCTCTAGGCTTAGCAGTAGCCATTCCAGCGGTATTGGGTTTTAACGCCATTAATCGCGCTAATAAATTGTTACTTGCTGACCTCAATCGCTTTGGCAATGATCTCCTTGCTTACTTTGCGACCGGCGCCCGCGTGAAATCCGGAGAATAAAATGTCCTTCAATCTGCAAAACGATCAGAACGACGACGCCATCATGGCGGAAATCAACATGACTCCTATGGTGGATGTCATGTTGGTGCTCTTGATTATTTTCATGATCACCCTGCCAGTAATCCAGCAGGCAGTAAAGGTGGAGCTACCCAAGGCTAATAGTGTGCGCAACGAAGTCAAACCAGAGTCTGTGCAGTTATCGATTGATGCTACTGGCCAGATATTCTGGAATAGCACGCCGATTGATTTAAAGACTTTTGATGGCTATGCTGAAAAAGCAGCTCAGAAAGAACCGCAACCGGAAATTAACTTACGCGCTGACAAGTCCGTCAAGTATGAGTACGTTGCTCAAGTATTGGCAGCATCTCGTCGTGCCGGTTTAACAAAGCTAGGCTTTGTAACGGAGCCCAACTAAAAACGATTTATAGGGGTGCACTGCTCTTCGTAAGACCTGGTGCCCTCCCCTAAGCTTAAGGCAAGAATTCCTCCGGAGATTGTTTCCACTCTCCGCAATTTTCCAGAGCGGCGATCAATCATCACTACTGCAATCACATTTGCGGGTGGATAAGAGATTCCATCAAAAACTTCCGCCTCAAAATTGGTGTCACTTAAATACGCAACTCGATCTTTGCCAATGACGACGTTTTTAATGATTTGATTGCCGTCACCCCCACTTCGGTCAAGATCGCGACCGTCTAGATAGACCTTTCCCTTCTGGTTTCCTGAATTCAGGACAGGCGTGCTTACCTGTAGCTCATAACTCTCCTGATAGTCTCGCTCCACCCTTGTACAAGAAAATACCAATGTTTCTGCAGGAGTACAGCTTGCGTACAAGCTTAGAAGCAAGAGCAATAGGCGAGTACTCAATTGTGGGCAATAGTCGTTCATCAATAGAAATTCAATATAAACTGCTCAAATAATACTAACTAAATCTAGCATGCTGGAGACAAAATCCAATGAATCAATTGCCCCGCCAAGCACGTCGCTTGCTCATTCTTGCGCTGCTACTGAGTTTTGGTCCAATCACTCATGCACAGGAAACGGTCAACGCCTTTCCGAGCAGGACAGTCAAAATTATTAGTCCCTTTGCTCCAGGTGGTGCCACAGATATTCTGGCTCGAATCTTGGCCCAAAAATTAGGTGAGGCCTGGAAGCAAACGATCATCGTTGATAATAAGTCGGGTGGTGGCGGCATTATTGCCGCAGCAGAAGTAGCCCGAGCTGAAAAGGATGGCTACACACTACTTCTTGGCTCAGTTGGGCCGGTTGAAGTTCTTCCTAAAATTATGAAAAAGGTGCCATACGATTCTGAAAAGGATTTTGCTGGTGTCGATATCTTGGTTAACGTCGAGAATGTCGTGGTGGTGAATAATCAAGTCCCCGTCAAAAACATTCCCGAATTAATTGCTTATGCAAAAGCTAATCCTGGCAAGCTTCACTCTGGCTCATCTGGCATTGCCACAACGGGCCACCTCTCTCTAGAGGTTTTCAATCAACAGACGGGAGTAGATATCGTGCATGTTCCTTACCGAGGCGGCGCACCAATGGCAACCGCTTTGTTAGGGGGTGATATTCAGATGAGTTTCTCAACCGTGCCGTCAGTCATCCAGCACATTAAGTCCGGGAAATTACGCGCAATTGCAGTTACAGGAGAGAAGCAACTAGAAACATTGCCAGACGTTAAGCCAATCAAGGATCAAGGGGTGCCAGGTTATAAAGTTGGCTCTTGGTACGGAATTTTGGCTCCCAGCGGAACCTCGCCAGCCATCATCAATAAGATCAATCTTGAGCTCGGGAAAATTGTGGCAATGCCAGAAGTTAAATCCAAACTACTGGAGCAAGGCTGGACCAGTACCCACACTAGCCCGGCTCAAATGAATAAACAAATTCAGTCAGAAATTCAGGACTGGAAGGTGGTGATTGAGAAGGCCGGCATCACCCTAGACTGAATCTCACTCACTATTACCTTACACGATAATATGCACATAGACCTCAGCAGCGCCAAGCCAAAAGATCGCTACAAATTTCTCATGAGTAGCATTTTGCCAAGACCTATTGCCTTGGTTACTACGCAAGATGATCAAGGAAGAGTCAATGCAGCACCCTTTAGTTTTTTTAACATCATGGCGAGCACTCCAGCAATTATTGTTTTAGGAATCGATTCCAAAAGTCCAGGTGTGCCCAAAGATACCGTTCGCAATATGCAACTCACTGGTGAATTTGTAGTGAATATGGTTTCAGAAGCGATTGGCGAAAAAATGAGTCTCTGTGCTACCCCACTTCCAGAGGGCGAAGATGAGCTGAAATATTCCGGACTAACAGCAGCGCCATCAATCCAAGTTAAGCCGCCCAGAATTGCCGAGTCGCCCATCAACATGGAGTGCCGCATCGTGAACGTGATGGACATTGGAAATGATCGAAATATCGTCATTGGCAATGTAGTTCACTACCACATTGATGATCAATTCTATGATGCTGAGAATGGGTACGTGTTGGTAGAAAAGCTAGGTCTGATAGCAAGAATGCATGGCAAATCATTTTATTTGCGCAGCAAGGATATATTTGAAATCGAACGACCTGTAGGGTCATCCTCTATTAAGGTTTGAGTGGCAGAGGCATCAGCCCAGTGCGCTTGTTTTCGATTGGTGCCCGAGGCCGGAATCGAACCGGCACGACTTTTTTGAGTCGGCAGATTTTAAATCTGCTGTGTCTACCGATTTCACCACTCGGGCCTGTGCGGGCAATAAAGCCGCACTAAATAAATCAAGACAAGCAAAATTTTAGCATGCGAGGCCTATTGGACGTGTGAAGCCCGTTTTCATCAAGCTTAGGCTGGAATCAAGGTAAACCCACTACACTATTCTGATGAAAGTCCCTACACCGAGCACTGGCCTTAAAACCCTACTGAAAGCCACCTTTTGGCTGGGCTCAACAGTCCTGATCTTAAGCGTTACCGCTGGAATCATTTATCTCCTCTCCGCCCATACCAATCCCTCTGGAAAGCGAGTCATTAAGGCCTTGGGTGACTCGGTTGCCATTACCTTTGATGAGAGTGACATTCCCCATATTCAGGCCAAGAGCTCTTCAGATGCACTGTTTGCCTTAGGCTACCTGCACGCTAGCGAACGTTCCTGGCAAATGGAAATTAATCGGCGGTTGGCGAGTGGGCGGCTGTCGGAGATTCTCGGCAAAGAAACCCTGGCAATCGATCGCTTCATTCGTACGCTCGGCATTAAACACGCAGCTGAAAAACAATTTGATCGTTACCCTATTGCCACCAAGCGATTACTTCAATCTTATGCAGATGGGGTTAATGCGGGTAACGCCCATTTAGGCTGGGCACTACCGCTTGAATACTTTTTAACTGGGTCTAAGCCGGGGCACTGGTCACCAACTGACAGTGTGGCGTGGATGCTGATGATGGCTCTTGATCTTGGTGGCAACTGGCATCAAGAATTGCAACGCCTTGAGCTCTCCCAATTTTTAAATACCAAGCAAATTTGGGAAGTCATGCCGGCATATACGCCGGGAGAACCCGTGAGCAATGTCGACTTTGCCAAGATGTATCAGGACCTAAATGTCTTTAATGCAAACTCGCTAGCGAGAGAAGAAAGATCAAAGAAACTGCCTGCAACTGAATTAGCCATGAATGAAGTGCCCGGTGGCAAAGATGGTATCGGCTCCAATAATTGGGCTCTCAGCGGAAAACTCACGACATCTGGCAAGCCCTTACTCGCCAACGATCCTCATCTAGGCTTGTCCGCACCGGCGATTTGGTATTTCGCCCATCTAGAGGCACCCGGACTGAATGTGATTGGCGGCACCCTTCCTGGAATTCCAGCGGTTGTCTTAGGCAGGACGGATAAGTTTGCCTGGAGCTTCACAAATACCGGACCAGACGTACAGGACTTATACATCGAACAACTAGATCCTAAAAATCCTGGCGTGTACCGCGGTCCAGAAGGCCCCATCCCTTTTAAGGTTCGCCAAGAAATTATCGATATTAAAGGTGCGCCCCCTCTTCGCTTTTTAGTCAAAGAAACTCGACATGGCCCAGTGATTTCTGAATCATATGCCCGCGCGAAACGGGCCATTGATACCGATCGCTTTGCACTAGCTTTGCGCTGGACCGCCTTGGACCTTGAGAATCAATCTGTTGCCGGCCTACTGGATATGAATCATGCCAAAGATTTAGATACATTCAAGCAGGCACTTCGCAAAAACTATGCACCTATGCAGAACGTTGTGATGGCCGATATAGATGGCCATATCTCCTTTCAGGCAGCGGGAGTTGCGCCCAAGCGCACATTGCATCAAGGCCTCTATGGTGTGGCGCCTGCCTTAGGGTGGGAGAAGCAGTATGACTGGGCTGGCTACGTTCCATTTGAACAGCTACCCAGTAGCAATAATCCGGACTCCAATTGGATTGCTACTGCCAACCAAAAAATATTGGCTGGCAATGATCCCAATCCGTTGACCGGGGATTGGGACCTACCTACTCGCTACGATCGTATCGTGGAATTGATTAAAGGAAGATCCAACCATGATCTAGCCTCTATGAAAGCCATGCAGGCAGATACCCTCTCTTTTGGCGCCACACCGTTACTAGAGCTATTTAAATCCGCACAATCAAAGCATTCTCTCGCTCCACAAGCTATGGAATTGAGTAAGAACTTTGATGGTGATATGAAGGTGGATAGCGTAGGTGCGCTCGTTTTTAACGCCTGGGCCGATCAACTCTCTCGCAAACTATTTTCACGTTTGGGGTATTTATTTGCGGAAAATTATGGCGCGCGGAACTTTAGACACGCCCTAATCCTGCAACTACAAAATCCGAACAGCCCCTGGTGCAACGACCCCAAAACTGAGCAGATCGAAAGCTGTGCTGACGCTTCAAATGCAGCACTAGATACGGCACTAGAAAAACTGAGCGCGCAATTTGGCAGTAATCCCAAAAATTGGGCTTGGGGTAATGCGCATGTTGCAGTCTCAGAACATCGCCCCTTCAGCAAAGTTCCAATGCTTGGGAGTCTTTTCAATTTGACGCAGCCATTTCCAGGCGATAGCTTTAGCATCAATGTGGGCCGACTCGAACTATTGAGAGCTGATAATCCTTTTGAAACCAAGCAGGCGCCTAGCCTTCGAACTATCTACGACCTATCGGATTTAGAGCAATCTCTCTTTATTTACCAAACTGGGCAATCTGGCTGGGTGCAGAATAAACTCTACCGAAATATGAGCGCGCTATGGGCACGCAATGACTACCTCCCCCTCCAAATGAAGCCCCAAAAGATCAGTCGACAGCTGGATCTAAATATTAAGGAAAAATAAGTCAGGGAGTTTAGAATGAGTCCTGAAGACCCAATTGGCATCCAACCCATCTAATAACAACGCTATCTATCATGAAAAAAATACACGTACTCAGTATCGCGACCACTCTTTGCCTGCTCCCTTTCTCCAACAGCTTTGCGGCTTGGACGGAATTGGGATCCAACGAGGCAATGGTAGTGTATGTGGATGCAGATACCATCACCAGCTCTGGTGAAAAAGCGCAAATCTTATCGATGCTGGACTTTAAAAAGCCAGGCGTTAATCCAAAAACAAAACAGCCTGTTGGCTCCATCATTGGCATTAACGAATACAACTGCCCTGCCATTAGCTATCGCCCAATCGAATACAAAGAATTCGCTGGCAATAAAGGTGCAGGAAAAGTAGTTTCAGATAACAAAACTCCAAACAGTCAATTTGAGCCCGTCATCAGCGAATCTTGGACAGCCGGTGTGTTTAACGTTGTCTGTCAACGCAAATAAACCCATCGCTTTGACTGCTTGTCTAAGCAGACCAGCCCGACGGGTTTGGTCTGCTTTTTTCTTTTATTCCAGCATTACTCTGAGTTACGCAGCACTCTGCCTCAATTTAACTGGCTGTGCTGCACCCCTCATGGCTCTAGGAGGCTCGGCTACTGGCGCGGCCAGCTCAGTAGGTACTGCAGCAGCCTCAGTCGCCGTAGCCAATCCCGCAACTGCAGCCAGCACAATCTCTACCGTAACAACCGGCAAATCACCCTTGGAGCATGCCGCCTCGGCCGCTACGAAGCAAGACTGTAACTTCCTGAATGCCTTGGGCCCAAAGCCCATTTGCGCAGACATTCCCATTCCTACAGTAAGAGATCTGAGCGAACCCTACCCCGGTCCCGCAGACATGCTGCCGAGCCCCGCTGTGCCTAAATAAAACGTCTTTTTTGCTATCTCCGCATCGCGCCTAGTATGCGAATGAGGCAAGCAGTCTAAAATTACGCTTTATCAGCAATATTTGCCCCATTAAAGCCATGACCACAGAAAATTACTACCTCACACTCACCTGTCCAAATAGACCCGGAATAGTTGCTGCCGTATCAACCTATATTTTTGAATTGGGTGGCGACATCGAAGAAGCTCAGCAATTCGATGATAAGGCCTCAAAGCGCTTCTTTATGCGTGTCAGCTTTAGTTGCAGCGCTGATGCCAACTCCCTTAAAGCAGGTTTTGTAGAAATCGCCAAACGCTTTGATCTCACTTGGGACTTGCGTGCCGTTAAGGATTTAAAGCGCGTCTTGATCATGGCGTCCAAACTCGATCATTGCTTGGTGGATCTTCTCTACCGCTGGCGTATCGGTGAATTGCCAATGATCATCAGTGGAATTGTTTCCAATCACCCACGCGAGGTGTACTCCAGCATTGATTTTGCAGATATTCCATTTTATCACTTACCCGTAACACCAGAGACCAAGCCAGCCCAAGAAGCAAAGCTCCTAGAAATCGTGGCTGACTCAAAAGTGGATATGGTGATTTTGGCGCGCTACATGCAAATTTTGTCGGATGATTTATCAACCAAGCTTTCTGGACGATGCATCAACGTTCATCACTCTTTCTTGCCAAGCTTTAAAGGTGCCAAGCCCTACCATCAAGCACATGCCCGCGGCATTAAGTTGATTGGTGCAACTGCGCACTTTGTGACCAGTGACTTGGATGAAGGTCCAATTATTGAGCAAGATGTGACCCGCGTAACCCATGGCGATACGCCTGAAGACTTAGTTCGCAAAGGTCGCGATCTAGAGCGCACCGTATTGTCTCGCGCCCTTCGCTATTACTTGCATGATCGTGTTTTGATTAACGGCGCTACTTCCGTAGTCTTCTCAGACTAAGCTCCACCCTAAGGTCGGACCCCTGGAGTTTCCAGGGGCATTCCTCTCGCTCGCCACATCAGAAATAACTCCAACTGGGCCATTTCAGTTGAGCCATACTCAAACTGCTTAGCGCGCACCCCACTCATACAGTTACGTAGACGTCTTTGCAAAGATCCCATGGTCTGCCATTCAATACGGTAGATTGGATAAGCGGTGGGGTGACCCTGAGGAATCAGACTCCCTCCTAGTTTTAAGCCAGCTCGCTCTTGATGGCATTGAGCGCAAGATAAATTGAGCTGTCCCATTCTGTCATTAAAGAACTGGCGACCGCGTTGCAAATCTTTCCTATTCTGAGATGTTGCTTGAACATCAATTGGCAAGCCCTTTGATTGAGCAGCTACAAAAGTTGTTAAGGCCAAGAGTTCTTTGCTTTCATAAGCGAGTGCTGAGGCCTCTTGCTTTGATGTACGACATTGATTAATTTGCCCCTCTAAAGTCTGCAACCGTCCGTTTTGCACTTTAGGAAACCGTGTCGCCACGCCAGCCATCTTCTGCCCGCTATCACCGTGACAAGATGCACAAGCAATATTCTTTTGGCCAAGCCTTTCCTTCCAAAGGGTATGGCCATCCATTACCCAAAATAGAGCGGGATTTAAATTGGGGTCGTCCTGCATTGCTTGATTCTCCGAAGTCATCAACTGATAACTCGATTGCCGAGAATCTTTTAATACTTCAGAAGCGAAACTAAAATTAGTACCAACTAGCATTACCAGGATTGGCAGCAAACGAATGCAGGTTGAGAGGAACATCACGAGAAGACAGTGATTTGCGCTTGATTTACTGCCTCATAGCCGTCATCCCCCACCCATTTAAACTCCAGCACCCCAGATGCCACTGCAACGGTAGTGAAGATGATGAGGGGGTTGGCGCCAATGCCCGGATAAAAATCCGCCCTGAATACTTCCTCGCCGTTGTACTGGCAAGTAAAGAGACGAATAATGTCACGGGGTATACGCTTGCCATCTTCAGTGTATCGATAGCCCGTCTCCATATCGTGCTGGGCAATGGCTCGAATCTCAATAATCGCATCTTTTTTTGCCTGGGCCGGCATTGTGATGCCCGTACGCGAGGTCTTGCTCATACCACCTCCGTGCACGCAGATAGGGTTACTAAGGTGTCAGCGTAGCCTTGCCAAAAACTGCCATTACTCATTTGAGCAATCGCCCACACTCTTTGCGAGTCAGCTAATCTAACACGCGTAGTTAACTCAGCTCGGCCAGAACGCGGCGTGAAATATGCAGTAAAGATGTTGGGGAGCGGATTGCCCTCCGCAATGACATGCACTGCCTTAACGTAGTCGCTTGCAGTCATTGGACTCTCTATGGAAAGTTTGAGTACCACCAAGTTACCGCTCTCCACCAGAGGGGGAATGACCAAGTTCACTCGACCATCCTGAATAGAACTGGACCCCACAATCTTTGCGATCGCCTCCATCGCCTCTGGTTTTTTAGCCATGAGTAAACCTGGCGACATCCAACCCGATAAACCCAAAAGGCCAAGCACAGATAAATACATGCGTCGACTCAGTTTTGTCGTATTTGAACTCAGTATCAAATCGGTCATATTGATTTCACTCTACTAAATATTCGGTAGTTATTGAATGGAATTTGATTGAAGACTCACCAAGAAAGCGACCACATCCTCAATCTCTTGAGCGCTTAATATAGTTTGATCGACAAACTTGGGGACAACACGAGTGAGGCCCGTTGTACGGTAATAAGCAGGCATGATGCTGGCGGGATTAAAGCGGCCTGGATCAACCAAACGCGCCCGCAATTGAGCTGCGGTAGAGTGGCCCACACTGGCAGTTAAATCAGGCGCCAGATTACCCTGAAAGCGCTCTTCCGGGAATGGCCCGCTATGGCACAACAAACATAAGCCGACTTGACGACTACCCACAATGGCGCGACCTCTAGCAATATCCCCAGGGGAAGAAGTGAGGGGATTTTGAATCAAATCCCCTGCCCAAGTTTGAGAGTACGCCAAGCATGGCAGGAAAAGAGTTGATGTCCCTAGCAATAATGCCGCTAGCGTTCGCCTCATTCCTGCATGCCCATAGCTAATTACCTGACCCTTTTTATTACTAGGACTACACCAATTTAATGCCGCTATTTTTCAATGGGACAGTGCGCAAGCGCTTACCTGTCGCACGATAAATAGCATTTAGAACCGCTGGCGCTGCAACTGCAATCGTCGGCTCACCAACACCACCCCACTCTTTGCCGCCACCTTGAATGATGATGGTTTCTACCTTAGGCATCTGAGAGAGGCGAATAGAGTTAAATGTGTCAAAGTTCTTCTGTACAACTGCACCCTTCTCGAGAGTGATTTCTTCTTCGAAAAGTGCAGATAGGCCGTACACGAAGGAGCCCGCAACCTGACGAGCAACTTGCGCTGGGTTAACCACATAACCAGGATCAGTCGCAGCCACAATACGATGAATCTTCACCTCATTGTCAGCGCTTACCGATAGCTCGCAAGCTGCGGCAACATAACTGCCATAAGAACGCATCTGAGCAACACCCCGGAATACGCCAGCCTTAGCAGGCTTGGTCCAACCAATCCCATCAGCTACCGCATTGAGCACTGCCACGGCACGTGGAAACTTCTCCATATGCTTACGACGGAACTCGACTGCATCTACACCCGCTGCCTCAGCCATCTCGTCCATAAACGTTTCTAGGAAGATCGCATTTTGATTGACATTCACGCCGCGCCAAAAACCAGGTGGCACGTGCGTATTACGCATAGCATGATCAACCATCAAATTCGGAAAGCTGTAAGTAATACCATGCTCGCCAGCCTCATCTAAACCTTGAAATACCGCTGGATCTTTGCCTTTATTAGAGGCAACTACAGCAGGACGAACTGAGGCCAAAATAGATTGGCCAGATAAACGCATATTCAGAGCAGTGATATTTTTCTTATCATCCAAGGCTGCAGTCATCTTACACATCATGATCGGGTGATAGCGGCCCTGCGTCATATCTTCTTCGCGAGTCCAAATCAATTTGATTGGTGTGCCGGGCATTTGCTTGGCAATATTGACAGCCTGTGTTGTGTAGTCCTGAAATGCGCCACGGCGACCAAATCCGCCTCCGAGGTTCACCTTATAGGCATTGCACTTTTCTGCGGGCAAACCAGATGCCGCGATCACGGCTGCCAAAGAAGCTTCACCATCTTGAGTTGGAACCCAAGCTTCACAAGAATCGGGAGTCCACTTTGCAGTAGCAGTTTGTGGCTCTAGCGTTGCATGATTCAAGAATGGGTAGAAATAGGTTGCCTCAATGGTTTTGGAGGCTTTGCTGATGGCTTCTTGCGCATCACCGTTGGAGTTACCTACAAATGCATCGTTTGCAGTAAGGCCGCCCTCCAGCATCTTCTTGATGGTGGCACTTGAAACATCACCATTAGTACCGTTATCCCAGTTAATGCTAACTGCATCCAAAGCTGTTTTTGCCTGCCAAAAGGTATCCGCCACAACCGCAACAGCAGAGTCGCCAACCTGAACAACTTTCTTGACACCCTTCATGCTAGAAGCCTTAGAGGCGTCATAACTCTTTACTTTACCCCCAAATACAGGAGACTCTTTAATCGTCGCAACCAACATACCAGGCATCTTCAAATCAATCGCATAGATCTGCTTACCAGTAACTTTATCCGCAACACCGTCAATACGATTAACTGGCTTACCAATCAGCGTCCACTCTTTGGGGTCCTTTAATGGGACTTCTGTTGGCACTGCTAATTGAGAGGCGGCAACGGACACTTTTCCGAAAGTGGTTTTACGTCCAGATGGAGTGTGTGTAATTACGCTATCTTTAGCAACGCATTCCGATGCAGGAACGTTCCACTGATTTGCTGCAGCTTGAACCAACATCATGCGAGCCGCTGCACCACCCTTACGAACATACTGCTCAGAAGTACGAATACCGCGACTTCCACCAGTAGAGTAACTACCCCAGGCTTGCTTGCGCTTAAGACTCTCTGCTGGAGATGGATACTCATAAGAGACTTTTTTCCAGTCGCACTGCAACTCTTCGGCAACCATTTGAGCTAAACCAGTGATCGTTCCCTGACCCATTTCAGAGCGTACGATGCGAACAACGACGTCATCATTTGGCTTTACCACCACCCAAACACCAATTTCTGGTGTCGCGAGAGGAGTCATCGAAGTAGTACCAGTTCCCATAGCAGCATTGGCTGCGGAGATGAAAGAGAAGTCAAAGCCAATCGCCAAGCCTGCTGCAATAGCGCTAGACCCAACAATAAAGTGGCGACGTGAATTATTGGTAGTTGCTGTATTAATCGTTTTAGTCATGATCGCTCCTTACGCCTTGCTCACAGCATGAATCGCATCACGCACTTGTTGGAAAGTCCCGCAACGGCAGATGTTAGTTACTGCAGCATCGATCTGGGCATCCGTTGGTTTTGGGGTGTTGCGCAGCAAAGCGGTGGTAGCCATCACCATGCCAGACTGGCAGTATCCACACTGTGGAACCTGGTTATCAACCCAGGCTTTTTGCACTTTAGAGAGCTGGCCATTTTTTTCTAGGCTTTCGATGGTTTCGATCTTCTTGCCCTCAGCCACACTCACTGGAATAGAGCAACTACGAATCGCTTGACCTTCAAAGAGGACCGTACATGCGCCACATTGACCTACGCCACAACCATACTTAGTACCAGTTAAACCAACATGATCGCGTATCACCCATAACAAAGGGGTTTCGGGATCCACATCTATCTTGTACTTTTTACCATTGACGTTTAAATCGGCCATGAGGGCTCTCCTGTAAGTTTTCAATAATGAAGTCGTATCGATCCAGCCAGAAAAGACCCCACTTTTTATGTGTTTATCTTAACCAAGAAATGACTTATTGCTTTGCAACATATATTGCGGAGCAGTAAGATCAGACCATGATCTCCGGTCTTGTCCAAATCCTCCTGTTTCAAAGCCTAGGCGAGCTTATTTCAAAGTTCGCCCTTCCTACACTGCCGGGCCCCGTCATTGGCTTAGTACTACTCATTCTTTGGCTAGTACTGCGCAAAGGCATCAATCCTGACCTAGCTAATGTAGCGGATGCTTTTAGCCAATACCTTGGACTCTTATTTGTTCCCGCTGCTGTTGGAGTAGTTCTATTTCTACCCCAGCTCAAAGCAAATGCCCTGGCGATCATTAGCGCCTTGGTAGGCAGCGTGATTCTCACAATCGCCACTAGCGCAGTAGTTGTCCGCTTTCTAAGCTCCAAGCCCAAGGAGGTCGACCAGTGAACGAAAAGCACTCCATTGTCGAGATTTGGGTTTACCTATCTGGCAGCCCTTTATTCGCACTATTTATTACTTTGGCAGCTTATCAAATTGGTCTTTGGATCTACAGACGCACCAAGCAGAATCCGCTAGCCAACCCAGTGGCAATTGCCATTATTTTGGTAGCGAGCGTGATTCAGTTTATTGAGATGCCCTACTCAAGCTACTTTGAAGGCGCCCAATTCATTCACTTCTTATTAGGCTCAGCAACTGTCTCCTTAGCTATCCCCATTTACAGAGGCTTGAGTAGCTTAAAGGGGCGCTCACTCCCCCTGCTAGCCTCTTTAGTTGCTGGCGGCTTGGTATCTATTATTAGCGCAGTGAATATTGCCAAATTATTGGGGGCTGATGTGAGCATTACCGGCGCGATGTACCCCAAGTCTGTCACTGCCCCAATTGCAATGGGTATTGCAGAGCGCATCGGTGTATCGCCAACATTGACGGCGATCTTTGCTGTGACTACCGGAATTCTGGGGGCTATTTTGGCGCCGTTTATTCTTAATGCATTAGGGATGAAGGCTTGGTGGCAGCGAGGCTTTGCAATTGGCATTGGCGCGCACGGTATCGGAACCTCACGAGCCTTTAGCATTCATCCCGAAGCGGGAACCTATGCCAGCCTGGCTATGGGAATGAATGGTGTTATCAGTGCAGTGGCGATTCCAATTTTGTATCACCTATTTAACTAGCAAATTGACTTGACCTATATTGATCATGACCTCACAAATGGGCACCATGCACTAATAGCGAGCACCCAAGCCTGATTTAGCATCACAGAACGTATATGGTTCATCACCAATGACCTAAGCTCTAATCACCAGCATTTTTCCAACATAACAAACCTACAACTTAAAGAATATTGAAATGAATCCTCTAAAGCGCAAAACTACCTACGCACTGTTCGGTTTTTTATTGGCAACAACGCTGTGGAGCAATGCATTTGCGGCGCCGGAAGGCGATTGGCCGAAGAAGCCCATTATGGCTATCCTGCCCTTTCCTGCCGGGGGCTCAACCGATGTATTCGCGCGCTCAATAGCCGTCCCACTGGGAGAGGCATTAGGTCAACCCGTTGTCATTGACAATAAGCCGGGTGCAGGCGGAATGATTGCCTTGGGCGCTGCAGCTAAGGCTTCACCCGATGGCTACACTCTTCTTTTTAGTGCGCTGACAAATCAATCGATTTCTTACTCACTCTTTAAAAATCCCCCTGCAGACCTCACTAAGGACTTTGCGCCCATTGCTTTAGTTGGCACAATTCCGCACCTAATTGTGATCAATCCTTCTGTGCCAGCAAAAAATTTGCCAGAACTCATCGCGTTTATTAAATCCAAAAAAGGTGATTTCAATTACGCCTCTCAGGGCAATGGCAGCCTCTCCCATTTGGAGGCAACTCTGTTCATGCAACGTATTGGCGCTACAGGCACACATATTCCCTACAAAGGAAGCGCATTTGCTTTGCCTGATTTGATTGCTGGCAATACCCTAATGATGTTTGATAGTGTGACGGCATCCCTACCCCACATTCAAAGTGGCAAATTACGCCCTATTGCAATTGCCGCGGCAGAGCGCTCACCATTAATGCCCAACGTGCCAACCATGGGCCAAGATGGCATGAAGCAGTTTGACGTTGAAAACTTATATGCCATCTTCGCACCCAAGGGAACATCTCCTGCAATTACCGCTAGAGTGGAAAGAGAAATTCGAAAGATTTTGACTAACCCAGACTTTAAGTCTCGCCTGGCTAACCAAGGAATCCACCCTCAGTTTGCTAATTCTGAACAGCTTGCCATCATTACCCAAAGCGAGCAAGATAAATGGGCGAAGGTGGTGAAGTCGGCAAACGTTAAAATCGACTGACAACACATTAGTCGTACGCACACTCTTTTATTGAATAGATTAGAACCATGTTGATTTCCCCTCCCTTTGGTGGCGGCCGCGCCCCCGTACTCGCCAAGAATATCGTTGCTAGCTCACAGCCTTTGGCTACACAAGCGGGCATTGAGGCACTGCAAAACGGCGGCAATGCTGTTGATGCAGCCTTGGCTACTGCAATCACGCTCACGGTGGTCGAACCCACTATGAATGGCTTAGGCGGCGATGGCTTCGCGTTGATTTGGGATGGCAAGAAACTCCATGGCATGAATGCATCTGGTCGTGCGCCTGCAGCGTGGACCCCAGATTATTTTGCCGGCAAAGCAGCAATGGATTTGATTGGCTGGAATACCGTCACTGTACCCGGCATGGTCTCCGGCTGGATTGAACTATCACGTAAATTTGGCAAGCTCCCTTTTGCGCAACTCTTTCAGCGTGCGATTGATTATGCGGAGAATGGCTTTCCAGTATCACCTGTGATTGCACGTCAGTGGCGTGAAGCCATTTCAATCCTGAAGAACCAGCCGGGCTTTAGCGAATCCTTTTTGATTGAGGGCAAAGCGCCTACAGCCGGTCAGCTCTGGCGCTACCCTGCGCAAGCAAACACCTTACGTGAAATTGCCAACACTGAAGGCGAGTCTTTTTACACCGGTAAGTTAGCTCAAAGCATGGTTGACTTTGCTCAAAGCACTGGCGGCTGCTTCGCTATGGCTGACTTTGCTGCCAACCAAACTGAATGGGTTGAGCCATTAGCTTTTGATTATGGTGACTACACCCTGCATGAGATTCCACCGAACGGCTCAGGCATCGTCGCACAAATGGCGCTCGGTATTTTGCAAGCTGCCAATGTCAAACAATACCCAGCCAACTCAGCGCAGCGTATTCATCTGCAAGTAGAAGCCATGCGTATTGCTTTTGCTGATGCCTATGCCCACGTATCCGATGCCAGTTCGATGAAGGTGCCTACTAGCGCATTGCTAGATAGAGATTATTTGGCTAGTCGTGCTGCGCTCATTAATCACAATCAAGCGGGCAGTTATGGCGCCGGAGATCCCCATGCCGGTGGCACTGTTTATCTCTGTGCTGCCGATCAATCCGGCATGATGATTTCTTATATTCAGTCCAACTTCAAAGGTTTTGGTTCAGGCGTTGTTGCCCCTGGTGGCATTGCATTCCATAACCGCGGCATGAGCTTTAGCTTGGTGGATGGTCACCCTAATCAAGTTGCACCAGGTAAGCGCCCTTTTCACACCATCATTCCGGCATTCCTTACCAAAGGAGCTCAACCGGCCATGGCATTTGGTGTGATGGGTGGCAATATGCAACCTCAAGGACATATTCAGTTTGTGATGCGCTTTGTGGATGAGTATCTCAATCCACAGGCTTGCTCAGACGCACCGCGCTGGAGAATCGATGATGTGGGCAAACTCACTGTAGAGGCTTCCATGCCAACTGCAGTAGTTGAAGGGCTTAAAGCCATGGGTCATGAAGTGACTGTGATGCCAGCCAACAGTTTGGACTTTGGTAGCGCTCAAGCTATTTCGCTACTGGGCGAAGAAACTAAAGATGCCTATATTGCTGGTAGCGATCATCGCCGCGATGGATTTGCGGCGGGATTCTAGATTTCCAACTACGGCGTAAAAGTTGCCTGCAATATATCGAGACTAGCTCCCAATGTTTTATTGCTGACTGCGCCCAATCGTTTGACTAGGCGGGCCTTATCTATTGTGCGAATCTGATCCAAGAGGACTAAACCTTTTTGACCATCGTGCGTAATCGGCACGCGATAGGATGCTGCCCTTCCTTTTGTGGTCATTGGCGCAATAATCACAGTTCGCAAAAAGTCATGCATCTCTTGCGGAGATACAACAACGCATGGTCGAGTCTTTTTAATCTCACTTCCTATGGTTGGATCTAGATTAATTAACCAAATATCTCCGCGTGAAACGATACTTTTTACCAAACCCAATCCTCATCAGCTTCATTCATAAAGTCGCCCAACACTAACTCGTCTTCACCAGCCTCGGCAATTGCTCTTGAATCCTCAGCCCAACCTTCACGGGGATTTTTTTTGGGTTTACTTAATACAAGTCTGTCACCCTCAATCACCAAGTCAGCCTGATCATCAAATCCTATTTGCTCAAGGATAGCCTTAGGAATAACCACTCCACGAGAGTTGCCTATTTGACGGATTTGAAGGTGCAACTGTTTTTTCATAGTAATAACAATGTTATAACTATTTCATTACCAAGTCAAGGCCTGATAGAGATTAACCAGGCAAACAATTGAGATAGAAGCGCTTCACCTCTTGGTCGCAGCTTACATCCTTGGGTTGGATTGGGCGCTCTAGAGTGATGCCTTCAATCGAGGTGCAGCGACTTAGTGCTACATAGACCTGCCCTGATGCAAAGGCTCCTGATGAGAGGTCTACTTTGATCTTATCCAGGGTCTTGCCCTGACTCTTATGAATAGTTACCGCCCAAGCTAGCATTAAAGGGATCTGCACAAAGGTGCCAATGATGTTTGGCGAGATCTTTCCAGACATCATGTCATGGTCGTAGCGATAAGATTCCCACTGATGACCTTTGACTTCAACTGTATTTGAGTAAGGGCCGTTCTGCACCATCACCTTCACGGTATTTGGAAGTAGTTCACGAACTACCCCGATGGTGCCGTTCACCCAACGCTTAGGAAAGTTACTATCGGTTGCGGTAAACATCACCTTAGCGCCAACCTTCAGGGTTAAATGATTAGGTGACGGCAAATTACGATCATCCACATTGAACTTACCGGTGCTATTACCGGTATAGACCTTGGCATCAGTAGTTAATGCTCGCAAGCCTGCACCATTAATTTGGTCTGCGCGCGCATTGGTTGTAGTTAAGGTGATGGTTTGTTCATCAGCCTCTTTTTTGGTTTCATAACAAACAGCATTTAAGGTATCAAGCGCTTCATCAATATCTTGATTGATACGGATTTGATTGAGTAGGCCTGCAAAATGCGCATCTTTTTGGCGGAAGATCTTGGATAACTCCACCATGGTCACATCTTTACGATGCAAGGCCATGGCACAGAAGAAGTATGGTCCTTCGTATCCGCGCTCAGCGAGCACTTGCATATCAGCATTGGAAACCACGGGAGGTAACTGGAATAAGTCCCCCACAAACATCACCTGAATGCCACCAAAGGGTTGGCTCTTGTGCGGGCCATTGGCGCGCAGGAATAAATCCATCGCATCGACCACATCCGCCCTCACCATAGAGATCTCATCAATGATGAGCAAGCGGATGTCTTTATAGAGGCGCTTGTCTTTTAAGGGCTTGATATCTTCTTCTGGGAATATCAAGCGTGGCGGTAAGCGAAAGAAAGAGTGAATCGTGACACCCTTCACTTGTAGTGCAGCCACACCAGTTGGCGCCACTACCACTACATTGCCGGGAATGTTCTCTCGCAGGTAACCAATTAAGGTTGTCTTGCCAGTACCCGCCTTACCGCTCACAAAAATATAAGGGTCATGACGCTCAATGGCGTCGATTACGTCCTGGTATTCAGGGGTGATTTCAATATCAGGGGAAATTGCGGGGGTAAATTCGGTCATCGGCAAGCAAACTATACCTTGAGTTCTAAAATCTCAAGCTAACACCAGGCTGATCTTAATTAAGGTCGACCTCTGAAGAAGAAGTTCAATATCCTCTTGGCGAGATTCTCACTTTGAGTGCGCAAGCCATCTAGCACCTCTCCGCTAGTTTTGGATGCTGAATCCGCCTGACGTTTAGCGAGAAGCTCTGAGATCTCATTGATCAAACGTGGATTAGACTCGAGAATGGGTGCCACATTCTCTTTTTTAATCTCCACAAGAACGGCATCCACCCTTGCGAAAACATCAGCCGATCTAGGGGCACCAGTCAGCAAAGACATCTCCCCTACACAGTCGCCAGGCCATAAGGATGCCACGGTAACCAACTGATCATTTTTATCGCGAATTTTGACTTCTAGGGAGCCTTCGGACACTAAGAACATACTGTCAGCTTGATCGCCTTGATGAATTAGCTGCTCTCCTTTAAAGCAATTCACCACCATAGCTGTTTTAGATAGTTGCACCGCCTCTTCATCGCTGAGAGCCCTCAGAATACTAAATTCATATATGTCATGGAAACGATTCGAGGTCTTAGATAAATGTTTATCTAGAGCCTGCACGTCCACAGAGAAACCAGTATTAATACCGGCAGCCGTCAAGAAGCGAGCCACCATCTTCATCACAGCAGATTCTGAGGCGGAGACTTTCATGCTCGGGATGCATTCATAAAGAATCTTATAAGTCGCAAAGCCCCCAGCTATCTTATTAAGACCACAGAAATAAGTGTGCACGAAATTCTTGTCACGATCTTGAAGGGCTTCAAGGGCTAGATTTAATATTTCTAACACCTTGTCAGAGTGATTTAAGCAATCCAGCTGAATCTCCAGGGATCTTCGAGATCCCTGGCCAGGCGCCTGCTTACTCAGGTTAATATAGCTTAGCCCCATGAATCGAGTGTTAGGGATTCTGACCAGATAGTCATATTCATCTCTAAGGGTCACCATGCGATGATCAAATTGCACCACCTGATAAAAAATTGGGCGCACACCGCCCGTGACTTCAATCCAATCATGAATTGCAATCAGCCTATCCGTTTGAATGACAATACTATTGACCACGTCCGCAATGAAATCCCTGCATACATAACCAATACTCAATCCAATAGCGCCAGAGGCTGCCACGAGATTGCTAACTGAATGGTCATAAAGCAGAATAAATCCAGCTAAACCAAATAAGCCATAAATTAAGATGCTGAAACAATGCACCAGAATTTCGGGAATCTGTGACTTTCTAGAGCGGGCATTGAAGCTGGCGACAGAGTTGCGCATCACCAGGTCGGCTAAAACTGCAAATAGCACAAACTGAATAATTGCAGCAGCATCCAATTCACCAAAAGCATGCGCTATCGTAAAGTCTGTAACATGCCAGCCCCACATTGAGCCAGCATGCATATTCAGCCAATAAAGTAACGCAAGATTTAGGCCTAATAAGGCCCAAACAATCAGGTTTAAGAAGGCTCTACTTTTGAGCAGTCTCAAGCTACCGCACCCTTACTGAGATCCTCAATAATTCCCCAGACTAACTTTCGTCCGTCTACGTCGGTCAGCATAAAACCTCGAATCGAGATCGGAAAACGTGTTCCATCCTTACGAATATATTCTTTGTAATTGGGGCCAAACGATCCCGTTCTATTTAATGTTGCTATTTGCTCTTGTTCTTGAGAGTCATACTCTCGGGGAGTGATATCCCAGAAAGATAATTTTAGGAATTCTTCTTTTGTATATTGGGTGTAATTGAGCAGCGCCTCATTGACATCAATGAAATTACCCGAACTATGATCTACTAAAGCCATGCCGATCGGGGCATGGGCAAATAAGGTAATGAAGCGGTCTTCTGGTCTGCGTAATTTGTGATCACTGGACTGCTGTGCCGCATCGCGAAAATTTCTGAATTCGGAGATTTCATCCCGATGGCGCTGGGCAATTTCCCGAAAATGGTCTTGCTCCAAAATGAATGCCTCAACAATGCTAGGATCAAAATGGCTATTCTTCTTTGAGACAATCTCTGCTATTGCCTGCTCATGGCTCCAGCCTTCTTTATAGACACGCTCACTAATGAGGGCGTCATACATATCAACTAGCGACATAATTCTGGCTGGAAGTGGGATCTGCTCACCAATCAGACCTCGGGGATAGCCACTACCATTCCACTGTTCGTGGTGAGATCCCGCCATTTGGATAGCTACATCAATGACGTCCTCCTCTTGCTCATCGGCTTCTTCAGAAAATTGGGACTTTGCGGATTGCAACACTGTTTCGCCAATCATGGTGTGGGTCTTCATTACCGCCCACTCCACATTACTCAAAGGCCCATTTTTGTAAAAAATAGAATCTGGAATACCTACCTTTCCGATGTCATGCAGTGGTGCCGCACCATGAATTCGGTCAATCGCTTTATCACTCAGCTTATCAAGGTATAAGCCCTGCTCTTTCAACCTCCACGCAATCCGCCGAGCATAGGCTTGTGTGCGCAGGATATGGGCTCCGGTTTCGTTATCGCGTGCAATGGCTAAGGCGTTTAAGCTGGCCAACATTTTGAGTTCGTTATTGGTGGATTTTTTTTCTTCTTTTTTCCATACCTTTTCAATCAGAATATTTCCGATAGCTAAATAAATCAGTAGATTAGATGCAATGCCCAGGGCACGGAGCATGCCAGTAAATGGAGCCTCCTGATAGATCGTGCTAACCATACTTGAGGCAGCAATATCAAAGGTAATAGCAAAAATACGAGTAACGATAATTAAAAAATGAGCAATAAATGTAATTTTCAGAACAATGAATTGACTGGAGCGCTCTTGTTTAGGAACCAGATACAACTCAACAAGAGCAAAAAGGCTGGTGGCACCCAATAATGTGGTCATAAAATAAACGCGGGCACTAAACGAGCCGTAAACCCTAAAGAACTCATAGGCCACCAAAAAAATGGCATAAGCAATCCAAAAACTCCTGATTTTTATAATCACATTAGACCTATCCCAAGAATGGAGGAATAGGGCAATTGCAATAGAGGAGAAAGCCAAACTAGTATTGGCTAGTGATAAGAAAAAGACGGGCTGATAGCCAGCAAGGAAAAATCCTGCGCATGAGGTAACCATCAGCAATAAAGCGATTGGCCATAAATAATAGGCGCGCTGCTGAGTCTTAATCTCTGGATGGCTAATCGTGCCTAGATAGATTACTAAAACGATTAAACCAAACGATAGATAAAAGGCCTTATTAAATAAATCCATAGCTTCTACCCTTGGGGGTTGCCATTCACTTCTGAATAAAGATGAATCGAGCTTCTACCATTCTGCTTCGAACGATACATCGCAGTATCAGCGCGCTTAAATAAGCCCTCTTCACTATCTGAGTCTGTTGGGAATATGGCTATTCCAATGCTGATGGAAGTAGCAATTAACTCTCCTCCAGAAGCAACCCCCATAGAAATACCTGCCTGAAATTTTTTAGCAATTTCCAGGGCATCCTGAGGGCTGTGCAAATCCTCCAGCAGAACAACAAACTCATCGCCACCCAGGCGGCCTATGGAATCTGAATCCCGTATACAGGCCATCATCCGATTGCAGCAAGCTTTAAGCACCTCATCTCCAGCCGCATGGCCATATTGGTCATTAATCTGCTTAAAGCGATCAATATCAATATAGAGGAGTGCAAAGAGGGATTTTTCACGTCGGGTTTTTAATATCGCCCGCTGCAGTCGATCAACAAACAATGCCCTATTTGGCAGGCCAGTTAAGATGTCGTGATGTGCAAGGTGCTGTACTTGTGACAGCGTATTTCGCAAACGTTGATTTAGTCGCCAAATGTAATAAACCACTGCTCCTACTATAAAGAGTGCAATCAGCGTTAATATGAATGTGCTATAAAGAATGCTAAGATTTTTTTTGGGGTTGGGGTTATACACAAAGCCGTCGATCGAAAAATTGGAGTCTAATGCGCCCGCCTCTTTATAGATATTGACGGTATGCTCCCACCGAGCCTGATTCATATATCCAATAGGAACCAGGTCAGCCCTAATAAGTGGGTTGATTTTCTCGGATTCAAATTTGATTTTCTTAGCAGTTTCACTAGGGGCGTATTTCTGAATTATTTCCGCTGTTTCGGCGGGATGACTCAGTGCATACTCCCAACCTTGCAGACTAGCCAGCCGAAAACGCTCAGTTCTCTCTGGATGCTGATCCTGCTCTGAATTGGTCGTAAATAGATTATCACCATACATATCGATGCCAATACTGCGGGGGCTATAGACTTGGTAGGGAAAGCCTTTTTCAAGTAGGCGATAAGGCTCATTACTAATGTAGCCTGAAATCGCCGCCACTTTTCCAGAAATCAATTGCTCAACCGTATCCATACTAGGAGACATTGCTTTGAGACCAGAAAGATCAATATTCTGACGTTTGAGATAAACGAATAACTCGTCTGACAGACGTCTCAAAAATATCGGCTTATTGCTTAATGATTGAATGGATTGATCGTCTTTAAATTTCTTGATAATTAATACATAAGGGGAATGCTGAAAGATGGTGGCTAACACAATCACCGGCGCACCATTTTGACGAGCAACTAATAAACCGCTTGCGCCAGTTCCATAGTTTGCCCTCCCCGATACCACTTCTTGCACAACATCCATATTAGGTTGCAATGCCCTGATATCAACATCCATGCCTGCGGCTTGGTAATACCCCAACTCTTTAGCAACGTAATACCCGGCAAACTGATAGGAATGCGACCATTTCAATTGCAGTGCAACTTTATCAAAGGCAAATACTGGTTGAGCAAAAAAAATTACTTCAATCAAAACAAGGAGAGGGAAAATAACTCTGGTAATTTGCATCAACACGGTAGACAACTGATAATGGATTTGTATGGATTAAATATGCTTCTATTTGCTAGCATTAATGTAATGCATTGCCATAGTAAATCAGTACAGCTTTTAAAATTTAGTACTAAAGTACTAAATGTAGTTTTGAGGTAACAATTAATGGGCTAAAAGTACTAGAAAATCCAAAAATACAGTTACACTGCGCCTATGTTGATGAATTCCAATAAGAGCCCAAATCAAATTAAGGTGCAGCTGATCGACCCCCATCAGATTACGCTGTGGGGCATTCAAAAACTGTTGGATGAAGATAGTCGTTTTGAAATATGTGCGGTTGCATCAAATTCAAATGAAGCTTTAAAACTAGCTATTTCATCTAAGCCAGACATTATTGTTCTTGAGCCAGAGTTACATGATGAGGATGGTATTGAGATTATCTCTACCCTCATCGACAAGACCAAAGCAAAGGTCATTATCTATACGGGCAGTCAAAGTCCGAAAATACATGATCAAGCCGTTGTGAAGGGTGCACGCGGTGTAATTAATAAAACTGAATCAATTGATACGCTTGTCAAAGCAATTGAAAAAATTCACCTGGGCGAACTTTGGCTAAATAGAAATGCAACTTCCCGCATTTTGCTGCAAATTGCACAGGCCAATTCTCCGGTCGAACTTTCTTCCGAACAAAAGAAATTAAAAACACTAACCTCAAAAGAGGAAAAAGTTACTCGGGCAATTCAGCTGCATTCAGAAAAAACACTGAGGAATATTGCGGATACTCTTCATATCAGCGAACATACCTTACGTAATCACCTAGCCTCAATCTATGACAAACTCGAGGTACGAAACCGCATGGAGTTATATGTATTTTGCGGCAAGTACCAAAAGACAGATAATCCCAACGCGCACGCTAAGCGTCGCTCAACAGACGTTTAATAAACCCTTTTTTGAGGAATTTTTCTCTCGAAAATTGATGTTTATATTTCGCAGTTTTGAGATCTTCTTTATAAATAGGTAGAAGATTAGGTTGGCATCTACTACAGACATTCTCCCCCTAGCCTCTTATGATTGAATAAATCATTTTGAGTGTTACTAATCGCTTATTTTTCAAATGCAATCAAAACCTATTCGAAGAAGCGAGAAGATCAAGTCAAGGGCAGATAGATATTCGGTAAGCTTTCCAATAGCCCTAGGATCCTCAGCAGGAACTGTTAAAGACATTAGCACTACTGGTATTTACTTCGAGATAGATCAAAGCCAGAGCGTGGGATCTAATATTGACTTCGTGATCGACTTAAATACTCCGGGTGGTCCGATTCAAGTCCAATGCCATGGCACTGTTGTGCGCATTGATGAAAAACCTGGGCGTATCGGCATTGCTGCCACCATTAGTGAGTCTGTATTTAAGAGTTAATAAGCTAGGTTAATTGACTAGTTTTTAAAGTAGATAGCGACTTTTTCAAAGTCATCTACTTCTAGACTTCCACCTAGCTGGTTCAGCTTTAAGTAAGCAACTAGATAGTTGTATTTAGTCTGCGCTAGATCTCGTCTAGTGTTAAATAAGCCTTTTTCAGCCAGAAGAACATCCACATTGATGCGCTCCCCTGCTAGAACACTCTTGCGCATCGACTTGACTAGCTGAGTGGCAGATTCTTGGGCGGTAGAAAGCGCTTGAACCTTCTGTTTTCCTGACACTACTAGGTCATATTGCTTACGCAATTCGGTGACTACCTTATCTTTGGTGACATCGTAGTCTGCTTGAGACTTTTCATAATTAGCTAAAGCTTGTGAACTACGGGCATTAATCTCGCCACCACTAAACAGCGGTAAATTGACTTGTACACCCACATAGCTTTGATTGGTAGTGTTATTAATGCTGGTTACCGTGTTTGATTGCTGTGTTGTCAAAGCACCGATCAAGTTCACCACTGGATAATGGCCTGCATGGTTTTTGCGATATTCCTGTTTGGCGATTTCCATATTATTTGCGGCGGCCTTTAACTCGGCATTATTCGCCAAGGCTTTTTCTTTCCAATCCTCAAAGCGTATGCTGGGTAAATTCAAGTAACGGAAGTTACCTGAGAGCTTATTGACTTTGGATACATCTTCAACGGGCTCACCAATGATGCTGTTGAACTTCCGACGGGCATTCTCTACAGCATCTTTTGCATCAACTACTTTAGCATCAGCCACTTGATAAGCGGCTTCCGCTTCTAGCATATCGGTAATCGATGCTTCCCCGCCCTGGTTGAGTTTTTTAGCGGCTTTGTATTGTTCAAAAAAGGCATCACGCTCTGCCGTCTGAAATTGCAACTGATCCTGAGAAAACAGCAGATCGGTATAGGCCTGAAGCACCCGAATTAATAAATCCTGGGTATTGAAGATGAATTTAGACTGACTAAAGTCTGCTTGGGCTACTCCTTGACGCCAACGAGCAAAGGCTTCCAAACTAAAGATTGGTTGAGTTAACTGCACATAAGAATAGTTACTTGGATAACTCCAATTAGTGGATGTTTGCGGTCCACCGGTATATTGAGCTCCCCACTGAGTTGCTCTGTTAGCGCTTTGATTGTATTGAGCTGCGACCTTTGGTAAGACTGCTGAGCGACCAATCCCATTATTTTCCATTCCAGCTTCGTAATCTTTACTAGCTGATCGATAGATGGGGTCATTCTTTAGTGCCAACTCATAAGAGCGCATGAGATCCAATGCAAATGCAGGTGTCATTGCAAGACCTGTGGAGAGGCCTATAGCAAGACTGAATATCGTTTTTCTAAATGGAGATGCTAGAGAAGTATTTTTCAAAGCCATCATCAGTCCTCACGCATTGCTGAATGGGCTCTATCAAAGACAGGCTTCATGAGATAAGTCATCATGGATTGCTCACCAGTCTTCACAAAGAGTTCAACTGGCATACCTGGGCGAACCTTCAAGTCTTTTAAGAGTTTGGCGCCTTGTGGTGTGGTGATTGCTTGTATCTTGTAATAGGGATTACCGGTTTTTTCATCAACAATGCGATCGGCACCTACCGAGATCAATACCCCGGGAATATGTGGGGTGCGATTGGTATTAAAGGCGGTAAACATCATCTCTACGGGCAGATCCACGTGTACCTTGTCCACTAGATGCACAGGCAACTGACCTTCCACAATCATGGCTTCATTCGTTGGTACTACTTCCATCAGTTTTTGACCTGGGCTAACTACTCCACCCTTGGTAAAGATGGTGATATTGACGACTTGCCCGTTTACAGGGGACTTGAGTTCGGTATTGGCCAAGTCATACTCATAAGGATTCAGCTTTTCTTGCTGCTCGCTCATTTGTTTCTTAGTACGAATAAGATTGCCTTCGTCTTCTAAGATGGATGCCTTAAGTTGCAATTGCTGGCGCTCTAACTCCAACACTTTGTTCTTGGCCATATAGCCTTCAGCGGCTAGCTCACGCAAACCGACTAACTGCCTTTCTAGCAAGGCAGATTGTTGTTTCTTCTGGGCAATCGCTTGTGACAAGCCTTTGACTTGGGCATCCAAGCCATCGATGGTTTCTTTGGTGGCATTGGCTTGTGCTTTAGCACTGATCGGATTGAGCTTTACAAGCACTTCACCCGCTTTAACCTGCTGGCCCTCTTTTACAAAGATGTCATCGACCACTCCAGCAAAAGCAGGTTGTATAGCTTTACGGTTGCTGTCAGTAATGACATATCCAGATGCAGAAACACCCTTCTCTATCGGCGCTAAGAATGCCCATAACAGAGCGCCACCAAATCCCCAAATCAGAATTTGCCAACCTAACCAGGAGAAATAATTTTCATCTTTATTACCAGTGCGCAGGTCATGCCACTCCACATAGCCTTCTGACAGCTTAGTCATAGCAGTCGATACTGCTTGCTTGGTGATATTGGCAGCATTACCAACTACCAATGCAGTGCTTACCTTGAGGTCTTCGACTTTAGATGGATTGCTTAAAGCGGAATTTACTTTTTCCTGAGCATTGGCGGGAACGGCTTGCTCAGCGCTATCTTTTTGCACAGGCTCATTCATCACGTTGCCTCCGCTGGTTTTTCTGGTGTAGCCTCAACAATATCCACCATGTCGACGGTTTCTTTGAGCGCCCGTTTGCGAGCAATACGCTTACGTGGTTTTGGCTCTGCAGTAGTTGCAGAAGCGGCTGTAGGGGAAGCTGAAGAAGTAGTTACGGGACTTGATGTGGCAACTTGTTCTCCAGGTGCAGCGGCTCCAGGAGCTGTATTGGTAGGCTTGCCTTGCAAGGCTTGCATCACTTGTGCAGTTGGTCCAAACATACGGGCATTGCCGTCTTGTAAGAGCAATAACTTGTTCGTCACCTGCAGAATCGGAATGCGATGGGTGATCACAATGACTGAAGCCTTACGCGCTTGTAGTTCTTGAATGGCCCTCACTAATGCTGCCTCACCCACTTCGTCCAAGTTTGAGTTTGGCTCATCTAAAACTACGAGATTTGGCTTGCCATAGAGTGCGCGGGCTAATGCCAGACGTTGTTTCTGTCCACCAGACAATCCCATGCCACCATCACCAATACGGGTGTCATACCCTTCCGGGAAATGCAAAATCATGTCGTGTACACCAGCTGATTGGGCAGCTGCGATCACATCCTCTGGTTGATATTCGCTAAAGCGGGCAATGTTTTCACTAACAGTGCCTGGGAAGACTTCAATATCTTGGGGCACATAGCCCAAAGCTGGCCCCAGTTCATCTTTATTCCAGCGATACACGTCAGCGCCATCTATACGAGCGGCATTCGGGGTGGATGGCCAGATACCTACAGCCACCCTAGCTAAGGTTGACTTACCAGAAGCGCTAGGCCCAATTACGCCCAGCACATCACCTGGCTCAATCGCAAAGTTGATGTTCTTTAATACAGGCTTGGTAACGCCTGGAGGAGCAGCATATACCCCTTCCATGCTTAAGTAACCTTTTGGTCTTGGCAAACTCATCCCAACGACACGAGGTGGATTATCTGCAAGGAGTTTTTTGAGACGATCGTATGAACTCACTACTCCACGCCATTGCTTCCAAGAGCCGATCACCATTTCTACAGGGGCGGTTGCCTTGCCTAGCAAAATGGTGGCAGCAATCATCATGCCGGGGGATAGTTTATTTTCAAGCACGAGGTAAGCTGCAAAGCCTAGTGCTAAAGATTGCATTAAGGTACGGAAGAACTTGGTCATTGCCCCCATCGTGGCAGCACGTTGACTTGCCAGGGCTTGCATATGCAAGAACTTGCTATGTAGAGCAAACCAGCGATCACGCAGTGCTGGCAACATGCCCATCGACTCCAAGACTTCTGCTTGGCGCAGATTATTGCTAGCGATATTGGAAGACTGAACCGATAAAGTGCTCGCTTCTGATAAGGGCTCATGAGTAGCGGATTCGTTGACGAAGGCCAAGACAATCAGAATCAATACGCAGACTGAGGAAAATAATCCCAACCAGCCATTAAACAGAAAGATCACTACTAAGTAGAACGGGAACCAAGGTGCATCAAAGAAGGCATATAAGGATGGCCCGGTCACAAACTGACGAATGGTAGTTAAGTCGTTTAAGGCCTGGCCTGCATTACCGCCTTTTACCTTGAGGTTTTGCTCAAAAGCAGCTGTATAAGTGCGGTGATTGAGTTCAGCATCGATTTTCTTGCCTACTTCAATCACGGTGTGACTACGAATGGCATCCAGAGCTGCGTAGATCACATACAGCAATAGGATGATTAGGGACAGCATCAAGAGCGTGAACTCGTTACGACTAGTTAGCACCCTGTCATACACCTCCAACATATAAATGGAGGGAACCAACAACAGCAAGTTCATGCAAGCAGTAAAAAACCCTACCGAGCGGAAGATTTTCTTGTAGCCATATAAGGCAACGAGAATTTCGTTATCTGCTGGAGGGGGTTTAAGGAATTTTTGCATCTATATGTATGAAGCTATTGTTATTGGAGACGCGAACTGCAAAGAAAAAAGGGTTAGCCAACACTGAAGTTGACTAACCCGTACTCAGATTACTTAAACCAAGATAACTGGTCCGTGATCTGGGACTACGCCAACTACTGGTACATCTACTGTTGTCGCAGGGGCTGGGGCATCAGGAATCTTTGCAAGATCAACCGCTATTACAGAACCCATAAATTGCGAGTCATGAGCAATTGCTACAGAACCGTCAACTTTGGTAAATGAAGTAACGCCATTTACCTGAACTTCTCCATTTGCTGCAAAGCTCACCTCGCCATTAGATACGAGATTAAAACTTACGATGCCGGCATCAGCAAGAGACTTGAACTCACCAGCATTAACAATGCCATCGGAATTAGCATCTTGCCAAACACCAAAGCTAGCAAATTGTGCATCCTTAGAATCAAGAATACCGTCGTTATTAGAGTCATAAGTCTTAGCTAAGCCCTGTAAGTCAGTTTCATTTTCTTGAGTAGAGAATGAAATATTTACAGAACCATCGGTACTATTAAAGGCTAACATTCCATCATTTGATCCAACCCATGATGTTAAGGTAGATACGCCATTATTTTGGTAATCGTGCATTGCACCAGATGTATGGTCTAAATAATCTACATTACCGTCATTATTAAGATCTAGGGCGATTGGCTTATTTGCAGTGGTGTAAACGTTACCAGCAATATCAACAACCTTAAGATAAATTTTACTAGCGCTATTAATGGTCCATTTCCCATCTGATCCAATTGAGGGAGTATATTTTGTCCAATTGGTTTGATCGGTACTGTAGTCAAGCTCGTTTCCTACAGCCAATGATGTTGCTCCACCAGTGTTATTGGAAGTACTTAAAATTCCTTTAACCTGACTGCCGGAACGCTCAAGACCAGTCAGATATAAGCCTGAGGCAGAACTAATGAGTTTAAAGCTAGCACCTACCGAGTTAGAGCTCGCATTGCCTGCTGCATCAGTTTGATGTACAGAGTATGTGTGCTGGCCACTGGTAAGGTTAAAGCTAGAACCCGAACCATTAGTCCAACTACCGGTATCCACCTTGTATTGCCAAGCTGCG
>CANFOT010000007.1 GCA_947448625.1 Burkholderiaceae bacterium | reverse complement strand
GAATGGGGGTCAGATTGAAGCTTCACATGGACTCTCTGTCATAATTATGAGGATTATAGCTAGCTGTTTTTTCCTAGATTTCAAGAACTTACCCTTTAATTTATTGTGAAACCGATCCTAAAGTCCGAAAAACTCAATCACGTCTGCTATGACATTCGTGGACCCGTGCTGGAGCTTGCTCAGCGCATGGAGGAAGAGGGCCACAAAATTATCAAATTAAACATCGGTAACGTGGGTGTTTTTGGCTTTGACCCCCCAGAAGAGATTCAGCTGGACATGATCCGCAATTTGGGCAATGCCTCAGCGTACTCCGATTCCAAAGGAATTTTTGCGGCCCGTAAGGCCATCATGCAGTATTGCCAAGAAAAAGGCATTCAGGGCGTTACCTTGGATGACATCTACACCGGCAATGGTGTTTCTGAATTGATCGTCTTGGCAATGAATGCATTGCTTAATAATGGCGATGAAGTATTGGTGCCGGCTCCTGACTATCCTTTATGGACGGCTGCCGTGAGTTTGTCCGGAGGCACTCCAGTGCATTACCTATGCGACGAATCTAAAGAGTGGGCACCGGATCTAGCTGATTTGCGTAAAAGAATTACGCCGCGCACTAAAGCGATTGTGGTGATTAATCCAAATAATCCAACGGGTGCAATTTATTCCAAGGAAGTACTCACAGAGTTAACTTCGATTGCGCGTGAGCATGGATTAATTCTGTTCGCTGATGAGATTTACGACAAGATGTTGTATGACCAAGAGAAGCATATCTCCCTGGCATCCTTGTCTACTGATGTAGTCACCATCACTTTTAATGGCTTATCTAAAAATTATCGTTCTTGTGGCTACCGGGCTGGTTGGATGGTGGTTTCAGGTGATAAAGAGATGATTCGAGATTACATCGAAGGTCTCAATATGCTTTCCTCAATGCGCCTGTGTGCCAATGTGCCAGGCCAGTACGCTATTCAGACCGCTTTGGGTGGCTATCAAAGTATCAACGACTTGGTAAATGAAGGTGGACGTTTAGCTAAACAACGTGATCTTGCCTGGAAGCTGATTACAGCAATTCCGGGTGTGACTTGCGTTAAGCCAAAGTCCGCTTTATATCTATTCCCAAGGCTTGACCCGGAGATGTACCCGATCGAAGATGATCAGCAATTTGTGGCTGACCTCCTCAAAGAAGAAAAAGTATTGCTGGTGCAAGGCTCTGGTTTTAACTGGGGCAAGCCCGATCACTTCCGCGTAGTTTTCTTACCTCATGAAGATGTGCTTAAGGAGGCGATCAGTCGTCTTGCACGTTTTCTAGAGCGTTATCGTCAAAAACATAGCCGTAAAGCGGCTATCTCTTCAGTAACAAAGGCATCATGAAACCGATTCAAGTTGGTCTATTAGGTATTGGCACAGTAGGTGGTGGTGTATTCACAGTTCTCGAGCGTAATCAGGATGAAATTACTCGTCGCGCTGGCCGTGGTATTCGTATTAATACCGTCGCGGATCTCAATGTAGAGCGTGCAAAAGAGTTGGTAAAAGATCATGCTCAAGTAGTGAGTGATGCTCGTGCTGTTATCAACAACCCCGAGATCGATATCGTTGTTGAATTAATCGGCGGCTACGGTATTGCTAAAGATTTGGTATTGGAGGCAATTGCCGCTGGCAAGCATGTGGTTACCGCTAACAAAGCTTTGATTGCTGTTCACGGTAATGAGATTTTTAAGGCCGCCCATCAAAAGGGCGTAATGGTGGCTTTTGAGGCTGCCGTTGCTGGCGGTATTCCAATCATCAAAGCGCTTCGCGAAGGCTTGACTGCGAACCGCATCGAGTGGATTGCCGGCATCATCAATGGCACAACTAACTTCATTCTTTCTGAGATGCGCGATAAAGGCTTGGACTTTGCAACTGTCTTAAAGGAAGCGCAGCGTTTGGGTTACGCGGAAGCGGATCCAACATTTGATATTGAGGGTGTAGATGCTGCCCACAAGGCAACCATCATGAGCGCAATTGCATTTGGCATTCCAATGCAATTTGAAAAAGCGCACGTTGAAGGTATCACCAAGTTGGATGCTATTGATATCAAATACGCCGAACAATTGGGCTATCGCATCAAGTTGCTTGGTATTGCCAAGAAGACAACGACTGGTGTTGAATTGCGCGTACACCCAACCTTGATTCCAACCAAGCGTTTAATTGCTAACGTTGAGGGCGCCATGAATGCCGTTCAGGTATTTGGTGATGCAGTCGGTACTACGCTTTACTACGGTAAAGGCGCAGGCTCAGAGCCAACTGCTTCCGCCGTGATTGCTGACTTAGTGGATATCACTCGTTTGTTGGGCGCAAGTCCTGAGAGTCGTGTTCCTTACTTGGCCTTCCAGCCTGATGCAGTGCGCGATATCGCCGTATTACCAATGGGTGAAATTACCACCAGCTATTACTTGCGTTTACGCGTAGCGGATCAAGCTGGCGTATTGGCGGACATTACCAAGATTTTGGCGGCTCATGGCATTTCAATTGATGCACTTCTACAAAAAGAAGCGGATGAGGGTGAGAGCCAAACTGATTTAGTTGCGCTAACTCACGAGACAAAAGAAAAGCACATGCTGGCAGCCATTCAGGAGATTCAGAATCTGAAAACTGTCGCCGGTGAAGTGGTGAAGATCCGTTTAGAAAATCTTTCTTAAGATAAATACATGCGTTACCAATCTACTCGGGGCAATAGCCCACAGCAATCCTTTCTAGAAATCCTGCTGGGTGGCTTAGCCCCAGATGGCGGTTTATATCTACCGACCGAGTATCCGCAGGTGACGCACGAGCAGTTGGATTCTTGGCGCGGCTTGTCTTATGCTGATCTCGCCTATGAGGTCTTGAGTCTTTATTGCGACGATATCCCCGAGGTGGATTTACGTGCCTTATTGCGTAAAACATATACAGAGCAGGTCTATTGCAACGGTCGCTCCGAGGACAACGCCAAAGACATTACGCCATTGCATTGGTTGGGTGAAGAGCAGGGCACACGTATTGGCTTGCTGAGTTTGTCAAATGGCCCCACATTAGCATTTAAAGATATGGCGATGCAGTTGCTCGGCAATCTCTTTGAATACGCCTTAAAGAAGAAAGGTCAGAAGCTCAATATCTTGGGCGCAACCTCGGGTGATACTGGTAGCGCGGCTGAATATGCAATGCGCGGTAAAGAGGGTGTGAAAGTATTTATGCTTTCGCCGCGTGGCAAGATGAGTGCATTCCAATCTGCCCAAATGTATTCCCTGCAAGACCCTAATATTTTCAACTTGGCAGTGGCTGGTGTATTCGACGATTGCCAAGATATTGTGAAAGCCGTGAGCAACGATCATGGCTTTAAAGCCAATCATCAAATTGGTACCGTGAACTCCATTAACTGGGGTCGTGTAGTTGCTCAAGTGGTGTATTACTTCCAAGGTTATTTGTTGGCCACCAAATCAAGCTCTGAGAAAGTATCGTTCACGGTGCCGTCCGGTAACTTTGGCAATATCTGTGCTGGACATATTGCCCGTATGATGGGTTTGCCAATCGAACACCTCATCGCCGCCACCAATGAGAACGATGTTCTCGATGAGTTCTTCCGTACAGGCGTTTACCGCGCGCGTAAGTCTGCTGAGACTTTGCACACTTCTAGTCCTTCCATGGATATCTCTAAGGCGAGCAATTTTGAGCGCTTTGTATTTGATTTCATGGGTCAAGATGGCAAAGCAACTGCAGGCATGTTTAAGCAAGTTGACGAGGCAGGTGGCTTTGATATTTCAAAAGATGCCGTCTTTAAAGATATGGCGAAGTATGGCTTCCAATCTGGACGCAGCACCCATCAAAATCGCCTTGAGACAATTCGTAATATTGATGAGCAATATGGTGTGATGATTGATACGCATACGGCCGACGGCGTGAAAGTGGCGCGTGAACACTTGCAGGCTGGTATTCCGATGATTGTTTTGGAAACTGCCTTGCCAATTAAGTTTGAAGAAACGATTGAAGTGGCTTTGGGTCGTCCCGCAGAGTGCCCGGCAGCATTTAAAGATATCAAGTCAAAGCCACAGCGCGTTGAAAATATCGATGCTGATGTCAATCAAGTTAAAAACTTCATTACTGCTCACATCAACTAAGCCCGAAAAATCGCCATGACTAAGCCTCCGATGTTGACCGCTCAACAGGCTTTAGATCACCTCCTCTCAAATGCAAAAGCTGTAAGCGAGAGTGAGATGGTTACTATGCAAGCCGCCTTAGGGCGCGTACTTGCGGACAATGTGAATAGTTTGGTTGATGTGCCTCCACTCGATAACACCTCAATGGACGGCTATGCGGTGCGTACTGCGGACACTCAAACTGCGGGAAATACCCTCAAGATTGCCCAGCGTATACCAGCTGGTTCTGTCGGTACACAGCTTGAGCCAGGTACCGCCGCCAGAATCTTTACCGGTGCCCCAGTTCCTCCTGGCGCTGATGCGGTAGTGATGCAAGAAGACTGCGCCATCTCAGGGGCGGCAGCAGATCATGTACAGGTCAATATCGTACCAACATCAGGTCAATGGATTCGTCGAAGAGGTGAAGACCTCACCGCTGGAAAGGTAGCTCTGACAGCAGGCACTTTTCTGCGTCCGCAAGAGTTAGGTGTTGCTGCTTCTGCTGGCCTTACGCATTTAAATGTAAAGCGTAAAGTCAGGGTAGCTGCATTTTTCACTGGTGATGAACTTTCTTTGCCTGGTGAACCACTCAAACCAGGTGGTATCTACAATTCCAACCGTGACACCATATTGGCGTGCATTAAATCCTTGGGTTGTGACGCGACTGATTTTGGGATTGTTCCCGATAGTCTTGAGGCCACCAAAGAAACTCTACGTAAAGCCAGCAAAGATCATGATCTGATCATTACTTCTGGTGGCGTCTCAGTTGGTGAAGAGGATCACATCAAGCCTGCAGTCACTGCTGAAGGTAGATTAGATCTCTGGCAGATTGCGATTAAGCCTGGAAAGCCTTTGGCTTTTGGTGCTGTGCGTAAATCAGACAATTCCAATAGCAACGCAGCTGAATCTGAAACCTGGTTTATCGGTTTACCTGGCAATCCTGTATCCAGTTTTGTCACATTTTTATTATTTGTACGACCATTTATTCTGAAGCTACAAGGGCGAGATGCAGGTATGCCGCAGTCATACCTTATGCGTGCTGACTTTGATTGGCTTAAAGGGGATCGTCGTAATGAATTTTTGCGCGTCAAGATCAATGCGCAGGGCGGCTTAGATCTATTCCCTAATCAAAGCTCCGGCGTGCTTACAAGCGCTTCATGGGGTGATGGCTTGCTCGATTGCCCACCGGGTCATACCTTTAAAGCAGGTGAGTTAGTAAAGTACATTCCATTTAGTGCACTACTTGCCTAATCGGATTACGATTCTGATATGAAACTTGAATTGCGATTCTTTGCCTCCTTAAGAGAAGGTCTTGGGCTTTCTACTGAGGCTATTACTGTGCCAGTTGAAGTAAAAACCATTGCAGACTTAAGAGGCTACCTTGTTCAGCGTGGAAATCCTTGGGCTGAGGTATTAGCTGGCACCAAGGTCATTCGTTGCGCTTTAAATCAAGAGATGGTGGCTGATTCCACTTTGCTAGTAGAAGGCGCCGAAGTTGCATTTTTTCCCCCAGTTACAGGCGGCTAAGATGCAGAGCGATTTCATCCGCATTCAGGAAGCAGATTTTGACTTAACGACTGAAGTTAAATTGCTTCGTAAAGATGATCCTCGTGTAGGCGCAGTAGTCACTTTTGTGGGTACCGTCCGGGATATGAACGACGGCAGTCAAGTCAAAGGCATGACTCTAGAGCACTACCCTGGCATGACTGAAAAGTCCTTAGAAGAAATCATCATTCAAGCAAAGGGTCGTTGGGATATTTATAAAACACTGGTAATCCATCGTGTTGGACCATTGTTACCCGAAGATCAAATTGTTTTGGTGGCTGTTACTAGCGCTCACCGTGGTGAAGCATTTGCAGCTTGTGAGTTCATCATGGACTACCTGAAAACAGCGGCGCCATTCTGGAAGAAGGAAGAGACCCCAGAGGGCGGTAAGTGGGTTGATGCCCGTGTGACGGACGATGCTGCAATGGCGCGTTGGAAAAAATCTTAAGTATTTATTCATTTTTTATTCGGTTGCACCCCTCCCATTAGGATATTTGTATGAAAAAGATATTTGCCCTGTTGCTAAGTGCAATCACTTTGACCGTCTGCGCTGTAGAGCGTCCTATTATTCAGATTGAAAATGGACGTTTGCAGGGTGCGATTGAATACAACATGCAGGCATTTAAGAATATTCCGTATGCTGCACCCCCTGTAGGCGATCTCAGATGGAGGCCTCCTCAGCCGGCGATATCTTGGAATGGAGTTCGGGATGCCAGTCAATTTGGTGCCTCATGCCCCCAAATGTTTGTTAAAAATCTCAGTGCTGGACTTGTGCTGCCTGGTAGCGAAGATTGTCTAAAGCTCAATGTCTACTTGCCTGAAAAACCTAGCAAGAATATGCCGGTGATGGTTTGGTTTCATGGGGGCGGTTTATTGGTTGATGGGGCTAGTGATCCCCAGTTCACCCCAATCAATTTAGTGAAGAATGGTGTAATCGTTGTGACGGTTGACTACCGCTTAGGTTCGCTAGGCTTCTTTGCCCCTAAGGAGTTAATTGAGGAGGCTAAAGCCAAGGGTGAGCCAGTAGGTAACTACGGCACCATGGATCAGATTGCTTCGCTGAAGTGGGTCAAAAATAATATTGCTGCATTTGGCGGAAATCCAAATAACGTTACTATTTTTGGTCAGTCAGCGGGGGGTCGAAGCGTCACATGGTTAATGGTCTCTGATGCTGCAAAAGGGTTATTTCATAAAGCAATTGCACAGAGCGCTCAGCAAAGTCCGCTACGCGGCATGACTGAGAAGCGTTTGGGGCTTACTCCTGAAGTCGAAATTGATGCGAAATATATGGCTGCGCTTGGCGTCAAGTCACTAGCTGACTTAAGGAAGTTGCCTGCAGATAAGTTGACCCTTGATGGAAGTGCTTATTACTCTGGCGAGTTTGGTGGGCCTTTTATAGATGGTGAGATTATTAAAGGCGATCCAATACCTTTGTTTGCAGCTGGTAAGCAGGCAAAAGTGCCTTTTATGATTGGCACGAATTCATTTGACTCTGACTTTATGTTGCCTGGTGAGCCTTCATTGGATGTCTTTATGAAGAATGTGCATGAAGATCCTAAAATCATCGCTAAGCTCTACTCCAAGGTCAAAGATAAATGCATTTTGAATTCGTTTGTGATCCAAGACTTGATGTACCGAGCTAGTACAAAGCTATTGGCAGATAGCATGAATGGTGTAGCTCCTGGCTACGCTTATTACTATGACTACCTTACGCAAAATATTCGCCCTGTTTTCCCGGGATCGCCGCATACTTTTGAAATTACTTATGTATTTGGGAGTTTGGCATTAATGCCTCAGGCCCCTAAGCAGCTTGAGTCTGGAGATCAATGCGCCAGAATTGAAAAAGATATTGCTGGTTTTAGAAAAACCCATGCTTGGCCAAAAGATTGGTACCCAATCGTCGATAAGAATAGTCCTCAAGATCAGGCTATCACCAAGAGAATGTCTGAAAGTTGGGCTGCGTTTGCAAAAACGGGTAACCCCAATGTCAGTGGGCAGCTTAGCTGGCCTATCTACAACTTGAATGCGGACATAATGAGAAATTACTCCGTTGGCCCTGAAACCATTACTGGTTTGCTTAAAGATCGTGTGGCTTATCAAATGCTGCATTTGAGAGAAATCTATGCCTTAGAGCGCCTCAAAAACGCTTTTTAATTTCTGGCAAGCATCCGAGGAGCCACCCTACGGGGTGGTTTTTTATTGACTCAATCCCCGCGCCAATAATTGTCGCTTTCTTGATTTCTCTATTGGCATTAATGTTCAGTAGAGTATTTTTCGAAAGGTGAGATTGATTCGCGGGCCTGTAACAGTTTTTGTTTTGAGAAGGCTGTGATGCCAATGCTCTTGAATCGGCCGATGCATGATGAGTAGACTGCCATTCTCAAGAAATAAAGAGCTGGTCGTTTTATCTTGCTTATGGCGAAATGCAAATTTACGTTGAGCGCCTAGGCTGACTGATGCGATGGGGGTTCTAGCATCCAGCTCCTTCTCATCGTCACTATGCCAGCCCATACCTTCAGCGCCGCTGTGATACAGATTGAGTAAGCAAGAGTTGTAGGTATGGCCAGTTAATTGCTCAATCTTATGCTTCATTTGTAATAAGTCACTGGTCCAGGCCTGAGGCATTTTTTGAACTCCAGAGTAGGTGTATGCGCATTTTGGGTCACCCACCCAAGCAAATTTTCTTGAGGTCCTGACTAACTTGCCAAACATCTTGATTTCATCTGCCTCCCAGAGAAGAGTGTTCACCAGGCTTTTGTAAAGATAATCAGATTCATCCGCATCATAGAAATAATTGAAATATTCAGCACGACCATCTCTTTCCAGTAAGCATATTGGATCGGATGAGTTGAATTGCTTGAATAAGGAGTTTTGCATGCTGGGTAACTCTGGGCGGGGTGTGGGCGCAATTAAGATAAAAACCTTAGAATAGACTTCATTATGAATTGTCTAGGGCGAATAGGTTAATCATGAAGGCGCCAGATAAACGTTGCTGTGGCTCAGGTGTTTGCATCATCAATGAAGCGGGGGAGTGTTGGTGTGGCCAAGTATGGGATGGCGAGAAAATGAGTGCGCCACCCCTGATTCCTGCCAGCGACAATTCCTCGAACTTAAAGCCCAAGCCCCAAAAAAACTATCCAGAATGAAAACCTGGAAGATGAGGCGAAATTGCGCGCTGACCCCAGGTCAGTTGCTCATTTTCACGGCGATTGAATTAACTGCCGTCACTGCTGGTTTTTTGATTTACTGTCGGCATGCCTTGGATTTTGAACAGATTGAAATTAGTGGTACTCGCTTAATTGTGAGGAAATTTATCGCCTATAAAGAGACTGTGCTTGAATTTAATACTCGCTGGGTTAGGATCTCCTCACCACAGGAAACTGAAAAAGTTTTTTTGATCGAAGAGGCGGGTCAAAGTGTGCAGATTGGCCAGTTTCTAAGGCCCGAGCAATTTAAAAGACTTATCTCTGAGCTCAGGTCCAGTTTGGGCTGATCATCGGAGTCTTGGGGCTCAATACGAGCATGGGAATTTTTTAAGAGCTAAGTGATTCCTTTAATACTTCAGAATCCTGCCTAAATAGAGTCTATCTATTAGGTTTTAAAAAAGCCCAACTTTTCTGCTCTAGGTAATTTCTTTAATCTAGCCTCAGCTTTGGAGGCTTCAGAACGATCAGGGTGCTCTTGGGTTGCCAAAAGGACAACTGGTCTGCGAGCTCTCGTATAACGAGCGCCATCCCCTGAATTATGAGCTGCCAAGCGATGTTCTAGGCGATTTGTAATGCCAGCGTAATAGCTGCCATCAGAGCATTCCAGGAGGTAAACAAGCCAGGTCAAAATAGGGATAAATTCGCTTAAAAAGAGGTCTAACAGACTTGAAATTATCAAGAATGCCCCTATATTCTATAGGTAGAAATATATAAAAATAGTTGAAGTAGATAGGACTTAAAAATGAGAATAGATAAATTAACTACGAAGTTTCAAGAAGCGCTCAGCGAGGCACAAAGCCTTGCTTTGGCAAAAGACAATCAATACATTGAGCCCGCTCACTTGCTCTTAGCTATGTT
Source organism: Burkholderiaceae bacterium (assembly GCA_947448625.1). Taxonomy (GTDB): domain Bacteria; phylum Pseudomonadota; class Gammaproteobacteria; order Burkholderiales; family Burkholderiaceae; genus Polynucleobacter. Next base: position 50,472 of record CANFOT010000007.1, on the reverse strand, counting down.
GCGTGATTCTGATGGTGGCGCCAAGAGTTTATTGACCCGCGCTGGTGTGAATGTGCCTGGTTTAGAGAAGGCCACCGAGAAACTTATTGGTAATCTCCCAGAAGTTCAGGGCACTAGTGGCGAGGTTCAAGTTGGCCGTGATTTAAGTAACTGGCTCAACTTATGTGAAAAAGAGGCTAATAAGCGTAATGATCAATTTATTGCCGGTGAATTATTTTTGCTGGTGGTGGCCGATGACAAGGGTGAGCTCGGCAAGATTGCTCGTGAGAATGGTTTAAATCGTAAATCGTTAGAAGCGGCTATTGATTTAGTGCGCGGGGGAGAGTCAGTGAATAGTGCAGATGCCGAAGGTCAACGTGAGGCCTTAAAGAAATACACCGTCGATTTAACCGAACGTGCTCGCATGGGCAAACTTGATCCTGTCATTGGTCGCGATGATGAAATTCGTCGCACCATTCAGATTTTGCAACGTCGCGGTAAAAATAACCCAGTGCTCATTGGTGAGCCAGGTGTTGGTAAGACCGCTATTGTTGAGGGTTTAGCCCAACGCATCATCAACGGTGAAGTTCCTGAAACCCTCAAGAACAAGCGCGTCCTAGTTTTGGATATGGCTTTGTTATTGGCTGGTGCTAAGTACCGTGGTGAATTCGAAGAACGTCTAAAGGCTGTTCTGAGTGACGTTGCTAAAGACGAAGGTCAAACCATTATCTTTATTGATGAGATTCACACTATGGTTGGCGCCGGTAAAGGTGATGGCGCTATGGATGCTGGCAATATGCTTAAGCCTGCCTTAGCGCGCGGCGAATTACATTGCATCGGTGCCACTACTTTAGATGAATACCGTAAGTACATCGAAAAAGATCCTGCACTCGAGCGTCGTTTCCAAAAAGTGATGGTTGAAGAGCCGAGTGTTGAGGCAACCATTGCCATCTTGCGTGGTTTGCAAGAGCGCTATGAGCTTCACCATGGTATTGAGATCACTGACCCTGCTATCGTGGCAGCGGCAGAGTTATCCCATCGCTACATTACAGATCGTTTCTTGCCGGATAAAGCTATCGACTTAATTGATGAGGCTGGTTCACGCATCCGCATGGAGATTGACTCTAAGCCAGAGGTGATGGATAAGCTTGAGCGTCGCTTGATTCAATTAAAGATTGAGCGCGAAGCGGTTAAGAAGGAAAAAGACGAAGCATCGCAAAAGCGCCTTGGTTTAATTGAGGATGAGATCAAGCGCCTTGGTGCCGAGTATGCTGACCTAGAGGAAGTCTGGAAAGCGGAAAAAGGTGCTGTATTAGGTGCCGCTCATCTCAAAGAGGAGATTGAAAAAGTTCGTGCTGATATTGCTAAGTTGCAACGTGATGGCAAGTTGGAGCAAGTTGCTGAATTGCAATACGGCAAGTTGCCTGAGCTCGAAGCCAAACTTAAGTCCGCTGCCGCTGCCGAAGCTAAAGGCGATAAAGATGGCGTGGTCAAAAATAAACTTTTACGCACCCAAGTGGGCGCAGAAGAAATCGCAGAAGTGGTGTCTCGAGCAACTGGTATTCCGGTATCGAAGATGATGCAGGGTGAGCGCGACAAGCTGCTGAAGATGGAAGAGTTATTGCACAAGCGCGTGGTTGGTCAAGAAGAGGCTATTCGTGCGGTATCCGATGCAATCCGTCGTTCCCGTGCAGGTCTTGCTGAAGAGAATCGTCCTTATGGTTCATTCTTATTCCTGGGGCCTACTGGTGTTGGTAAGACTGAGCTTTGCAAAGCTTTGGCTGGCTTCTTGTTTGATAGTGAAGATCACCTCATCCGAATTGATATGAGTGAGTTCATGGAGAAGCACAGTGTTGCTCGCTTAATTGGTGCGCCTCCAGGTTATGTTGGTTACGAAGAGGGTGGTTACTTAACCGAGCAAGTACGTCGTCATCCATATAGCGTTATCTTGTTCGATGAGATTGAAAAAGCACATCCGGATGTCTTCAATGTGCTCTTACAAGTATTAGATGATGGCCGCTTAACCGATGGTCAGGGACGTACCGTGGACTTTAAGAACACGGTAATTGTGATGACCAGCAATATCGGCTCGCATCTCATTCAGTCAATGACGGGTAAGAAGCAAGCGGAGATCAAAGATGCGGTATTTGAGGAATTGAAGAATCATTTCCGCCCTGAGTTCTTAAATCGTATTGATGAGATCGTGGTATTCCATGGTTTGGATAAAGGCAATATCGCTAATATCGCGAAGATCTTGCTCAAGAACTTATCGGATCGTTTGGCTAAAGTCGATATGCAGATGGAGGTCAGTGATGCTGCCTTAAGCAAGATCGCGGAAGTGGGTTTTGATCCAGTATTTGGAGCTAGACCTCTCAAGCGCGCTATTCAGCAGTATATTGAGAACCCAGTGTCGAAGATGATCCTGGAAGGCAAGTTCGGCCCTAAGGACACGGTTCCTGTAGGTGTCGACAAGAATGGCGATTTCAGCTTTAGCAAGTAATTCCGCCGTATTTCCTGCAGAATTTTTCCTGCACCAGTAAACTCGGTACATGACTGACGACCTAAAAATTAGGCGCGCCAGTGATGTCCGGGTTGTTGGTCTTATTAGCCTGGCTCACGGCAGCTCCCATTTCTTTCATTTAATTCTGCCCCCGATGTTTCCATTGTTAAAGGCGGAATTCGGCTTTAACTATGCTGAGCTGGGTTTGCTCATGACCATCTTTTTCGTGGTCTCCTGTGCCGTTCAAGCGGCCTCTGGATTTTTAGTTGATCGTATTGGTGCTCGCCCGGTGTTATTTTCGGGGGTGAGTTTGCTTGTTTTAGCAGCGCTAACTTATTCGCAAAGTAATGGCTATGCGATGTTGGTCATGGGGGCTGTTATTGCGGGATGCGGTAACGGGATCTTTCATCCAGTTGATTACACCCTGATTAATCACAAAATTTCTCCACCCAATTTGCCCTATGCTTATTCTATTCATGGAGTTACTGGCTACCTTGGTTGGGCTGCTGCTCCTGCATTTATGGTGGCTGTAGCTACCATTGCTGATTGGCGCATTGCATTTCTATCTGCTGCAGCCCTAGAGGCAATCATTCTTTTGATTCTTTGGCTAGGTCGAGAGCGCTTAGTTGATGACGTTATGCAGCGCCAGGCTGAGTCTCGCGCTACCCATGCAGCTGCCAATCCTGGTTCTAGTCCCGCAAGTACATTTGCTTTTCTCAGATTACCTGCTGTGTGGCTCTGCTGGATTTTCTTTTTCTTCAGCATGTCTGCTACCACTGGTATGCAGTCCTTCGCACCAAGTGCTTTGCTGAGAATTTATGATTTGCCTGTCAGCTCCGGAAATTACTTCCTAACACTGATGTCACTTGGCGGTGCTGGTGGAATGCTATTGGGTGGCTACCTTGCAAAGCGCTTCAGACACCCAGAGCGTATTGTCACTATTTGTTTTTCAATGAGCATTGCAATGGGTATATTTTTAGCGACTGGTTGGGTGCCTTATGACGCTATTGTTATCCCATTTATAGTGATCGGTGCAGGTCTAGGTGTAGCGGCACCTTCGCGCGATCTGATAGTGCGCGCAGCAACACCTGCTGGTGTATCGGGAAGGGTGTACGGCATTGTGTATTCGGGGATAGATCTAGGTGCTGCCTTAAGCCCCTTAGTCTTCGGAATCTTCTTGGATGCTGGCTTGCCTAGACTTCTATTTGTTGGAGTTGCTTTTTTACAGCTCATGATTATCTTGACTGGATTTAAGGTTGTAGCCACCAGCGCGCCAAAAACTACCTAAATCCCAATGTCATTTCACAGTATGAAATGACATTCCCATACGTAAAATGCAGTGCAACATTTTGCATTTCATGCTTTCCGCCTCTTGAATTTTCATTTCGTATTGTAAAAAACATATCTTAAGTTACTGAATTAAATGAACTAATTATTTTCGGTGGTGATGATAATAGTTCTTGCATGCTTCCTTCGAATGCTTAAACTCTTATATAAGACATAAGACTTGAATGCCTCAACTTAGCGTCTCAATATTTGAAATGAGAAGTAGTTGTTTAACCCAGGGAGAAAAACATGGCAGATCGCAAAGCTGAAATTGCAGCATTACAAAAGGATTGGGATACTAATCCGCGCTGGAAGGGTATTACCCGTGGCTACACGGCGGAAGACGTTGTTCGTCTCCGTGGCTCTTTAAAGATTGAGCACACGCTAGCCAAGCATGGCGCTGAAAGATTATGGGAGCTGGTTAATAACGAAGCTTACGTTAATTGTTTGGGTGCTTTGACTGGTGGTCAAGCAATGCAACAGGTGAAAGCTGGCGTGCAGGCAATTTACTTATCAGGTTGGCAGGTTGCTGCTGACGGTAATTCATATGCGGCGATGTATCCAGACCAATCTTTGTATCCAGTAGATTCAGTTCCTAAGATGGTCGAGCGTATTAACAATTCATTCCAGCGTGCCGATGAAATTCAAACGGCTAAAGGAATTAATAAGGGCGATGCTGGCTATATTGAATATTTCGCACCAATCGTTGCTGATGCCGAAGCTGGTTTTGGTGGCGTATTAAATGCATTTGAGTTAAGCAAGGCATTGATTAAGCAGGGTGCAGCCGGCGTTCACTTTGAAGATCAGTTATCTTCTGTGAAGAAGTGCGGCCACTTAGGCGGCAAAGTATTGCTGCCTACTGCTGAGTCGGTTCAAAAGTTGATTTCTGCACGTTTGGCTGCTGATGTAATGGGTGTTTCTACCATTATTTTGGCTCGTACTGATGCTGAAGCTGCTGACTTATTGACATCTGATTACGATGCAAATGACAAGCCATTCTTGACGGGTGAGCGCACTCCAGAGGGCTTTTACAAAACACGTAAGGGTTTAGATCAAGCAATCTCTCGTGGTTTGGCGTATGCCGCATACGCTGATATGGTTTGGTGCGAAACAGGTACGCCTGATTTAGATTTCGCTCGTCAATTTGCTGAAGCAATTCGTGCAAAGTTCCCGGGCAAGATGTTGGCCTATAACTGCTCCCCATCTTTTAACTGGAAGAAGAATTTAGATGACGCAACCATTGCGAAGTTCCAGCGCGAGTTGGGTGCAATGGGCTACAAGTACCAATTTATTACCCTCGCTGGTATTCACTCCATGTGGTACAACATGTTTGATTTGGCTCAAGACTATATGCAGCGTGGTATGACTGCATACATTGAAAAGGTACAAGAGCCAGAATTTGCAGCCCGTGATCGCGGATACACGTTTGTATCGCATCAGCAAGAAGTCGGTACCGGCTACTTCGACGATGTAACCACTGTTATTCAGGGCGGCAAGTCCTCAGTAACGGCATTGACTGGTTCTACTGAAGAAGAGCAGTTCCATTAAGAATCCCTAGGTAGTCTGTAGAGGAGGCTAAGTAGGCCACCATTACTGCTGCGGCATCTAAATTACCCCACAAGGGTGACTTAGATGCCGTTTTAGTTTAAATTCTTCCAATGACAAACTGCGTACTGTGTAATGAGGATCTGAAGCCTGAAGAGGGCCATTTAGTCTGGTGCGGCGATGACTGTCGCATCATTCTAGTAAATGATGCCGATTTGCCTGGTTTTTGCCGAGTAATTTGGAATGCCCATGTTGGAGAAATGACTGATCTGAATCATGGTGAGCGCGAGCACCTCATGTCATTGGTCTTTGCGGTAGAGGAGGCTGTTCGCCAAGTTATGCGGCCTGATAAGGTAAATATCGCAGCCCTCGGAAATATGGTGCCTCATATTCATTGGCATATTATTCCTAGATACAAAAATGATGCTTTTTATCCGGGCTCAGCTTGGTCAACTAAGACGCAAGAAACCCCAGCGCCAATATTGGCGTCTCGAGTACAACAAGCGGGGGAGTTATCCGCCGCGATTCGAGAGGCAGTGTCTAGATTAAATTAAGTTAATATTTGAGGATGCCACTGAAGGTTTGGTGGTACGAAGCAATAGGCAGCAATAAAAATAATAAAAACTGGAGACATGTAGTGATTCAAAAAATAATGCCCAATGTTATGGAGGCTTTGCGCGATATCGCCGATGGCTCTACCATCTTGATATCTGGTTTTGGAGGTGCCGGTTTACCGGTGTTTCTATTGGATGCGCTCATGGAGCAGGGTTCCAAGAATTTAACTCTAGTAAGCAATAATGCCGGCAATCAAGGTGTAGGAATTGCTAAATTAGTTGCTGGTGGTCGCGTTAAGAGGATGATCTGTTCATTTCCTCGTCAACCAGAGTCTGGAGCATTTGACGAACTTTATCGCCAAGGAAAAATCGAACTTGAATTAGTGCCGCAGGGCACTCTTGCGGAGCGCATTCGTGCTGGCGGAGCTGGAATTGGTGGATTTTTTACGCCCACTGGATTTGGTACAGAGTTAGCAAAAGATAAAGAGTGTCGTGAGATTGACGGCATTAATTATGTTTTTGAAAAAGCTATCAAAGCTGACTATGCGTTAATCAAGGCCGACAAAGGTGATCGTTGGGGAAATTTGGTGTATCACGGCACTGGTAGAAATTTTGCCCCTATTATGGCGACAGCTGCACGGTGCACCATTGCACAAGTGAATCAAACTGTAGAGTTGGGTCAATTGGATCCAGAGGTCATTGTGACCCCTGGCATTTTTGTTAAACGGGTTGTTTTAGTGGAGGGCAAAGCATGATTGACCTTGCTAATATTCGTAAGCGCACTACCGCTGAAATTTCACAAAGAATTGTTCAGGATATTCCTGATGGAGCCCATGTCAACTTGGGTATCGGTCAGCCAATGACGATTTCCAATTACCTGCCGCCTGATCGTGAGATCTTGTTGCATAGTGAAAATGGATTGTTAGGTATGGGTCCATTAGCCCATGGCGATCAAATTGATCACGAAATTGTGAATGCTGGAAAGCAGCCGGTAACTATGTTGCCTGGCGCCTCTATTTTTCATCACGCCGATTCTTTTGCCATGATTCGTGGTGGACATATTGATATCTGTGTCTTAGGGGCCTTTCAGATTTCCGTTAAAGGTGACATAGCCAATTGGCGTACGGGTGATCCAAAAGCAATTCCTGCGGTAGGTGGCGCTATGGATTTGGCGCTGGGCGCTAAGAAATTATTTGTCATGATGGAGCACCTGACTAAATCTGGTGAGTCCAAGATTGTCCAGGAATGTACTTATCCATTGACTGCTTTGGCTGCAGTTGACTGTATCTATACTGATTTGGCTACCATTGCGGTTACCCCAAATGGCCTAGTCGCAATTGATTGGGTTGATGGCTTAAGCTTCTCTGATTTATGTGAATTGAGCGGCGTTCCCATGATCGAGAAAAAGCAATGAAGCAATTTCGATCACTGCATACCCTAGGCTTTCTTTTATTGCTATTTATTTGCGGTGGGGCGGTTGCGCAATCAACCTCTAAATACCCAAGCAAGCCCATTAAGATCGTTGTGGGATTTTCTCCGGGTGGATCTGCTGACGCGGTTGGTAGGTCGCTGGCAGAGGCCTTGTCAACTCGCCTAGGACAGGCGGTGATTGTCGAGAATCGTGCTGGTGCCAATGGAAATATTGCCGCCGAAACTGTTGCTCGTGCATTACCTGATGGTTACACCCTGTATTTTCCGTCCATCGGTCATGCGGTAAATGTATCCCTATATAAAAACTTGCCATACGATCCGGTTAAGGACTTTACATCGATTGGGGGTGTTTTCTCGGCGCCCAATATGTTGGTTGTGCCGATGAGTTCGCCTTATAAATCGGTGAGCGAGATCATAGCGGCTGCCAAGGCAAATCCAGGAAAGTTAACCTTTGCCTCCAGTGGTAGCGGTACCTCAGTGCATTTATCAGCCGAACTTTTTCAGCGGATGGCTGGTATTCAAATGGTGCATATCCCTTACAAGGGGACTGGGAGCGCTTTACCTGATGTGATTTCTGGGCAAGTGGATATGTTGTTCCCCAATTTACCTAGTGCACTACCTCACGTCAAGGCTGGGAATTTGCGCGGAATTGCTGTTACCACTGCAAAGCCATCGGCTGCGGCGCCAGGTGTGCCAACCATTTCAGAGAGTGGCCTACCTGGCTACGACATGGCAACTTGGTATGGATTGGTAGCCCCCGCTAATTTACCGATCGATATTCGCAATCGTTTAAATAAAGAGTTGCAGGGAATTCTGGCTGATCCTAAGTTTAAGGATAAGCTGATAGCGCAAGGCGCGGATCCTATGCCAGGAACTCCCGAGCAATTTACCGCCATGCTCAAGACTGAAATCGAAAGATGGCGAAAAATTATTTCTCAGTCAAAAATTACGATCGAATAAAGTCTTTGCATGGGGCTTTAGGGTTGAGCAGAATTTAATGCTTAAGCCTCTTTGCAAATGCTTGCCCGACCTCTGCGGTGCCCAAGGCTCCGCCAATATCTTTAGTTACCTCTTTTGCAAGAATTGCTTGTTCAGCTGCCGCCATAATAGATTTGGCTGCCAAGGCAAACTCAGCTTTGCCTGAGCGATGGGAGTACCAATCCAAAAGTAGGGCGGACGACAGTATTAGTGAAAAGGGGTTGGCAATATTCTTGCCGGCAATGTCGGGGGCAGATCCGTGTGCAGCCTGCGCCATGGCGTGTGTTGAGCCAGCATTCACTGAGGCAGCTAAGCCAAGGCTTCCTGATAGCTCTGCCGTCAAGTCAGACAGAATATCGCCGAACATATTGGTGGTGACGATGACATCAAAATTTTGCGGGGCCCTGACTAAATGCGCAGCCATGGCATCTACGATGAAATCATCCACAATGACATCAGGAAACTCTTTACCAATCTCATGGCAGATGTTGATGAACATACCATCTGCAATTTTTAGAACATTAGCCTTGTGAACAATAGTGACGTGTTTTTTCCTTGAGAGAGCCAACTCAAAAGCGCTTCGCGCAATGCGTTCGCAACAGTGTCGGGTAATTCGTCTGAGGGAAATTGCTACATCAGGCGTAACCAAAATCTCTCCATTGCCCTCTTCCATGTTTCGGTCAGCATAAAAGCCTTCTGTATTTTCACGAACCACAATTAAATCAAAGTCATGAACTGGAGATTTCAGTCCAGCATATGTTTTAGCTGGCCGAATGTTGGCATATAGGTCAAGAGATTTTCTGAAAAACTTGGACGGATTGATTTCGCCCTTAGATTCATCCTTGAAGTCATAGGTAGACATTGGCCCCAAGATTAAACCATCCGCTGCATTCACTTTCTTGAGTAATTCTTCGGTTACCGTCGAACCATATTTCTGGAGGCTTTCATGGCCCGCTATCTCATCTTCGATTTGAAGGTTGAGTTTAAAAGTGGTATTTGCCGCATTCAGAACTTCTTTGGTTGCAGCTGTGATTTCTGGGCCAATACCGTCTCCGGCGATCATAATTATTTTCATTTTCTTCTTTCAATACTCTTTTATTCAATTTTTAGATTGGCACTTTTTACCACGCCTTGCCAGAGTTTCAGCTCGCTATTCAACATTTTCTGAAATTCAGCTGGGGAAATTTTATAGGCTTGAGCACCTTCTTTTGCTAATCTGGCTTTTAATGGATCTCTGCTTGCGGCGTAATTGATAGCCTCATTCAACTTTTTAACAATATCTTTTGGTGTTCCAGCCGGAGCCACAATACCCCACCAGGTGCTGAGATTAAATCCTGAAACCCCAGCCTCTGCAGCTGTTGGTACATTGGGGAATAAAGGGGAGCGTTTTTCGCTGGTAATAGCCAGGACATTCACGCGGTCTGTTTCAACATAAGGGAGTATGGTTGGGATGGTCGCAAAAAACACCTGGACCCTGCCTGCAAGTAGGTCGATTGTTGCGGGCCCACTACCTTTGTAGGGAATATGCGTTAGGTTCGCACCTGTCTTCTGCTTGAAAAGCTCCCCAGAGAGATGGTTAATGCTTCCAAGACCAGCTGAGCAGTAGTTGATGTCTTGCGTTTGATTGCTAAGTTGAATGAGCTCTGAAAGTGTTTTTACCGGTAGTGATTTATTGTTGACCACTAAGAGTGGTCCGCGGCCAATCATTGCCACCGGAGAGAAATCTTTTTCAATGTTGTAACCGGCAGATTCATCAGTCGCTGCATGTGTGACAAATGTAGATGTCACAAATAAGAGGGTGTAGCCATCGGGCATGGCCTTGGATCCCATAGAGGCACCAATCGAGCCGCCTCCACCCCCGCGATTGTCTACTACTACTGGCTGCCCCAGTTTTTCAGTTAGGCTTTTAGAGAGGTCTCTGGCAATACTATCTGTGCCGCCACCAGGGGCAAAAGGCACAATAAGCGTAATGGGTTTTTGTGGAAAGGTAGATGCATGTGCTGCAGAGATGCTGGCGCAAGTGAGGATTGATAAAAGCAGAAGTTTTAGCTTGTTAGTTTGAGGGCTCATATTGTTTAACTGGATGATAGATAGGGCAAAGCTTTCCCCTGGGGCAAAAGCCCCAGGAAATAAGATGCCACTAAATACTAAGGCTTTAAGTTGAGTAGGCGTGCGGCATTACCACCGAGAATACCAATGCGATCTGCATTGCTCAATCCGGGCGTTGCCATAACATGCTCTACTGGAAATTCTTCCCAAGGAATAGGGTGGTCAGTTCCAATGACAACTTGACTAGCGCCAACCTGGGCAACTAAATGCCTCAAAGCTTCTGGCGTAAATACTAGTGAATCAAAGTACAGTTGGTTTAGATATTCCGTAGGTTTCTTTTTGAGCGCAATGTTTGGATCACAATTTTGAGGCGATACAAAGCAACTGTGATCCATGCGAGGTGCATAAGACCCTAAAAATCCGCCCCCATGGGCTGCCAATACTTTTAAAGAGGGATATTTATCTAGAACGCCTTCATAAATAAGGTGCTGAAGAGCGATGGTTGTATCAAGTGGGTTGCCGATCACATTGGACATCCAGCCGTTCCCTTTAAATCGTTGTGCCAATTGGGGGGTGCTTTGGGGGTGAATGAAGAGTGTAACGCCCAATTCTTGGGCCTTTGCTAGTACAGGGTGATATTTAGGATCTGCAAAATCTTGCCCTAAAACACTTCCTCCAATTGCCGCCCCGCGCAACCCTTGTTTCTTCACGGCATGTTCCAGCTGTTCCACCGCTAAATCAGGAAACTGCATTGAGAGCGATGCAAATGCCGCGAACTTATCGGGCCTCATTGCACAAAGTTCAGCAAGGTGAAGATTGTTGAGGCGGCAGATTTCTGCGGCAGTGTCTCTATCTTTTCGATACCAAAAAGGGTTGATACTGAGCACCTGCATATCAATCCCTTGTGCATCCATCGCCTTAATGCGTTCATCAATTTTGATGAAATGCTCTGCTACACCTTTGGTGGGTGGTGGTACTGATTTGGCCTCATCACCCATGAGATCGATAGCATCCTGAAACATACAGTGAGCGTGTACATCAATAGTTTTAATTCGCTTCCCGTTGATAAAGACTGGTGTAATGCGTTTACGTTGACCTCCCATGGGATCTGATGCATGGGCTAGGCCGCAGCCACAAAAAAATAGTCCACCTAGTGCTTTGCCAGATGTCTTGAGAAATGATCTGCGATTATTCATGTAAGGCTCCTTTTAGATTTTGGGGCGTAATCTTTACTGCTGATTGAAATGGTTTTGATGGATAAATTGAAGTCATGCCATTGTTCTTGATCTGTTTAACCACGGTCTTGGAGTCAAGGTATGCAATTTATTTGGCCCTGACAAATCGTTGGGCACGCTTGCCCGTATCGACCTCAGTGGTATAGACACTTCCTTCGGAATCTACTGCAATGTTATGTACCCAGTGAAATTCACCGGCATTTCTTCCGCTCCTGCCAAACGATCCTACCTTCTGACCGGTTTCACGAACCAATACTGTGACTTCGTTGTTTGTTCCATCAGCAATTAGAATATATTTTTGACTTGCATCCGAAGGAATTAGATCCCAGACTGAGCCTGAACCCTTGGTGTCAGTTTCATAGGTGATTTCACGAATAAATTTTCCGTTTTTTTCAAAAACTTGTATGCGATTATTTGCGCGATCACAAACAAAAACAGTGTTGTCTTTCATCAACCGAACGCAGTGCACCGGATTAGAAAACTGCGGGGAACTTGGATTAAATCCAGCCATTTTTTCATCGCTAGGAACATTGCCATAAGCCCCCCAGTGGCGTTTGTAGGCCCCAGTGTTTGAGTCAAAAACAATGACGCGTTTGTTGAGGTAACCATCGGCAATATAAATTTCATTGGCCTTAGGATCCACATTCATATGGGCTGGACGCCCCAGTTGAGTGGTGTCATTGCTGCCAAGACTTGCGCCCGGAGACCCTATTTGCAGTAAAAATTTTCCTTGGGGAGTAAATTTCAAGACCATGTGATCTGTCAGATCGTTGCCGCCTACCCAAACGTTACCGGTAGGATCTATATAGATTCCGTGCTCATTCTTGGGCCAGTCATAACCATTTCCCTTGCCTCCCCAGGCTTGCAAGAGATTTCCGTTTTTATCGAACTCCAGAACAGGTGGGGCAGGAATGCAGCATTTGGATCTTTTTGGATTTAGGGTTGCGCCCTTCTCATCATCGGTAATTGTTAGGGGGCGATGAATAACCCAGATGTGATCATTTTTGTCTGTTGCTACACCTGAGACTTGCCCCAAAATCCAATTATTTGGTAGCGCCTTAGGCCAGTATGGATCGACTTTATATTGAGGGGAATTCGAAATTGGTTGAGCTTGTGAGTAGGCGCCGCAAGTTATTGCTAGCAATAAAATTAACAGCCCATGACGAATCATTCGGCCCATCTTGTCTCCTAAGTCTTGATTATTTTTATTTATGAAGCTTACTCTGAATTTAAGCTCGGTAAACTGATTTTTCGGGGTTATCCCCTAGGACTTTATTTGCTGCTCGAATACGTGCCATGTTAGATTGCTTAAATAAAAATAAAAATTTCATATTCTCGGAGGCAAGCATGCAACTTATTCGGATAACTAGAGAATCGCTCTTCCTTATCTGATGGCGTCTCTTTATTTGCTACAAGATTGAGGAGACGTAAACGTGTCACTGATTACCAGCCCAGAATCTATTCTTCATATAGCACTTCATGCAATGGATCGGACCGCCGACCCACGCTTAAGAACATTGATCTCCTCTCTCACAAAGCACTTGCATGAATTTGTGCTTGAGAATCAGTTAACTGAACAGGAGTTTGAACGGGCCCTGCAATTTTTAGTTGGTATAGGGCAGGCTACGGGCAAAAATACCAATGAGGTTGTTTTGGCGGCTGACATCCTCGGTGTATCTTCATTGGTTAGTACGATTAATAATTTAGATTCTAGCGGGGCCTCATTCGCAGCTTTGCTGGGACCATTTTGGCGGGCTAATGCACCAATATGCGAGTGGGGTGAAAATATTTCGCGTACTGATTTGGGTGGGCAGGCAATGGAAGTGCATGGATCTATTTTCGATGAGGATGGGGGGCTAGTAAGCGGTGCCACTATAGATGTTTGGCATTCTTCACCCGTTGGTTTTTATGAAAACCAAGATGAGCATCAAGAGGATATGAATTTACGCGGACGCTTCAAAACCAATGCGCAGGGAGAGTTTTTCTTTAAAACAATTCGACCTGCTGGTTATCCCGTTCCAACCAATGGCCCCTGCGGTGAGTTATTAAGAGCACAGGATCGTCACCCCAACCGGCCTGCCCACATACATTTCATGATTTCAAAAGAGGGTTACAAAGTGCTAATCACGCAGGTTTTTGATGGCTCTGATGAACACCTGCTATCCGACCCAGTATTTGGGGTTTCTAAACACCTAGTCGGCTCATTTAAGGTTGATGAGGTTACTGGGGTTTGTCATTTAATTCATAATTTTATTTTGCAATCCGGGGAGATGAGATTTCCTGCCCCGCCAATTCCATAGGAGCATTGAGGTTCAATGAGTACATTTCAAAAGCTGGATAGTCTGTCAGGCAAAGTTGCCGTCATCATCGGTGGTAATGGAGCTGTTGGATTTGCAACAGCAAAACGTTTGGCGGCCTTGGGTGCTACCTGTGTATTAATTGGTAGGAACGCTCAGGAGAAGGGTCGGGACCAATTGCAGCTTCTTGATGGTAAAGGCCATTTTTGTCTGAATGCCTCCATTACCGATTCGCAAACTTTAATGAGCGCCGCAAAGGAGGTTGAAACCCGCCTGGGCCGTTGCGATATTTTGGTGAATTCTGCAGGCTTTACCAAGCCAGTGCCGGCAGCAAATTTAAATGATCTGACTGATGACCTCATTGACGATATCCTGAAGGCAAATTTTCGAGGGGTATTTGCATCAATTCGAGCCTTTGAACCAATTCTTAAGGCAAGTGGAGATGGGCTCGTTGTCAATGTCTCATCGATCGCTGGCTTTACTGGCGTAGGAAGTAATTTGGCTTACGTTGCAGCAAAAGCTAGTCTCGATATTGTCAGTGAATCACTGGCTAAGGTATTGGCGCCTGCCATTCGTGTGCTTTGTGTTTCTCCCGGAGTCGTTGACTCAAGTTTTGTCTCTGGCCGCGGTTCAGACTTTAATGAGAAGACTGCTGCTACAACTCCACTTAAGCGGATCGGTACGCCTGATGATGTGGCGTCAGCAATAGAGGCGTGTGCAACCCATTTACGGTTTTCAACTGGCACGCGCATCGTAATTGACGGTGGTCGCCACCTCTAATCTTATGAATTTTTTTGAAAAAGAGCTTGCATGAAATCTGCATTACGCATTGAGCAAAAGGCTACTTCAATTGATGATTTAAATATTCAACTTGTTGAGCAGTCAATTTTTAAGCCTTCAGCAGGCCACGCATTGATCGAGGTAAAGTCGGCTGCAATTAATCCCAGCGATGTGAAGGCTGCCTTAGGGCTGATGCCGCAAGCAGTATTTCCAAGGATGCCTGGAAGAGATTTTGCGGGAGTGGTCATCGATGGGCCTGAGGAATGGCTTGGTAAGGAAGTTTTTGGTTCAGCTGGAGATATTGGCATTACTCGAGATGGCTCACATGCTAGCTACTTGAGCCTTCCAATCACAGCGCTGTTCGAGCGGCCAATGAATATCTCAATCGAGGAGGCGGGTGCAATTGGCGTCCCTTTTGTTACTGCTTACCAGGGATATTTGCGTAGCGGTCTTCCGCAGGCGGGCATGACGGTTGTAGTGATGGGGGCTAATGGTAAGGTGGGGCAGGCAGCCGTGCAAATTGCAGCCATGTTAGGTGCGAGTGTGATTGCTGTTCAGCGCAGCTCGCATTTTGAAGGCTATTCTTGTTTGCCCGTTAGTGTAATTAATGCATCTAATTTGTCGCCCGATGAATTAGCCTCCAGGGTTCGGGATCTGACCGAACAAAAGGGTGGAAACATTATTTACAACACTGTTGGCAGTCCATATTTTGAGGCGGCGAATAAATCTTTGGCCAAAGGTGGGGTACAAATCTTCATCGCCACACAGGATCGTGCAGTTTCCTTTGATATTTTTGCCTTTTATCGCGGCATGCATACGTATGTCGGTATAGATACCCTGGCGATGGACTGTACTGCTTCCAGTAAGTTACTTCACGCATTAAAGCCCGGCTTTGAGGATGGAAGATTAAAACCCTTTTCCGTGGACCAGATCTTTTCGTTGGAGCAGGCAAACGAGGCCTATCGCCTGGTGTTGAGTGGCTCTCCAAAGCGCGTGGTATTCAAGTTATCTTAATTTATCGCTAGGAATCTAATGCAGATCACAAGACTAAATGAGGCGCAAACATATCAGGCCCCCAATCACGATGGCATGACTTGTTATCGCTTGCAGGGTAAAGAGGCAGGCCCATCTGAAAAGATGTGGATGGGAATGAGTGTAATTGAGCCTGGAGGTCAAACTGGATTGGACGGCTCCCCCTCTGAAAAAATTTATTTTGTTCTTGAGGGCGAATTATCTGTTATTTGTGAGATGCCAGATGGACTGCGCATAGAGACTAAGCTGTATGCGAATGATTCATGCACTTTTTTAGCAGGCGAAAAGCGCCAGCTAAGAAATTTAAGTAATTCTGTAGTGAAAGTATTGCTAGCGATGTCTATCTAAACTTGAACGTTGGAGCCCTTTTTTATGAAGAAAATATATTGGAATCTTCTTTTTCTGATTGGTTCTTTTTCGCTAATGTTTACTTCTGCTCATGCTCAAGCGGTATGGCCTAAAGCGCAAACCATCCGTTTTATTGTTCCTTTCACCCCGGGAAGCGGTACTGATGTGATTGCTCGAATTTTGGCTAATAAGCTCGCCGATTCTTTGGGTGCATCGATTTTTGTTGAGAACAAACCTGGTGCCGGCGGAACCATTGGCGCTGCAATAGTGGCTAAATCGAATCCTGATGGTTATACATTTCTAATTCAGTCCTCAGGTCATGTGGTTAATCCATCCCTCTATTCCACATTGCCGTACGACACTCTCAAGGACTTTGCTGGAGTGACTACCTTGGCACAGTTACCTAATGTTTTGGTGACATCCCCCTCAGCCGGTTATAAATCACTGCCTGATCTGGTTGGTAAGGCTCTCGCTGAGCCAGGTTCAAAAAATTATGCATCGGCAGGCAATGGTTCTGCGACACATATGAATGCTGAAAAATTTAAATTAGCAGCCAAAATTAATGCAAAGCATATTCCCTATAAGGGAACTCCCGACGCGATTACGGATGTAATGGCTGGTCGTGTCGATTGGTTTTTTTCTCCGATTGTCTCGGCTTTACCGCTCATTAAGGATGGAAAATTACAAGCGCTAGCGGTAGGGGCTAACAAGCGTTCAAGTGCTTTGCTAGAGGTTCCAACCACGACAGAAATGGGTATACCCAACTCGTCTTATGTCTTTTGGGTTGGTATCTTTGCGCCATCGAAGACGCCAAGTCTGATTATCGACAAAATGAATTCTCAAATCGTTAACGTAATGAAAAGTCCTGCTGTCGTGGCACAGCTCGATAAGTTAGGGGCGGAACCCATGCTCATGGCGCCAAATAAATTTGATCAAATGGTTCGCGATGAGATGGGTGCTGCAGCATTAGTTGTTAAGGAGTCTGGAATGGTTGTCAATTAATTCAATTGGGATTCTCATTCAGGAAAACTTATCCGCATATCTCAAGAAAAAATTTGTAAACAAAGCGAAAATTTTTGAGTATGATTTATTTGAGTATAAAAAAATTACAACAACAGCAATGGAGACATGATGAGCATCAAACCAGAAAAGCCGTACAAGGACATTCTATTTGAGGTGAAAGATCAAGTGGCTTGGATCACCATTAATCGTCCAAGAGTTCTAAATGCTTTCAGAGAGCAAACCCTTGATGAGATGATCGATGCAGTGAAGTTGACAAGGGAAGACCCTTCAATTGCTTGCGTAGTATTTACCGGCTCCGGAGACAAGGCCTTCTCGGCTGGTGGTGACTTTTATGCAATGAAGCGTCTTACTTTTACCAATGGATCGATGTGGAATGACCGTATGCTTGGATTGGCGATGGCGATTCGCGGCATTCCAATTCCTGTGATTGCGATGGTCAATGGATGGTGTGTGGGCGGTGGCCACGAATTAGCATTGTGGTGTGACTTGGTTATTGGTTCAGAAAAATCAGTCTTTGGGCAAACCGGTGCAAAAGTTGGCGCTTGCCCTACGGTTGGTGCCACTCAGTACCTGCCAAGGATCGTAGGCGAGCGCATTGCACGTGAAATGATCTTTTTAGCAAAACGATTTGATGCTAAAGAGGCAGAGAGAATTGGCTTAATTAATAAGTGTGTACCTGAGGCTGATTTATTGAAAGAAACCTTGGTTTGGTGCGAAAGCATTAAGAGCAATAGTGCGCAAACTATTCGTATGACAAAGAAGAGCCTCAACTTTGAATCTGATCAGCTCTATGCTTCTTGGCAGCATGGCATGGAATTGCTCGCTTACGTATGGGGATCGGAAGAGAGCTTAGAGGGAATGAATGCCTTCTTAGAGGGCCGTAAGCCAGACTTCCAGAAATTTAGATTACAAAACAAAGCCGCTCTTGATGACTATATGGATGGCTTTAGAAAGAACCTAAACGCACCTCCTGATATGCGCGACTAGTGAGCGGCACCATGAATGTAGGCAGTCAGCCTGACGTCTCTCCGCAAGAGGGGGCGCTAACAGGATTGCGAGTGCTGGATCTAAGTCGAGTTCTGGCTGGCCCTTGGTGTGGCCAGCTCCTCGGTGATTTGGGTGCGGAGGTGATTAAGATTGAATCGCCTGCTTCCGGCGATGATACGCGCGCCTGGGGGCCTCCATTTTTAGAGGGTGAGTCAGCTTACTTCTTGGGGTGCAATCGAAATAAGCAGGGAATTGCTATTGATTTTTCAAGCGCCGAGGGTAAGGGGTTGCTTGAGAAGTTAATTCCGCAGTTTGATGTGCTGATTGAGAACTTTAAAAGTGGAACTCTGGGAAGGTGGGGATTTGATGCGGCCTGGTTTGAAAAAAATGCTCCGACCTTAGTGCGCTGCTCAATTACTGGCTATGGAAGCGAGGGTCCGCAATCTCATTTGCCAGGCTATGACTTTATTTTGCAGGCCGAATCTGGGTTAATGAGTATTGCCGGCCCAAGCGATGGTGAGCCCACAAAATATGGTGTTGCGATTGTGGATTTGGCAACGGGCATGATGGCTGCAAACGCAATTCAGGCGGCATTGCTAGCGCGCTACCGAACCGGCAAAGGTCAAGCAGTAGAGGTGTCACTATTTGATACAGCAATTTCTTTGCTCGCCAATGTCGGAAATAGTCACTTGGCTACAGGGAAGGATGCCGGCCGTTATGGCAACGGGCATCCAACCATCGTCCCCTATACCACCTACCACTGTTCTGACGGTATGGTGGCTCTTGCTGTTGGAAACGATAAGCAATTTGCCAAGTTATCTGAACTTTTGGATCATCCTGAGTGGGCGGAGGATGAACGTTTAAAAACAAACTCAGCGCGCGTCCTAAATAGGGCGTTGATTGATGGGTTGCTTCAACAACAGTTGCAGTCTTATGTTGGCGATGAATTTATTGCGCTTTGCAGAACCCATGGGATTCCTATTGGGCGCGTGAATACGGTAAAGCAGGCCCTGGATTCAGATCAAACCAAAGCGAAGCAAATGATCTTAGAGTTAAAGCATTCGAAAATTGATAGCTTTAGATCCTTGGCATCGCCACTCAAAATGCACGGCACTCCTAATTCCATAAGGTATGGGCCGCCTATGTTAGGTGAACATACTGATGAAATTCTGAGTAAGTACCTCAATTTAAGTGAGACCGAGTTAATTGATTTAAAAAATAAAAAAGTCATTAATTAAATCCTCAAACAAAGGATTGAAGGGGCAATATGAAATCAACCATAGCAAACAGATTTACGCAGTTGTTTTTCAGTTTTGTTTTACTTGGTGTCTTGCATCCCGCGGCATGGGCGCAGGCCGATACCTATCCCAACAGACCTATCAAACTTGTCATTACTTGGCCGGTTGGTGGTTTTGCAGATACGCTAGGTAGGACTGTGGCCACTCAACTTGGCGCCATCTTAGGTCAGCAGGTAGTAGTAGAAAATCGTGGGGGTGCTAATGGCATGATTGGTGCAGATGCTGTAGCGAAAGCAGCTCCAGATGGGTATACGTTAATGTTCCAGTCGGTAACATCGCATGCGATTAATCCAACAATGTATGGGAAGACTCCATACGCCGAGAAAGACATATCGCCGATTGCGGTGGTGGCTTCAGTTCCAATGCTTCTGGTGGCCAATCCAAGCTTCCCCGCCAAAAATATTGGGGATCTTATTGCATTGGCTAAAAAGGACCCTGATGCAATTGCATATGCAAGTTTTGGCAATGGAAGTGCCAGTCATTTAGCAGGAGCTTTATTTACTAATCAAGCTGGCATCAAAATGACTCATATTCCCTACAAAGGAGGCGCGCCAGCAATCACTGATGCCTTGAGTGGACAAGTGCCACTCAGTTTTTCTGCGTTTGGTGTTGCCTTACCTCACGTGAAAGCAGGAAAGTTGGTTGCTCTAGCCACTACAGGATCGGTCCGCGCTAAGCTTTTGCCAGATGTTCCAACCATCGAGGAGGCGGGTAATCTGAAGGGTTATGAAATGTCGATTGTTTATGCGGTATGGGCTCCAACTGGTGTTCCTAGGCCAATCCTGAGCAAGCTTAGTAATGCAATTGAGCAAGTGATTGTTTCGAATGCATTCAAAGAGAAGGTGGCGAGTGATGGTGGTGAGGTAATGAACTTATCCACGCCGGCTGAAAGCTATGTTTATTACCAGAAGGAAATGCAGCGTTTAAGCAAGATTGTTAAAGATGGCAAGATTAAGGCGGACTAATATGAGTCACAATGCTCAAAAAATACTCGGTGGAATGATTGTTTTCTTTTGTGCGATTGGATTCGTAAATGCGCAGTCAAAAGATGTATTAAATAAAGAAATTAATAGCTACCCAAGCAGACCAATTCGCATTATCAATCCCTTGGCTACAGGGGGAGCGGTTGATACGATGGCGCGGATGCTTGCCCCGACTCTTCAGGAGATTTTAGGGCAGACGATCGTGATTGAAAGTAAACCTGGGGCAGGGGGCACCATTGGAACAAACTTTGTTGCCAAGTCTGCGCCAGATGGATACACCATTTTGATGGTGTATGACACTTTTGCAGTAAATCCACATGTTTATAAAAATTTACCATTTGATTCATTTAAGGATCTTGCCCCAGTTACGGAGTTGGTGAAAATTCCTTTGGTATTGGTTTCTGGCAATAAATTACCCGCAAACAATTTGCGAGAGCTTACTGAGCTCGCAAAAACAAAGCAGAATGGAATTAACTTTTCTAGCGGTGGAGCGGGAAGCTCTGGACATCTTGCTGCTGAATTGCTGAAAAGTAATTTGGGTATTGAGATGACTCATGTGCCATACAAGGGCGGAGGGCCTGCGCTAACCGCAACAATAAGCGGTGAGACCGACATTACTATTTTGGGCGCAGTGATTACAGTTCCACAGATCAAGGGTGGTAATTTAAAAGCGCTAGCGGTGCTTGGTAATAAACGTACGCCCGCGTTGCCTCAGGTTGCGACCGCTAGTGAGCAGGGTTTAACAAGCTTTGATGTGAGCTCTTGGGTGGGTGTCTTGGTGCCAGCGGGAACGCCGGTTCCGATCATTAATAAAATTAATAACGCTTTTGCGCAAGCACTCAAGAATCCTACTGTTCAGGCTCGTATGGCTGAACAAGGGAATGAAATTGTCGCCAGTTCCCCAGCGCAATTTAGCTCATTTTTAAATCAAGAGTCCGCTAAATGGGCAAAAGTCATCAAAGAGAACAATATTCAGCTAGATTAGAAAGCGGCCCATGGCAATCATGGGCCAGGATTCGTTAATCGGGTTTAATATTTCTACTTTGAATCACCTTGGCCCATTTCTCAATCTCTGACTTTACTTTTTGAGACGTTTGTTCTGGGGAGTTGAAATACACCAAGTAGCCCATGCTCACTAGTTTATTTTTGACCTCAGGATTTTCAAGCGCCTTAGCAATCTCTCTATTCAGTTTTTGAACAATCGCTGTTGAAGTTCCAGCTGGTGCCATAATGAATTGCAATGTATCGCCTTCAAAATCAGTAACGCCTGCTTCGTTGAGAGTGGGTACATCGGGCAGCGATGGTGAGCGGGTGCTGCTGGTGACTGCGAGTGCTCTGAGAGCTCCGGCCTTCACTTGAGGGACTGCAGGTGGTAGTGCAGACAAACCAATCGGGACTTGATTGCCCAGTACTGCTTGGAGGGCGGGGCCCCCGCCATTGTATGGAACATGCACAATATCTAAATTCATCTTTAGCTTCAATAATTCTGCGCTGAGGTGTGGACCCGTGCCACCGCCAGGCGAGGCATAGTCATATTTTCCAGGGCTTGCCTTAACAGTGGCGAAAAACTCTTTTATATCTTTCGCGGGAAAGCTGGGGTGAGTCACAATCACATTGGGCGAGCTTACTGGCAGAGCTACTGGTGAAAAATCCTTTACTGCATCAAAGCCTGGATTAGGGTAAAGAGAGGGATTTATGACGAAGGTGCTGCTGACTAATAATAGGGTGTAGCCATCTGGTGCAGCCTTGGCGACTTGCTGTATGCCAATATTTGAGCCGGCACCCGGTTTGTTTTCAATGATGATCGGTTTGCCCATATTCTCACTAATTTGCTGCATGAGAACGCGCCCAACAATATCGGATGGCCCTCCTGGGGCAAAGGGAATCACGACTTTAATGGGGCGATTTGGATAGTCCTGTTGCGCAATAGAATGCGAACAGAATCCACTGAGAAGTGCAATTAAGCCTATGCGGATAAGAGAGGATTTGAGTTGGTACATGAGATGTGTGTTCATATTAATTCGCTGTAATCTTTCCAGCCTTTACAAGGTAGTTAAATTTTTCAAGCTCGTCAGCAATTTGCTTAGCCATTTCTTCTTGGGTATTGCCAATTGGCTCAGCCCCAACCTCTTCTAGCTGAGCCTTAAATTCAGGTGTTTTAATGATCTTGATGATGGCGTTATGAAGCTGTCTCACTATGGGTTTCGGTGTACCCGCAGGTGCCAGCAGTCCAAACCAGGTGCTAATATTGATGCCAGGAACGCCCGCCTCCGCAAGGGTTGGAATGTTGGGTAGAAATGCGCTACGTTTCGTCGTGATCACTGCAAGCGGTCTAAGCTTTCCGGCTCTGATGTGAGGTAGGGTGCTAGTCGTTGCGTCAAATGACATGTCAATTTGACCTCCTAGGAGGTCAGTTGTAAGCGGCGCACTGCCCTTGTAGGGAACGTGGAGAATTTCAGTTCCCGTAAGAATTTGAAATTGAGTTCCAATTAAATGTTGCGCGGTGCCATTACCGTTAGAGCCATAACTTAATTTATTCGGTTCTGTTTTGGCCTGAACAAGCAACTCCTTGACGCTATAAATGGGTTTGTTCGCGTTTACCACCAAAATATTGGGCACCACCCCAACTACAGTGATCGGCGTAAAGTCTTTTTGAAAATCGTAGCTTAGATTTTTATATACATTAGCGGCGATCGTATGGTGCACTGCACCCATAAGAAGGGTGTATCCATCTGCTGGTGCTTGGGCTACTATTGCCGCCCCTAGAGTCGCCCCTGCTCCAGGCTTGTAGTCAATGATCACCGGTTGCCCAAGGGCAGGCCCCAAGCGACTGGCAATCGACCTGGCAAGTGCATCCGTAGCGCCGCCAGGGGGGAAGGGCACTACGATTGTGATGGGCTTGCTGGGCCAGCTAGATTGAGCTTGTGCTGGACTGGTAAGGCTTAAGAGCGCCAGACTAGTGCTCAGAGCAAGCGCCCAAGGAATGAGTTTAGGCAAATACATTGATTGTCCCCTCCACGCCGAATATGCTGGCTATCTTTTTTAAACTATTGTTTAATTATTTGCCAACAATAGTACAAATTCAATAACGCAGGAGACTTTTTTGAAAATTACCGAAATCCGTGAACTCGCTGTACCTTTGCGCTCAACTTTGCGCAACTCTGTATTTGATTTTAGTGAAATGACAACATCTGTGGTTGCGGTTCATACGGATGTGATGCGTGGTGGTAAGCCGGTTATTGGATACGCATTTAACTCCACTGGTCGATATGCCTGTGGGGAGCAAATGCGCTCTCGATTAATCCCAAGAATCATGAAGGCCGATCCGGAATCATTGTTGGATGAGTCTGGTAATAATTTTGATCCAGCCAAAATCCTGGCTTGTATGATGCAGCGAGAGAAACCTGGTGGCCATACTGAGCGTTCGGTTGCTGTCGGCACTATTGAAGTGGCGGTATGGGATGCTGTCGCCAAAATCGCTGATAAACCACTACATGTTTTACTAGCAGAGCGTTTTAATAACGGCCAGGTTCAAACTGAAGTGCCCTGTTACGTGGGTGGTGGATGGTATGCCCCTGGAAAAGGTATTCCTGAGTTACAGGCAGAAATTCGTTCTCGATTAGATGAAGGATATCGGGTAATGAAAATTAAAGTAGGTGGTGCGCCATTAGATGAAGACTTAAAGCGATTAGATGCCGCCATTGACGTGATGGGATCTGCAAGCTCCTTGGCCGTAGATGCAAATGCGGCATGGAATCGTGAGGCGGCTCTGCGATATGCTAAGGCATTAGCTCCTTACCGTTTGAAGTGGCTAGAGGAGCCAACCGACCCATTGGATTTTGCTTTGCTAGATGAGTTGACTGCAATCTACGAGTCTCCAATTGCAACTGGTGAAAATCTATTTTCAACACAAGACATTCGAAATCTTTTGCAGTTTGGAAAGCTCCGATCAGATCGTGACATCGTCCAAATCGATGTGCCACAGTCTTATGGCATTACGCAGTTTGCAAAATCCTTGGCTGTCATGAAAGAGCGTGGCTGGGGAAGGCATTCCGTATTCCCGCATGGTGGCAATCAAATGACTCTGGCAATCGTGGCTGGCTTTGGATTGGGCGGTTGTGAGGCGTATCCGGGAGTATTTGGAGTATTTGCTGGATTTGCTGATGATGCTCGTGTTAGCGATGGAAAGATTCAGTTATCTGATCGCCCGGGAATTGGGTTTGAAGGTCAAAATGAGCTCTTCCAATTGATGCAAAGTTTGAGCTAATTCCATCAGATGGAATTAGCCTGCAAACTCGAGGCAGAATTGCCTGATACTAAATTTCAACCGAATTTGACCTTTGGATCTGGATTAATGAGCACGTATAAATCAGTTAGCTACCAACCCTCCGGTAAGCTGGAGTTAATTACGATTCAGTACCTTGACCAGGGCGCTGGACCAGTGATCGTGATGCTGCCGTCTCTAGCCCGATCAGGGCGAGACTATGATGATGTAGCTCCAAGAATCGTTGCCAGAGGATATCGAGTTATACGTCCTGAGCCTAGAGGAATTCGAGGAAGCCATGGCCCCATGGAAAAGCTATCGCTACATGATTTTGCTGGTGATGTAGCGGCTGTATTGGATCAAGAAAAAACAGGGCCTGTAGTTGTGGTGGGTCATGCATGGGGTAGTCAACCTGCCAGAATGTTGGCAGCCGATCGCCCTGATCTCGTTCTTGCGGTTGTGTTGGCTGCAGCATCTGCCGGGAAGTTGCTGCCTGGCACTAATGAAAAACCTTTTAGTCGTCTTCGGGCTGAGATTGATGGCGCAGGAAATCCATCTTTGTCTGATGAGGAGCGCCTGGTTTGTTTGCAAAAAGCTTTTTTTGCTCCGGACCATGATCCTAGCGTATGGCTTGATGGCTGGTTTCAGGAGGCGCATGAAGCGCAAAGCTACGCAAGAGTTAACACACCCATTGATGACTATTTCTCCGCTGGCGATACAGTTCCTATTCTAGATTTGCAGGCTGAATATGACGCTGTAGTGATTCCTAAAATTATGAAGCCTTTTCTTGGTGAGCGAGTAACTGAACAAGTTATCTTAAACGCTGGTCATTCGATGGCTCCAGAGCAACCACAAGCAATGTGTGATGCGATTTGTGAGTTTTCAGATCAAGTTTATGCAAAAAATTCAACCAAATAATGCGGGTGTAGCACTCCTGCCACATGTGAGTCGATATGCTGCGTAGAAATTTTTTACTTTTAGCAATTGCCGCTTCCTTGCCGAAATTTGGTTGGGCTCAGAGCCTCTCGAGTAAGCCAATCAAGATTATTGTGCCCTTTGCTCCTGGGGGTGGAAATGATGTAATCGCGAGACAGCTTGCCAAAGAGCTAAGCGAGTTGCGCAAACAAAGTGTGCTGGTTGAGAATAAGCCTGGCGCTGGTGGAAATATTGGTACGGAATATGTGGCAAGGGCACCGGCCGATGAAATCACCTTGCTATTAGGGCATACAGGCACAGTTTCAATTAACCCCGTGTTGTTGAAAACAGGAATGGATCCCACTCGAGACTTAGAGCCCATTGCTTTATTAGCATCTACCTCCTTGGTATTGGTGGTTGCACAAGACTCCAGGATTAAGTCAGTTCAAAACATCATTGAGTTCTCAAGTCAGCGGACAGCGCCATTTAACTACGGCTCTAGCGGCAATGGCACTGGCGGTCATTTAACGGGAGAGATGTTTAAGGAGGTGACAGGCGTCAAGATGTCCCACATACCTTATAAGGGAACCGGTCCTGCATTGGTCGACGTTGCTGGAGGCCAGTTGGATTTTATGTTTAGCGTGATTCCTCCGGCAATGGCCTTGATACAAAGTGGCAAGTTACGTGCAATCGCCGTCACTTCAAAGAAGCGCCTCCCGATATTGCCTGATGTGCCAACAGTGATGGAGGCAAACATTAAATCGCTCATGAATTTTGATAGCTCGGTTTCTTACGGCGTACTCTCTTCAAATAAAATTTCGCCAGCAATGGCAAAAGAGCTGA
This sequence comes from Burkholderiaceae bacterium, assembly GCA_947448625.1. GTDB lineage: Bacteria > Pseudomonadota > Gammaproteobacteria > Burkholderiales > Burkholderiaceae > Polynucleobacter. The sequence continues at coordinate 24,105 of CANFOT010000007.1, read as the reverse complement.
CTGGGCAAGTTTTAAAAATTGGTGGCGGTGCTGAATTCCAGTCGAAATTGGTTTCAGAGGGCGCCGTTCCAGTCCTAGGCAATGGCGCTGAATACTCAAAATTAATTCAGTCAGAAACAAAAAAATGGGCTTCGGTGATTAAGAAGTCGGGAGCAGTACCGGATTAATCATTTCTCGTAGCTGAAATAATCTTTTTAACCCCATGGGCATCTAACAAAATGAACATAAAGTATCTGACAGTTGTTTTTTTAGGCTTGCAATTTTTTATGGGTGCAATTTTTGCGCAAGGATATCCCAATAGGCCTATTAAGGTGGTGGTCCCTTACACGCCCGGTGGTTCAGTTGACAATACTTGCAGACTCATTACTGATCAACTTCAAAAACAGATGGGGCAGTCCGTAATCGTAGAAAATAAACCTGGGGCATCGGGCATGATTGGATCGGTAGAGGTAATGCGAGCTTCTCCCGATGGCTATACCTTGCTTTGTCATGCATCCAGCCAAGTCTATATGCCTCTGGTGGTGAAAAAGAAAACTTATGATGCTGAAAAAGATTTCACCTCAATCGCCCAAATTGGTTATGTCCCGCTGGCCGTTGTTACTTATCCAAAATTTGAAGCAAACAACTTTAAAGAATTTATTTCTTTGGTGAAAAAAAGTCCCGGTAAATATACTTGGGCAACTTCGGGGCTGGGAACAGCTAGCCATCTATCTGAAGAGATGATCAATCGCGGGTTAAAGCTGGATATGGAGATCATCACCTATAAAGGGGCGGTTCCTCAATTGACTGATGTGATGGGCGGACATGTAAGCGCAGCGATCTCCCCTTTGCCGGGCGTTACCAGCTTTATTAAAAGTGGGCATCTAAAAGTGCTGGCATTTACAAGTGATAAGAGAATTGCTGCCTATCCTAATGTTGCAACAGTTTCTGAGAGCGGGTTTCCGGGATTTGAGATGAATTCTTGGTATGGCCTATGGGGTCCTGCCAATCTTCCCAAGGATATCGTGAGCAAGTTAGCGGATCAAGTTGCGCAAGCGCTGAAGACTAAAGTGGTTAAAGATCGCATGAATGAGCTTGAATTTGAACCGGCAACTATTAATACGGTGCAATTTGAAAAGCTAGTGAAGGATGAGACGGTGAGAATTGGTGCAGTTGCTCGAGAAGCCAATATATCAATTGACTAGCAGTTGATCATTTACAAAATTTTAATCAAACAGGCTTAAGAAATTATGAGTACAGATAATTCACCATTAGTTCTAGATGCAAGCAAAATCTTGGCTGATTTTGCAAGTCATTTGCAGTATGGCGATATTCCTCAGGACGTAGTGGATCGCATGAAAATGTGCGTACTAGATAGCATCGGCTGTTGCCTACATGGCGTTACCTTGCCCTGGACGCAATCTGTTGAGAGCATGGTAATGGATGAGGGTTCAAGTACAGTTTCTTCGATTTTTGGCACTTCACATAAAACGTCGCCAGGAAACGCTGCCTTAGTCAATGGCACTGCTGGCCATGCGTTTGAGTTTGATGACATGCATAAAGAGTCCATCTTGCATCCAGGCTCCATCGCCATTCCAGTTCTATTCGCTTTGGCTGAAAAGCTGGGCAAAGTTTCTGGAAAAGATTTTCTAACGGCAATGGTTTGTGGGTATGAGATTGGTACTCGCGTAGGTAATGCAGCATCCATTCAACTTTTCTTTGATGGTTTTCATCCTCAGGGAAGCTCAGGAGTTTTTGTGGGTGCTGCGGCAGCAGGCCGGATGTTGAATTTAAATCCTACTTTGATGCTGGATTGCCTCGGAATAGCAGGCTCGCAGGCTGGCGGTTTAATGGCTGCTCAAGAAGGGGCGATGGTTAAGCGTTTTCATTCTGGCCGAGCTGCGCAGAGCGGAATATATGCCGCATTTCTGGCTCAAAAGGGGTTAACTGGGATCTCAAATGTACTTGAGGCGGGATATGGTGGCTACTTAACAACTTACTCATCTTCGCCAAAGCCTGAGCGCCTATTGTCAGGTTTGGGAGTGGTGTGGGAGGCCGGTCAGGTGGGCTTCAAGCCTTATGCCTGTGTTACTAGCATCCATTCTTCCTTGGATGCATTGCTATCTATTATGAAGACCCAGCAATTGAAGCCCGAGAACATTGCCCGGGTGGATGTTGGACTTAGCCCAATGACCTTTACTCATTGTGCCTGGGAATATAAAGCCCAAGGTGTTACTGCTGCCCAAATGAATCTTTACTTCAATATTGCTAGCGTGGCATTCGATGGTGTTTTATTCACGGAGCAGTACGCAGAAGCTAAGTTAAGCAACCCTCAGTTGCTGGCATTTATGAAAAAAGTGCATGCCTATATTGAGCCGGAAATTGAGGCTTTGGGTGTTGCATATAGACATGGCTCAAGAGTTAAGGTAACAACAACTCAGGGTGAAGTATTCCTGCAGGAAATCTTAGATCGAAGGGGTAGCCCTGAAAATCCACTCTCTAAGATGGATATTCAATTTAAGTTCCGCAACGTCGTCTCTGGAATCCTGACAAGTTCCAAAATTGAGAGGGTAATTGAGTTGGTAGATCAGTTGGAAAATCTAGGCGATATAAGTCCGCTGATAGCCATATTAAGTAGCGCATCAGAGGTCAGTGGACAAACGATATGACAAGTCCGATTCAAACATACTTGAGCAATCCTAAAAAGCCGATATTTACATTGCCGCCTAAAGCATGCGATGCGCATTGTCATATATTTGGCCCCTCACAACAATTTCCTTATGTTCAGGATCGAGCCTGGACTCCTGTAGATGCGGGTAAGCAGGATTTATTTGCGCTGCATGATTTTTTGGGCATTCAGCGTTGTGTAATTGTGCAAACTGCTTTACATGGTTTTGATAATTCCGTTGTGGTTGATGCCATGCAGGCCCGTAAGGGTAGCTATCTTGGTGTGGCATTAGCGTCGGCAAAAACAACCAGCGCACAAATTGCAGAAATGGATCAACAGGGATTTCGGGGTATTCGGTTTAATTTTATGGCGCATCTCAAGAATAGCGATTCCATGGAAGATATCCTTGCTTTGACAAAGAGGATGGAGCCATTTGGATGGCACTTGCAGGTTCATTTTTCAAGTGATTTAGTGCACTCCTTAACTCCATTGTTAAAGCAGTCGGCTGTACCAGTCATGATTGATCATATCGGTCGTGTAGACGCTTCTTTGGGGGCTAATCATGTCGATTTTCAGGGTTTGCTGAAGTTACTCGAGGACTCGCGTTTTTATGTCAAGGTCAGCGGGGTGGATCGCATCTCTAAAGGTGATTCATACGAAGATGGGGTATCCCTTGCCAAAATACTAGTGGATGAATTTACTGATAAATGTGTGTGGGGAACAGATTGGCCTCACCCTAATCATCATCATATTCCTGATGATGGTGCTTTAGTAGACCTCATTCCCAGAATTGCGACTTCTGCTGAAAAAGTAGAGAAGTTGATGGTGAGCAATCCCGAAAAATTTTATCGGTTTCTGTAAATAGTAAATGGAGATATAACAAATGGCTGGACGATTAGATGGAAAAATTGCCTTTATTACTGGGGCGGGATCGGTTGGCCCAGGCTGGGGTAACGGTCGTGCTACGGCCATTCGATTTGCGCAAGAGGGGGCTAAAGTATTTGCTACCGATATTGATCTGGCCAACTTGGATGAAACGCTGAAGCTGGCGGGAGATGCCGCAAAAAATATCACGACAGCAAAACTGGATATCTTTCAAGCTAGCGCTATTGAAGAATCTATTCAAACTTGTGTACGGAAATTTGGCGGCATTGATATTTTGGTAAATGTTGTAGGTGGATCTGCTAAGGGTGGGCCAGTTGAAATGACTGAAGAGGTCTGGGATGCGCAGGTTGACTTCAATCTCAAAAGCGTCTTTTTGACCTGTAAATATGCGTTGCCAGAAATGATTAAGCGTGAAAAAGGTTCGATTATTAATTTTGCTTCAACTTCTGGTACTCGCTGGACGGGGTCAGCTCAGATTGCCTATGCAGCTACTAAAGCTGGCGTGATTCAATTCTCAAAAGTATTAGCAGTGCAGTACGCAAAGCAAAGTATTCGAGTCAATACCATTGTGCCCGGACAGCTTCATACGCCAATGGTTGAAACTCGATTGGCAAAGCAACGTGTTGGTGGGGATGTTGAATTGCTATTAAAGCAGAGGCAATCTCGCATTCCATTACCATTCATGGGGGATGGCCGAGATACCGCTAATGCAGCTTTATTCTTGGCTTCAGACGAGTCTCGCTTTATTACGGGGACTGAAATTGTGGTTGATGGCGGCATGTCGGTGAGATGTGATTAGGATGAAGATCTTTAAAGCTATCCTCCTATGCTGTGTTTGTGCCTTTACGGCCACTTCTGGCGCCCAGTCAAGCAATATCATCAAAATGATAGTGGCATTCCCTCCTGGCGGGCCGGTTGATTCAATGGCTCGGTCACTGGTAGAGCCATTAGGCAAAGAGTTGAATGCGCAAATCCTGGTTGACAATAAACCGGGTGGTAATGGTGCTGTTGCCGCAGAGTACCTTGCTGCAAATCCCGCAGACGGTAAGACGATTTGGTTTACCAGTGCTGGAGCCGTTGCGATTAATCCGGGGCTCTATGAAAAGCTGTCCTATAACCCAGTCAAAGATTTAGCCCCTGTGTCTTTGGTGGCAAATAACGTCGAGGTTTTGGTTGTTAATGCCGGTAGCCCCGCTAATAATGCAGCTGATTTTGTGGCCTTGGCGAAGAGCAAGGATTTGAGTATGGGGTCTTCGGGTACGGGTAGTGTTCCCCACCTAGCATTGGAGCAACTCAACGACTCTGCAGGTATCAAAATCTTGCACATTCCCTACAAGGGCGCTGCGCCAGCAATTACTGATGTGATGGCTGGCCATATAGATGGATTTTTTGGCGACATCCCCGGCTTGATTGGCTACATTAAGAGTGGAAAGTTAAAACCCATCGGGCTAGCGGCTGACAAGCGTAATAGCGCTATCCCTGATGTAAAAACGTTCAATGAGATTGGTATCAAGGGTGTAGATACCAATAATTGGTATGCAGTTTTTGCTAAGGCAGGCACTTCTAAGGCTGATATCGATCGCTTCAGTGCCGCCCTTAGAAAAGTGGTAAAGCAAGATCCTTTAAATATAAAGCTAGCCCTGTCTGGTAGTGAGCCTGTGGGCTCAACTCCTGAGGAGCTGGATAAGGTATTAAAGAGGGACATTGCAAAGTGGTCTCAGTTAATTAAAGCAAAGAAAATTACGATGGAATAAATATGATGAATATACGGATCAATCCAGTTGTACCTGGCAGTAAGCCAGAATTGGCGGAAATAGAAAAAAAGATATTAGAAGAGCGTGGCCGCATTTCGCCTTTGTATCAAACACTTCTTAATGCGCCCGAGATAGCTCAGGGCTGGGAGGCTTTGCTTACGGCAATTCGTAATCGAAATTCTTTATCGCCAGCTATTCGAGAGATGATTATTTTGCGTGTCGCTATTTTAAATAGAGCTGATTATGAGTTTGATGCGCATGAGCCACACGCTTTAAAGGCAGGTGTAAGCCCAGAAAAGATTTCCGCCATTCGGCAGGCAAAGCTTCCTGACATTTTTGAAGAGCAAGAGGCGCTAATACTCAAGCTCACTGATGTGATGACCAAAGACATTCAGGTTCCAGACGAATTATTTGACAGAGTAAAACCTTTTTTTAATGACACACAAAGATTGGAGTTGGTAGCGACAATTTCTGCTTACAACATGGTTTCTCGGCTATTAAATGCATTGCATGTGGGGCACTGAGATGGAGGCTCAAATTAGCAATTTACTATTAATGCGGGCTAAGTTACAAAGTGGAGCTCCTGTAAGTGTTAGCGAAATTTCTTCGGCTATAAGATTTGCTAAGCAGAATGACTATCAGAAAATAATTCTCACCAGCAATGCTGAGACTCTAGATTTCTATGGATATTTTTACTTAAATACTCCTGATGTGGTAAGCCCAATTAACTCTGACGCCTTCTTGGGTGAACTTGCCAGTCGGTTTACTGAGGTGGAAATTAGTCGCTTAGTAATTCAAGATTCTATAGAGGGGTATTCTAAGGATTTATCCCCAATCAATCGTTATGTGGTTGAAATGGATCCTGAGTCGGGATGGCAAGAAGAACTCTTTTCTTGGTATGACCAAGAGCATCTTCCTGGCCTAGCAAGTGTGCCTGGGTGTATTGCCGCTACGCGTTGTATTAATTTAGATCACAGCCCATTCTCTATTGCTTTTTATGATTTAACTAGCCCCGAGGTTCTGGGGTGTGAGCCATGGCTGAAGATAAGGTATACCACTTGGAGTGATCGTGTTAGGCCTCATTTCACGAACGTAAAACGAACAATGCTGAATCTCATCTGAGATAAAAGGAGTCCACATGAAAAAGAATTCGCTAACGCGCCGTCAGTGGTGCAAGCTCGGGGCTGCTACCTTAACAGGCCTTAGTGCACCCAGTTTATTGCTATTGAGTTCATCTGCATCTGCTCAAGCTTATCCAAGCCGCCCTATCAAAATGATTTCCCCCTGGACTCCTGGTGGAGGTACGGATTTAGTAGGGCGCAACTTGGCAACTGCGATGTCTCAAATTCTTGGTCAGAGCATCATTTATGAGAACAAACCTGGAGGTGGGACTGTAATTGGCTCTGATTATGTCGCTAAGTCTGCTCCCGATGGATATACCTTGCTCTTAACAACCTCGGCGCATTCAATCAATAGTAGTCTTATCAAGAATCTGCCATACAACACTGAAAAGTCGTTTGCTGATGTTGCTCTGATTTGCAAGGGCCCCAATATTTTAGTTACAAGACCTGGTAGCCCTTACAAAACAGTGAAAGATATTATTGCTGCAGCTAAAGCAAATCCAGGAAAATTAACCTATGGATCCTCTGGCAATGGCAGTGCGGTCCACTTAACCGCTGAATTATTTAAGTTAATGGCTAAAGTAGATATTACTCACATACCCTATAAAGGCGCAGGGCCAGCCTATGTAGATCTGATGGGTGGTCAGATTGATTTTGTATTTGCTACTGCAGCAGGGGTAGGAAAATTTATTGATTCAGGGAAGATGAATGGGGTTGCAGTAACTTCAGCCACTCGTTCACCTGTGTGGCCAAAAATACCTACTATTGCTGAATCTGGGGTGCCAGGTTTTGAGGCGGATGTTTGGTACGCCTTATTTGCTACAGGAGGGACGCCCCCTGATATCGTTAAGCAATTAAATGCTGCAGCCCGCGCCGCAGTAAATACAGAAGAGTTTAAGAGTCGCATAGAGGGCGAAGGCTTAACGGTGGCAATTGGCTCTCCCCAGGATCTCACTCGTCAGATTAAGGCTGATGAAGATCGCTGGGGAAAAGTGGTTAATCAGGCCAAAGTAACTATTTAACAATTGAGTGAAGAATATGAAATCAAATAATTTAAAAAAAAGACTTGAAGGTAAAGTGGCAATCATCGTGGGTGCAGGTCAGCAGCCCGGAGAGACTCCTGGTAATGGCAAGGCAACTGCTATTCGGTTCGCGCAGGAGGGTGCGACTTTGCTCCTGGTTGATATTAACGAGGCTTGGGTAAATGATACCTATGAGGCGGTAAAGGAGTTCGGTGGTCAAGCATCCATATTCATTGCTGATGTTACCCAGGAAGATAATTGCAAAGCAATCGCAAAGACTGCCATAGAGCGCTATGGCAGGATCGACATCCTGCATTACAACGTGGGAAGGTCGAAAGGAGATCGAAAAACAGTTGATATGGACGCGCAGATGTGGGATGAGATTATGAATATGAATCTCAAGGGTATGTTTATGACTTGTAAGGCCGTGCTGCCACAGATGATTGCTCAAAAATCAGGAAGCATCATCAACATATCTTCCACATCGTCATTTGCTGCTCGCCCAACAATCACCTACAAAACCAGTAAGGGCGCAATTAATACGATGACTCAGCATATTGCGATGGAGAACGCCCCCTATGGTGTGCGCGCAAATGCAATTTTGCCGGGGCTGATTGATACACCTATGGCGATCGAGCGTAGGGCGGCAGAGCGTGGAGTGTCGCGTGATGTCATTCGTGCCGAGAGAGAGGTTCTAGTGCCAATGAGGAAGATGGGCAGCGCTTGGGATGTTGCAAATGCAGCGGTCTTTTTAGCTTCCGACGAAGCAAATTACATTACTGGCGTACTTATTCCGGTGGATGGCGGGCTATTATTAAAGGCGGGTTAATTTGGTTCTTTTCCCTGGATCATGGAAGGAATGCTGACAGCGCATCTCCTTCCAACATGATTCTGTAGAGATAGCGAAACTCTTCCGGGTTGTAATCTGCATTAGCTTGATGCATCACGCTGCGATTGTCCCAAATAACGAAATCGCCCTCAGCCCAGCGGTGGCGGTATTCATATTTATTCCGGATTGCATGCTCATATAGTGAGTTGATGAGATTAAACCCCTCATCAGCATTCATGCCCTCAATCCCCTCCATGCGACCAGTATTCAGGTAGAGGGCTGGGCGTCCGCTATCTGGATGACGGATGACCAATGGTTGAGTCACATTTGGTATTTTGGCTAGATCCTCTTCACTAAGCTTGGTGAAGGTGCGAGGACTTCGAGTACTTTCATGCACATGAAGCGAGCGTAAATAAATAATTTTTTCTTGAAGCTTGGGGGATAAGTCATCAAACGATTGGCGGACATCTACGAATTGAGTATCCCCGCCTGAACTTGGGATTTTGACCGCTGATAGTGCTGTAGCTTTAGGTGGGCAAACTGAATTAGAGTGATCGGTATGGTAATTTTCACCACGAACTTGAAGTTTTCCATTCTTTACTGGTAGATCTTTTGTGGAGTTATATCCAACCAAAGGAAAGTCGGGAAGAATATATTTTTGGAGTTGCTGTGGCATTAGCGGGCCAAATATTTCTCCCGCTTGAATCAGCTCAGCCGGACCAAGGAATTGATTTGGAAAGACTAGAACAGCATACTGACTAAGTAGCGCCTTTAGCTGCTTATGAGTACTTTCGTCTAAGTCATTTTTTAGATCTATGCCAGTAATTTTGACCCCAAAAGTAGGGGTGATTGGGGAGATCTGGATAGCCATCTTATTCTGCCTTTATACCTGTTTCTCGAGCAACTTTAGCCCACTTATTGGTTTCGTCAACCATCAATTTTTTAAAATTTTCTCGCGTCATTGGCATCGCTTCCGCACCCTCATTATCAAATCGTTTTTTGATGTCTGCGGATGCTAGAGATGCATTGATAGCTTGATGAAGCTGATTGACGATATCAGACGGTGTTCCGACCGGAGCAAGAATTCCCCACCAATTACTAGCATCAACATCGATTCCTGATTCAATCAGAGTAGGTACTTTGGGGATGATTCCGATGCGTTTTGGCCCAGCCACTGCAAGTAGTTTTATTTGCCCAGCATTTAAGAAGGTTTGCATCTGAATAAGACTTCCAATCGATCCTTGAATGTGTCCTGCTGCTAAATCTACTAATGCCGGACCCCCACCTTTGTAGTGGACGATATCAAAGTCGGCCCCTGAGCGGAGTTTAATTAGTTCAAGTGCAAAGTGTTGAAAGCTTGCAACGCCAGCTGACCCAAAATTAACTTTACCGTGATTTCTTTTTGAGTATTCAATAAATTCACTAATCGTATTAGCGGGAAAGTTGCTATTGACCGCAATGACACTCGGCCCCATTCCTAGCATGGCAACCGGTATAAACGACTTATTCGGATCGTAATTTAACTTCATGATGGAGGAGTTCATCGTAAATGTCGATGAAACCAGTAAAAGCGTGCTGCCATCGGGATCTGAATGCGCTGCTAGATCTGCGCCAAGGGTGCCGCCGGCACCGGGTTTATTTTCAACAATGACAGGGCGCTGAATGCGCGCGCTAAGTTCTTGAGCAAGTGTGCGGGCAACAATATCATTACTACCTCCTGGGGCGAAGGCAACAATAATCCGAATTTTTTTAGGCAATGTCGCTGAAGATGAGTTGCATATCCAGATGCAGGGCAAGAGCAGCAGTAGGATAAATATCTTTTTTAGTAATTTTTGTAGTCTCATAGTATTTATTATTGGTAACTAATTGAATTTCAAAAAATCAATGCCGTATTACATGACTGGATTTGTTGGCGGTTTTCCTGCGAGAACATCGATTACTTGTTGAGCTACCTGGAGTGCGCTGCGCTCTTGAGTTTCTTCGGTCCCACCTGCAGCATGAGGCGTTGCTACAACATTCTCTAGTGAGAGAAGGGGGTAATCGGGTGGCGGTGGTTCTACTTCGAAGACATCTAGTCCAGCGCCGAATAGATGCCCTTTTTGTAGCGATTCAAATAAAGCGGTTTCGTCAATTAAACCCCCTCGAGAGACGTTAATTAAGATGGCGTTTGGTTTCATTAAGGCGATTTCTTTTGCGCCAATAATATGTCGGTTCGATTCGCGCATTGGTATGTGTAAAGACAGTAAATCTACTTGCGGAAGAAGTTCGTTGAGATTGGCGCAGCGCTGATGAGGGACATCAGCCCATCGATCGGGGGGTGCATTGGGGTCTAGGGCTAGAATTTTGGCTTCAAAAGCCCCAATCCACTTTTTAGCAATATTGCGACCTATATTGCCCATACCAACAATGCCAATAGTTTTGCCATGCATCTCTATCCCTAGATGGTGGGGGCGCACAATTTTGTCCCCACGACGCAACATTCTGTCGAAACGTGATGTGCGACGGGCAACATCTAGGGATAATGCTAGCGCCATTTCCGCAACTGCCTCGCTGTTGATCCCTGGGGTGCGGCAAACAGGAATTCCACATTCATGTGCGCTTGCAACATCTATGGTCTCAAACCCAACACCTTGTTTGCAGATCACTTTGAGTTTTTTGGCCTGGCGAATCTGTTTCCCTGAAATTGGAGTCATGCGAACCATGAGGCCATCAGCATCTTCTGGCCAATTTGCAATTGCGGGATCAGGCCAGCAAACAACCTCGGCATGTTGCTTGGCTAGCTCAATGCCGGCCGGGTGAAATGCATCCAGAATATAAATCTTCATCATCAATGGCTAGGCTTGCTATTTTGAATTGGTTATAGAATCTTCAATTAGAGTACTCTAACAAAAATTAAATTCTTCTGGTATTCGGAAAAGGAATATGTAATGAATTACGAGACAAACTTTAGGTCGGTACGAGATTCGGTGAGCTCTGAGGAATGGCAAACCCGCGTTGATTTAGCTGCCTGCTATCGGTTAATTGATTTATATGGCATGACCGATCTCATTTATAACCACATTACAGCCAAAATCCCGAATACCGAGTATTTATTGATCAACTTATATGGCCTGCTTTATAAAGAGATTACTGCCTCTAGTTTGGTAAAGATTGATTTGGATGGAAATATTCTCTCTAAGCCCGATACTGACTATGGCATCAATAAATCCGGATATGTTATTCACGGGGCTATTCATGGCGCACGTGAAGATGTGAATTGCGTTATTCATACACATACTAGAGCGGGTATGGCTGTTGCCAGCATGAGTGACGGTTTGTTGCCGCTGACCCAAACCTCAATGCGCTTTGTGGGACATCTTGGTTATCACGACTATGAGGGCCCGGCGATTGATTTGGATGAGAGGGTGCGTTTAGTGCGTGATCTTGGGCAGCATGATGCTTTGATTTTGCGTAATCATGGCTTGCTGACTTGTGGCGCCACGATACAACAAGCTTTCAATACGATGTATCAACTAGAGTTGTCTTGTAGGGCCCAGGTTGATGCAATGAATTCTCAAGCTAATTTGCTGATTCCGTCTAAGGAAACTCTGGAGAAGACGGCGCACCTCTATCAGCCAGGCACTCGTCGCCCCTATGGGGTATTGGAGTGGCCGGCGATGTTACGCTTGTTAAATGCCGAAAACTCCAATTACCCGCGCTTTGATAGCTAGGCTACATATTATTTAGCTTGAAATCCGAGTTTTTTGAGCCACTCATGCATGTGTTCTCTGCCATTTAATGACTCTGGGCTGCGGATTCGGTGAAGGCTATGCTGCACCCAGTCGCCATTAGTCTTCATATTGTTTTTCTCGTAAAACGCATTCATCTCTGCCACGTATTCCTCTACCGCCTCAATAGATTTGGGCGCATTGTATTGCTCGCGATGCGCAATAGCGGCCTGAGGTAGTCTTGGCTTGATGGAGCTCGATTTTTCAGGATCACAATAGCCTACGCACATTCCAAATACGGGAAACACCCTTGGGGGGAGATTTAATTCCTTTGCAACGGCCTCTGGATTGTTTCGAATGCCACCAATATAGACAATGCTCAGACCAATTGATTCAGCTGCTAACGCCGCGTTTTGAGAGGCTAGTGCCGCATCAATCATTCCCACTGTCAGTAGCTCTAGATAATTTAGGCCTTCATAGGGTAGCGCTCTTTTTTTGCCCAGCGTTTCGAGGCGAGAGAGGTCAGCTAACCAAACTAAAAATAATGGACATGTCCGGATATGTTCTTGATTCCCAGCTAATTTAGAAAGACGATCTTTGCGTTCTGGATCTTCAATGGCCACCAAGCTCCAGGTTTGAAGGTTGGATGAGTTTGAGGCAGATTGCCCTGCTGCAATAAGCAGTTCAAGTGTATCTTTGGGTAGCGGTTTATCGCAATAGGTGCGGATAGAGCGATGTTGAAAAATGGTTTCGAGTGTTTCATTTAGTTCGCATGACAGAGGCATATTTTTGCCATAGCGCGCATGCATTAACTGCTCTAAGGAAGATTGGTGAATAGTCATATTTAGCTTATTAAATGGTTGGGTTAATGATTAAAGGGCGCTAGCAGATTTCTTTTTAGTCAACAGTTTTTTCCATCGAGCAATTTCATCGCGTAAGAACTGATCAAACTCCTGTGGGGTAGATAGCCTCACATCACCGTCGATTGAATTGATGCGCTTAACAACCTCTGGAGATGCAATGCTGACTTTAAGGGCTTGATAAATTTTATCGACCACTTCTTTTGGTGTTCCGGCTGGAGCGAGTAATCCCCACCATACGAATGAATTGTAGTCTTTGACACCTTGCTCAGAAATCGTTTTGAGATCTGGGGTAGAAAGTAAACGTTTAGAGCCGGAAGAGGCTATTAGTTTCACGCGCTTGTTATCAAGAAAAGGCTTAATTTGAGACATGCCAGTGAAGGTCAAGTCAACGTGCCCGGCTGCAACATCAGTAATGGCAGGGCCGGCACCACGGTAGGCGATCGTAGTCATATCAGTTCCAGTTGCCTCCTCTAACATGAGTGCGGATAAATGCGCAGCAGAGCCGTCACCTGAATTGGCGATCGTGAGCTTTCCCGGATTCTTCTTTGCATACTCCACAATTTCACCGATAGTGTTAGCTGGAAGAGTGCTTCGTGCTGCCAATCCAAATGGATAGGAAAGCACCATTGAAATTGGCGCAAAATCATCTGGCGTTTTATATGGCAAGCTAGCCATTAAAGTCGGGTTGGTCGATAGACTGGTGCTGACAAATAGCAAGGTGTATCCGTCAGGCGTAGCTCTTGCAACAGCCTCAGTGCCAACCGTAGTATTTCCACCCCCACGATTTTCAATAATGACGGGTTGTTTTAATGCTTCAGAAAATTTTTCAGACCAGGCTCGCACCAGAAAATCCCCACCACCTCCAGCTGCAAATGGAACGATGATGCGGATCGGTCTATTGGGGTAGGGTTCGGCTGCAAAACCTGAGCCTAGGGTAAATAGTAAAAGGAGGCTAAGACTTATTTTTTGATAAAAGAAATTCATAATCTTCCGCTGACAATATTCATGTTCATGGCTGCTCTTAAGTCCTAGTCTAATTCTTCATTCTTTGATTGCTTGCTAATAAGTCTACAGCCTTAGAAATCAAGCCCTTATCCGTGCGCAAGACGGCTTTAGAGATTTTCTGGGTGGGTGTGTAAGGTAGCGCATCCAGGAAGGCGATATAACGTGGCACCTTCATGGCTGAAAGATGTTGCGCGCACCAAGCTTGTATTTCTTGCGCACCTGTCTTGACATTTTCTTTTAAAACAATGGCAGCCAAAATCTCATCTTCTCCAAGATCTGCTGGGACGGCAATGGTTGCAACTTCAGCAACATCGGGATGGTTGCCAATAACGCGATCTAATTCAGCACCAGAAATATTTTCCCCACGGCGCCTAATGATGTCTTTTTTTCGCGAGATAAATGTGTAATATCCGTCCTCATCTTTGCTTACTAAATCACCGGTAAGAAACCAATCACCTTTGAAGCTAGCTTTAGTTTGTTCGGGGTCACGAAAGTAACCCTGCATAATGATTGGGGTCCGTACAATCATCTCGCCAGTCTCTCCAATAGGCACATCATTACCTGCCTCATCAATTACCCGACATTGCGCCCATGTCTGATTGGGATTGGGGTGCTTGCCGATGGGCCCCATGGTGCCGGGTTTTTGTATGCCGCCAAATGGGCTACATGTCACGCCAGGAATCTCGGTCATGCCATAACCGCTGACAAAGTAGGGGATGTGAAATTCATTTAAGAAAACATCATGAGCGCTATTGCGAACACCGTATGCACACCGCAGTTGATGCTCGGGATGAAATTCACTTCTTGGCCGTAGTTTTAAGATATTACATGCCGCCTCAATGAGGTTGACGGTAGTCGCCTTGGATTCTGTTGCCTGCTTCCAAAATTGAGATGCGGAAAAACGGGGCATTAATGCCAAGGTTGAGCCTGCACATAGTGCCCCTGCCACTGAATAAAACAATGCGTTCATATGAAACAAAGGAAGAACTATCATGATCCGGTCATTAGCCTGGATGTATAGACGCTCAATATAAGCTTCTCCGCAAAGTAAAAAACTTCGCTGGCTGTGCATCACTCCTTTGGGAAAGCCTGTTGTACCAGAGGTATAGATGATGACGCAGGTATCCTCTGCTTGGGCGATAGATGGGGTGCCCTTGAAATTTTCAAAATGACTTAGTGCATCTGTAGTGTATGGGTATTTGCTGACGCCATTTGGGTTTTGAGATTTCCCTAGAAAAACTATACTTGGGCTTAGGTCATTCTCTCGGCAAGCCATTTCTACGGTATCGAGCAGTTGCTCCTCGATAAATACCATTTTAGGTTCGGAATTTTTAAGAATATATCCGAGCTCTGCAATACCAAATTCAGGGTTGATTGGTAGCAAGATCGCGGAAATCTTTGCCAGGGAAAACAAGAGTAGCAGGTGGGTGTAATGATTTTTAGCAACAATACCTACTCGATCACCAGGCTTAATATCCTTACTCAGTAGGAAGCCTTGCATTTTTTGCAGATCGCGATCAAATTGCGCCCAGCTCACTTCATTGCCTTCAAAATAGCAAAAGGCTTTATTTGTACACTTGTTTAACCTGCTCTCAAATGCAGCTGGGATGGTGTAGTTGTGTGCTTCAAACTGATTTAGTACTTCCAGGGGAGTAGCTAACATCGCTTTTTGCATTTTTTCTTTCTTTGCCATGGGTTGTCAGTTTGCCGACATCCCAGCTGGCGCTGTCTCAAATATATTTTTATTAGAATGATTTTAAGTAAGAGGCATAATTTAGTCAAAATAACAATTCAATAGACTAACTAGAATCAATGGAGACCCATCTTGAATGAGTTTGATTTAGCCAAGGCATCCCCTAATGGTGTTTACATGGACTACTGCCAGAAGGATCAATTAGCCTTTCAGCGCACCCCAAGTGGCAAGGCCATTTTTTACCCGCGCATCCTAGAGCCCAAGACGGGCGAGGAGCTGCGCTGGGAGATTAGTCAGGGCCTGGGTACCGTTTACTCCACCACTGCCATTTACTCTCGCGATGAAAAGCCTTACAACGTCGCCTTGATCGACCTGGATGAGGGTTATCGAATGATGTCGCGAGTTGAGGGCATCGATCCCGAACATATACGGATAGGTTTACGTGTGCAAGTGAAAATGACAAGCTTTGATGATGGAAAAAAATATCCAATTTTTTTCCCAGTGAAGGAGGCTGCGTAATGTCAGATAGTCTTCGTCGCGGGAGTGTCGCTATTGTCGGTGCCGCTGAATCCGAATTAGGCCTTTGCGCCCCTGGAACCACTCCATATGATTTGATGGCACAGGCAACCCATCGCGCTTTGACAGACTGCGGTTTGGAGTTAAAGGATATCGATGGTGTTTTTACAGCCACTTCACAAGCGCGTTTTTCTAGTCTTGGTCTTTGCGAGTATTTGGGTCTGAAACCTCGCTATCAAGACAATACGCAAATGGGTGGTTCTTCATTTATGTCCCACGTAGCGCATGCAATGGCAGCTATTAATAATGGCTTGTGTGATGTTGCGCTGATTGCATACGGAAGCACCCAGAAATCTGTGAGCCGTGCTGCTGCTAGCCCTAGGGAGTACAACGCTTACGAGACTCCTTATAAGCCATTTTTACCTACCTCTGCTTATGCAATGGTTGCCGCGAGACATATGTATCAATATGGCACTACACGCGAGCAGTTGGCTGAAGTTGCAGTGGCCGCAAGGAAGTGGGCTTTAATGAACCCAGTCGCTTGGGAGAAGAAGCCATTAAGTGTTGATGAAGTGATCAACGCGCGAATGGTGAGTTCACCGCTCACCATTCGCGATTGTTGCTTGGTCACTGATGGTGGAGGTGCAATCATCTTGACTAGCGCCGCGCGCGCAAAAGATTTGAAGAAATCACCTGCCTATATTTTGGGTGTTGGTGAGGAGTTGTCTCACATTGGCATTTCTGGAATGCCAGACTTAACTGTTAGTGGTGCGGCAATCTCGGGTCCGAAGGCTTATGCAATGGCAGGCATTACTCATCGAGAGGTTGATTTAGCGATGGTTTATGACGCCTTTACGATCAACACCATTTTATTTTTAGAGGACTTAGGTTTTTGCGCCAAAGGTGAGGGTGGTGAGTTTGTGGCTAATGGTGGAATTGCTCCGGGTGGACACCTGCCAGTGAACACCAATGGCGGTGGCTTATCTTATTGCCATCCTGGTATGTATGGCCTCTTTTTATTGATAGAGTCAGTTCGTCAGTTACGTGGTGAGTGTGGACAGCGACAGGTCCCAAATTGCGAGGTTGCTTTGGCTCATGGTAACGGCGGTGTTTTATCGAGTCAGGCTACAGTGATTTTGGGTAGTCATGGTGATTAAAGGCTTGCTTTCAAGCTAATTTTTTTAGGGCCTCTAGATACTTCTCGGGACTCAGCGCTTGGCCTTCACGTTGAGCTTCCCACATCACTTGTCCTAGGCACTCCATCATGGCATGCTGAGCCTCATGCTCGGAGCCTAATTTTTTTGCTAGCTTTTCAGCTATCCCCTTGATGCCGGGTGGTTGATCGATGGAGATTTGCTCGCTAATGGATAAGTGCATCGAGAGGTGCAAGAAGGGGTTGGTTTCGCCGCGCTCCGGCGTGTAGTCTTGTGCAACTGCGCCTTCTGGGTCTGCCAGGAGGGCGTGATATTCCGGGTGCTGCACCATCCAATCGCTGGCAATCATTTCCATTGGGGTCAGAATATGATCCTCGGTTTTTTTCTTCCAGGTATCGCAGAAAAAACGCCTCACTTCTTCGCGTGTGGGATTAAATATTGCCACGAACTTTTCCTTTACCGGTTTTTTGCTTAAAGCTGCAGAGTGGTTCAACAATACATTGCTCGCAATCAGGGTTGCGGGCCTTGCAGGTATACCTACCATGCAGAATAAGCCAGTGATGCGCATCCTGTAAAAACTCTTTGGGCACGCGCTTGAGCAATTGCTCCTCGACTTTCAGAACGTCTTTACCTGGTGCTAGGCCAGTACGGTTTGAGACTCTAAAGATATGGGTGTCGACTGCCATGGTGGGTTGACCAAAGGCAGTATTGAGAATTACGTTAGCTGTTTTTCTGCCAACACCGGGGAGCGCCTCTAGATCTTCTTGATTCTGTGGCACCTCGCCACTATGCCGCTCAAGTAGTAGTCGACAAGTCTCTTGGATGTGCCTGCCTTTAGCGTTAAATAATCCAATATGCTGGATATAGGGTTTTACACCTTCCTCACCTAGATCAAGAAGAGCTTGAGGCGTGTTGGCAATCTTGAAGAGTTTTCGGGTGCCTTTATTTACGGAAATATCGGTTGCTTGAGCTGATAACAGAACTGCGATCAGTAACTCAAAGGGTGAGCTGTATTCCAGCTCGGTTTCTGGATTGGGATTGTTTTCTCTGAGTAGCTCAAAGAAGGCCTGACGCTTTTCGAGATTCATCATTTCTTTTGCTGGGCTCTCGCAATTGCGGCGGCGATGATCGCCCGCTTTCTTTCTTGTTCTTTTTTGGCATCTTCTGATTCTGGATTCTCAGCATTGACCGTAACTAATTTGGCGGCAGCCTTTTTTGCTAGGCGCTCGTCATTGTCACGCTGCTCGCGATCCAGTCGGACATCACGTGCCTCATATCGTGTGCGTGCAATCTGAGCTAATTCTGGTGACCAAGCATCCCAGCCAACTTTCTTGTCGGTGACATCAATCATCATGATGCAGTCGACAGGGCATGGAGGAATGCAGAGATCGCAACCGGTACACCAATCACTCAAGACCACATGCATTTGCTTAGAGGCTCCCACGATGGCATCTACAGGACAAGCCTGAATACACAGCGTGCAGCCAATGCAAGTCTTGGGATCAATGAATGCCACAGGCCTGGGACGTTCTATACCGCACTCAGGATCAATGTTGGGATGTAATTCAAAAGCATCCTGAGGAAATGCTGGGGCAAGGATAGTGCTTAGCCTTTTAATTCCCTCTATGCCACCAGGAGGGCATCGATTCGGTAGCGCTTCACCAGATGCTAAAGCCTCTGCATAAGCCCGGCAATCCGGAAAGCCACATTTGGTGCATTGGGTTTGAGGGAGTGCGTCCTGAAGAAGATCGGCTAGTTCTTTCGCCTGCTGGATGTTCATTGCAATTTGTATGCCCTAAAACTAGAAGCGCGACCCGAAAGTCGCGCCACTGATTTATGCAGACTTTGAACCTTCTAGTTTTGGAGGTCGAGCACGGGTTTTCTTCTGTACGCCTTGGTGCTCTCGAATAAAGGACTTAATTTTCGGATAAACCTTTTCACGCCAACGGCGACCAGAGAAGATGCCGTAGTGACCCGCGCCAGCAACCTCATAGTGATCTTTATGAGTCTTTGGAATCCCAGCGCACAGTGCGTGCGCTGAGCGAGTTTGGCCGCTACCGGAAATATCATCCAACTCGCCTTCGACGGTGAGGAGAGCGGTTTTTGTAATGTCTTGCGGTTTAACTAGATCACCCGATACCGCCCAAGTGCCATTCGGTAATGAGTAGTCTTGGAATACTGTCTTAATGGTATCCAGATAGAACTTAGCGTCCATATCGAGGACGGCATTGTATTCATCGTAAAAGCGAATGTGGGCCTCAGCATCTTGCTCATCGCCACGTACTAAGTTTTGGAAATAATCCCAATGAGACTGCAAATGATTTTGTGGGTTCATGGCAATAAAGCCAGTGTGCTGCAAGAAGCCTGGATAAACCCTGCGTCCAGCCCCGGGATAGGTTGGCGGCACTTTGTAAATCACATGACTTTCAAACCAGTCATACGATTTTTGATCGGCCAAGTTATTTACAGCAGTAGGTGACTTGCGGGCATCGATCGGACCACCCATCATGATCATAGAGGCGGGCGTTTTTTCACCTGCAGAAGCCATTAGGGAGATTGCGCCTAGTGTAGGAACGGTTGGCTGGCATACGGAGATAACGTGTAGATTGTCTGCACCAATCGCGCGAATGAAATCTTGAACGTAGTGAACGTAATCGTCCAAGCCAAAATCGCCCTCATCGGCAGGAACAATGCGAGCATCAATCCAGTCGGTGATGTAAACCTTATGGTCTTGCAAGAGCGTGCGAACGGTATCGCGTAGCAATGTAGAGTGGTGACCAGACAGTGGAGCTACAACTAAGACTGTCGGATCATCTTTGAGTTTCTTGATGACATCAAGGTCATCAGAGAAGCGTTTAAAGCGAATTAGATTACAAAATGGCTTAGCCACAATCGTTCTTTCATGAATCGCCACTTCGCGACCATGTGCTTTTACAGAGCGAATACCAAACTCTGGTTTCTTGTAGTTTTTACCTAATCGGTAGAGGAGTTCATAGCTAGCTGCTAAACGATCAGAGCCCGGAATCTTTGATGCTGGATTAGAAGCATTTATAAAAGCTTCAGATGCAGCGCGAGCCCAAGAGCTCACTGGTTGAAGTAGGGCTTTTTGAAATTCGTGTAACTGATATAGCATGGTACCTCCTGGTAATTCAGTGTAGCCGCTTATTACGCGTTGTTACGCCAATACGCGGGCGATTGCTTTGGCTACTTTATCAATGTTTTTAGTATTGAGGGCAGCCACACAAATACGACCAGTAGAGAGGGCATAAATGCCATCTTCCTTTTGTAGACGCTCCACTTGCTCTGCGCTTAAGCCGGAGTAGGAGAACATGCCGCGCTGCGCTTCAATAAAAGCAAAATCTTGCTTTACGCCGGCGGCGGCGAGTTTCTCAACCAAACCATGTCGCATTGCTTTAATGCGATCACGCATTTCTGCCAATTCATCTTCCCAAAGTTGCCTGAGTTCTGGTGAATTGAGTACGGCAGCTGCAATAGCTGCACCATGGGTTGGGGGATTGGAGTAGTTTGTACGAATCACACGCTTCAATTGAGATAGCACGCGAGTAGATTCATCTTTGCTTTGGGTCACAATAGACAGGGCACCAACTCGCTCACCATAGAGTGAGAAAGATTTAGAGAATGAGCTTGATACAAAGAAAGACATTCCAGACTGCGCAAACAAACGTACTGCGATACCGTCTTGTTCGATGCCAGCGGCAAAGCCTTGGTAGGCCATGTCCAAGAATGGAATAAGTTCTTTTGCTTTGCAGATATCAATTACTTGACGCCATTGCGCTTCAGTAATGTCAGCTCCAGTTGGGTTGTGGCAACAAGCATGCAGCAATACAGTTGTGTACTTTGGGAAAGACTCTAGGGATTTCACCATGCCATCAAAATCAACACCACGAGTTTTGCCATCGAAGTAGGCGTACTCAACTACTTCAAATCCAGCGGATTCAAAAATCCCGCGGTGGTTTTCCCAGGTTGGATTACTAATTGCGCAGGGTGCATTTAAATTGAGGCGCTTGATAAAGTCTGCGCCAACGCGTAATGCACCAGTGCCACCAAGGCATTCGGCAGTAACTACGCGACCATCTTTAATTAGGGTGGAGTCTGCGCCGAACAGGAGGTTTTGTACTGCACTGTTGTATGGGTTCGGGCCCTCGATTGGGATGTAGCTGCGAGGGGAATGTTTTGCAACAATGGCTTCCTCAGCCTTAATAACCGCCTTCAAGAGGGGCACCTTACCTTCGTCGGTGTAATAAACACCAACACCTAGATTTACTTTGTCTGCGCGTTGATCGGCAACATAGGCTTCTGTAAGGCCAAAAATAGGGTCTTTAGGGGCTAACTGTACTGAGGTAAAAAGGTTCATTTGAGGATCAAAAGGGGTGGAAAAAGGTGATTAAAGGACGTATTTCAGTGCTAAATGACGTTAAATTCACTTAAATTTGCTTTAAATGGCTGTTTTTGAAGCTAGATTCAACTATTTCCAAATAAAAACGGCAAAATCTATGTTTATACAAAATTCGCGGTGAAGTAAAACTCACAGTTGAAATGATAGCCGAGATGCCCCCTAAGTTGCCCAAAACCTCTTCAGATTCCAAAGTCGCCGAAAGTAAGAGAAGCCCTGTGGCTGATCCTTTGGGTGAGGCGGGGCATGACCTGGATCCTGCTAAGTTTGTTTCCTTTCCCGATTCCCCTTTTCAGCTCTACCAGCCATTTCCGCCGGCCGGGGATCAGCCCGCTGCAATTGATGCTTTAGTGGCTGGTATTGAGGATGGACTGACCTTTCAGACGCTTTTAGGGGTAACTGGCTCGGGTAAGACTTTCACCATGGCGAATGTGATTGCTCGAACAGGGCGTCCGGCCATTATTTTTGCCCCCAATAAGACCTTGGCTGCTCAGTTGTATAGCGAGTTTAGGGAGTTTTTCCCTAAAAACGCAGTGGAGTACTTCGTTAGTTACTATGATTACTACCAGCCTGAGGCCTATGTTCCAACGCGTGATTTGTTTATTGAAAAAGATTCATCTATCAATGAGCACATTGAGCAGATGCGTCTTTCAGCGACCAAGAGTCTGCTAGAGCGTCGTGACGTCATTATCGTTGCCACCGTATCCGCAATTTACGGTATCGGTAACCCTGGTGACTATCACAGCATGGTGATGACTTTGCGCCCCGGGGACAAGATGAGTCAACGCGATATTTTGATGCGTTTAATTGCGATGCAGTATGACCGCAATGAGACGGATTTCAAGCGCGGTGTTTTCCGGGTGCGGGGCGATACGATTGATATTTTTCCGGCTGAGCATAATGAATTAGCGGTGCGTGTTGAGCTCTTTGATGATGTTATTGAAAGCTTACAATTCTTTGATCCGCTTACTGGAAAAATTCGCCAAAAGATTCCGCGATTCACAGTCTATCCAAGCTCACATTATGTGACGCCGCGTGATACCGTTCTTAAAGCCATTGAAACAATCAAGTCTGAGTTGCGCATTCGCTTAGATGAATTCGTTAAGGATGGCAAGCTGGTTGAGGCGCAACGTTTGGAGCAACGCACTCGCTTTGACTTGGAAATGCTCAATGAGTTAGGTTTCTGCAAGGGTATCGAGAACTACTCCCGCCATCTCTCGGGAGCTATGCCCGGTGAAGCTCCGCCAACTTTGGTTGATTATCTTCCCAATGATGCCTTGATGTTTTTGGATGAAAGCCATGTCCTGATTGGACAGCTTAATGCCATGTACAACGGCGACAAATCTCGCAAACATACCTTGGTGGAGTTTGGCTTTCGTTTACCTTCAGCAATGGATAATCGTCCACTGAAGTTCACTGAGTTTGAGACGAAGATGCGTCAAACTGTTTTTGTTTCTGCAACACCTGCTGATTACGAAAATACGCACACTGGACAAATTGTTGAGCAAGTTGCTAGACCAACTGGATTGGTCGATCCAGAGATTGAAGTATTGCCAGCAAGTTCGCAGGTGGATGACTTGCTTAACCAAATCCATGATCGCGTTAAGGTGCATGAGAGGGTATTGGTTACTGTGCTCACAAAACGGATGGCTGAGCAACTCACTGATTACTTGACTGATAACGGTGTGAAAGTGCGTTATGTGCACTCCGATATTGATACGGTAGAGCGCGTAGAAATTCTGAGGGATCTACGCTTAGGTGTCTTTGATGTCTTGGTCGGCATTAATTTATTGCGCGAGGGCTTGGATATTCCTGAGGTCTCACTGGTCGCGATTTTGGATGCCGATAAAGAAGGCTTCTTGCGTTCCGAACGCAGCTTGATTCAGACCATCGGTAGGGCGGCTCGTAACGTTCGAGGCAAGGCGATTTTGTATGCCGACCGCATTACTGATTCTATGAAGCGAGCAATGGGGGAGACTGAACGTCGCCGCACCAAGCAAATTGCATTTAATAAGGCGAATGGGATTGAGCCACGGGGCGTCCAAAAGCGGATCAAGGACATTATTGATGGTGTCTACGACGTCAAAGAGAAGCGCTCTGAGATGCAGGTTGAGCAGGAACGAGCTCGCTATGAGGATATGAGTGAGAAGGACCTGGCAGGCGAAATTAAGCGTTTGGAGAAGCAAATGAACTCTGAGGCCAAGAACTTGGAGTTTGAGAAGGCTGCAGCTACCCGCGATCGCCTTACCAAGGTTAAGGAAATGGCCTTTGGGGCGCGCTCGCGGGACGCTATTTAGGGTTGTTTTAATCCCGAGCAGAATAGTGGGGTATATGGTAAAGTTGAGCGGAATGGTCGGGTATTACCCGCCCGACTGTTAGCTGTCCATAACAATCCATTACCAAGGTGACATATGAGACTTACAACTAAAGGCCGTTTTGCAGTAACCGCAATGATCGATTTAGCCCTGCGTGAAACGCACGGGCCTGTAACTTTG
>CANFOT010000006.1 GCA_947448625.1 Burkholderiaceae bacterium | reverse complement strand
CGAGCAAAATGGCGTCAAAATCGATGGCGAAACTATTACCGACAAGCAGGCAAAGATTGAGCCTGGTACTTATGTAGTGCAAGTAGGCAAACGTAAGTTTGCTAAGGTGACGCTAGGCTAATGTTCATTTTTGCTTGGTAGTTCGCGCGCAGGGATTAGTTAAGCTTTGACATTAAAAGTAAGTTAATCAGATCTTTGCTGGGGTTTTCTGCCATAATTCGCCCTCGCATTAGCCTTAAGGCTAATAAACAATACTTCACTTATATCCTGGCTCTTAAAAATAATGAACAAAACTGTTGCTTCAGCATATCTCTTTGTGGCGCTTTCTTGCTGCGTCCCCCTGTCAAACGCAGAGCAAGTAACAACCTCCTTTGTGCCAAATTCTGGAGCTTATATTGGCTTAGGTTTTGGCGCAAATTCTACGCAATTTAATGATCAGCAGCTGCAGGCAACAGGCATTTCAACAGCTACCAATATGTCAAATGGGAATGTGTCTACTGGCACAGCAGGTGGACCACCGGTGGGTATTGGGATGAGCTCAAACAATTCAATTTCACCATCAATTCAGGCGGGTTATTTTCAAAAATTCCAAGAATCGACCTACCTTTGGGGCGCAAAATTTTCATATAGCTATATGGGGGGATCAAGCTCCACAACAAATCGCATCCTGATCCCGCAATATGGTACTTACCCAAGCGGCGCTTCATTTACAGGCAATGCAGTCGCAGCCTCTTATCAAAAGACCATTAAGAACCAAATTTCTTTAATTCCGTATTTTGGTCAGTCATTTGATAGAAGCACTATTTACTTTGGTGTTGGTCCAACGATATCTCAAGTTAATACAAAGATAAATAACTTAATTGGCTTTGCTGATCTCAACGGGGTAAGAACAGATGTATCGGGAACCCCTCAGAGTTTTTCAGCAACTCAGTGGGCATATGGTGGGGCAGCAATGCTTGGTGGAACTTACTTCTTGGATAAGGCTTGGTTCCTAGATTTCAGTTATAGCTATGCAATGACGCAAAATAAGATATCGAATTACTATTCAACCTTTGATAATCCAGGGACTACAACAAGCTACAAAGGTTCATTGATTGGGAGCAGCACTGGTACGGCTACCATTCAAACTATTGGCTTGACTGTTAATAAACTGTTTTAAATATTTTCGGATAGTCAGAATGTAAAAAAACCCGCAAATGCGGGTTTTTTATTTCCAATTATTTTCAGGAGTCCGAGCCAGTGATGCTATTCGGTACTGTTAAACCAAAGTGCTCGTAAGCCTGACGCGTTGCTACTCGACCGCGTGAAGTTCTTTGTAGGTAGCCTTGTTGGATGAGATAAGGCTCTAAGACATCCTCAATGGTGTCGCGTTCTTCACCAATTGCTGCTGCTAAGTTATCAATACCTACTGGGCCACCATCAAACTTATGCAAGATGGCTTCCAGCAATTTACGGTCCATCACATCAAAGCCACTTGGATCGACATCAAGCATCTTTAGTGCTGCGTCAGCCATTTCTTTGGTAATCGTGCCAGTGCCTTTAACTTCAGCATAGTCGCGTACTCGACGTAATAAGCGATTGGCAATACGAGGAGTGCCTCTAGCGCGCTTTGCAATCTCAATTGATCCTTCGGGGTCAATATCTGCCTTTAGTAAGCTAGCGGAGCGAGTAATAATTTTGGTGAGCTCTTCGGTTGTATAGAATTCCAGTCTTGCCACAATGCCAAAGCGATCACGCAATGGGTTAGTAAGCATGCCGGCGCGGGTTGTGGCGCCGATCAAAGTAAATGGCTTGAGATCAATCTTGACGCTTCGAGCTGCTGGGCCTTCGCCAATCATGATATCTAGGCTGTAGTCCTCAAGTGCGGGATACAAAATCTCTTCGACCACAGGGGAGAGGCGATGAATCTCATCAATAAAGAGTACATCGTTTGCTTCTAAATTAGTCAGCAATGCTGCAAGATCACCCGGTCTATCCAGAACTGGGCCGCTGGTTTGGCGTAAGTTCACGCCAAGCTCTCTGGCAATGATGTGGGCCAAGGTAGTTTTACCCAGTCCAGGAGGGCCAAATAGCAGAACATGGTCAAGAGCTTCTTGTCTTGCTCTGGTTGCGCTGATAAAAATCTCTAGCTGGGCGCGTGCCTTGGTTTGGCCTACATACTCGTCAAGCTGTTTTGGGCGCAGAGCCCTTTCGAAGACGGCTTCAGAGTTACCTGCCGCTCCACTAACGATACGATCGTTATTCTCCGGTAAATCTTCGGGAATGGAGCTCAAGTCTTCAGTATGGATTGCCATGCTACAAGTGTAGTGGTTTTACGATTTGGAGAGGTATTTCAAGCCCATGCGAATGCCATCTGATACTGTGGTCTCAGGTGGAATTTGCTTTAGAGCAAGATGAGCCTCTTTTTCTGAGTAGCCTAGTGCCAAGAGTGCCTGTAATACTTCGCTACTCGCTTCAATGGCTTGGGGTTTCCCGCCAGTGATTCCTAAATCGGGAGCTAACTTCCCTTTGAGTTCTAAGCAAAGGCGTTCAGCAGTTTTTTTGCCAATGCCAGGCACTTGTGTGAGACGTCCCGCTTCTTGCATGGCAATCGCCTGAGCCAGTTCATTGACGCTCATCCCAGAAAGTACCGCTAGGGCAGTGCGTGAGCCAACACCGCTAATCTTGATGAGCTGTCTAAAGGCTTCGCGCTCAGTTTCAGTAGCAAAGCCAAAGAGTTGTTGAGCATCTTCGCGCACTTGGAAATGCGTCAGAAGTGTAATTTTTTGATTGGTCTCTGGTAGTTGATACAGAGTACTCATCGGTACATCAATCTCATAGCCAACGCCTTGGCAATCTACCAAGAGGCGAGGCGGATGAACTGAAACGAGAATTCCTTGAATGCGACCAATCATGTAAAGATCTTAACCTGTTTGTATTGTTATTGCGTATCGATGCGAAGTTTTACTTACTACGCTTCTTGGGCACTAATGCCGCAGTAATTGCCTTTGGAATTTGGGCGTGGTGCGCAGCGCAAATAGCCACCCCTAAAGCATCTGCCGCATCCGTACCGGGCGCGCGGCTTAAGCGAAGTAAGCGTTTAACCATTTCTTGAACTTGGGGTTTGGTAGCTCGACCAGTTCCAACAATCGATTGCTTGACTCTTAATGCACTGTATTCAGCAACTGGAAGTTTGTCAGACACCAAGGCAGCAATCACTGCACCTCGAGCCTGACCTAGCATCAGAGTGGAGCGGGGGTTAACGTTCAGGAATACCTCTTCAATGGCCGCTTGCTCTGGGTGGTAGGTCTCTAGAACTTCTTTAATGCCTGCGTATAAGATTCCCAATCTCTCGGGAAGTCCTTGCGCTGGATCACCACTTTCAATCGTTCCAGAGGCTACGTAGCTGAGTTTCTGGCCATCAACATCAATGACACCAAAACCGGTTGTTCGTAGACCGGGATCAATTCCTATCCAGCGCATGGGTGCTTTAGACGTTCTCTTGCTTATTTGTTGTTTAGTGACGGAAGTGACGTGTACCAGTAAAGATCATGGCTATGCCATGCTCATCAGCTGCCGCAATGATTTCATCATCACGCATGCTGCCACCAGGTTGGATGGCACAACTTGCACCACCATTCACAACCACATCTAAGCCATCGCGGAATGGGAAGAAGGCGTCGCTCGCGACTGCCGAGCCTTTGAGGCTAAGACCGGCATTTTCAGCTTTAATGCTCGCCATGCGTGCAGAATCCACACGGCTCATTTGACCGGCGCCTATACCAAGAGTCATGCCATTCGCGCAATACACAATCGCATTGGATTTAACAAACTTGGCAACACGCCATGCAAACATCATGTCGTGCATTTCGCTTGGGGTTGGAAGGCGCTTACTCACAACACGCATTTCATTTTCAAGAACGTTCTTCGCATCGGGAGATTGCACTAATAAGCCACCGCCAACACGTTTGAAATCAAAGGTATTAAATGCGCTACCTAGTGGAATCTCCAATAAGCGAACATTTTGTTTAGCGGCAAAGATGGCTTTGGCTTCATCACTAAAGCTAGGCGCAATCAATACTTCTACAAATTGTTTAGAAATAGCTTCTGCTGCTGCGCCATCACATGGCACATTGAAAGCAATGATTCCGCCAAAGGCTGAGCTAGGATCTGTTTTGAAAGCCTTTTGATAAGCCTCAAGCGCATTATTGCCAACGGCTACACCACAAGGATTGGCATGCTTAATGATGACGCAAGCTGCGGCACCACCAGCATTGCCAGTAAAGCTCTTGACGCATTCCCAAGCGGAGTCAGCATCGGCGATATTGTTATAGGAGAGCTCTTTACCTTGTAATTGCTTGTAGTTAGCAAGCGCGCCATCGACTGGATAGATATCTTTATAGAAAGCTGCGGATTGGTGTGGGTTTTCACCATAGCGCATCTCTTGTACCTTTTCAAAGGCTAGGTGCAAAGTTTCTGGATAGGCAGAACGCTTTTTGTGGTCTAAGTC
The DNA here is from genome assembly GCA_947448625.1 of Burkholderiaceae bacterium. Classification (GTDB taxonomy): domain Bacteria; phylum Pseudomonadota; class Gammaproteobacteria; order Burkholderiales; family Burkholderiaceae; genus Polynucleobacter. Next base: position 67,034 of record CANFOT010000006.1, on the reverse strand, counting down.
ATCACCTAGCGCAGATAAATAATTGGCAATCGCACCATCATATTGCGCAGTATGGGCAAATACTTTTTTAGCCAGACCCAAATTGGTCTTATAAGAAACTACATTCTGATTGGCTTTCATTTCATCAAGTACTGGTGCGTAATCTTCTGGAGAGATGAGTACGGTTACATCTTGGTGATTCTTAGCGGCAGCGCGCAACATGGCTGGGCCACCAATATCAATATTCTCAACTGCATCTTCAAATGAGCAATCCGCCTTAGCAACTGTCTCATTAAATGGGTATAGGTTAATGACGAGCATGTCGATCGTATCGATACCATGCTCTTTTAAAGCAGCCATATGCTCAGGAAAATCCCTGCGAGCTAATAAACCACCATGCACCATCGGGTGCAAGGTCTTTACGCGGCCATCAAGCATCTCTGGAAATTTAGTTAAAGAAGATACCTCCACTACAGGTAGCTTATTTTCAGCTAAGAGCTTTGCAGTACCACCAGTAGAGATTAGCTTGACGCCTTGCTCATGAAGGGCTTTAGCAAAGGGCACAATGCCATTTTTATCGGAAACAGAGAGTAGGGCTGTGCGGATCATATTTTTCAGGAGGTTTAATTAATCAGGAATTTGCGAGCGGGAGATAACTTATTTCAGAAGTTGGTGTTCGGCCAGCTTCTTGTGCAAAGTATTTCGGTTAATGCCAAGGTACTGTGCAGCTAAAGACTGATTCTGCTTGGCATGTTGCATAACCAATTCGAGCATCGGCTTTTCTACTACTGCCAAAACCATTTGGTACAAGTCGGTTGGGGGTGTTCCTTTGAGGTCGTCCAGATAGCGTTGGAGCTGGGTCTCAATGCATTCAGTGATGGGGTGCTTATTGGTCATGGATAAGTTAAATAAAAAACTAAATTTAGGCTGCTTCTAAAAATAAGAGGCGATCTGAATGGGACTTCATTTCATCGAAAAAATCATTCACCATTTGTAATTGGGTTTTGCAGTCATCAGCAGTATTCATTCTTTGGCGGAATGCATGTGAGTCACGCAAACCCTTGCAATACCAACCAATATGCTTGCGTGCTGTGCGTAAGCCAATATATTCACCATAGAACTCATAGTGATCAATGAGATGAGCATTCATGATCTCTTGAATTTCATTGATCTGCGGTGTCGGTAATTTGCCGCCCGTTTCCAAAAAATGATTAATCTCTCGAAAAATCCAAGGGCGTCCTTGAGCAGCGCGACCAATCATGATGGCATCAGCCCCCGTCGCCTTCAAAACGAATTCTGCTTTTTCCGGGGTCGTGATGTCGCCATTCGCTACCACCGGAATCGCAACACTATCCTTTACGGCGGTAATGGTTTCGTACTCAGCTTCGCCATGATAGAGATCGGCTCGCGTGCGACCGTGGACAGTTAGCAAGGAAATGCCAGATTTCTCAGCCAGGCGGGCGATATCCATCGCATTTTTATGTTCACGATCCCAGCCTGTCCGAATCTTTAGGGTGACCGGTACTGCATCAGGGCCTACGCCTACAGCTTGGACTACGGCTTCTAAAATTTGTTGCACCAAAGGCTCATCTCTCAACAGCGCAGAACCGGCTGCAACATTGCACACCTTTTTAGCTGGGCAGCCCATATTGATATCAATAATTTGTGCACCATGATCGACATTGAGTTTGGCTGCGGCAGCCATCATTCTAGGATCAGCACCAGCAATTTGGACGGCGATAGGCTTAAATTCACCTTGGTGATTAGCGCGACGCTGGGTTTTCTCGCTCTTCCATAGCAAGGCGTTGGAGGCGATCATTTCAGATACGGCATAACCAGCCCCGAGCTTTTTACACAGCTGGCGAAATGGACGATCTGTAACCCCAGCCATTGGGGCAACAAATAATCTATTTGCGAGAAGGTGCGGACCAATCTTCATGAGTTTTAGGCTGGGTTCTAGAGTGCTTCTAGTGCTCGGGAAAGGGTGTCACTTTAGCACAAGTTAGCCTAAATCTGCCTAAAAAATAGGCAGACTCCAGGATTTATATCAAACAGATAATGCGTCTATACAGGGGGCTATTTAAGCCCCTTAGCGCCTACCAAACATCATTTGGCGAGCTAAGGCTGTTTTGACTGGAGGAAGCCATTGGAGGGCTGATAAGGCTAATCCGCGGCCAATCACAATGGGAAGCAGATTTGATGTAAAGATTCTGGCCATAAAGTCTGTCAAGCCAATGGTAGCGGTTCGATCTACCATGCGACTTTTGGCATATTCCTGCAGAGCAACGTCGATTGCTGCAGGTGTTCTTTGATCTTCAGGCTTGGAGAATAGGGTGCTGAGTTTTTCAGCTAAAAGATAGGCGTCTCTTAATCCGAGGTTGAGGCCTTGTCCTGCAACCGGATGCAAAGTCTGGGCGGCATTACCAATCCAGACTTCATTCCCTTGCACGATATCTTTGCGGTAATTTAGCCCCAACTCATAAAGACGTCGGTCTTGGATTTTGAGGAATTGACCAATGCGCGAACCAAACTCCACTTGCAAGCTCTTCAAAAAATCAGCATCACTGAGAGCGAGGCGCGCTTGTGAAGAGCTTGGAGTTCCACACCAAACGAGATTCAGAATATTGGGGCCATAGTGACTCGGCAAAACCGCTAATGGACCTTCAGAGGTAAAGCGCTCCCACGCTTGATAGGGTGCCGCATTCTCAACCTCGACTAGGCCAACTAAGGCTGATTGTTGATAGTCTTGGCCAGACTCAACCCAATCTTGTTTTTTAAATAAACCGCCTTCAGCATGGACTATGCATTTAGCTTTAAGGGTAGCAAGGTCTGTATTGGCATCGATATGGCGCCAAACGAAATTGGGGCAATTTTTTTGAATCGCTCTTAATGCTTTGCGCAGAGTGAGATGAATATCGCGATAGCGAATGATGTGACCTAGCGCTTCTTGCTTTAGTTCTTCCCTAGTCATGAGGGCGCGACCAAAGCGGCCTGCTTGCGATACGTGCACCCGATGAATATCTGCGCATTCAGAAGGCCATGCATTAATCGTATCCAGCAGTAGCTTGCTACCGTGCGATAAGGCAATACCTCGGCTATCTGCAGCTGCTAAATCTGCATCCTCTGTAGGATTGCGGTCCAGTAATGCAATCTTAGTCTCGGGAAATTTTTGCAAGCACCATGCTGCACAAGCAAGGCCTACGGGCCCACCACCTTGAATGACAATATCAAAATTTTCTACTTGCATGCTTGGCGTTTTAAACTTTACTTAGTGGCGTATTAATGATTTTTCATTAGCGCTTCGATCTCGTCGGCCTTCACTGGCACACCACGAGAAATCAATTCACATCCAGAGTTATTAACTACTGCATCATCTTCAATGCGGATGCCAATATTCCAAAATGCTTCATCAACATCAGGAGCAGGGCGAACATACAGGCCCGGCTCAATAGTGAGCACCATGCCAGACTTCAGTATGCGCCACGGTTTTTCTTCTAAAGAATTTTGTGTATTGCGGAGCGGCTCACGATATGAGCCAACATCATGCACATCCATGCCTAGCCAGTGTGAGGTGCGATGCATGTAGAACCGACGATAGGCGCCAGTTTCGATTGCGTTATCCAGAGAGCCTAAGTCTGCAAGTTTGAGAAGTTTCTCGTCAAGCAATCCTTGGGTGAGTACTTTAAGCGCTGCTTCATGTGGCTGCATAAATGTATTGCCAGGCTTAGTCGCTGCAATAGCAGCCTCTTGTGATGCAAGGGTAATGTCGTACAGAGCGCGTTGTGGTCCTGTGAACTTTCCGTTCACTGGGAATGTACGGGTGATATCTGATGCATAGCCATCTAACTCACAGCCTGCATCTATTAAGCATAGTTCACCACTGCGTAGTTCAGCATCGCTGGCACGGTAATGTAGGATGCAAGAATTTGCACCACCTGCAACAATGCTGTTGTAAGCCACGCTTTGTGCACCGCTGTAGCGGAACTCATGAAGAAGTTCCGCTTCGAGATGGTATTCACGCATTCCTGGTTTACAGGTCTGCATGGCGCGGATATGGGCGCGTGAAGAAATTTCTGCGGCACGACGCATAATATCAATTTCATATGCATCTTTAAAAAGACGCATTTCATGAATCAAGCTCTCTACATCATGAAACTCTGAAGGCGGATTTACGCCGCCGCGTGCTTGGGCTCGGACTTGTTTCATCCAATGACGTAGGCGACGATCCATCTCAGCGCTTTCAGAAAGGCGGATATAGACAGCATCTTGATCAGCTAATAAAGCACTGAGCTTGCTATCAAGCTCGTGATTGCTATGAGCGTATTCCACCCCCAGGACTGCAGGAGCTGCATCTGGTCCCAAGCGGATGCCGTCCCAAATTTCACGTTCTGCATCTTTTGGCCTACAAAAAAGATGCGCTTCCAGTTGCGGTTGAGATGCTGACCCCGCAATTTTTAATACTAGTGTTGCACCTGGCTCTTCAAAACCAGTTAAGTAGAAAAAATCACTGTCGTGACGATAGGGAAACTCACTATCTCGATTGCGAGCAGTTTCAGGGGCGGTAGTAATAATAGCTACGCCCCCACCAGTTTTGGCGCAGATGAGTTTTGCCAGCTCAATTCGGCGTTGTCGGTAAATATGAGATTTATTCATGTGCTGCATTGAGCTCTTGTAATCGTTGGGGTGTACCTACATCGTGCCACGGACCGGTATATTTTTCACCGGACACTCTATTTTCAGCCATCGCTTCCCTAAGGAGGGGTGCTAACTTAGCGGGTACATCTAACTCTAAATCCTTAAAGAGATCTCGGTGATAGAGCCCGATACCAGAAAAGGTGAGTTTTTCACCACCATCCAGGGATTCGCTGCTAACTTGGGAGTCCTTAAGGTAAAAGTCTCCTTCGGCATGTTGAGCTGGGTTTGGGACCATCAAAAGATGTGCCAAGGGCTTATTTTTAAGGGTGCGTAAGTTGGAGGCTTGATCCAAGAGCTGCTCGATCGGCAAATGGGGAGCAAAAACATCACCATTGATGACTAAGAAATAGTCGCTAGGACCGAGTAAGGGTAGGGCCTTGCGAATGCCACCCGCCGTTTCTAGGGCGCTAGCTTCCGGGGAGTAGGTGATATGGATGCCGAGTTGGCTGCCATCCCCTAGAGCGTCCTCGATCTTTTTACCAAGCCAAGCGTGGTTAATCACCACCTCTTTGAGGCCTGCTGCACTGAACGCTTCCAAATGCCAGACTAGTAAGGATTTCTTTTTGACGGTGAGGAGCGGCTTAGGTAGCTCATCTGTCAATGGACGCATGCGCTCGCCTCGACCTGCGGCAAGCAAAAAACACGGAATGGGGTTGTGCTTACTCATGATGAATGACTGTCAGTTTGTTTTGGGGCGCGTCGATTCCAGAATGCGTGCCAAGGGCTTCAATTCAATATAACGGTTGGCGGTAGCAATTGCATACTCGAGTACCAGCGGAATGTCTTTGAGATAACCATCTTTACCATCGCGATGAAAGAGTCTTGCAAAAATTCCTAAAACTTTAAGGTGGCGTTGTAGGCCCATCCACTCAAAGTCACGATAGAACTGACCAAAATCCAGTGGCATTGGTAAGCCAGCCTGACGGCCCTCTTCCCAAAATTTAATCAACCAATCAATCACGCGTTCTTCGGGCCACGCAATGTAAGCATCACGCCAGAGCGAAGATGCGTCGTAAGTGATTGGGCCGTAAACCGCATCTTGAAAATCAATCACTCCGGGATTATTCTTTTCAGTCACCATCAGATTGCGTGAATGGTAGTCACGATGTACGTAGACTTTTGCCTGAGCTAAATTATTTTGAATAATGAGATCAAATGCTTCTTTGATCTGAGAGGTCTGCAGATCAGTCAATTCAATCTGTAGGTGCTTATGTAAGTACCACTCTGGAAAAAGATCTAGCTCACGTTGCAGTAGCGCTTGATCGTAATTTGGCAATACATCCGGTTTGCTTGCCAATTGCATTTGCACTAAAGCATGTGTCGCATCTTTATATAGGCGATCGGCACTCTCATTATTGAGTTCCGCAAGGTAGGTCTTGGTGCCGAGATCATTGAGTAATAAAAACCCCTCAGCGAGATTCTTTTCCAAAACTTTAGGGACATTTAAGCTTGCATTTTCGAGCAATAAATCGACCTTGATGAAGGCATCCAAGGGCTCATGTTGGGGTGGGGCATCCATAACGATCAAAGTCGGAAAATCCGGGTTTTTGGACTCAATCCGGAAATACCGCCTAAAGCTAGCATCTGCCGAGGCGGGGGTCAAAGTGGGGAGATCTAATTGCCATCTAGGTTCAAGGCCTTTTAGCCAATTGCGGAGGGTGTCTAAGCGAGAGTCGGTCATGGTCGATTCGTATAATAAGGCGGGTCTGGATCTATGAGTCATTATCGCCGTCGCGCCGGCCTTTGCGCCCCTCTTTTTTTAGCTGTCACCCTGCGCGTATTGATGGGGGTTGGATTGTCGCAATTTGCTCTTTCAAGCGTTGCACAAGCACCTGCACCTTTACCCCCTTCCGCACAGTCTTTGGGTAGCTCGGCTAACTCCGTTTTAATCCCTGATCGTGGCGATGTCACTGTCTTAAAGTTGGACGATCAATTGCGTGTTGGAAAGCCTATTAACGATGGTCAGGCTTTAACCTTTACCTCTAGCGATTCGATTGATGGAGTTGTCGATAGGGAAATGCGCTTAAAGGGGCGCGCACAAATTCGGCGTAATGGTGCCGTCATGAAAGCGGATGAAATTAAATACGACCCCGATTCGGACGTAGCCAATTTATCTGGCAATACTGAATTCTCAAAAGGGAATGCATCATTTAGGGGGCCCAAGGCGCGCTTTAGGGTTGATGCTCGTGAAGGGGAGATGGAAACCCCGAACTACGAACTGCGTGATAACCGCGCAAGCGGTAACGCAAATAAATTGACGATTGAAACAGCAGATGTGTTTGTGTTTGATAAGGCGACTTACACAACTTGCACCCCGGAAAACTTAGATTGGTATTTCACGGCCAGTACGCTTGAGATTGATAACGAGCAAAAAGAAATGGTGGGAACGCATGGCGTCATGCGATTCTTTGATGTACCAATTGCTTATACGCCTTACTTCACTGCCCCAACATCTAATCAACGCCGCTCCGGAATCTTGGCGCCAGTTGCTGGCTACAACTCTAATAACGGCATTGATGTAACGCAACCGTATTACGTCAATATCGCCCCCAATCGCGATTTGTTATTGCTGCCGCGTGTCATGGGTCAGCGTGGTGTCCAGTTGGGGGCTAAATATCAATTTTTGGATCAGCAGTACGCTGGAACCCTTGGCGGAGACTATCTCCCTTATGACCGGAAAACAGGAACTGATCGTTGGCGTTATGACTGGCAGCAGAGGCAAAACTTTAGTGGTGCTCTGCTGGGAATGGGTGGGATTCCGATTGCTGGCGCATGGACTGGTTATGCCAATATGGCTCGGGTTTCGGACAACCTATATCCAACAGACTTTTCTCAAAGTCTAGCTGGCGCCGTCACAAGTCAGTTTCGTCAAGAAGTCGGGACCACTAAGAATTTGACGGGAAGTTTAAGTAATTGGACTGTTGCCGCTAGAGCAATGACATTTCAGACATTGCAACCAGACCCCACGGTGACCGTGCAGTCTCCATACAATATTTTGCCGAATATTTCCGCTACTTATAACAACCGCTTAACTCCGGCAGTTGCCGATGTTGGTGGTAAATACATTACCTTGCCATCAGGCCCCGTAACCACCTTCTCAACGGATTACACACGCTTTGCTTACAACATTGGCGGCAATTTGCAGGCGACAGCCCCTGGCGTATACAGCCAGGCTGATCGTACTGTGATTAAGGGCGCCATGGCGCTTCCCCAGATTACGCCTGGTTACTACATCACCCCGAAGGTCAGTTTTCAATCCAACACATATAACGCCACTCCCTACAACTCTGTAGGAGCGCCAGCGGCCCAAGGTTTTACGATTCCAACTTTGAGCCTTGATTCGGGACTGGCGTTTGAAAGGGAGGCGGCTGAATTAAAGGGATTCTTTGGGCGCGATATGTTGCTCACAATGGAGCCAAGGGCGTTCTATGTTTACACCCCATTCCAAAGTCAAGCTCAAACTCCTTTATTTGATACGGCGGATGCTGGTTTTGGTGTAACCCAAATTTTTAGTGAAAATACGTTCGTTGGTAACGACCGTGTTGCCGATAACAACAAGCTGACCGGAGGCTTAACTAGTCGCATGATTGAGGCTAGTACAGGCGCGGAGCGGGCCAACGTCACGTTGGCTCAAAGACAGGCATTTACGGGGCAAAAGGTTGGGCTGAACGGCACCATTGCGAATCCCACTACCTATTCAGATACCTTAGGTTCTGCCTCTGTTCGTTTGCTTGGTAATTTCAGTGCCGATATGTTTGGCCAGTACAACACCCAATTGAATCGCTTGGTTCAAACCACGGTTGGCGGAAGCTGGCGTCCTACGCCTGGCAGAAGCTTGAACTTTGGGTACCGCAATGTTTGGACTCCGCCTACACAGGCATCTGTTCAGAATAATCAAGCTTTTGTACCTGCCGCGACAACCACTGATCAATACAATATCTCAGGGCAGTGGCCCTTGACTCGCGAAGTTTCTGTTTTGGGTCGTTGGGGCTACGATGCTTTAACGACTAAAACGCTCAATACGCTCGTTGCCTTGGAGTGGATGAGGGACTGTTGGACTTTGCGTGGCGCTTACTCCCAGGTGCTCAATACCTCACAAATAACCACCACCCAAGTTTTATTCCAAATAGAATTTAGGGGTTTTGGTAGCGCTGGTAGCAATCCAGTTGATATCATGAAGCTTAATGTTCCCGGATATATGCCTACATCCAAGCCTATACCACCTTCAATATATGAGAACTACCAATGATGCGTCGGAATCGATTTAACCAAGCCCTTGTAGTCACGATGTTGGCTGGGGCTGCTTTGCTGTCTCAATTTGCTTTTGCGCAAGATAGCTCAAAGACTTCGGCAGATAGCAAAATTCGCAATATTGATGGTGTCGCAGCAGTCGTGAATACTGGCTACGTGACACGCAAAGAAATTGATGACCGGATCATAGCTCTTCAGAAGCAGGGTACCAAGCTTCCTGATGCGACTACCTTGCGTAAAACAGTGCTTGAGCGTCTCATTATGGAAAAGATCCAGCTGCAAAATGCGGAGCAAGAAGGTGTTGTCCTTAGTAATAAGGAGCTCGATAAAATCATTAGTGATATTGCCGCTAAAAATAAAATCACCGTTGCTGAGCTAAAAGCAAAAATTGTTGCATCTGGAAATACTTTTGAGCGCTATCGCCAAATGTTGCGTGATGATGTGATTGTTAATCGCTATCGTGAACGCGAGGTGGAAGGCAAGATTAAAATTTCTGATGCCGAGATTGATAATTTTATTACCGATCGCAACCGTGAAATCGCGGGTGGGGGTGCGGTAAGGTCCACTCCCGCTGTCAAAGGCGCTCCAGAGGAAATCGATGTAGCGCAAATCTTTATTCCTGCTGATGCTAGTGCAGGTGCGGGCGCTCAAGCCGAAGCGAAGAAAAAAGCAGAATCACTTTTGCGTGAAGCCCGTGGCGATGCAGATTTCTTGCAACTGGGAGCTATGGCAGCAAAAGAAAATCCAAAGATTAAATTTCAAGAATTAGGCTATCGCACTCCTGATCGCTTGCCGCAGTTATTTTATGAGGCCGTTAGAAATACGGGTAGCGGTCAGCTTGCCAGTGCTGTTGTTAAAAGCCCGGCTGGTTATCACGTCTTAAAAGTTCTGGACCGTCGTGCGCTCGCAGCGGGTGCCCCTGAGCCACAGCAGGCTGCAACCCAAGAAAGCACTCCATCCACCCCGCAAAATATTATGGTGACGCAGACTATGGCTCGCCATATTTTGTTGCGTAGTCGTGCGGGATTGACTGATCAGGATGCTGAAAGACGCCTTGCAGGTTACCGTGATCAGATTCGTGCAAAAACGGCTGATTTTGGTGAATTGGCTAAAAAGTATTCTGAAGATGGATCTGCCCCAAATGGTGGAAATCTTGGCTGGATGGGCCCTGGTGATTTAGTTCCTGAATTTGAGCAAACAATGAATCGCTTGCAGATTGGTGAAGTAAGTAATCCAGTGAAAACCGAGTTTGGCTGGCATTTAATTCAGGTGCTCGAGCGTCGTGAAGCGCAGTTAACTATAGAGAAGCAACGTCAATTTGCTCGTGCAGCCATTCGTGAACGAAAGTTTGAGCAGGCTTATCAGGATTGGTTGCGTGAATTACGCGATACCGCGACGGTGAAGATCATTAACGCAGATGATCCAGCAGCCAGCCCCCGTTAATTTAGTTGTAAGCTCTGGCGAGCCTGCAGGGGTAGGCCCAGAAGTATCTATTGCAGGTGCATTAGCCTTCTTACAAGAGCAGTCGGCCGTAACAATTACCCTGCTTGGGGATCGCGGCTTATTTCCAGCATCCAGCATTCCTGAGAATCTATCGACTCGTTTGAGGATAGAGTCCATTCCCTTGTCCTCTTCGGTTACTGCGGGCCAATTAAATCCTGCTAATGCGCAATATGTCCTCAATATTCTGGATGTTGCAGTAAAGGGGTGTGTTGATGGACGCTTTGATGCGATGGTGACTGCACCAGTACAAAAGAGCGTGATCAATGATGGAAATACCTCAGGTGGTGTGTTGTTCACCGGACATACTGAATATCTTGCTACTCTTTGTCATCAAGAGCATGTAGTCATGATGTTGTGTGCGACATTGCCTGCAGGGTTTTTGGATCTACAGAAAAGTCGTGAACTTCGGGTAGCGCTAGTAACAACCCACATACCTTTGAGGGAGGTTCCTGACGCTATGAACCGACAGCATGTTCTGGAAACCATTCAGATCGTAGATCACGATTTACGGACAAAATTTGGGCTTGTTAAGCCTGTACTTCGTGTGGCGGGCCTAAACCCCCATGCAGGTGAATCAGGCTATCTCGGTCGCGAAGAAATTGATCTGATTGCTCCAGCGATTCAAGCGGCTAAAGAGTTGGGTATTCAGGTGAGTGGTCCCTATCCGGGGGACACGATGTTTGATGCGGGTGCGCTAGATTCAGTGGATGCATTTATTGCGATGTATCACGATCAAGGCTTAGCGCCATTCAAGTTCGTCAGCTTTGGCGGAGGAGTAAATGTTACCTTGGGTCTGCCGATTATTCGTACTTCAGTAGATCATGGCACTGCGCTAGATATTGCTGGCAAGGGTGTCGTAGATTCAGGCAGTATGTTAGAAGCCCTGAGACTCGCCTATCAATTAGCAGTAAACGTAAAGAATCTAAAGACATGACGCATCGCGCTCGCAAACGATTTGGACAGAACTTTTTGCAAGACTCCGGAGTAATCTATTCCATAGTTGCGGCAATCAATCCCAGTGAAAATATGCACGTAATTGAGATTGGGCCTGGCCTTGGGGCACTAACAAGACCCTTATTAAGCAACTTGGATCACCTAGACCTTCTCGAAATTGACCGAGATTTAGTGGCCTACTGGAATCAAGAGAATCTCTCGGGACTGAATGTCATTGAGGGTGATGCACTGAAGTTTGATTTCTTAGAGTGGGCAAATGCACGACCAGCTAATAGTGGTTTATGTAAGGTGGTAGGTAACTTGCCTTACAACATCTCTTCACCACTGCTTTTTCATCTAGTGTCAGCCGCTCATGCGATTGATGAGCAGGTGTTCATGCTCCAAGCTGAAGTCGTAGAGCGTATGGTGTCCAAGGCTGGCGGATCTGAGTTCAGCAGGCTTTCTGTCATGCTACAAGCTCGCTACGATATGGAGCAGGTGTTAGAGGTTCCACCCGAGGCATTTGATCCGCAGCCTAAAGTGAATTCCGCTGTCGTGCGAATGATTCCAAGACGAGATTTCAACTTAAGTGATGCACAGTGGCATGCTTTGGAGAAGGTAGTAGCAGCAGCGTTTTCTCAACGAAGGAAAATGTTGCGAACGAACTTATCAGCTTTTGCTGATCGACTGTCTTTATCTGAATCTGAATTAAAGGCGCGTGCTCAGGATATTCCAGTAGAGCGCTATATTGAGTGGGCCAAAACTTTAGCTCACTAAGCCTCTAGCTCTACTGGTAAGCAGTAGGGTCAATCACCCGCATTTCAGCTTCGATCCATTTCTCTACCTCTTGATGCAGTTGCCCGCCGGTTTTTCCAGCCGAGGTAATTGCGGGACCGATTGAGAAGATTACTGTTCCAGCTTGCTTTAGAAAGCTGTTTTTAGGCCAGCAACGACCAGCATTATGGGCAATTGGAATTACCAAGGCCTCAGTAGCACTTGCAAGCCTTGCGCCACCTTTGCTGTAAGGTTTATGAGATCCAGTGGGTGTTCTAGTGCCTTCTGGGAACAATAAAATCCATTTGCCTTCACTTAAACGCTTTTTTCCTTGACCAACAACGGAGAGTGCAGCGGTTTCTTTGCTATTGCGATTGATATGAATCATTTTGAGTAAAGCCAAGGCCCAGCCAAAGAAGGGGATCCAAAGCAATTCTCTTTTAAAAACAAAGCAGACCTGTTTAGGAAGCAAGGCGATATAAAAAATAGTTTCGTAAGCAGATTGGTGTTTACTAAGAACAACAACGGGTTTATCCAAAACCGCCAGCATGTTTTCCATCCCGCGAATCTCATAACGAATGCCGCAGAGCGGCTGTAAGATCCAGATCACGACCTTATTCCAAAGTCCGATAAATCGATAGCGATTCTCAGGGTTGAGGAATGGAAAAACCAAAATGCAGAGTACTGACCAAATCGGTGTAAATATCAGTAAAAATAGAGTGAACAGGGCTGAGCGGATAAAAGTCATATTTGCATTAAACCTTATCTTGTAAGAGTGCATTCGCAAACGCCATCAAATCTGCATGAATCTGCGTGCCTTCTGGGAGGCCGCCCTTCTCCAAAGTTTTTCTGCCCTTGCCAGTTAATACCAAATGCGGGCTAGCACCTAAAGCAATGCCCGCTTCAAGGTCGCGCAAGGAGTCACCAATAATCGGCACTCCTAGTAAAGGTGTGGTGCTCTGGTTTTTTTTATAACGAAGAGCAATCTCTTTCATCATGCCTGGCAGGGGCTTGCGGCAATCACACGCATTTGCATCTGTGTGTGGGCAAAAGAAAATACTATCAATGTGACCGCCGAGAGGCTTGAGTAGTTTATTCATCTTGGCGTGCATTGCATGGAGATCATTGATGTTGAAATAGCCTCGCGCTAAACCAGACTGGTTGGTCGCGACAGCTATTTGATATCCCGCTTGATTGAGTAGTGCAATAGCTTCAAGGCTTCCTGGTAGTGGGACCCACTCCTCACTCGACTTCACATAATCATCTCGATCTTCGTTGATCACACCATCGCGATCAAGAATGATGAGTTTAGAAGAGCTAGTGCTCATGCTAATTTGCCGAGGTCGGCAATGAGATTCATTTTCTGGTGAAGTTGTTGCAGGAGGGCTAGGCGGTTATCGCGTAACTCTGGATTCGGATCCATCACCATGACATCGGCAAAGAATTGATCAATTGGAGCGCTTAAAGCTACGAGCGCTTTCAATAGATCTACAAACTGACGATGCTCGTAAGCGGCAGTCAGTGTTGGAGTAAGTTTTTCAAGTGCTTGGTGCAGAGCGATCTCGGCCGGGACCTGCAAAAGCTTGCTTGAGCAAGCTACCGGAATGGTAGTAGCATTTTTTTTCAAAATATTACTAATGCGCTTATTGGCAGCGGCTAGCTGCGCAGCTTCCGCTAAGGCGTTAAATTCACGTAATGCAGTTAGACGATCAATTAAATCATTGAGTTGCGCGGGTGATTGACTTAATACGGCATCAATCTCCTCGGTTGTAAATGGCTTACCAGCCACCGCTTGATCGCGTAAGTAAGCACGCAAACGATCAATAATGAAGGCATAAATATCCTCAGCCTTGGCTTTCTCTTGAACGTCTTTCTGCGGAAATTGTTTGCGAGCTAACTCAATCAAGTCCGGCAGGCTTAGGCTGAGATTCTTCTCTAGCAAGAGTCGGCAGATGCCCAAGGCATGACGACGCAGGGCATAAGGGTCTTTATCACCAGTAGGGGCAAGACCAACACCCCAAATACCAACCAGAGTCTCCAGTTTGTCCGCAAGCGCCAGGATGGTGCCGGTTTGAGTTTGCGGCAATGCATCACCAGCAAAACGTGGCATGTAATGTTCGCTACAAGCAGAGGCTACTTCCATGTCTTCACCGTCATGCGTTGCATAGTAGCGACCCATGATGCCTTGGAGCTCAGGAAATTCGCCAACCATATCAGTCAGCAAATCCGTTTTTGCAAGTTCAGCAGCACGGCTAGCTAGCGTCGCATCCGCCGACAAAGCCTTTGCAATACCTACGGCAATGCCTTGAACGCGTTTTGTACGATCCAACTGATTGCCGAGCTGATTGTGATAAACCACTTTTCCAAGATCGGCTACGCGGGATGCCAGAGGACGCTTTTGATCTTGCTGGAAAAAGAATCGTGCATCGGATAGGCGCGGTCGAACCACACGTTCGTTACCTGAAATAATGGCTTCTGGTTTATCTGTTTCAATATTAGAAACAATTAAGAAGCGATTTCTTAACTTACCTTGCTGATCAGTCAAGGCAAAGTATTTTTGATTGGTCTGCATGGTCAGAATTAAGCATTCTTGTGGAACCTCCAAGAACTCTTGATCAAAATGACATTCATAAATTGCTGGCCACTCAACCAAAGCCGTTACTTCATCTAGCAAGCTATCTGGCATTAACACTAAATCAGTGCCGGCAGCTTTTAATAATGTAGATTCGATAAATTGACGACGCTGATTAAAGCTTGGCAATACTTTTGCTTTAGTAGTGAGTGCGGATTCATATTGATCTGCTGAGGCAATAGTAATGACGCCTGGCGCCAGAAAGCGGTGGCCTTCCGTTTGGTTAGCTGCATCAATACCCAGTGCGCTGATATTGAGTGTGTTTTTGCCGTGCAGGGCAATGATGCGGTGTGCCGGGCGCGCAAACTCGACGTCTGCAAGTTCACCATTTTTCTGCAGCACTTGGTAGTGCATCATTTTTGCGATTGGTAATTTACTAAGCGTCTGCTCGAGCGCTTGTTGAGCGGTTTGTTCCAATGCCGCTCCTTTGGAGACGACATTGAGGTACAGCGCTTCATTCTTTCCTTCGCCTGATTTTTCTAGAGTGGCGAGGTCGATATCGGCATAACCCAGAGAGGTCAATTTCTTTTGCAGTGGTGCAGTAGGCTTGCCGTCTGCATCAAAAGCAATGCTGGTTGGTAGTAATTTTTCGCGTACTGGATAGTCCGAAGCTTGGCTCAAGACATTGGTCACTTGAACAGCGAGGCGGCGCGGTGTGGCGTAGCCTGTAGCAACTGAGCTTTCGCTGAGAAGACTGGCAGCCTTCAGGGCAGAGTAAATACCTTCACTAAAGGCGTCCCCTAAGCGACGCAATGATTTTGGTGGAAGCTCTTCAGTAAATACCTCAATCAGTAGATTGTCTGATGGAGAGAGGGAATTCTGTGTACTCATAATTAGATCGAGCTGATTAGGCTTTGGATTGGCGTTGGCACATCGGGAATCCCAGCTTTTCTCTAGACTCAAAGTAAGCTTGTGCTACTGCGCGAGATAAATTGCGGATACGTCCGATATAGGCTGCACGCTCGGTAACCGAGATGGCGCCACGGGCATCAAGTAAGTTAAAGGTATGTCCAGCTTTGAGTACCATTTCATAAGCGGGTAAGGCTAATGGCACCTCCATCAAACGCTTTGCTTCGCTTTCATAGTTAGTGAAGTTCGCGAATAATAGGTCGGTGTTGGAGTGCTCGAAGTTATAGCAAGACTGCTCTACTTCATTCTGGTGATACACATCACCATAAGAAATTCCATCTGCCCAAACCAGATCGTATACGTTGGAGCAGTTTTGGATATACATTGCCAAACGCTCGATGCCGTAAGTAATTTCGCCTAAAACTGGTTTGCAGTCAATGCCGCCAACTTGCTGGAAATAGGTGAACTGAGTTACTTCCATGCCGTTAAGCCAGACCTCCCAGCCTAAGCCCCAGGCACCTAGGGTTGGGTTTTCCCAATCATCTTCGACAAAACGTACATCGTTCTTTTGAAGATCAAGACCCAAAGCGGCAAGCGAACCTAAGTAGAGCTCAAGAATGTTTTCTGGCGCAGGCTTAAGTACCACCTGGTACTGGTAGTAGTGCTGTAGACGGTTTGGATTTTCTCCGTATCGACCGTCTTTTGGTCTACGTGATGGTTGGACGTAAGCTGCTTTCCATGGCTCAGGGCCGATGGCCCTCAAGAAAGTGGCTGTGTGAGATGTACCGGCACCGACCTCAAGGTCAATAGGTTGCAATAGGGCGCAACCTTGTTGGTCCCAGTAATCTTGGAGTTTGAGAATGATTTGCTGAAAAGTAAGCATGATTAACCTGGCTAAGCCTTTGATTTTACATGGCTAAGCGAGCAAACCATGAAATAAGGCTTAAATTCGTTTTTGCCGAAAAAAGCCTAAGGCAAGTAAGAGGCAAGAAAGACCCAAAATGGGTGCATTTCCCCACATGACATAAGGGGTTGTGCCGCTATACGCTTGAATCCTTAGGCTGAGTACGTCTTGGGTAAATTCACCTAGTTGTGAAAGTACTTTGCCATTTGATCCAAGAACTGCCGTGATTCCCGTATTCGTGGCGCGCAGCGCTGGGAGGCCGGTCTCGAGCGAGCGCAGCTGGGATAGCCTTAATTGCTGAGCTGGCGCTTGAGAATCACCAAACCAGGCTAGATTAGTCATATTGATCAATAGGTTAACGGGTTTGCTGCTGTGATGAATTCGAGAGGCTAACTCCCCACCAAAGACATCTTCATAGCAAATGGTGATTGCTGCGTTGATAGTTTCTTTACCGGATCGAACAATGCTGAAAGGGGGTTGTTCCAAGTTTCCGCGTGCAAAGTCACTCATGGGCACATGGAAGGCATTCACAAACCAATGAAAGCCTGGCGGAATAAACTCTCCAAAAGGTACCAGGTGGGACTTGTCATATTGGTAGCTCGGCGCATTAGGAGAGAGTCCAAGTGCGCGGTTGGTGTATTTCACATCGGTGGAGCTGCCTACTTGTCCAATCACACCAAGCAAGACGTTGCTAGATGTATTTGTAGAAAACTGCTGGAGCGATCCTAATAGGCCAGCAGGTAGATTGTTCTGAGGCCAGGGATAGGCAGTCTCTGGAGTGATGATGAGATCAGCCGCTTGGCTCTCGATAGCATTGGTGTAAAAAACAAATTGCTCTTCAATTGCCTTGGGATTGAATTTGAGGCTTTGCTCAAAATTGCCTTGAATTAAGTGAACACTGAGTGGTTCGCCAATGGGTTTTGTGAATGTCCAGAAGCTAGCGAGTTGCGCAAGGATGACGGCAGCAAGGATACAGGCGCCACTATAGAAAACACTTTTCTTTAGTTGGGTTATTTCCCAGGAAATCCACACCACTAAAAATGTGCAGGCCAGGCCGCCAAAGAATGGCGCTACTGGTGCAAAGGGGCCATTGAATTGCGCTTCAGCAAATCCCATCCAAGGAAAGCCGGTTAGCACTACGCTGCGCAGATACTCAATGAGTACCCAAGATGCAGCTAGCACGAGACCGGTTAGACGTCTGCATCCAGGCAGACAGAGGGCGAGAGAAGCGCTAGAGAAAAATAAAGCCATGCCTGCGGCTAGTAAGAAGACTGCTAAGCAAGCAACCACAGCATGCATTCCACCTATGTCATGCAGGCTAATGTAGATCCACCATAGGCCCAGAACAAAGTATCCCAAGCCAAACAATATTCCAAAGATAAATTGATTTTTAATCGAGGGGGTTGAATGCTGACCCATCCGCCACCAAATTAGACTCAGGATAGGGATTTGTATCCAGCCGCCATAGGGCAACTCTGCCGCAGCAGCTAGTAGCGCACCCAAAAAAAATAGCAGCAATAAATTGATGCTATTACCCAGTCTTGCTGATTGCCGATCAATCAAAGTAATTCTCAGGAGGGCTTTTTAGGAAGTTGTCGTGCGAGCAGGATATGAATCTGTCTTGGATCAGCACGCTGAACCTCGAATTCAATTCCGTCGATCTCAATCAGTTCACCCATTTTAGGCACTCGACCAAGATGCTGAATAACTAGACCAGCAACCGTTTCAATGCCTTCAACATCAAATTGGGTGCCCAGCGTCTCGTTAAATTGTTCGAGTTCGGTAATACCTTTCACGCGAATGTCGCCATTGTCTAGGGAGATGAGGTTATCTGCCTCTTCATCAATATCGTGCTCATCTTCAATGTCACCAACAATTTGCTCGAGCACATCTTCGATTGTGATGACTCCAGCAACGCCACTATATTCATCCACCACAATCGCTAGGTGATTGCGGTTGTCTTTAAAGTCACGGAGTAAAACACTCAAACGCTTAGATTCTGGAATAAATACAGCAGGGCGGAGCCAATCACGAACCTGAAAATCTTTTTCAGTCGAGTGGCGCAATAAATCTTTTGCCAGCAAGGTGCCAATGACATTGTCGCGAGTGCCTTCAAATACAGGGAAGCGTGAGTGAGCAGCAGTAATGACGCTCTTGATAATTTCGGATAAAGATTGATTGATATCAATCCAGTCAATTTGCGCTCTGGGAATTAAGATATCGCGAGCACACAATTGGCCAACCTGAAAAACACCCTCAATCATGGAGAGGGCATCCGCATCAATTAAACCTTCAGTCTGCGCTTCTCGGAGGGTGTCAATCAGTTCTTGACGGCGTTCTGCTGAGCTAGTTGGTTGTGGCGTTAAAAAATCAGCCAGGCGCTCTAGAAGGGATTTATTGGGGTCAGGCATATAGCAAGAATATCGCAGAAATAAGTAAATTCAATGAAGAGGGCGTGAAAGATGCTTTAAATGGGTGCGTAGGGATTAGCAAAGCCCAAGGATTTCAGAAGAATGATTTCCTTATCTTCCATTTCCTTCGCCTCTTTATCACTTTCGTGGTCTAGGCCCTGGGCATGCAAGCAGCCATGAACAATCAGATGGGCCAAATGAGCCTGAACAGTCTTACCCTGTTCAGATGCCTCTTTTTGAATCACAGGAAGGCAAAAAATAATATCAGCGGCCAAGGATTTTTTGTTGAGCTCGTACGGAAAGGTGAGTACGTTGGTTGCCTTATCTTTATTGCGAAAAGAAAGGTTTAGTTTTTTCCCTTCCGCTGCATTGACAAATCGCAGAGTGATAAAGCCATTTAGTTGAACCGTTGCTTTCACCCATTTTTTAATTACCGCTAGAGAGGCAATCGCAAGAACTTTATCTTCAATTGCAGCGCTGGCAAATTGAATATCCAGCTCAAGCTTGGAGGGGGATGTTTGCTTGGTTGTCATCTTAGTTGGCGTCAGCATGAATAGATTCACGCAGGAGATCCCCTCGGAGGGTGAAATTGAGAACTTCAGTAATATGGATATCTACCATTTGACCTATAAGTGATTCGATATCGTCATCTGGTGCAGTAAAGTGAATAACGCGATTGTTAGCAGCGCGGCCTTGCAGATTTACGCCATCCTTGGCTAAGCCTTCAACAAGTACCCGCTCAGTTTGACCCAACATATTTTTGCTGATCTGATTTGCTTGTGATTCAACAAGTGCGAGCAATGTTTGCAGTCGCTTGAGCTTGACTTCGTAAGGAGTGTCATCGCTCAGGTTAGCCGCAGGCGTCCCAGGGCGCGCACTGAAGATAAAGCAAAAACTATTGTCAAAATTGAGCTCTTCAACCATCTTGAGTAGTTTTGCAAAGTCCTCATCAGTCTCGCCAGGAAAGCCCACAATGAAGTCGCTAGAGAGAGTTAGATCGGGCCTTACAGCACGCATCTTACGAATAATGCTCTTGTATTCCAGTGCGGTATAGCCACGCTTCATCGCTGATAAAACAGTATCTGATGCATGTTGAACCGGAAGGTGCAAATGGCTTACAAGCTTAGGAACTTTTGCGTAGACATCGATTAAACGCTGAGTAAATTCTTTGGGGTGGCTAGTGGTAAAGCGAATTCTTTCTACCCCGGGAATTTCTGCGACGTATTCAATCAGCAATGCAAAATCTGCAATCTCTTCTGTATCTCCCATTTTGCCGAGATAAGCATTGACGTTTTGGCCGAGCAAGACGATTTCTTTCACGCCTTGGGCGGCAAGCCCAGCTACTTCAGTCAACACATCATCAAAGGGGCGCGATACCTCTTCGCCTCGAGTGTAGGGAACCACGCAGTAGCTGCAGTATTTTGAGCAGCCTTCCATGATGGAGACATAGGCAGAGCCGCGAGTTTGGCGTGATGCTGGAAGATGATCAAACTTTTCTATTTCCGGGAAAGAAATATCTACCTGAGACCTGCCGGTCTCGCGACGTTGTGCAATCAGGTCGGATAAGCGGTGTAGTGTTTGCGGACCAAAGACTACGTCTACATATGGCGCCCTACTGATAATTTGTTGACCTTCTTGACTGGCAACGCAGCCACCAACACCAATTAATAAGTTGGGTTTGGTTTTCTTAAGCTCACGCAGGCGCCCTAGGTCCGAAAATACTTTGTCTTCTGCTTTTTCGCGAATTGAGCAGGTATTCAACAGAACCACATCTGCATCTTCTGGGGTGTCAGTCATGACCATGCCTTCATCGGCATGTAAGAGGTCGGCCATCTTGCCCGAGTCGTACTCGTTCATTTGGCAGCCAAAGGTTTTGATATAGAGCTTTTTCATATGCCGTTCTCAGGTTTATAGCTGGGGGCGAAGCGCTGATTTTACTGTTTTACAGGAGCCTATACGCCAGAATTGCTACGAATGTGGGTGGAAGAGCTGCAATCAGTAGATATAGCGCTGATACAGCGCCATTTGGGAAGTGTTTGCGCAAAATGGCGATTCCAGCAGGATTTGGTGCATTGGCAATAACAGTGAGACCGCCGCCAGCTACCGCTCCACTTACTAAGGCCAGCTTAAACTCGGGCGAAGTGCCGGTAACTAAAGAGCCTAAATACGTTAGGGCAGCATTGTCAGTTAAGGCGGTGAGGGCAAGACTTCCATAGAAAACAGCGGTAGGACTCATCATTTCTAGGATGGGTTGTAGCCACCAACCCTGCAGAGCACCTAGGACAACCAATCCGCCCAAGAAGAAGCCAACCAATAATGCCTCTTTCAAAATCAGGGGACTTTGGTGTTTTGGATACGCAATCGTGTAGCCAATAAAAAATAGAAGTATCCACATGAAAATAATCGGATCATGAGCGAACACCACAACACCAAGTAAAAATAATAGGTGTACACAAATCACCGCTACTGGAATATTTGTCTCTTTTTTAGTGGTGTTAGGCTCTACGAGCTGGCGGTGGAACAGGAGCGTTGCCCCAAGAGCGTTAATAAAAATGGCGACACAAGATTCCATGCCAAAATTTTTGAACATGAATGCCGAACTCCAATCCCATGTAGTTGCAACCATGAGCACTGGAGGCGCTGCGAAATTAGTCAGCGTTCCACCAATCGAAATATTCACGAAGAGTACACCTAGCGTTCCGAATAGCAAGGCCTTGGAGCATTGATGACGGTAGACTAAATCACGCAATAGAAATGCCGCCAAAGTCATGGCTGCAGGCTCGGTAATGAGTGAGCCCATGAGCGGCGTAATTCCAAGGGTTAAAAAGTAGAGTACTGGTGCGCTTCGAGTTCTTAGAAGTAGGCGCGTACCCAATCCCAGTGTCTGCAAGAGCTGTTCTGCAAAAAATAGAATGGGCTTACTACCGGCCACAATCATGATGGCAAAAACGAATAAAGGTTCTGTGAAATTGCGTGTATTTAAAAAAGTCTTAGCAGTTTCTAGATCTTCATTTAGGCTAATAAAAATAACGAGAATAGCCGCCCAAAATCCGAAGACGATTTCTATTTCACCGAGTAGATGCCATAAGCCAGCATGTCTTGGAGATTTTTTAGCGAGCGCTTCAAAATATGATGTGCAAAAGGTATGAAGTACTGCGATAGCAAAAATAATGCTTGCGCCAAGTTCTGTGGGGGTAAAGTTCATAGGGACATATTATCAGGACGGGCCTGTGAAAATGCCCTAAAGATCAATCAAATAAAAGTATTAGCAATTTAGGGGATTTTGATGAAATTAAAATTAGGCTATCAAGAGTTAATTGCAAATGCGATGGCTCAAATTGAGACCATTCCGTTAGAGCAAGCGCAAGCATTTTTGGGTGATGAAAATACCGTTTTCGTGGATATTCGCGACGTTAGGGAGTTGGAGCGTGATGGCATGATCCCGAATGCAATTCATGCACCCCGCGGCATGCTGGAGTTTTGGGTCGACCCTGATAGCCCTTATTACAAGTCAGTTTTTGGCGAAGGGAAGCGTTTGGTGCTCTATTGCGCATCTGCTTGGCGTTCAGCGCTGGCAACAGAAACTCTCCAAAAAATGGGGGTGCCTGGCATTTGTCATCTGGAAGGTGGCTTTAGCGCATGGAAAAAGGCTGAATTGCCAGTTGTAGAGAGGCATTCAAAGCCACACCCTGGCTAATTTTCTAGTTTGATAGATCTTGAAATACATTAAATAGCCCCCAATTACTGGGGGTTCTGTCCATTAATGAAGGGGGTATTCACATGACTGTAGCCAGCAAAGAAACCTTGGGCTTTCAGGCCGAGGTAAAGCAACTTTTACAACTGATGATTCACTCCCTGTATTCCAACAAGGAAATTTTTCTCCGTGAGTTAATCTCCAATGCGTCTGACGCTTCTGACAAGCTCCGCTTTGAGGGTATTGAACATCCCGATTGGTATGGCGACGATCCTGATCTGAAAATTAAAGTCAGCTTTGATAAAGCCGCCAGAACTGTCACTATTTCTGATAATGGAATTGGCATGAGTCGTGATGAAGTGATTTCCAATTTGGGAACCATCGCCCGCTCTGGTACGAAAGAGTTTTTCTCTAAGCTTTCAGGGGATCAGCAGAAAGATGCAGCCTTAATTGGCCAGTTTGGCGTGGGCTTCTATTCAGCATTTATTGTGGCTGACCGGATTACAGTAGAAACTCGTCGCGCAGGCCTGCCTGAAGCCGATGGTGTTCGTTGGGAATCTGATGGTTCAGGTGAATTTACAGTAGAAAGTATTGATCGCCCACAACGCGGGACCGCGATCACGATGCATCTTCGTGAGGGTGAAGATGACTTCCTTTCTGCCCATAAACTCAAATCCATTATCCGTAAGTACTCTGATCACATCTCCTTACCTATTCAGATGAATAAGGAGGAGTGGGATGCTGATAAAAATGAGCACGTTATTAAGGATGAGCTCGAAAGCATTAATCAATCGAGCGCTTTGTGGGCGCGGGCTAAATCAGAAATTACTGATGAGCAGTACGACGAGTTCTATAAGCACTTATCGCATGACTACGAAAATCCCTTGTGCCACTCCTTAAATAGGGTTGAGGGTCGTAGCGAATTCACGCAACTGTTATATGTGCCTGCACGTGCACCTTTTGATTTGTGGGATCGTAATAAGCGGGGCGGCATTAAGTTGTATGTCAAGCGCGTGTTCATCATGGATGATGCAGAGCAGCTAATGCCGATGTATTTGCGTTTTGTCACGGGCGTTATTGATTCAACTGATTTACCGTTAAACGTCTCTCGTGAAATTCTGCAGGAATCGCGCGACGTCAAGATCATTCGCGAAAGCTCTACTAAGCGCGTTCTCAGCATGTTGGAAGATTTGGCCAACAGTGATGATGGGGCTAAAAAAGAAAAATATCAAACCTTTTGGACTCAGTTTGGACAAGTTCTCAAAGAGGGTGTGGGGGAAGATCAGTCAAATCAAGAGCGCATCTTAAAACTCTTGCGTTTTTCGAGCACGTATTCAGATTCTGCGGATCAAACTGTTTCTTTGGCTGACTATGTCGCGCGTATGAAGGAGGGGCAGGATAAGATTTATTACGTGACTGGTGATACTTTCAATGCTGCTAAAAACAGTCCTCATTTAGAAATTTTCCGCAAGAAGGGGGTTGAGGTGCTCTTGCTCTCTGATCGCGTTGATGAATGGATGCTGTCATTCTTTACTGAGTTTGACGGCAAGCATATGACCTCTGTGGCAAAAGGCGGACTTGATCTCGGAAGCTTAAGTGATGAGAAAGAAAAGAAAGAGCATGAAGAAACTGAAAAGAATTTCAAGGATTTGCTCGATCGCATGAAGTTGACCTTAGCGGATAAGGTTAAGGATGTTCGTGTTACCTTCCGCTTGACTGACTCCCCAGCATGCTTGGTTTCTGATGAGAATGAACTATCCGGTAATTTATTGCGTATGCTCAAAGCTGCTGGCCAACAAGCTCCAGATACAAAGCCTATTTTAGAAGTTAACCCTGAGCATCCGCTGCTTCTGAAGTTGAAGTCAGATGGCGGGCATTTTGATGAATGGACTCAGGTGTTGTTTGACCAAGCCCTTTTGGCTGAAGGCGGACAGTTAAATGATCCAGCTGCGTACGTAAAGCGTATCAATCAGCTACTGCTTTCCTAATTATCTAGATCGCCTAAAGAAAAACCCGACTTACATCGCGCAAGTCGGGTTTTTTAATGCTGAGCTACTAAACAACAGCCATGCGCTCGATGCGCAGAGGATGATTAGTTGGGAGCTTGATTCTTTTGATTATTTTTTCCAGCGTTGTAGCCAGAGTTGTACTCAGAAGCCTGCTCTTTTTTGTAGGCGTCATATACGTAACCAGAGGCTGCACCAACAGCTGCACCACCAACTGCGCCCCAGATAGGGTTGCCGTGGAAAATAGCTGTGCCAACTGCACCAGCAGCTGCACCGATACTGGCGCCAGATAAAGTGCGTTGTTCTGTGTTGCTCATGTTGGAGCAACCAGCGATTGCGAGAGTTGCGGCAGTAATAGCGATAATTTTTTTCATATCAACTGTTCCTTATGTCTATATATTGAGTTGGCTAAATGACTTGGTTTATTTTCTGGCGCAAGGAAAGCGTGCTGCCAGAAAGCCCAAGAAAACCCCTGCTGCAGGTTTATCGGAAACCTGTTGGTTGCTTTGGCCAAACTTCACAAATTCACCAATCACTTCGTCACGTGAAGGGGCTGGCTGCTTAACGCAAATGTAAGGTTTTGCGCGTTGCGGATGACGTGTCGCTAGATAAGTGTCATAAATAGCGGTTGTATAACCTACGCAAAAGCTACGGGACTCTGGGCTTGCCGGCAATTTGCAAACAGTTACTAGCTCTTGTGCGCTCAGCACCTGAACTTTTTCTTGGGCTTGGGCAAGGCCACAAAATGTACCTAAAGCGGCTAATAGAACTAAAACTTTTTTCATGGGTTCTCCCTTGGGTGTATGTAAATTTGATAATAAACCATATTTTGAGCATTAAATTGCACTAAATAAGTGCATTAATGCCCGAATTTGGTCTTTATATTCCCCATAATGATGCAAAAACATAGGGGGTAATTTCAGTGGATACTTTGAAATCAGGTAGCGATGTCTTATTTATTTTGCTCGGCGCCATCATGGTGCTGGCAATGCATGCGGGTTTCGCATTTCTCGAGCTAGGCACCGTTCGGAAAAAAAACCAAGTCAATGCCTTGGTCAAAATCCTGGTCGACTTTGCAGTTTCGACAATTGCTTATTTCTTTATTGGCTACAGCATCGCCTACGGCGTCGATTTTTTCTCTGGTGCTGAGTTGTTGGCGGAGAAGAATGGTTATGAATTAGTCAAATTCTTTTTCTTGTTGACCTTTGCTGCTGCTATTCCAGCCATTATCTCTGGTGGCATTGCTGAGCGCGCGAAGTTTAATCCCCAATTAATTGCCACCTTTGTGCTGGTTGGTTTCATTTACCCCTTCTTCGAAGGTATTGCCTGGAATCAGCATTACGGTATCCAAGCGTGGATTAAGTCACTGACTGGCGAAGAGTTTCATGACTTTGCTGGTTCGGTTGTTGTGCATGCGGTTGGTGGTTGGATCGCATTACCAGCAGTCATCCTTTTGGGGGCTCGTCGCGGTCGCTACACCAAGGATGGCAACATCGCAGCACATCCGCCATCAAGCATTCCATTCCTGGCTTTGGGTGCATGGATTTTGGCGGTAGGTTGGTTTGGATTTAATGTGATGAGTGCGCAGACTATCGATAAGGTCAGCGGCTTGGTGGCAATGAATTCCTTAATGGCCATGGTAGGGGGCACCCTGGCAGCTTGGGTGATTGGCCGTAATGACCCAGGTTTTACGTATAACGGACCTTTGGCTGGCTTGGTGGCAGTTTGTGCGGGCTCGGATTTGATGCACCCCATGGGTGCTTTGGTTGTTGGCTTAATTGCTGGTGCTCTCTTTGTCTATATGTTTACCTTGGTGCAAAATCGTTGGAAGATTGATGACGTATTAGGAGTTTGGCCTTTGCACGGCCTATGTGGTTTGTGGGGTGGATTGGCAGCAGGCATCTTTGGCGCAAAAGCGCTGGGTGGAATTGGCGGTGTGACTTTCTTGGGGCAGCTGATTGGAAGTGGTTTAGGGGTTGCCATTGCACTGACTGGTGGTTTTGTGGTCTATGGACTGCTAAAAGCTGTCTTAGGTATCCGGATGTCCCATGAGGAAGAGTATGACGGCGCGGATTTGAGTATTCACCGCATTTCATCTACTCCAGATCGTGAGCCTAACTGGTAGATATTCTTCAATGTGATGATTACCTATAATGAATCATGGCTATATTTGAACTAGATGGAAATGCCCCTCAATTAGGGGATGGGGCTTGGGTTGCTGAGAGCGCAGAAGTCATCGGCAGGGTTGAGCTTCATCAAAATGCAAGCGTTTGGCCCAAGGTCGTTATCCGTGGCGATAACGACCTCATACAAATTGGCGAGGACAGTAATGTGCAAGATGCATCTATTTTGCATACTGACCCTGGCTATCCTCTGATCATTGGCAAGCAAGTCACTATTGGGCACCAAGTGATGCTCCATGGTTGTCAGATTGGCGATGGTACTTTGATTGGAATTGGTGCGGTAATTTTGAATGGCGCCAAGATTGGCAAGAACTGTTTAGTAGGCGCTGGCGCATTAGTGACTGAAGGCAAAGAGTTTCCCGATGGCTCGATGATTTTGGGTTCCCCTGCTAAAGCGGTTAAGACGCTGACTCCAGGGCAGATTTCAGGTATCGAAGACATTGCTGGACGTTACGTCAAAAATGCGCAGCGATATCAAAAGACGCTGAAGAAGATTGCCTAATTTAAAAAAGCGCATCTCAATTGTTCTACGTTTTTAATGTCGTCTTTCCAGTATTTGCCCTTATTCTGATTGGTTACGTTTGTGGCAGAGCGGGCAAGTTGGGCGAAAGCGCATCCGTAGAGTTAAATCGATTCGTAGTCTGGCTTGCACTACCTGCCCAATTATTTAATTTTGCATCCAGTAGTAGCTGGCAGACGCTTTGGCGGCCCGGTTTTATTGCCGCCTTTCTTCTGAGTTGCTTGGCAGTATTTATTCTCGTGTTGGCGATGAGTTGGATTCGCAGTCGAGATTTAGCGGCGGCTAGTTTTTCGGGGTTGAGTGCTTCTTACTCCAATACCGGCTATATGGGAATTCCGCTCTGCGTTTTGGCTCTTGGTCAAGATGGCTTAGCGCCAGCGATCATTTCTACTTTTATTGTATTTGTGATGTTTGCTATAGCAACTGTCTTCATTGAGCTTGGCATTCTGTCCCACAAAAACCCCCATGAAATTTTTTGGAGCGTGCTCAAGTCTTTATGCACTAATCCATTATTGATTGCCCCAGTAGTAGGTTTGCTATGGTCCGCTACTAACTTGGTTTTATACGAACCCTTAGCTCAGGTGCTTGCTTTTTTAGCTGCAGCCGCAACACCTTGCGCACTTGTTTCTATCGGTCTATTTTTGATGCAAAAAGAAAAATCAGCATCTCAGCAAGCGTGGGGTATTAGTTTTGCAAAACTGATTATTCAGCCGCTCCTTGCTTGGTTGCTAGCTGGGCCAATCTTAGAGTTGCCCTCCTTGTGGGTAAACGCGGTTGTCATACTAGCGGCACTTCCCACGGGTACTGGCCCCTTTATGCTGGCTCAGTATTACAACGCTGATGGCAGAATAATTTCTCGAGTCGTACTTATAACTACACTAGGATCTTTGCTAACGCTCTCTTTATTCCTGTGGTGGAGCAAGGGGGTTTGATCCCTCGGCATCAATTTGATTTTCCCAAGATGCATCAATAAAGGCTGGTAGTGTCATGCACTCATGAAATATGCTCATGAGTGTTGGATAGGCTGTCATATCCATCTGCGCACTAAGAGCATTAAATATTTGCGGCACCAGACAGATATCAATCAAACCAGGTCGATCTCCGAAGGCAAAGCGGCCCACCCTGCAATCTGCACTCAATCGTTGCTCTAGGGCCCCTAAACCCAAATTGATCCAATGTTCATTCCAGGCATCTTTTGCCTCTGCACTTGCACCTACAGTTTTGATGAGGTAGCGCAGTACCCTCAAATTATTGAGCGGGTGAATATCCATGGCAATATCCATTGCTATTGCACGTACCCATGCTCGATCGATTGCCGATTGAGGTAGTAGTGGGGGATTCTGTTGAATCTCTTCAAGATATTCAATGATGGCAAGAGATTGGTGAATGGTGTGAGTGCCATCGGTATATAGGGGCACTAATCGATTGGGGTTTTTATTGACGTAGTCCAATGACGCTTGTTCGCCCCCGCTCTTTATTAGATGTACAGGAATCACTTCGTAATGAAGGCCTTTTAAATTCAGGGCAATTCGTACCCGAAAGGCTGCTGAGCTACGCCAGAAACTATAAAGCTGAGTTTTCATGAGGGATTCCTTGGGGATATTGCCCACAGTATATTCAGGGCTTACTCGATTGATCCCTTCCAGTGATTTAGACTAAGCACCATGGATCAAATTAATTTCTGGATTGGCATCATTGCTACGATTGCTTTCGCAGTCACTGGTGTTCTCGCTATTGCTGATCGAGGCGTTGATATTTTTGGCGTGCTAGTTTTAGGGGTGATTACTGCTATTGGCGGTGGAACCGTACGTGACATCATTTTAGATGTGCCCGCCTTTTGGTCGATTACCCAAATTTATATTTGGGTAGCCTTGGGTGCATGCATAGTCACTTTTATTGCCGAATCTTTTTTTACGCAACCACAGATTTATCGCTGGATGCTCTATATCGATGGTCTTGGCGCAGCTTTGTTTGGAATTCAGGGGGCTGACAAGGCCTGGAGCTTGGGATTTGGGTTGCCGGTTGCACCAGTGATCTTGGGTGTTGTCACGGCGATTGGCGGCGGATTATTGCGAGATATTTTGGCCGGCAGAAAAACTTTACTGATGTCGCATGAGCTTTACGCAATCCCAGTTACCTTAGGTTGCTGTGCCTACATTCTGATCTTGAATTTCTTCCCTGGGTACACGCTTGAGGGATCGGTGATCTGCATGCTCACTATTTTTGGATTACGCGCAGCTGCCATTTACTGGGATCTGCGCGTACCCAAATTGTTTATTACTAAAACGCGCTAACCGCGCCATCGCTGCGAGGATCCCAGCCGCCATGCAATGTGCCGGATGGATCTCGAATAATGCAGCCAGCGTGACCAACTGTTTCATCAAAGGCATCCAGCATTTCAATCTCATGGCCCAAGGCATGAAGTTCCTTTGCAACCCACGGACTAAAGCGCGACTCTAACTTTAGGCTGTCGCTGGTTTGACCCCAAGTCCTGCCGAGCAGCCAACGTGGACGACTGATTGCATCCTGTGGATCCAGTCCATATGTTGCCGTGCGAGTAAAGACCGCACATTGTGTTTGGGGTTGACCATCGCCTCCCATCGTGCCGTAGACCATGGATCTACCATCCTTGAATAAAGCCATTGCTGGATTCAAGGTATGGAATGGCTTGCGATAGGGCTCAAGATGATTAAGTGTCTTAGGATCAAGCGAGAAGCTACATCCGCGGTTTTGCCAGTTCACCCCAGATTTAGGTAAAACGATGCCAGCACCAAACTCGTGATAAATACTTTGAATAAAGGAGACGCAATTACCATTCCCATCAACCACACCCATCCAGATCGTATCGGCTGGTCCTTTGCCTTGGCCCCAAGGTAAAGCCTTTTCAGGATCTATATTTTTCGCCAATTTCTTTAAGAAAGCAGGGGCTAAAAAAGATTGAGCATGTTTTGTCATGTAAGCGGGATCGGTGACATATTGATCCCTCACCTTGAAGGCTTGCTTTGTCGCTTCTACGCAGTGATGAACGTATTCAGCGCTGTCGACTTTGAAGCGCTTGAGATTCAGTTGATCCAAGATTCCAATGATCATTAAGGACACGACGCCTTGGGTTGGTGGTGTCATGTTGTACACATTGCCCATGCTGTGTTTAAGCTCCAGAGGGTCGATGAGCTTGGCTTGATGGCGATGTAGATCCCCAAGTCTGAGGGGGCTACCAATTTCTGTGAGTTCTTTAGCGATGAGATCCGCCAAGTCCCCGCGGTAATAATC
The DNA here is from genome assembly GCA_947448625.1 of Burkholderiaceae bacterium. Taxonomy (GTDB): domain Bacteria; phylum Pseudomonadota; class Gammaproteobacteria; order Burkholderiales; family Burkholderiaceae; genus Polynucleobacter. Next base: position 36,430 of record CANFOT010000006.1, on the reverse strand, counting down.
TTCAGTTCCTTTGCGAGAAATTTGGCGCAGGGTTTTGGCAAGACGTTCTTGCTTAAAGATACTGCCGACTTCGGGCGCTTGACCATTAACTAAAAATGTTTCCGCAAAACCTGGGATGTCTATTAAGTCACCCTGTTTTTTAGCGGTGAGGCTCGATTGGCTAAATGTGACTGGTACACCTGCTTCGGCATAGTGAATTGCGTCTGCTAATAGGCGGGATAGCGGGATTTTTCCCCCTAGACCCTGTTTAGAAAGTTGTTGAGCAGCACCCCAGCCTGAAATTGTCCCGGCGACGGTGTTAGCTGCAACCGCACCTCGAAAGGGGATGGCGGTGGTGATACCGCGTTCGGCGTACCACTGTTTAGTGGCGAGGCCAGCAGCTGCACCACAGGCGTCAATGCCACCCATGGCCTTGCCTGGCGAGTGAATTACCCAGAATGAGTCACCACCAATAGAATTCATATGTGGATAGACCACTGCAATCGTCGCAGCCGCAGCAATCATCGCCTCTAGCGCATTTCCACCTTCTCTTAATACTGCTAATGCAGACTCCGATGCCAAAGAGTGGGGCGCTACCGCCATACCCCGAATACCCCATTTTTGCTGCATGCTGATTTCTCCGTTGAATAGCTTTAATGAAAAAGCATTTTTATTTTTTAATATAAGACTCTATTAGAGCTAATTTTGAAACTCTTAAGACCAGAGTGTGCACTTTAATTGGGCGCAATGCTGGACTAATATTTTTAGACTGACTGGATTTAAATTGTCGTATAGACCCCATTCAATTAGCAAATTCTCGGGAAAACCCCGAGCCAATTTGATGGGGAATTACCCTAACTAGTGGATTTCTTTGATTTTTTTCAAAGCATAATCGACTCGTTGTTTTTTATTTCAATAAAAATAGTTAGGAGCTACTGATGTCAACATCAACCAAAGCAGCCCCAATGACCGCTGAAGAGCGCAAAGTTATTTTTGCCTCCTCTTTAGGCACGGTTTTTGAGTGGTACGACTTTTATCTTTACGGTTCATTGGCTGCCGTTATCGCCAAGCAATTCTTCTCAGGCTTAGATGCTGGCTCAGCCTTCATTTTCGCTTTGCTTGCGTTCGCTGCTGGTTTTATCGTTCGCCCATTCGGCGCTTTGGTGTTCGGTCGCTTAGGTGATTTGATTGGTCGTAAGTACACCTTCTTGGTGACGATCTTGTTGATGGGTGGCGCTACGTTTATCGTAGGTATTCTGCCTAACTACGCCACTATCGGTGTTGCCGCTCCTGTAATCTTGATCGCATTACGCATGCTTCAAGGTTTGGCTTTGGGTGGTGAGTACGGCGGTGCTGCAACTTATGTTGCTGAACATGCTCCTCAAGGTCGTCGTGGCGCATACACAGCCTGGATTCAGACAACAGCTACTCTTGGCTTGTTCCTGTCCTTGCTTGTGATTTTGTTCACACGTGAATTTACTGGCGCAGACTTTGATGTTTGGGGTTGGCGTGTTCCGTTCATCGTTTCTATCGCTTTGTTAGCTGTTTCTGTTTGGATCCGTTTGTCAATGAACGAATCCCCAGCTTTCAAGAAGATGAAAGATGAAGGTAAATTGTCTAAAGCGCCTTTGACAGAGTCCTTTGGTCAATGGAAGAATTTGAAGATTGTTATCTTGGCGCTGTTTGGTCTAGTTGCAGGTCAAGCAGTCGTTTGGTATACAGGCCAGTTCTATGCTTTGTTCTACCTCACACAAGTACTGAAGGTAGATGCTAAGACTGCGAACTTATTGATTGCTGCTTCATTGGTAATCGGTACACCATTCTTCGTTATATTTGGTAGCTTGTCAGACAAGATTGGCCGTAAGGTCATCATCATGGGTGGCTTGTTACTAGCCGTAATTACATACATCCCAAATACACCAGTATCAGTATTTAATGCCTTGACTCACTTTGCTAATCCAGCATTAGAAAAGGCAATGGCATCTGCACCAGCGACCATTACTGCTGATGTGAATGAATGTACATTCCAGTTCAACCCAACAGGTACGGCTAAGTTCACAAGTTCTTGCGATATCGCAAAACAAGTGATGGCTTCCAACTCTGCTAGCTATAGCACTGTTGCTGGCCCTGCTGGTTCGACAGCGGTTGTAAAGATTGGCGATATCGAAATTCCTGGCTACACAGCTAAAGGTTTAGCTCCTGCTGATGCTAAGGAAAAAGATGCCGAGTTTAAGAAGGCTATTCGCGAGGCATTGAACAAGGAAGGTTACCCAGTTAAAGCTGATCCAGCTGGCATTAACTATGTTGCTGTATTGTTCTTGTTGGTGTACTTGGTGCTCTTGGTAACCATGGTTTATGGCCCAATCGCAGCGATGTTGGTTGAGATGTTCCCAACTCGCATTCGTTACACCTCTATGTCCTTGCCATACCATATTGGTAACGGTTGGTTTGGTGGCTTGTTGCCAACGATCTCGTTTGCCTTGGTGGCACAAAACGGTAACATTTACTACGGTCTCTGGTATCCAATCATCATCGCTGCGATGACATTGGTAATTGGTGTACTGTTTGTTAAAGAAACTAAAGACGTAGATATTTACGCTAAAGACTAAGTTTTACTAGTCCGCTTCAAAAGCTAAACCCGATCACTTTGTGGTCGGGTTTTTTATTATCAAAATTAATCCCAGAGATTTTTCTGATTGCCACGATTAAAGAGGGCTTGATTCTGGTCGGCAATTGAAGTGAGTCTTTGACCTGGTAGTACTTTGATTTCAGTTCCAGCTGCTAGGGTGCCCGCCTGAATAACGCGCAAATACCACCCACTAAAGCCAGACTGCAACATCGCCTTAGCTGCACCCTTGTACCCCATTTTGGCGTTGAACTTGAAGCAGGGTTCACGTAGCTTGGTTACGCTAAATTCAAGATCGCCAATTTGAAGTCTGTCCCCGACAAATATTTCGGTTTCGAGCAAGCCTTCAATTGTAAAATTTTCGCCAAATGCACCGGGTTGTAGATTGATAATTTTTTTGGTTTCTCGTGTGAGGAGTTCATTCCAAAAAGCATAGTGCTCAATAGGATATACATAGATCGCCTTCTCAAGTCCGCCATGCACCGATAGATCAGCTTGCTGATCGCCAGCAATACCTAGCCGAGTGATTTCAGTGGGAGTTGGTGAGGCAAGATTACTGATGGATTGTTTATCAATAGCGGATGCTACTTTTGGGTAGTTTGGGTGATGGGATCCAAAAAGGGGCATCACTTTGCCAGAGGAGATTGATAGAAGTCGCACGGTTTATTTTCGGTTAGTATGAAATTAAAAAAGAGGCATAAATAATGAAACGAAGAGACTTTATTGGTGGAATTGGACTGGCTCCCTTGAGCTTATTGCTGCCGGCTCATTTTGCGCAAGCGCAAAATGATATTTTGAGCCCGGAGATGCTTGCTTTAAGTAACTATATGGGGGATGCCGCTAATCAGGCACTGCCACCAGATGTTTTAGAACAAGCAAAGCTTCATGTGTTAGATACCTTTGCAGCCATCATTTCTGGATCAGAGCTTTTGCCAGGGCAGGCTGCATTTAAATATATCAGGTTGCATGGTAGCAAGGGCACCGAGACGGTCATGGCGTCCGCCTATACAGCGGGGGTTGCTGATGCAGCAATGGTGAATGGTGTCATGGGGCATGCTGACGAGACGGATGACTCTCATGGGCGCTCTCGCTCCCATCCGGGATGCGCCGTAATACCGGCTTCTTTTGCAATGGGTGAAGAGTTAAATATTAGCGGGGCCCATTTTCTGCGCTCGGTCACCCTGGGATATGACATCGGTACGCGTTTATTAATGGCGATAGGCGGACCAAAATTTAGTTATGAAAGTCATAAAAGTTCACATAGTATTGCCGGCCTATTTGGTGCGGCGGCAGCGGCTGGATGCGCGGCAAGCTTAAACGCACAGCAAATGCGTTGGTTGCTAGATTACACTGCGCAGCAATCTTCAGGCATCGCCTCTTGGGGGCGGGATACGGACCACATTGAAAAGGCATTTGTTTTTGGGGGCATGCCCGCAAAAAATGGCGTGATGTCAGCACTATTAGTTCATTCTGGTTGGAACGGAGTGAATGATGTTTTATCGGGGCCTGATAATTATTTTTTGGCTACGGCGCCCGATGTCAACCGCGCTCAATTAGTTGAGAAGTTGGGTGAGCGATATGAGATTACACAGACAGATATTAAAAAGTGGTCTGTGGGCTCACCGATTCAGGGGCCCTTAGATGCGATAGAAATTATTCGTCGCAAAAATCCCTTTGATATTAATCAGGTCGCGGCAGTAAGGGTCAGGTTGGAGCCCGCCGTATCAATGGTTGTGAATAACCGTGATATGCCAGATATCTGCTTGCAATACATGGTTTCTGTGATGTTGTTGGATAAAACAGCCTCGTTTAAAGCGGCGCACGATATTGCAAGGATGCAGAACCCAGACGTGTTGAGAATACGCTCGAAGGTCCAGTTGATCCCGGATACCAATTTGTCCCAATTTTTACCGGTGCGAGTGGCCATTGTTGAGATCGAATTAAATGACGGCTCAATTTACACGGAACGGGTGGATGCTGTTCGTGGCACCCCTAGAAATCCAATGACGCGCGATGAAGTGGTGGCGAAGTGCCAAGATCTCATGGCCCCCATCCTGGGTAAGCAGCAATCCAATGCATTGATTGAAACGAGTCTGAGCTTGGAACAGGTTAAAAACATCAGGACAGTTAGCGCTCTACTCAGAACAAAGCGATAAGTAGTCTTTGGGTCTCGAGGGCCCGAGGGATGGGTATCACTTTGGAAGAACAGATCGAGAGAAGTCGTATCAGTGCGGATGGCTGATAAGATGAGTTGATCGAACTGGGAAATAAAATGACGCATCTTTGTAGATTATTTGTGGCAGCCATTCTCTGTGTATTTGCTAGTCAGGGTGCACTTGCGAAGTGGGACGAGGAGCGAGATGTCACGACTAACGGCAAGGATGAGCTGGTCTATTACTCCAAGACTAACGACCAAGGCCAAAAGTTGGTCTTGGATAAGTACGTCAAGCGTCTTATTTTTATTCAGTCTGACCGCCTTTATAAGCGCACTATTCGCCTAATAAAAGTGGACGGTCAGCCAATCGAGGTGATGAGCGACCCTTTTTCTCGGTTTCCGGAGCAAACCGCGATTACCTTTGAAAACAAGGATGAGGTCCTAAAAAAGCTCTTTCTAGCTAAGAAAATAGAGGTTTTTATACGCTACAACCGTGATGAGGCAGTGAGTAGCTTTCAAATAAAGTGAGACCTTAGGAGGCGCGACGTGTGCCTTCCTCTTTTGATTTAGACAGAAGGCTGCCGATCATTTACAATTACGAGTTCGGCGAATTAGCTCAGCTGGTTAGAGCGACGGAATCATAATCCGCAGGTCCGGGGTTCAAATCCCTGATTCGCCACCATATTGAGGGCTAGAGAAGAAATTCTCTAGCCCTTTTTTCTTTTCTGGGAGTTTTAATCTGCCCGAATATTTGCCTTTGCGACAACATTTTTCCAGAGACGTTGTTGCTGAGCGATGAGGGCGGCAAACTCTGCAGGAGAGCCGCCTCCAATAATGGCATCCTCACTGGCAAAGCGTTCTGCAACAGCTGGTGTTCTGAGTGCTTTATATGACCCTTCTTGAATTTGCTTAACCACGCTATCGGGTGTATGTGCCGGTACTAGAATGCCGTACCATTGAACCGATTCAAATCCTTTGTAACCAGATTCAGCAACGGTTGGCAGATTTGGTAGGGATGAAATTCTTTGAGGGGTTCCGGTGGCAATGGCTCGCAATTTTCCAGAGCGAATATATTGAAGAAGCGCGGGAGTGCCGGCTGAGAATACTTGGATCCTGCCTGCCAGCAGATCGGTTAATGCAGGTCCGGTTCCTTTGTATGGAATGTGCGTTATGTCCATCCCCGTAGTGAGTTTTAAATACTCCATGGCTAGATGCCCGGCACTGGCGTTCCCAGCAGAACCGTAATTTAATTTGCCTGGATTGTTTTTGGCATATGCGACTAGTTCTTTGAGATTTTCTACTGGCAAATCTGGATGAACTACAAAGAGGCTTGGTACTTTGGCCAACAGTGTCACGGGCATAAAGTCCTTATTAACGTCATACCCTGTGTTGTTAAAGATATAAGGATTAACGGCCATAGAACCAACATGGCCAAGAATCATTGTGTAGCCATCTGGCGTTGCTTTTGAAACTTCGAGCATTGCCGGTACGCCGCCCCCACCTGCCTTATTTTCAAGGATGACTGGATAGGGTAATTGTTTCGATAGCTCTTGGCCTACTGTGCGCGCAACAATGTCGGATGTCCCCCCAGGAACAAATGGCACGATAAATCGGATTGGCTTTTGGGGCCAAGTAGCTTGCGAGAGGCTTGTATTTAAGTAGCCCGCCAAACCCATTGCTAGGCAGCTATGCAATAAAAGTCGGCGCTGCCCATTGGTGATATTGTCTTCCATGCTTTGTCTCAATTTGTGTTTATATTTTGATCGCTTAATGCGCATATCAAATGATATTTGATTGGAGTGCTTCCAGTTTCTTTGTAGTGATATTCAGGGTTTAGTCCTTGACGGCTTGTGGTGGAAGGGATTCTGATAAAGAGGGCGGTATGGAGTTGATTGATGACTAAATTTTGGAACTTTGCGTGCTTCCAGCTTGGCTGGTTTGCCTGCATAGTTGGCGCCGCTCATGACCATGTTTTTTGGCCTGCAGCAGGAACCTTGTTTTACATCGCACTACACATTTGGCGCTCTTCTTGTCCTGCCGCAGAGCTAAGGCTTGTACTCAAGGCTGTCATATTTGGAGTGAGCGCTGACACACTTATAGTAAATTTAGGTTTTTTAAGTTTTGAGGATGCCTGGCCAAGCGCCTATCTCTCACCATTCTGGATGTGGGTACTATGGGCTTTAGTAGCTAGCACCATTAATTCCTCGCTATCTTGGTTGCAGGGAAGGCCAATTTTGGCTGCAGTACTAGGGGGTGTGGCTGGACCGATGTCCTATGAGGCTGGAATCAGAATGGGGGCTGGAGCATGGGGTGTCGGTGGCCAAGTGGGAGGTTTATTGGCGCTTGGCTTGGCTTGGGGAATAGCGATCCCACTCTTAATGCATTGGAGTCATCACAGTGTAGGGCCGGGATTGACAAAAATCAGACATAAACACTGAAAAAGTTTCTTGCAAATAGTACTGTTTTTATATACAGTGACTTCTGAGTTGTTGAAAAATACAGAAACTTCGGGAAAAAGCCCAATACATAGCGAAAAAGGAATAAAAAATGGCCTTGGATGATAAGAAAAAATCAGCCTCATCAGAATTTGATGGCATGAGCGGAGACAAGCAAAAAGCATTGACAGCAGCCTTGGCGCAAATTGAGAAGCAATTTGGTAAGGGCTCAATCATGAGATTGGGCGATGCAGAGATTCATCAGGATATTCAGGTGGTTTCCAGCGGTTCATTAGGTTTGGATATTGCACTTGGAGTTGGTGGTTTAGCCCGCGGGCGCGTGATTGAGATTTACGGTCCGGAATCATCAGGCAAGACAACACTCACTTTGCATGCGATTGCAGAGATGCAAAAGATTGGTGGAACTTGCGCCTTTATCGATGCCGAGCATGCTTTAGATGTTCAGTACGCCTCACGCTTGGGTGTAGATGTTAATAATTTATTGATTTCTCAGCCAGATACTGGCGAGCAAGCTTTGGAAATTGCTGATGCTTTAGTGCGTTCAGGTTCCATTGATCTAATTGTGATTGACTCCGTAGCAGCCTTGGTTCCAAGGGCAGAGATCGAGGGTGACATGGGTGATTCATTGCCAGGTCTACAGGCGCGCCTGATGAGCCAAGCATTGCGCAAGCTCACTGGTGCCATTAAGCGCACCAATACAACAGTGATCTTTATTAACCAGATTCGTATGAAGATTGGCGTCATGTTTGGCTCCCCAGAAACCACTACTGGTGGCAATGCCTTGAAGTTCTACGCTTCTATGCGCTTAGATATTCGTCGTATCGGTAGCATCAAGAAGGGCGATGAAATTGTTGGTAATGAGACACGCGTGAAGGTTGTAAAGAACAAGGTCTCCCCGCCATTCCGCGAAGCTATTTTTGACATCATGTACGGCGCCGGTATTTCAAGAGAAGGTGAAATTATCGATATGGGTGTAGAGGCCGATATTGTTGAGAAATCAGGCTCTTGGTATGCCTATAACGGTGATCGTATTGGACAGGGAAAAGACAATGTGCGCGAGTTCTTAAAAGAGAATCCAGCCATTGCTCAAGATATTGAAGCTAAGATACGTGCGAAATTAGGTGTGAAGGCTGGAACGGCAGTAGTAAGCGATGTTTTAAGCGAAGAAGAGGAGGCGTAATTCTGCGATGTCAGAGCTAGGCGGCACAGCTAAAAAAGGTAAGAAACAAAGCCCGAGTCTAAAAGCTCGGGCTTTGCGTCTTTTATCTATGCGAGAGTACAGTCGCAAGGGTTTGGCTGCCAAGTTGCAAGAGTCGGAGGCAAGGATGCTCAAGCTCAATCCATTGGAAGATGATTCTGAAGTATCTGTGTCAGGACCGCCTCTGGAGTTGCAGATTGAGAATGTTTTGGATGATTTTGAAGCCCGAGGTTGGCTATCTGACCAGCGTTTTGCGGAGGCCTTGGTGCGGCGTCGAAGTGAGCGCTTCGGAGCTAGAAAAATACAAGATGAGCTTGCACAGGCTGGAGTAGACGGCGCAAAGACAGCCGACCTCCTCAAGGGCCTCAAAGAAACTGAATACCAACGTGCACATGATCTCTGGAATAGGAAGTTTGGGGCTCTAGCAACAGAGCAAAAAGAGCGGGCCCGACAGTATCGATTTCTGGCTTCTAAGGGCTTTAGCTCAGATGTGGTCTCTAAGGTGGTAGCAGGGCGTCCCGACTAGGGGAAGTACGGAGCTAACATGCTCTCTTGCCGCATTGCAGCATGATAGACTTATGGAGTCGGTCAAGCCGTTCCCGCCTATTTAGCAGAACTTGTAAAAGTGCAATGCTAATCGGGTAGGTGATTATGGTGAAATCGGTTTTACAAATCCTCATCGCTTGCTAAAAAAGATACCGTTTCGGGAGTAATAATGAAAATTCACGAGTACCAAGGCAAAGAATTACTACGCCAATTTAATGTGCCTGTTCCAAATGGCATTCCTGCATTTAGTGTTGATGAGGCAATTAAAGCTGCCGAAAAATTAGGCGGTCCAGTATGGGTTGTGAAAGCACAAATTCATGCGGGTGGTCGTGGTAAAGGCGGCGGCGTGAAATTAGCGCGCAGCATGGACGAAGTGAAAAAGTACGCTTCTGAAATTTTGGGCATGCAACTAAAGACCCATCAAACTGGCCCAGAGGGTCAAAAAGTAAATCGCCTCTTAATCGAAGACGGCGCTGACATTAAGAAAGAGTATTACTTCAGTATCGTTACTGACCGTGGAACTCAAAAGAATGTGATCATGGCGTCTAGCGAAGGCGGCATGGATATTGAAGAGGTTGCAGAATCTCATCCAGAAAAAATTATTAAAGTGTTTGTTGATCCATTGGTTGGTTTGACAGACGCTGATTGCGACATCATTGCTAAAGGTATTGGCGTTCCAGAGGCTTCCATTCCAATGGCACGAGATGTGTTCAAGAATTTGTACAAGACCTATTGGGAAACCGATGCTTCATTGGTTGAGATCAACCCATTGATTCTTGAAGGCAATGGCAAGATCAAGGCACTTGATGCTAAATTCAACTTCGATCCAAATGCTTTGTATCGTCATCCAGAAATCGTGGCTTATCGCGATATTGATGAAGAAGATGCTGCTGAAATTGAAGCCTCTAAATTTGACTTGGCTTACATCTCACTTGACGGCAACATTGGTTGCTTGGTGAATGGTGCTGGCTTGGCAATGGCTACCATGGACACTATTAAGTTGTTTGGCGGCGAGCCAGCAAACTTCCTGGACGTTGGTGGTGGCGCAACTGCAGAGAAGGTAACTGAAGCTTTCAAGATCATGCTGAAGAACAAGAGCGTGGAAGCAATTTTGGTAAATATTTTCGGCGGCATTATGCGCTGCGATGTGATCGCCGATGGCGTAGTGACAGCATGTAAAGCGGTGAACTTGACTGTACCTTTGGTTGTGCGCATGAAGGGTACCAACGAGGAGTTGGGCAAGAAGATTCTTGCGGACTCTGGTTTGCCAATCATTAGCGCCGATTCAATGGCTGAAGCTGCTACTAAGGTAGTTGCTGCTGTTGCGAAAAACAAATAATCAAGGAACTTCAATATGTCTATTTTGGTAAATAAAAATACTAAAGTAATTACTCAAGGTATTACTGGTAAGACTGGCCAATTCCACACTGAGAAGTGCCAAGAATACGCAAACGGTAAAAATTGTTTTGTAGCTGGTGTAAATCCTAAAAAAGCAGGCGAGTCTATTTTCAATATTCCAATTTATGGAACTGTAAAAGAAGCTGCTCAGCAAACTGGTGCTACTACTTCTGTAATTTATGTGCCGCCTCCGGGTGCTGCTGCTGCTATTTGGGAGGCTGTTGAGGCTGATCTAGATTTTGTTATTTGCATTACTGAAGGCATTCCAGTCAAGGATATGCTGGAAGTGCGCAACAAGATGACTGCAAAAGAAGCTGCTGGTGGCAAGAAGACTTTGCTGCTTGGCCCAAATTGCCCTGGAATTATTACTCCAGACGAAATTAAAATCGGCATCATGCCTGGCCATATTCATAAAAAGGGTCGTATCGGTGTGGTGAGTCGTTCTGGTACTTTGACTTATGAAGCGGTTGGTCAATTAACAGCGATTGGCTTAGGTCAGTCCACAGCGGTAGGTATCGGTGGCGACCCAATCAATGGCTTGAAGCACATTGATGTCATGAGAATGTTCAACGAAGACCCTGATACTGATGCGGTCATTATGATTGGCGAAATTGGTGGTCCAGATGAGGCTGAAGCAGCTCGCTGGTGCAAGGCTAATATGAAAAAGCCAGTAGTTGGTTTCATTGCTGGTGTAACCGCGCCTCCTGGAAAACGTATGGGCCATGCTGGCGCATTGATTTCTGGCGGTGCTGATACAGCCGATGCTAAGCTTGCCGTAATGGAAGAGTGTGGTTTTAAGGTAACTAGAAACCCGTCAGAAATGGCTGCTTTACTCAAAGCTATGTTGTAATCAAAAAAAGCATGCTGATTCGTCGGCATGCTTTTTGTTGTGCCTTGTAGCTAAAACTAAAACATATAAAAGTACGGAGACATTATGGATTTTTCAGCTTTTTCTGATGCAACGTTTTGGGCGGCATTGCTCTCAATCATCGTTGCCAATATTTTATTGTCTGGTGATAACGCAGTTGTGATTGCATTGGCGTCACGCAATTTGGCCCCTGCCCAGCAAAAGAAAGCCATTTTCTGGGGTAGTGCCGCAGCAATTGTTTTGCGAGTGATTTTGACTATCACTGCCGTTGCATTGTTGAGCCTCCCATATTTAAAAATCGTTGGTGCAATTTTGCTCGTCTACATTGGTGTTCAGTTATTGGCTGATAGCGACGGTGAGGAGCATCTTGAGGGTAAGACTAGTATTTGGGCGGCTATCCGCACTATCTTGATTGCTGACTTGGTAATGAGCTTAGATAATGTATTGGCAGTTGCTGCCGCCGCTCAAAAAGGTCCCGAAGAGACTCGTTTATTGCTCTTGATCGTCGGCTTAGGCATGTCTATTCCATTAATTATTTTTGGTAGCGCAATGTTGCTCAAAGTAATGGAGCGTTTCCCGATCATTATTACTTTGGGTGCGGGCTTATTGGGCTTGCTGGCTGGTGGCATGTTGGTTGAAGATCCGGCCATTAAAGATAGTATTCAGGCGGCACTAGGTGATGCTAAGTTGGCATTCGAGGTGATTGGCGTGGCTATCGTTATCCTTCTTGGCACCTATATGAAGAAAAAGAACGCGGCCAAAGAGGCGCATTAATTTTCTCTCGCATTAATCAGAAAAGCCGGCCTTAAAAGCCGGCTTTTCTTACATTAGCAGGTCTTGAGGCTTATGGGTATAGACTGGATGATGAGGCATTCAACCTCAGGAGCCAATAACGATGACCATGAAAGATCAGCAACAGGAATCTGGATTTACTTTAATTGAGGTGATGGTGGTTGTTGCCATCATCGGTATTTTGGTAGCCGTTGCGGTTCCTCAATACCAAGACTACATCGCCCGCAGTCGGATCGTAGAAGGCATGAATCTTTCCTCCAGTGCAAAGCTAGCTGTCACGGAGGCTTTTGCAAGTAGGGGCACCGTGGCGATGGATGAGGCAACCAGTGGCTCATTTACCTTTGTGCCAACACGCAGTGTGAAGTTAATTGAGATCACGCCTTCAGGCGCTATTGCAATCGACTTTCAAAATAATGTGGCGCCAGACAATAAAAATACATTGCATCTCATTCCCACGAATGACCCAGATGCTAATGTTCCAAAGGCAATTGATCTATCGAAGCCAGATGGCTCTACATGGGCTGGGGGCTGGTCTTGCCGTTCCACTGAGACTAATTTATTGCCTCAGTTGCTGCCTTCAGAGTGCCGAATTACTAAATAAGAGCGCAAGTATTTATAAATTATGAAGCCACCCTAGGGTGGCTTCATTGCTTTGAGTTGAGCCGCAATTATTTACGCCTTCCATTCCCCAGACTTGCCCCCACTCTTCTCAAGTAGATGGACATCACCCATCACCATACCTCGGTCAACAGCTTTGGCCATGTCATAAATGGTGAGGAGGGCGACTTGGACTGCGGTAAGCGCTTCCATTTCAACGCCAGTGGGACCAGTAGTCTCAGCCCTGACTTGGCAGGAAATGCTGCTGGTTTCTTTATTAAGGGCAAACTCCAGGCTCACATGTGTCAGGGCTAATGGATGGCACAGAGGGATCAAATCAGATGTTTTTTTGGATGCCTGAATGCCTGCAATTCTTGCAATGCCTAAGACATCCCCCTTTTTATGGGTGCCCGCTTCAATCATGCTAAAAGTCTCTGGGAGCATGGTGATCTTGCCTGTTGCAATCGCAATTCGGCGGGTATTGGGTTTATCTCCAACATTGACCATATGGGCTTGCCCACTGGCGTCAAAATGAGTTAGTTTGTTCATGGGATAAGTTTTACCATATAGGGATGCAAGTCATAAAGACATCACAAAAATTAGCGCTATTTAAGCGAATTTTGGTTAGCCAGCTTATTTTAAGTTTGGCTTGGCCAAGCGCTGGATTTGTGTATGCGGCCGGCCCTGCATCTTCTTTAGCAGTGGGGGATGTATCGGTACAAGGTGAGTCTGCGGCTTTGCAGAACTTGGGTAGAGCAGTTCAGTCACCCGATGCTCGCTCTTCGAATCTGCCATCACGCAATACCCCCCAGACCCAGCCAAGCTTTGTTCTCCCTGATATGGGTGATCCTGGCGGGGACAGCTTAAGTCGTATGGATGAGAAGAAATATGGCGAGATGATCATGCGTCAGCTGCGTCCAGATCCTGACTACTCCAATGACTTGCCCATTTATGATTTTTTAAATCAAATGGAGCAGCGCTTATTGCAAGCTGCTAAACGATTGCAACTGGGTGGCGCTAATGAGCAGGGTAGTGGCGCCTATAACTTTGAAGTTTTTGCCGTTAAAGACGCCAGCATTAATGCTTTTGCATTACCGGGCGGGTTTATTGGTTTTCATACGGGATTATTGGTTAGCGCTGAAACCGATTCAGAAGTGGCCTCGGTTATGGGGCATGAGACTGGCCACGTTTTGCAACGCCACCTGGCGCGTCAAATGGATAAGCAAGCTACCAATATGATGATTGCTTTAGCCGGCATGGTACTAGGAGCTTTAGCTGCCTCGCGCAATCCAGGTGCTGCCTCTGGGTTGATGCAAGGTGGGCAAGCATTGGCTGTGAACAACCAATTGTCCTACTCGAGAGATGCCGAACGAGAGGCTGACCGTGTTGGCTTTCAGATTTTGACCGCAAGTGGTTATGACGTTAATGGCGCACCAGGATTTTTCCAGCGACTACAAAAAGCAACGGGAATTATGGATAGCGGAGTTCCTTCCTATGTCCGCACTCACCCATTAACAACCGATCGCATTGCTGATATGCAGGATCGTGCTCGCAATATCGCCAATAGAAATGTAGCCACCGCTGTAGAGTTTTACTTCGTTAAGGCGCGCGCTCGTATGGAGCAGTCTGGAAGCTCTGGTCAGATGTATGACTTAAAGAATGTCTTTGAGGGCCTAAGTAAGCAGTCGGCGCCAGGAAAACAGATGGAGGGTTTTTATGGGCTTGCACTCATCGCACAAAAACAGGGTAAGTTTGATCAGGCCATAAGCTATTTGCAACAAGCACGAAATTTAGCCAACAGCGCTAGCGCGCCAGGCTCACCTATCCAGAGACAAAGTCTTTCTTTAGACATTACGGCGTCGGAGCTAGCATTAGCTAGAGGTAAGGGAGATGAGGCACTGCAAATTGCTCAAGCCACTCTCAAGGCATACCCTCAATCCTATGCTGCTGGTGCAGCGATGATGAATGCTTATCTAAAGCTAGGTCGAACTAATGACGCCATTGTCTGGTTAAAGGCGCGTACTAGAGCGCAGCCTAATGAAGTGGTGTGGTGGACCATGCTCTCTAATGCCTATGACCAGGCCAAAAATGTGCCGATGCGCCATTACGCGCTTGGGGAAAAGTATGCGCTTGAGGGTGCGTGGCCATCTGCCATTGAGCAGCTGAGGATTGCTAGATCGATCGGGGGTGCTGATTTTTATCAAGCCTCTAGTATTGATGCGCGTCTTCGTGAAATGCAAAAGCAATATCAAGAAGAATTAAAGGAGCAGGGCAAAAATATGCCCAGCTAATTAATTGCTCGGTACTTTGACAAAGTTAAAGCGCTTACTCAGCTCTATCGAGTGAATGGGTTCGATTGCTAGGGTTTTGCCAGCCCATTGCCAAGAACCCCTGAAGCTACAGGCATCTTCTTGTACCTGAGATTGCTCTGAAAACAGATCTAAATCATGGTCATGTAAAAGTGCAAGCGATAGGAATTCTGATTTAGTAAATACGGCACTATTAACTTGATCGGAGAGTGATTGCAGGACTAATCCAGTGATATAGATATTGCCTCTCTCATCACTCAGGGCGCTATGCGGTCTAATTTCTGTTCCGCATTGAGTCAATAATTGAGGGCCACTTTCACTGGGAATTATTCTGGCAATCCATGGCGTGGCATCTAATGTGATAAACACCCTTTGTGGACCATTCTGAAAAAAATATCGCCCCAAAGAGTCATGCGCATAGTTTCTGGAAATGAATTCATTGAGAGCTGCGTGTTGGATCACATTTCCGGACAGTTGATTGGCTTGCGCATATTCATCACGCATACGCCATTGGCCACGTCTATCTAAAGCCAGCCATCCAAAGCAATCGGGGGTATTGGGCCACTTAATTAGTGACCGCAGTACTTGCTCATCCATGCAATAGCAACCCGTTCGCCATGATTTAATTAATGCAATCCATGCGGAGTAGAGGGTGCATCAAACGTATCTTCAGTGGAGTGACTTGCATGGAGGTGGGCAATGCGCCAGCCTTGACTATCTTGCAGGAGTACCAAGGTAATATTGAGAAAGAACTCTGCTTCAATTTGATCATCGCGCAGATGCACGGCCTCGGTAGTGTCATAAACGGCCGCCCCTAAAACAGAATGACTAATGCAGGCAATTGGCTCTAAAAAGAGGGCTTGCTTAGCCAAGAGGCGCTCTAAGCCTGCCCGAATTTCTGCATGCCCGCTGAGACGTTGACCTTCTGGGAGGACGCAAGTAATCGAGTCATCATCTAGCCAGATCGCTAAAGCCCCTTTGACGTCACGATGTTTTAAGGCATCACGCCATGCATCAACCACTTCATCTGCGTTATGAAAAAGTCTGGCTAGTTTTGGCATGGCTTACTTTCTGATGATGTGTGAGGCTAAAAGATTAATGAAGTGTTTGAATGGCATCCAAGACAGTTTTAGGAGAAATGTCTTTTAAGCATTTGAGATGTCCTAGCGGGCACTCTCTTTTATGGCAAGGACTGCACGGTAAGTTGAGCCAAATAACTTTAGCCTTATCGGATAGTGGCGGCGTATGGTGTGGATCACTTGAGCCAAAGATAGCTACCTGAGGAACTTTCAATGCAGCGCCGATATGCATTAATCCGGAGTCATTACTGACTAGCGCTTTGCTCATCCCGATGAGTGCAATTGCTTCATCGAGGGAGGTCTCACCACACCAATTCTGAATTTGAGGCGTGTTCATTGCCTGGGAAGTAATTTCCTTGCCCAAAGCATGGTCACCTTTGCCGCCAAGCAGAATCACATGGGCATCTGGTGCCTTGCTAATTAATTGCTGCGCAAGATTGGCGAAGTGATCGGCAGGCCAACGTTTTGTGACTCCGTACTCGGCGCCTGGGCAAAGCACGTAAATCAATTTTTCATTAATGGATGATGCTTGCAACTTAGCGCTAACGGATTGTTGAGCGGCAAGCGAAATTTTGAGCTTGGGGTCGACAGACTTGTTGGCGTCCATCTTTTGTGAATGCTCCAATGCATTACTGAGTGCGAGGTAGTGATCTGCCATCGGCGGACGATTGATTTTGCTGGGATTATTTAAAGCAAGATTAATTAATCCAAAACGCATCTCGCCACGATAGCCAATCCGAAAAGGGATATTGGCAAGCCAGGGAATGAGGGCAGACTTCAGACTATTAGGTAGAACAAAGCAAGCATCATATTGATTTGATTCCAGCTTTTTTGCAAGTTGCTTGCGCAAGCCCCATTGCAATTGCTTATGTTCTAACTTGGCTTCAATGACTTCGCTAACTTCTGCGCAGGCTCGATAGATAGGGGCGACCCAAGTACTTGCTAAAACATCAATCTGAGACTGTGGGTAAATTGTTTTGAGATTTGCCAGTAAGGGCTGGGACATGACGGCATCGCCAATCCAGTTTGGGGCGATGATCAGAATACGATTCATATGAGGTATCCCGACACAGCACCCCGCTGAGGGGTGCTGATAGGTTTAGTGCCCGTGGGGCTCAGTACCAGGAATGAGTTTGTACTCAGTGCCACAATAAGGACACTTTGCTTCACCCGTTTTAGCAACATCTAGAAATACACGCGGATGGGAATTCCAGCTAGGTGTTTTATTGGTTGGGCAATGTAAAGGCAAATCTGTATTGCCATCAACCATTACAACTTGAGCGTCACTCATTCTCTAATTTCCTATTACTTAACGTAAGTCAGCCAAGATTTGTACTGATCACTTCTACCATAGACCGCATCAAAGTAAGTCTTCTGGATTTGCTCGGTAATCGGACCACGTTTACCATCACCGATAGTGCGATCATCTAACTCGCGAATGGGTGTTACTTCAGCTGCTGTGCCAGTGAAGAAAGCTTCATCAGCTGAATACACCTCATCACGAGTGATGCGCTTCTCACGCAATTCGTAGCCAAGGTCTTTGGCGATTTGCATGATGGAATTACGGGTGATGCCGTCTAAGCAAGAAGCCAAATCTGGAGTGTAAATAATGCCGTTGTTTACGATAAAGATATTTTCGCCAGAGCCTTCAGATACATAACCTTCTGTATCGAGTAGGAGGGCTTCATCGTAGCCGTTGGCCGTTACTTCTTGATTGGCCAAAATCGAGTTGATGTAGTAACCAGAAGCCTTGGCGCGCACTAGTGAGGAGTTTACGAAGTGGCGGGTAAATGAGGAGGTTTTAACGCGGATACCCTTGTTAAGGCCATCTTCACCTAAATAAGCGCCCCATTCCCAGGCGGCAATCGCGGTATGGATGCTGTTGCCTTTTGGTGAGATTCCGAGTTTTTGAGAGCCAATGAAGATGATGGGGCGGATATAGCAAGATTCCAACTTATTGCTATTAACAACCTCAATAATGCCGCTAGTGATCTGCTCAGGGGTCCAGGGCATATTCATCTGGAAAATCTTAGTGCCGTTAAAGAGGCGCTTAACGTGCTCTGGAAGGCGGAAAATAGCGGTACCTTGGGGGGTTTTGTAGGCGCGGATGCCCTCGAAAACACCCATTCCGTAGTGGAGACTGTGGGTTAGCACATGAATATTGGCCTCACGCCAGGGAACAAGCTTCCCATCGGACCAAATAAAGCCATCGCGGTCGGACATCGACATTTTCTCTACCTTTTAAATATTTAATAAATTGGGTGATTCGATTCGGTAAAACAGGGCGCCAGACGGGGGTTTTAGCCCCCGGACCTTGAAAAGCGTCCAAGCCTTTATTGTAGAGCAGGGAGCGTGGCGGGGCAGCCCAATTCCTTTGGGGTGGCAGGCTCGGACGATTTAGAATGGAGCATTCCCGATAAATCACTTAATTTGCCCATTCTCATGCCGGAATCTCTCTTTAAAGTAAAACGCCTTAGCGAATTAGCTGCAGCAGGTCTTCTCAAGGGAAAACGGGTTTTAATCCGCGCTGACCTCAATGTTCCCCAGGATGATGTGGGCAATATTACGGAAGACACTCGGATTAGGGCTTCTATGCCAGCGGTGCAAATGTGTTTGGATGCCGGCGCGGCTGTCATGGTGACCTCGCATCTGGGGCGTCCAACTGAGGGTGAATTTAAGCCTGAAGATAGTTTGGCTCCGGTTGCTGATCGAATTGCAATGCTCTTAAATCGCAAAGTTCCTTTAATTAGCGATTGGGTTAATGGTAATTTTGAAGTTAATCCAGGCGAGTTGGTATTGCTGGAGAACTGCCGGCTCAATGTGGGCGAGAAAAAGAATAGCGATGAGCTAGCTAAAAAGATCGCTGCTCTGTGTGATGTATATGTCAACGATGCCTTTGGTACTGCTCATCGTGCTGAAGCGACTACTAATGGCGTAGCTAAATTTGCTCCCATTGCCTGTGCAGGCCCTTTGATGGCCGCTGAATTAGATGCTTTGAGTCGCGCTCTAGCAAGTCCTAAGCGCCCATTGGTGGCGATTGTGGCAGGCTCTAAAGTGTCGTCGAAACTGACTATTCTCAAGGCTCTAGCTGACAAAGTGGATGAGTTAATTGTAGGTGGTGGTATTGCCAATACCTTCATGCTAGCTAAAGGTCTGCCAATTGGTAAATCACTAGCAGAGCCAGACTTAGTTGATGAGGCTCGAGAAATTATGGAGATCATGGAAAAGCGCGGTGCGCATGTTCCTATCCCTGAAGATGTTGTAGTTGCTAATGAGCTCTCTCCATTGGCACGTGCGAACCGTGTGGCTGCAGATCAAGTGGCGGAGGATGACATGATTTTGGATATCGGCCCTAAAACTGCTGCACGTTTATCCATCATGTTGGCACATGCTGGCACGATTGTATGGAATGGCCCATTAGGTGTATTTGAGATTGATCAGTTTGGTGGCGGCACCAAAATGTTGGCGGCAGCAATTGCCCATTCACCTGCATTTTCAATTGCGGGTGGCGGTGATACCTTGGCAGCAATTGCGAAATATGGCATTGAGAATCAAGTGGATTACATCTCTACTGGTGGTGGCGCCTTTCTGGAGTTCTTAGAGGGCAAGACCTTGCCAGCCTTTGCAGTGCTAGCTGAAAGAGCGAAAGACTAAACATGTTGAGAGCAACAAAGATTATTGCCACACTAGGGCCTGCATCAGAAAAGCCTGAAGTATTGCGCGAGATGATTCGTGCGGGTGTGGATGTCGTCAGAATGAACTTTTCTCATGGCACTGTTGCTGACCATAAAGCACGTCATGATTTAGTGCGTAGCATTTCTGCGGAAGTTGGCAAAGAGGTTGGCATCATGGCCGACCTTCAAGGGCCAAAAATTCGTGTGGGTAAATTTATTGACAGCAAAATCCTTTTAAAAGAAGGTGCGCAATTTATTTTGGATGTTGCTTGTGAGCTTGGTAATCAAGAGCGCGTAGGTTTGGATTACCTGGAGTTGCCGCAAGATGTCAAGCCAGGTGATCGCCTCCTGTTAAATGATGGCTTAGTTGTACTTCGCGTTGAGAGCGTGAATGGTGGAGAGATATTTACCCTCGTCGAGCAGGGTGGCCCGCTCTCCAATAACAAAGGTATTAATCGCGCAGGCGGTGGCTTAACCGCTCCAGCGCTGACAGAAAAAGATATCGCTGATTTGGATGCGGCGATTGCGATGGGCGTCGATTTTCTAGCAATCAGTTTCCCAAAAGACGGCGCAGACATGGCCTATGCCCGCAAGCTAGCAGATGCTGCCAGCGCAAAATATGGCGTTGGCAAAGTTCGCACCATTGCCAAGGTTGAGCGTGCAGAAGCGATTGAGCCCGAGGCTCTCAACAGCATCATTGCGGAGAGCGATGGCATCATGGTTGCACGCGGCGACTTGGCAATTGAGGTTGGCAATCCAGCCGTTCCTGCTTTGCAAAAGCGCATGATCAAACTAGCACTTGAGGCAGATAAATTTACGATCACCGCAACGCAGATGATGGAGTCGATGATTAATGCTCCAGTGCCTACTCGTGCTGAAGTGAGTGACGTAGCTAATGCGGTTTTAGATGGCACGGATGCTGTCATGCTTTCTGCTGAATCCGCTGCAGGTATGTATCCAGTCCAAACGATCAAGGCGATGGCCGAGATTTGTGTTGAGGCTGAAAAGTCAGACCGAGTAAAGCTAGATACTGACTTCTTAGATCAAACCTTCTCACGCATTGATCAAACGATTGCGTTGGGTGCGCTATTTACGGCTCACCACCTTAATGCCAATGCTATTGCCGCCTTGACGGACTCTGGCTCTACTGCGGTTTGGATGAGCCGTCACAATATCCATGTCCCCATTTTTGCTTTAACTTCGAAGATTGCAACGCAGCGTGCCTTGAGTACTTATCGGAATGTATTTCCTATTGGGTTGGATTACACCAAACATCGTGATACCGCGTTGCAAGAGGTAGAGGATTGCCTGAAAAATTTGGGCGCGGTGAACAAGGGTGATGTTGTTGTCCTAACTTCTGGTGAGCCGATGGGTGAGCCTGGTGGCACGAATTCACTCAAAATTATTGAAGTGAAGTAATTCACTTTTTAGTATTTATTCAATCATTCATTACTAACATTTTTAATTAAGAGATCAACATGGCTTTAGTATCTTTACGACAACTCTTGGATCACGCTGCTGAAAATGGCTACGGCTTGCCGGCATTTAACGTTAACAACTTAGAGCAGGTAACGGCGATCATGGAGGCTGCCCACGAAGCTGATTCTCCTGTCATCATGCAGGCTTCTGCTGGTGCTCGTAAATATGCTGGTGAAGCATTCTTACGTCATTTGATTTCTGCTGCGGTTGAGGCTTACCCACATATTCCGGTCGTGATGCATCAAGATCATGGCCAAAGTCCAGCGGTATGCATGGCCGCAATTAAGAGCGGCTTTACTAGCGTGATGATGGACGGCTCTTTAGAGGCTGATGGTAAGACCGTTGCTAGTTATGAATACAACGTTGATGTGTCCAGAGAGGTAGTGAAGTTCTCTCACTCTATCGGAGTGACTGTTGAAGCGGAGTTGGGTGTTCTTGGCTCGCTTGAGACCATGCAGGGTGATAAAGAAGATGGTCACGGTGCCGACGGTAAGATGACGCGCGAGCAGCTGTTGACAGATGTTGAGCAGGCAGCTGATTTTGTAAAAGCTACACAGTGTGACGCCTTAGCAATCGCCATTGGAACTAGTCACGGCGCCTACAAATTTACTAAGAAGCCTACTGGCGATATCTTAGCAATCGAGCGTATTAAAGAAATCCACACACGTATTCCAAATACACATTTAGTAATGCATGGCTCATCTAGTGTTCCACAAGAATTGCTCGCTGAGATTCGTGAGTTTGGTGGGGATATGAAAGAAACTTATGGTGTGCCTGTTGAAGAAATTCAAGAGGGTATTAAAAACGGCGTGCGCAAGATTAATATCGATACCGATATTCGTTTGGCAATGACTGGCGCTATCCGCCGCTACTTGTTCGAGAATCCAAGCAAGTTTGATCCACGCGATTATCTGAAGCCTGCACGAGAGGCGGCTAAGAAGGTTTGTATTGCGCGCTTCAATGCTTTTGGTAGCTCAGGACAAGCATCCAAAATTAAGCCAATTCCTTTGGAAAAAATGGCTGAGCTGTATAAGAGTGGCAAATTAGCCCAGATCGTGAAGTGAGATAAAAATGCCAGCTTTATACGCAACCTCTATTAAATCTCTCCCTTTGTTATCTAAGGGAAAAGTGCGCGATGTTTATGCGCTTGGAGATGACAAATTACTCATGATCACTACTGATCGTTTATCTGCTTTTGACGTAGTCATGGGTCAGCCTATTCCTGAGAAGGGTATTGTGCTCAATCAAATGGCTAATTTTTGGTTTGAGAGATTAGCGAATGTCATCCCAAATCACTTAACTGGAATTGATCCTGAAAGCGTTGTACCGGCAGATGAGGTAGATCAGGTGAAGGGCCGCGCAGTAGTGGCTAAAAGACTCAAGCCTATCTTGGTTGAGGCGGTGGTGCGTGGTTATCTAGCTGGTAGCGGCTGGAAAGACTACAAAGAAACTGGAAGGGTATGCGGCATTGCATTGCCAGCGGGCCTTGAAAATGCCCAGAAGTTACCTGAGCCTATTTTTACTCCTGCTGCTAAAGCAGAAGTGGGCGAGCATGATGAAAACATCTCCTTTGAAAAAGTGATCGAGATGATTGGTGAGAAGTTGGCCGTTCAGATTCGTGAAGTCAGCATTCGTTTGTATAAGGAAGCTTCTGAATACGCTGCGACTCGCGGGATCATTATTGCTGATACCAAGTTTGAATTTGGTTTAGATGATGCTGGTCAGTTGGTGTTGATGGACGAAATCCTGACTGCCGACTCTTCCCGTTTTTGGCCTGCTGAAACCTATTATGTGGGTGCAAATCCCCCCTCCTATGACAAGCAGTTTGTCCGGGATTGGCTTGAGACGGCTATGGTAGATGGCAAGCTGTGGGCTAAAACAGCTCCTGCACCAGCATTACCGGCCGATGTGATTGATAAAACAGCGGAAAAGTACCGCGAAGCTCTCGCTCGCTTAACTAAGGTCTAATTTCCTTGTGGCCCTAAAAAGGCTGGGATAATCAGGGCTTAGATAGATTAACGTTTTAGATCAGGGCATTTGGAGAGGTAGATGAGCAAAAAGCCAGTAGTCGGAATAGTAATGGGCTCCAATTCAGATTGGGACACCATGCAGCACGCCGCTCAAATGCTGGAGCAATTTGGCATCGCTCATGAGGCTAAAGTGGTTTCCGCCCATCGCATGCCTGACGATATGTTTGCGTATGCAGAGAATGCCTCTAAAAACGGCCTAAAGGCAATTATTGCTGGTGCTGGCGGTGCAGCCCATTTGCCGGGTATGTTGGCCTCCAAAACAATTGTTCCCATTTATGGCGTTCCAGTTGCTAGCAAATATTTGCGTGGTGAAGATTCTCTCTACTCCATCGTGCAAATGCCTAAAGGCATTCCAGTGGCAACATTTGCGATTGGTGAGGCGGGTGCAGCAAACGCTGCTTTGCATGTGATTGCCAATTTAGCCGTGAATGATCCTGCAATAGCAAAGCAGTTAGAAGCGTTTCGTACGAAGCAGTCCGATACTGCGCGCTCTATGAATTTGCCGGGATATTAACAATGGCAGATCGTTTGGAGCCCATTTTGCCGGGCTCGTATTTAGGGATTTTAGGTGGCGGTCAATTGGGGCGGATGTTTACGCAAGCTGCTCAGGCGATGGGATACAAGGTCTGCGTTCTTGATCCTGGGTCAGATAGCCCTGCTGGTTCTATTGCTGAAAAATTCATTCAAGCCGATTACACCAACTCTGCCGCTTTAAAAGAGATGGCAGCATTATGCAAATCAGTCAGCACTGAATTTGAAAATGTTCCTGCACAAGCTTTAGACGAGCTGGAATCTTTAGGTGTCTTTGTGGCACCTCGTAGCAGTTGCGTGTCTTTGGCTCAAAACCGCGTTGCTGAGAAAAAGTTCCTTGCCACCTGGAAGGCAGAAACTAATATTGGCCCTGTACCTTATTTTGTAGTTGAGCATGATGCAGATATTCCACATGTGCCCACAGATCTTTTCCCTGGAATTCTAAAGACCGCTCGCATGGGTTACGACGGTAAAGGTCAAATCACGATTTATGACTCTGCCAACCTCGTTGCCGCTTGGGCTGAATTAGGTAGGGTACCTTGCGTTCTTGAAAAGCGTATGGATTTGGATTTTGAAGTGTCTGCTTTAGTGGTGCGTGGATATGATGATGCCGTGGTGGCATACCCAGTTTCTCAAAATATCCATCGCGATGGCATCCTGCATACCTCTACTGTGCCGGCGCCATCACTTAAGCCTGCGCAAGAGAAAAAGATTATTGAAGCCGCTAAAGCGTTGATTCGTAAGATTGATTACGTTGGCGTCTTATGTGTGGAGTTCTTTGTACTCAAGAGTGGCGACATTGTGGCAAACGAAATCGCCCCGCGCCCCCATAATTCTGGCCACTACACCATGGATGCTTGTGTCAGTAGTCAGTTTGAACAGCAGGTCAGAAGCATGGCTCGCTTACCCTTGGGTGACACCCGTTTACTAGCCCCGGTCTCTATGCTCAATCTCTTAGGAGATCTTTGGTATGAAGGTAGCGAAGATAGGGCAAGAGAGCCTGCTTGGGACAAGGTGCTCTCGCATCCGGATGCGAAGTTACATCTATATGGGAAGTCTGAACCACGTATGGGTCGCAAGATGGGTCACATTAATTGTTTGGGCGAGTCACTCAATCAAGCGCGTCAAAATTGCGCAGCTGTCGCTGTCGAATTAGGGATTGAGCCCTAGAAATGTCCAGCGATAGTAGCTTGCTGCAGTCATCTGCAGTAATTAACGAGGCAGTGCAAACCTTGCGAGATGGCGGCTTAGTCGCATTTCCAACTGAAACCGTATATGGATTGGGTGCTGATGCTAAAAATCCCGAGGCCATTAAGAAAGTATTCGCAGCCAAGGGCCGCCCGTCCAACCATCCCTTGATAGTTCATATAGCAGCTCCTGATAAGTTTGATCAAGCCCAGGTCGATTGGGTGTTAGTGCTTACCCCTTGGGTGAGGGATATTTCTGAAGACGCGCTGAAGCTGATTCATGCATTTTGGCCCGGACCCCTCACATTGGTTTTTAAAAAAGATAAAAGTGTTCCGCTAGAGGCAACTGGTGGTCAGGATACGGTCGCCATTCGCGCACCCGCTCATCCTATTGCGCAAGAGTTACTCCGTAAATTTAAAGGTGGCGTGGTTGCACCTTCAGCTAATCGCTTTGGAAAAGTATCCCCTACGAGTGCAGCTGATGTTCGTAGTGAGTTTGAAGGAATGTTGGATCTCATGATTTTGGATGGCGGTGATTGCGAGGTTGGTATTGAATCTACCATCATTGATTTATCTTCTGGCGATCACGCAGTCTTGTTGCGACCAGGACTCATCACGCCTAGTGAAATTTTTTCTAAGACAGGTATTACGGTGTATTTGCCTGATGAAGTCGAGACAGTTAAGCTAGATGCTAATCTGCCTAGAGTCTCAGGTAGTTTGCGTGCGCACTATGCACCAACAACACCGTTACGTCTGTATGCACCAGGCCGGGTATTGGATGCACTCAGCGAGTTTCCGGACATCAAGTCACGTGTCGCAGTTGCTGTGTGGGATTCAGATTCTTCCTTGAGTCATGATGGCCACCCTTCTGTGCATTTTGAGGAAGTCGTCGTGCCGAGTGATAGTGCTGCATTTGCGAGTCGCTTGTATCGATCTTTACGAGACTTGGATCAACAGGGCTGGGATCTCATTTTGTTCCCAGAGCCGCCAACAGGCGAGGAGTGGGATGGTGTTAGAGATCGACTTCAGCGCGCTTGTTTTGGCTCTGGTCCGTCGTCTAGTAGCCACGCTAATAATTGATCGTGCGCTTCTAAACCTTTCCAGGCATTGGGGTGGTTAATGAAAGAAGTTACTGCATACAACTTTCCAGACTTACTCATCACATAGCCTGATATTGCTCTGACATCTGCAAGTGAGCCAGTTTTAATTCGGGCTTCAGGCTTTTTCTTCAGATGTAAGAATTTCCGTAAATGTGCCATGAGGCGGTTTCTCATCGTGCCATCAGTGCCTGCAATCGGCAGACTGTTATAAAAGATATCGGCCGCGGATAGGTTACGTGCTGCAACTAATAGTTGCGTCATGTGCTCGGCAGAGATTGCCTCATTGCGAGATAGACCGGAGCCATTCTCAATGACGAGTTCGGGGAACTGGAGGCCTAAGCCCTTCAGCCAACTCTGAATGACGAGCTCACCATTTTCGGTGGTCGCCGGCTTGCCCATTTTCTCTAAAGCCAAAGTCAACATCAATTGCCTGGCCATCACATTATTGGAGTACTTATTAATGTCCTGTACATCATCCGCCAAAGCAATGCCTTCAAACTGCAGTAGCAGTCGCGATGCTAGCGGAACGGTACCAGGCTTTCCGGTGGGCGCTTGAGTCCAAGTTCCGCCAGCTAATTCCCAGGCCGCAGCGAATCCTTGAGTAAGAAAGGTGTTGGCATCCAAGGCAACGACGTTGTAGTTCACTCCCTTGCAGGTATTGGGAAAGCTACCAGAGAACTGCGCAGTCAGGAGTTGATTGGTACTGGCCCCATCCCCTTCGGGATCCAGGTTAAAACGAATACTGCTTTTCCAGTTGTCACAAGACTGATCAATCAATTGCATTTGGTTGATCACTTTGAGCTGGGATAGGAGTGGCGTGTAGCTGATATCAATAAAGTCTGCGGTACGCGATTTGCCCAGTTGGAATGAAAGCGTCCTAAATGCATAAAGCAGGGGATCTGGCGGCACGTTATAGGCACGCAAAGATTCACCATCTATCGTGTTGTGCTCCATGGCATTGGGTGCATAGGCGCTTCTATCAAAGAATAGGTTGCCATCAATTTTCTGAATACCCAGATTTTGTAAGGCCTTCATCAATTTGGCCATTTCTTCAGGGACTAGCTTTGGATCACCAGTCCCTTGCAAATAGAGGTTGCCTTTGAGGGTGCCTTGTCGAATGAGTCCGTCGGTATAGACATTCGTACGCCAACGATACTGAGGCCCCAATACATCTAAGCCAGCGAGGGTGGTGACCAGCTTCATGGTTGATGCTGGGTTCATTGCCTGCTTAGAACGCCAGTCCACCTCTGTTTTTGCTGAAATTTTCCCTGGCCGTCCCAGCCCAATTTCAAGCACTGAAATACTGATCGCTTCTTTAGGAATTTGGTTTTTCTCAAGGCTGGCTGCTACGGCCTTGGGGATGTACTGAAGGGCAGTTTCTTGGGAAACTAGGTCGGCAGAGTAAGCTTGCCTCGTAATTAGTGGGCTAACCCATAGAAAGGCCAATAGGCTAATGACGGAGAGTGTAGAGGATTTGGTGCACATTCCTCATAGGATAAACCTTGGCGTGCAAGGCCCCAGGACTGCCCGAAATTACTGCCACTGCCTATTCTTATAAGTCTCGATAGTATGGTTTTGTTCTTCCAGGAGAGTGATGAATCGCTCAACGCGCTCTGTAAGTGGTCCGTCAACTTCAAGTGATTCGCAGGTCTTGATGAATTTAGTGGCTTGCAAGAGCTGTGCCCCGCCTTTGACTTTATGAACTAAGCTCCGAAAGCGCACCTCATCAATTAAAGCTTGATTGCCATCTGAGCATAATTGACTCAAAGCATCTAGATGAACCTTTTCAATTTCTTCCAAGATCACCGTGATTTGCTGGGGATCGTCTTTAATAAGATTGGAGAAGGCGTCAAATAAGTAGACCTCATCGGTGCAGAGGGGGTCTTGGCGAGATTCAAAATATCGCATAAGCTCATTCTCCAGAGCGCTCAAGCTTAGTGGCTTGATAAGTACGCCATTCATACCGGATGATAAAAATTGATGGCGCGAGTCTAGGGCGTAGATATCTGCTGTAACACCAATAATGATTAAGTCACGATTTCCTAGGGAGCGGATTTTTTTAGCTAGCTCGGAGCCTTGCATTCCGGGCATCGATTGATCTGTCAGCATCAGATCAAAATGATGATCTTTCATTAACTCCAGCGCCACAGCTGCATTCTCACAAACGCAAGTATTGATTCCTAGAGCCTCTAATTGCAGCGACAAAATTTGGCGGCTGGCTGGGTGGTCTTCAACTACTAAAGCTTCAATAGTGCAATTATTTCGACCTGACCTTTTAGAGATTAAGCTTCTGGATGCTGCTGCGAGTGAATCAAAGCATGCGGCCTGTGGAGCGGCAACACTGGTTCTGGGAAAGGCAACTGCAAAGTGAACATTACTGCCAAAGCCTGGGGCACTTTCAAAGTAGAGGTGACTGTTCATGGAGTTCACCAAGTGATTGGTAATAGTGAGCCCAAGCCCCGTACCCCTCTTTTGCTCCGATTGGTAAGACTCTTGTGTAGCAGGCAATTGCTCAAAAGCTTGCAGGGCTAATTTGATTTGATCGCTGCCCATGCCTACCCCAGTATCGATTACCCTGAACTCGAGCAGTTGGCCGGCATGATCATCCGCGAGGACGGTAATAGAAAAATACACCTCACCTTCGGCGGTGAATTTAATTGCATTGCTGAGTAAATTCTGAAGAATTTGGCGCAGACGCAAGGAGTCAATCATGAGTACTTCAGCGATCCTGGGATCAATCGTGGTGTGGAGCAGCAGATTCTGTTTCTTGGCTACTGTAGAAAATGCTGCATGAATATCCATAATCAATTGATGTGGATTGCAAGGCTCTAGATTGAGCGTGAGTTTGCCAGCCTCGATTTTGGAAATATCTAATACTTGATTGAGCATGCCCAAAAGAGATTCAGCCGAAGCTTGGGCGCTCTTTAATAGGGACTTATCTTTTATAGGAAATTGCGTGCTACCAAGTAGTAGCTCTTGAACGCCCAAGATAGCATTCATCGGCGTACGAATTTCATGGCTCATAGTTGCCAAAAATGCAGATTTAGCTGCATTCGCTTTTTCAGCCAACTCCTTGGAGTGCAGCAATTCAAGAGTAGCTTGTTTCTGACGGAAATACTTTCTTTGAAGTTGATAAAACATCACCCCGCCAATACTGAAAATCAGGACTGCGCTGAGCCAAGGCAATATGCTTGATCTTGGCTTGGATTCATCGCCCAATGCAAATAGCTGGCGTGATGCAATAGGATCCAAGTCATCTAAGAAGTGCCCCAATACATCGTGCAGGGGTGCATCTTGATCTGAGATTAACCAGCGATAGGCAAAGGGTTCGCGATTGTATAGGCCATCTATTTTTAAGTCTGAATTTTGAGATTCCTGTATCAGTTGATGGGCTAGGCGGATGGGCATGACCAGCGCTTCAATATCGCTTTTAATAAGGGATTGAATGAGGTCATGGGGAGAATGAATTGCTTTGCTTTCGCCGCTGGTATCAACTCCAGAAGGTCCATTCTCAAGACCTCGATCGAAGTACCCAAGTCTTGAGTTGGGCGAATCCAGTTTGTTTGACCCTTTAGTAACAACAGCATCATGCCCCCAAAAGACCGCCTCTGAAAGTGAGCCAAATTGCAATACATGGTCATTAATGTTTGGCGGATCCATGATGAAATTCACCTCGCCTTTACTAAGTTGCTTGAGGCCCTCTTGATCTGTTTTTCTCCACACTGGCACAAATTTCTGACGGGTGCATTCTTCCAGTTTTACTAGTAATGATTTAAATACCCCCACTTGTTTTGGGTTGCTGGATTCATTCAGGTAGGGCGCATATTTCTCGTGAATGCTAAATCGCACTACTGGGTGGGCATCGATCCATGATTGTTCTCCAGCACTAAAGGGCCCAGCATGAGCCAGTCCTGCATAGAGGCAGCAGATTGTGAATACTGTTTTCAATATGAATCGATGCATACTTGTTTTAGCTTTCGATGATGTTATTCATGCGACAGAACAAGATCAAATCAGCAATATTGTTAATGCCTAGTTTGTCAAAGACTCTAGTCTTGTAAGTTGCCACCGTCTTATTGCTAATATGCAGTAGGTCCGATATCTGCTGGTTCGTATTGCCTTTGCCGAGATACTTCATGACTTGCAATTCACGATCAGATATCAGTGCCAATTTGTCGTTATCGCTAAGAGAGGTATTGCCATTCTTCCCGTGCGTGAAAAACGTATACCCCTGCGAGATAGCAACGCATGCAGCCAAAATAACATCAGCCCCTGCGGTCTTATTAACAAAACCATGCGCACCCAAGGATCTCACTCGGCCGCCATAGACTGCCTCATCTAGACTAGATAAAACCAGAATGCGAACCTCTGGATGCATCAAGCCAATCCGGCGGATTACATCAAACCCATCCGTCTTGGGCATATCCAAATCTAAAATCACCATATTGGGATTAACTTCTTTGATTGAGCGCAGACATTCTTCACCGTTTTGCGCCTGTCCCGCTATCTCAAATAGCAACTGATCCTGCAACATACTTTTTAATGCCATCAGCATAGCTGGATGGTCATCTACCAACATCACGCGTTTTCTCATTACTTGTCTCCATTTGGGTTTTTATGAGGGTGCAGCGAAAAAATGGCCTTAGCGATGCGGCTATCGCTCATGTGTAGCATTTGATGTCGGCTTACTGGTGGCATCATGAGTCCGCCATAGCTGTGGTGCGCTCCCATTGCCATTACATTTTCTAAATCCTTCACCAGGGTGATGTTGCTGGCGTAGATTTGGGTTTGAAATTTCTGGCCAAGAGAAAGCATTTCGATTGGCAAGCCGTTGACTCGGAATTGCCCCATCTCGATATGAATGCCCTCTGGCTCCATGGCTTCAATCCAGTGAATTTGCGTGCTAGCCCCAGAAAAATTCAGAAGATGGATTAAGACGCCAAGACGACGCATTCGTAATAGGCCCTCCATACAAGAGTCTGTGGAATGAGCGTCATTGAGTTTGTGTACTCCTAGGTTCACAAGGCCGACAGGTAGTCGAGAGTTCAGGATGAGGTCGCTTAATGCATCTATGAAGTTGCTGGATGCGAGGTGTTGTGCAGGCAGAGGTAAGATGCCCGGAATAAAGCGACCACTCCGGTACCAATACGTAATAGTGTCTAAACCCTCCATGAATAGTCTCAGGAGTTGCGTATCGGTGGCGGTCAGTAATGGCCTAAATAAAGAACTCGTCAGTTTGCTTCCTTGCTTGTTAAAGATGGGTTCATTGCTAATCGCTTGTCGCTGGGACCAGGATTGGTGTTCTTCGAGCGCTTCGCTATTAAGGCCAAGCCAAGGTTGGCCACAGGCGTCGCGCACTTCTTGGAAGGGTTTGTTCTTCCAAGCCTTTACAAGCGTATACAGCCGGGATTTCGGGCTCATCAGCATTCTCCAATCATTGAATAGCCAGTCTAGGCAGGACGGATTGGAGCGGTAAGGGCTTAAGGCTTATTTATATGTAGGAATCTACCTACTTGCACCCTCAATTATAGAAAGTGCGGGAAGTCCTTTTGAAATTTAAGGCAATTTTGCTCTTGAAATCCCTGGAATCAGACCTATATAATCAGCACTCCCTACACGCGAGTGCTAAAGCAGGCTTATTCAATTTAAAAGCTTGCTGCCTTCGTGTTAAGAGATTGCAACACATTGATTTATATTGGTTTTTTAATTAGTTAACACTTACTAACATAGGAGAAGGAATGAATCTGCGTCCTTTACATGATCGCGTAATCATTAAACGTTTAGATCAAGAATCAAAAACTGCCTCTGGAATCATCATTCCGGATGCTGCTGCTGAAAAGCCAGACCAAGGTGAAGTATTGGCAGTTGGCCCAGGCAAGCGTGATGACAGCGGCAAGTTAAATGCACCAGACGTCAAGGTTGGCGATCGCGTGTTATTTGGCAAATATGCAGGTCAAACAGTTAAGGTCGGCAGCGATGAGCTTCTCGTAATGCGCGAAGAAGACATCATGGCTGTTGTACAGAAGTAATCGCTACCTAAGAAAGGAATTCAATCATGGCAGCAAAAGACGTCGTATTTGGAGATAACGCCCGCACCAAGATGGTAGAAGGCGTAAATATTCTTGCTAACGCAGTAAAAACAACTTTGGGGCCAAAGGGTCGCAATGTGGTTATCGAGCGTTCATTTGGCGGCCCAACCATCACTAAGGATGGTGTATCCGTAGCAAAAGAAATCGAACTCAAAGACAAGCTCCAAAACATGGGCGCTCAAATGGTGAAGGAAGTTGCTTCCAAAACCAATGACATCGCTGGTGACGGTACAACTACCGCTACTGTATTGGCTCAGTCTATCGTTCGTGAAGGCATGAAATACGTAGTTTCTGGTCACAATCCAATGGACTTGAAGCGCGGCATCGACAAAGCGGTTGCAGCTGCAATCGAAGAGCTCAAGAAAATCAGCAAGCCTTGCACAACTACTAAAGAAATCGCTCAAGTTGGCTCTATTTCAGCTAACAGCGACCACAGCATCGGTCAGCGTATTGCCGAAGCAATGGAAAAAGTAGGTAAAGAAGGTGTTATCACTGTTGAAGATGGCAAGTCATTGGAAGATGAGCTTGAAGTGGTTGAAGGTATGCAGTTTGACCGCGGTTACCTCTCTCCATATTTCATCAACCAGCCTGAAAAGCAAGTTGCCGTATTGGAAACTCCATACGTTCTCTTGTTTGACAAGAAAGTTAGCAACATTCGTGATTTGCTCCCAGTACTCGAGCAAGTAGCAAAGTCTGGTCGCCCATTATTGATCATTGCAGAAGATGTTGAAGGCGAAGCCTTAGCAACTTTAGTTGTGAACAATATTCGCGGCATCATTAAGACTTGTGCTGTTAAGGCTCCAGGCTTTGGCGATCGTCGTAAAGCTATGTTGGAAGACATCGCGATTTTGACTGGCGGTACCGTCATCGCTGAAGAAATCGGCCTCACACTCGAGAAAACAACTCTTGAGCACTTAGGTCAAGCGAAGCGTATCGAAATTGGCAAAGAAAACACCATCATCATTGACGGTGCTGGCGATGCTAAAGCAATCGAAGCGCGTGTGAAGAACATCCGTGTTCAGATCGAAGAAGCGACTAGCGACTACGACAAAGAGAAATTGCAAGAGCGCGTTGCCAAGTTGGCAGGCGGTGTTGCAGTGATTCGTGTTGGTGCTGCTACTGAAGTTGAAATGAAAGAAAAGAAAGATCGCGTTGATGATGCATTGCACGCTACTCGTGCAGCGGTTGAAGAAGGTATTGTTCCTGGCGGTGGCGTTGCTTTATTACGCGCGATGCAAGGTATCAAGGGCTTGAAAGGCGACAACGCTGACCAAGACGCTGGTATCAACATCGTATTGCGCGCAATGGAAGAGCCAATTCGTATCATCGTTTCTAACGCAGGTGACGAAGCCAGCGTAGTTGTTAATGCGGTATTGGCTAGCAAGGGCAATAACGGTTACAACGCAGCAACTGGTGAATACGGCGACCTCGTAGCTCAAGGTGTGATCGATCCAACCAAGGTAACAAAAACTGCATTGGTTAATGCGGCGTCTGTAGCGGCCTTGTTGTTGACTACCGATTGCGCAATCTGCGAAGCCCCAAAGGATGATTCCGCTGGTGGTGGCATGCCTGATATGGGCGGTATGGGTGGTATGGGTGGAATGGGCGGCATGATGTAATTGCCGGTAATTTCCTCAGCTATCAAGCTGTAGAAACAAGAGCGCCTGGTTCAAAAGACCAGGCGCTTTTTTATTACCCAAAATGGTGCAACGGCTGTATGCTGTTTGCACCAAAGCAGTGATGTTGTAGGCAAACACCTGAATGCTCGGGGTGAAAATAGCTCATCAAATTTGTTTTGGTATTCGCAGTTAAAAAAATAAGGAGACGTTTATGAGTTCAGCAGCAATGGGTGCGGCACCTGCTAGCACCAACCCCCTTAAGTCCAAATGGGTCCAATTGGCCCTAGGCGTCATTTGTATGATGTCTATATCAAGCCCGCAGTATGTCTGGGCTTTATTTACTAAGCCCATTATGGGTCAGCTTGGAGTGACACTGACAGAGTTGCAAGTCACCTTCTCCATTTTGATTGTGCTGCAAACCTTCTTCTCTCCATTTCAAGGTTATTTGGTTGATAAGTTCGGGCCTCGTCTTTTGCTGTCCATTGGCACAATTTTGACTGGTCTTAGCTGGGTTCTGTCGGCCAATCTCACAACAGTTTCTAACCTCTACATTACTTATGGTGTGCTTGGTGGTTTGGGTACCGGTATTGTTTACATTGGTGTTGTAGGTCTGATGGTGCGTTGGTTCCCCAATAATCGTGGGTTTGCGGTCGGTATGGTTGCTGCTGGTTACGGCATTGGCGCACTATTAACCACATTCCCTATTGCCACTAGCTTGACTGAGAGTGGCTTACAGGGCACTTTGACATTCTTTGGTTACATCATTGGCGCTGTTGGTTTGCTAGCTGCGCAGGGTATTCGAGTACCGCATGCTGACCGTGTTCAGACTGCCGGTCAAATTGAGGCCGCTGCATCTGGAGTTGCTCCCAAAGTCATGCTCAAGACCCCAGTTTTTTGGTTGATGTTCTTGATGATGTCGATGATGTCCACATCGGGTTTGATGGTAATTTCTCAGATGGGAGCGTTTGCAAAAGACTTTGGAATTACTACAGCAATGGTTTTTGGAATGGCTGCATTGCCTTTGGCATTGACCATTGACCGAGTAACCAATGGCTTAACTCGCCCATTATTTGGTTGGGTCTCAGATAAGATTGGTCGCGAATACACCATGACTATTGCATTTGGTCTTGAGGCGGTAGCAATGTTCTTCTGGGTAATGACCCGTTCTGACCCTGTGATGTTCGTTATCTTGTCAGGTATTGTGTTCTTTGGTTGGGGCGAGATTTTTTCCTTATTCCCATCCACATTGACAGATACTTTTGGTCAAAAGCATGCAACAACTAACTATGGCTTCTTGTACATGGCTCAAGGCGTAGGCTCCATTATTGGCGGCCCCATTGCAGCTTACATCCATGGCGTGACTGAGAGCTGGATTCCGGTATTTGCAATCATGATTGCTTTAGATGCAACGGCTGCTATTCTGGCATTCTTTGTATTGCGTCCAATGCGTGCAAAGTATCTAAAGTCACAAGCTGCATAAACAAGAGAAGTTAATCATTTAATTTAGCTTACTCGGTAAAAAGGCTAGCAATTGCTAGCCTTTTTCTTTGGGGAAGGAATATTTTTGGTGAGATCAGTCGGGCTGAATGCCGCCATCCTTAATCACTTTTTTCATCTTTACTAAACCCTGTGCAATCATTTCTTTGAGATGATCAGGGCCTAAAGGTACAAATTCAAAGCCTTGCTGTATTAGCTGATCTCGCAGTTTCTGATC
Organism: Burkholderiaceae bacterium; assembly: GCA_947448625.1. GTDB lineage: Bacteria > Pseudomonadota > Gammaproteobacteria > Burkholderiales > Burkholderiaceae > Polynucleobacter. The sequence goes on along the minus strand of CANFOT010000006.1, from coordinate 1,004 downwards.
CTTCAAAGCTAGCGCAAGTGAGTCATTCAGTCTCGCTACTAGCGCTGGAGATGCACCTTTAGGTGCAACGAGGGCTCCCCAGGTAGAGAACTCATAGCCCTTGACGCTTTCACTAACAGTGGGGGCATTAGGTAATAGTGGTGAACGTGTTTTGCTAGTAATGCCTAATACTTTCAGCTTTCCTGCACGAATATGCGGGAGCACTACGGACAGTGCGCTAATCATGATGGGTACTTGTCCTGCCATCACATCGGTTACCGCTGCGGCAGCGCCACGGTAAGGTATATGTACTAGAGGTGCGCCAGTATATTGGCGGAAAATTTCCATGCCGATATGCTGGGGGGAGCCATTACCACCAGAGGCGTAATCAATTTTCCCAGGATTTTCTTTGGCGATTCGAACCAAATCGGCGGCTGTATTTCCAGGAAAGGAGGGATTAGCCACCATCACAAAAGTGATGGCCGCTACTTCAGAAATGGGGGTGAAACTTTGTATTGGATCGTAATCAATTTTTTTATAAAGATTGGGAAGCATTGTCAAAATGCTATCGTTAAAGGCGCCCAAAACATAGCCCTCAGAATTAGCTTGAGCTACCTTGGTTGCTCCAATTAAGCCGGCACCCCCGGGGAGATTTTCAATAGTAATTGCTTGTCCCAATTGCTCCCCCATTTTTTGTGCAATGGGACGCATCAAGATATCAACGCCGCTTCCAGCTTGTAGTGGCATGATCATTTGAATCGGACGATTGGGATAGGCATTCTGAGCTTGAGTGGATGCAATCCAAATCAAACCCATTACTAAAAGTAAGTATTTCTTAATATTCATTGTTGTCTCGTTTTAATGTTATTTTTTACGCTCTCTAGGCGCATGCATAGATCTTAACCAATAAAAAACCGCCCGAAGGCGGTTGTTTATTGGGGTGAATACTTAGTACTTGCTTAACTAACTGACTTCACCATATCTTCAACCACTTTCTTCGCATCACCGAAGACCATCATGGTTTT
>CANFOT010000005.1 GCA_947448625.1 Burkholderiaceae bacterium | reverse complement strand
TTGCAAAAAGCACTTGGCGGTATTCAAGATTTGAATGGCGTTCCTGATGCGATTTTCGTAGTGGACGTTGGCTATCACAAGATTGCCATTACTGAAGCTAACAAGCTTGGTATTCCCGTTATCGCTGTAGTGGATACCAACCACTCACCAGAAGGTGTTGATTACATCATCCCTGGTAATGATGACTCCAGCAAAGCTGTTCTTCTCTACGCTCGCGGTATTGCTGACGCAATCCTCGAAGGTAAATCAAACTCAGTTCAAGAAATCTTGACCGCTGTTAAAGAAGGCGAAGAAGAGTTTGTTGAAGAAGGGAAAGCTGAATAATGGCCGCTATTACCGCTGCAATGGTTGGCGAGTTACGCGCCAAGACTGATGCTCCGATGATGGAGTGCAAAAAAGCATTGACTGAGGCTGATGGCGATATGGCTCGTGCAGAAGAAATTTTGCGTGTAAAGCTCGGTAGCAAAGCTGGTAAAGCTGCGTCCCGCGTTACTGCTGAAGGTATTGTTGCTTCATTCATCAACGGCACTACTGGCGCCTTGCTTGAAGTGAACTGCGAAACTGACTTCGTTTCTAAGAACGATGACTTTTTGGCGTTTACAAGTGAGTGCGTGAAATTGGTTGCAGAAAAGAATCCGGCAGATGTTGCTGCATTGCTTGCGTTGCCAATGAACGGTCAAACTGTTGATGAAGTTCGTAGCGCCTTGATCGGTAAGATCGGCGAGAACATCATGCCGCGTCGCTTCAAGCGTTTCGCTGGTAGCGATAAGTTGGTTTCTTACCTGCACGGTACTCGTATTGGTGTGATGGTTGAGTTCGACGGTGATGAGACTGCGGCTAAAGACGTTGCAATGCATATTGCTGCGATGAAGCCAGTGGCTTTGTCGATGGCTGATGTTCCTGCTGAAGCAATTGCTGTTGAGCGTAGTGTTGCCGTTCAAAAGGCTGCTGAATCTGGCAAACCACCAGAAATCGTTGAAAAGATGGTTGAAGGTTCTATTCAGAAGTACCTCAAAGAGGTGTCTTTATTGAACCAAACTTTCGTTAAGAACGACAAGCAATCAGTTGAGCAAATGCTTAAAGCTGCCAATACAACAATCAAGGGTTTCACGATGTTTGTGGTGGGTGAGGGCATTGAGAAGCGTCAAGACGACTTTGCGGCTGAAGTTGCCGCTCAGGTTGCCGCTGCTAAAGGTGCTTAATTAGCTTCAAGATTGCTGGGCCTGCCCAGCAAGGTTGCAATACCCAAAAGGGCATGGAAACCTCGGTTTCTATGCCCTTTTGTTTGATCGGTGCCAAGCCCTTTATAATTTGGGCGAGATATTGAAAAGTACTTAAAGATCAATAAGCTAAGCAAGTAAATTGCTTAGCAAATTACGGAAAATAAAACGATGCCAGCCTATAAACGTGTTCTTTTAAAACTCTCTGGTGAGGCCCTAATGGGGGATGATGCTTTTGGCATCAATCCGGTTACCATTGATTCCATGGTGAAGGAAATCGCCGACGTAGTGAATAGCGGCGTTCAGTTGGCTATCGTGATCGGCGGCGGAAATATTTTCCGGGGTGTAGCAGGTGGCGCTGCCGGCATGGATCGAGCAACAGCTGACTACATGGGAATGCTTGCTACCATGATGAACTCCCTTGCATTGCAAGATGCTTTGCGCCAAAAAGGCGTAGAGGCTCGCGTGCAATCTGCCTTAAGAATGGACCAAGTGCTTGAGCCCTATATTCGCCCCCGTGCAATCCGCGCCCTAGGTGAAGGTAAGGTTGTAATCTTCGCTGCTGGTACGGGGAATCCATTTTTTACTACCGACACTGCAGCTGCTTTGCGTGGTGCAGAGATGGGTGTTGAAATCGTTCTGAAGGCTACCAAGGTAGATGGTATTTATAGTGCCGATCCAATGAAAGATCCAGCGGCTACTTTGTACAAAACAATCACTTTTGATGAAGCCATTATTAAAAACCTACAGGTGATGGACGCAACGGCCTTTGCCTTGTGTCGTGATCGCAAATTACCAATCAAGGTATTTTCAATTCTCAAGCCAGGCGCCTTAATGCGCGTGGTTCAAGGTGAATCTGAAGGTACTTTAGTACACGTCTAATAGGAGGCTTGATGTCCGCAGCAGAAATTAAAACCACTACCGACCAAAAGATGCAGAAGTCTCTTGAGGCTTTGAAAACCAATTTGGCGAAGATTCGCTCTGGCCGTGCAAACCCAGGAATTTTGGAGCACATCCAAGTCGATTACTACGGTAACCCAACGCCGCTCAGCCAAGTGGCTAGCTTAGGTTTGGCTGATGCTAGAACGATCAACGTTCAGCCATTTGAAAAGACGATGGTAGCTGTGATTGAGAAGGCGATTCGCGATTCTGATTTGGGTCTTAATCCAGCGTCGCAAGGTACTGTGATTCGGGTACCAATGCCTGCATTGACTGAAGAGCGTCGTCGTGATTTAACTAAGGTTGTCAAAAACGAAGGCGAAGATACCAAGATTGCTGTGCGTAATTTACGTCGTGATGCTAATGAGCACCTCAAGCGCCTCACTAAGGATAAAGAAATTTCCGAGGATGATGAGCGTCGTGCTACCGATGAAATTCAGAAGATGACCGATCGCGCAGTTGTGGACGTTGATAAGATAGTTTCAGAAAAAGAAAAAGAGATCATGACGGTTTAATCGTCAGATCAATTTCTTATTATTCGCTTTATGACACAACATACTAGCTCTACCTTGGTTGTTCCAGAGACTAGCGCTATTCCTCGCCATGTAGCCATCATCATGGACGGCAATGGACGTTGGGCTAGTAAGCGTTTCATGCCGCGTGTAGCGGGGCACTCTGAGGGTTTGGGTGCCGTGCGCAAGATTGTTCAAGAATGTCGCCGTCTTGGTGTGGAATATCTCACCGTATTTGCGTTCAGTTCTGAGAACTGGCGTCGTCCACCCGAAGAGGTGGGTTTCTTGATGAAGTTGTTTCTGAAGTCATTAAAAAGCGAAGTTTCCCGTCTTGCCGAAAATGACATCTCTTTACGCCTGATTGGTGACTTAAGTCGTTTTGATTCTGCAATTCAGGAGATGGTGCAATTTTCCGAAGAAAAAACTGCCAGCTGTAAAGGGCTGACTTTCACGATTGCCGCCAACTACGGTGGACGTTGGGATATTTTGCAGGCAATGCGCCAATGTTTGACTGCAAATCCAGGCTTGAAACCGGAGCGGGTGTCTGAGGAGTTGCTGCAGCCCCATTTATCAATGGCTTATGCGCCCGAGCCGGATTTATTTATTCGCACTGGTGGCGAGCAGCGGGTAAGCAACTTCTTGTTGTGGCAACTGGCATATACCGAGCTCTATTTCACGGATACACTCTGGCCTGATTTTGATGAAGCTGAATTGCACAAAGCTTTCGACTGGTTTAGTCAGCGCGAGCGTCGTTTTGGACGCACTAGCGCTCAGCTTGCTTCTGAGCCATTGAGCGACGCAGTCTAAGTAACTTACATCCCCATATGCTAAAAACCCGAATCATTACTGCCACCATTTTGATGGCAGTGCTATTGCCCATCTTGTTTTTATTGCCGCCGATTTATTTGGGCGCTTTTTTCCTAGTTGCGCTAGTGGCTGCTGCTTGGGAGTGGAGTCGCATGATTGCGCCAGAAGCAAAGAAGGCTGCATGGCTCTATGCCGCTTTTTGCTTGGCGATCATCTTATTTTTATTGGGTATGCAAGCGATTTCATGGCAGTTCTCTTTGCTCATGATCGCAGTCTTATTTTGGTTCTTTCTGGCGCCGTTCATTTTGTCAAAAGGGATGAATCTCTCACTCCCAAAACTCAAACCTTTTTACAGCATCCTGGGCTTGATCATTCTTCCAGCAACTTGGTTCGCATTGGTTTTCTTGCGTGAGTTGGGCTTAGTTTTTTTATTAAGCAGCATGGCCCTCGTTTGGGTTGCTGATATCGGTGCGTACTTTGTCGGCAAAGCTTTTGGCAAGCATAAGTTAGCTGTACACATTAGCCCAGGGAAATCGATTGAGGGTGCACTAGGTGGTTTAGTGCTTTGCTATCTTTATGCATTCTTATGCGTAGTGTATTTACCTCTTGGCGACACGCTATTCGGCGCTTGGGCTATCCGATTTGGTTGGGTGCCGATGTTCTTGATGGTGACGGTCTTGGTAGCATTCAGCGTCTTTGGAGATTTATTTGAATCTCAATTAAAACGCTTGGCTGGCGTTAAAGATAGCAGTCATTTGCTGCCCGGTCATGGTGGCGTACTCGATCGTGTTGATGCTCTCATTCCAACAATGCCGATTGCCGCATTGCTAGCTGGATTAATTTGATGTCTCTTAAGCAGGTTGCCATCTTAGGATCTACAGGATCGATTGGCGTCAATACCTTAGATGTGATCCGTGCCCATCCTGAGCGCTTCAACGTGGTGGCTCTGACTGCAGCAAAACAAATTGAGCGCTTAGCTGAGCAATGTATCGAGTTTAAGCCTGCTATTGCAGTGGTGGCTGACGCTGAGGGCGCCTCTCAATTGAGTCGTCTTTTGCAGGAAAAAAAGATTTCTACTGAAGTGCTCTATGGGCCTCAAGCCTTGGTTAGGGCGGTAACAGATTCTGGATGCGATACCGTCATGGCAGCGATTGTGGGTGCTGCTGGTCTGGTTCCTGCCTTAGCTGCAGCGCAAGCTGGAAAGAGGGTGCTGCTGGCCAATAAAGAAGCGCTGGTGATGTCGGGCAATTTATTTATGCAAGCTATGAAAGCAGGGGGCGGAGAGTTACTCCCCATTGATAGTGAGCACAATGCGATTTTTCAATGCCTGCCTGATCGCTTCACAAAAAATCCATCAGATCATCTGGGGGTTGAGGAGCTTTGGTTAACTGCTTCTGGCGGACCATTCAGAGATCGCCCTATTGGACAATTGGCTGACATTACTCCTGAGCAGGCTTGCGCTCATCCCAACTGGGTGATGGGCAGAAAGATTTCAGTTGATTCTGCAACGATGATGAATAAAGGGCTTGAAGTTATCGAGGCTTTTTGGCTGTTTGGTTTACCGCTAGAAAAAATTAAGGTATTAATTCATCCGCAGAGTGTGGTTCATTCCATGGTGCGGTATCGGGATGGCTCGGTGCTGGCACAAATGGGGCAGCCCGATATGCGCACGCCAATCGCTTATGGCCTGGCTTGGCCGGAACGTATTGATGCTGGTGTCTCGCCTTTAGATTTAACGCAGTTGGTGGGTCTGAGCTTCACGGAGCCCAATTTCTTGCAATTCCCATGTTTGAGCTTGGCCTTTGTTGCTGCGAAAGCGGGGGGTACCGCTCCTGCAGTATTGAATGCTGCCAACGAAGTTGCTGTTGCGGCTTTCTTGGACGAAGGTTTACCTTACTTGTCCATTCCAAACGTAGTTGAGCATTGTTTAAGTGCCTTATCTCCAGTTGCTGCAGATTCTCTGGATACGATTCTTGAGGCTGATGTTCTGGCTCGTCAAGCGGCCGTTCAATTTATTCGTGCAATTAAGAAATAGATCGGTAGATTCGTGCAGGCTTTAATCACTCTTGCTGCATTCCTGGTTACGCTAGGCGTATTAGTCAGTTTTCATGAGTATGGCCATTTTTTAGCTGCACGTTTATGTGGCGTGAAAGTGCTGCGCTTTGCTTTAGGTTTTGGCAAGCCGCTGTTTACTTATCGTGCCAATAACGGCACAGAGTGGGTTCTTGCCTCTATTCCACTTGGTGGCTATGTCAAATTACTGGATGGGCGTGATAGCCAGCAAACTATTCCGGCGGACGAGCGCGCCCAATCTTTCGATGTAAAGCCGCTATGGCAACGTTCCTTGATTGTTGCTGCTGGACCGTTCGCCAACTTCCTTTTGGCGGTGATGTTGTTCTCGGTAATTTATGTCTCAGGCGCCCCCCAGTTACCAGCTCAACTCCAGACTCCGCCCGAGCAATCCATTGCCGCAAAACTCGGGGTGGTGGTTGGTGACCAGGTTATTGGCTGGCAATATCTATCATCTAACTACAGCAGCACGCCGATTCTTGAGGAGTTTGATTCGGTTCCGAGCTGGAATGCCTTGCGTTGGCTCCTCTTGGACGCAGTCACTCGGGAGCAGGGCTTCGCTCTGGAGCTGCAGAATATTTCTGGCGGGCGTCGAATTGCTACCTTTCGGCAGGCTGATTTGCCTTCAATTGCACCCGAATCTGACCCATTTCAAACGCTGGGCTTGCTTCCACAAATCAGCCCACCTTCGGAGTGGAAGGAGCTCAAGTTGGGGCCTCTAGATGCCCTAGGGTTTGCCAGTCAGCGGGTGTATTTGATTACCAAGGTCTCCCTGAGGCTCATGCTGGGTTTATTTACAGGGAAAACAACCCTAAAACAGCTTGGCGGCCCCTTAAGTATTGCTGATATGGCGGGGAAGTCTGCCCAGGTAGGTTGGCAGCCATTTGCAGCCTTTTTGGCCCTCATGAGTATCAGTATTGGGCTTTTGAATTTAGTGCCCCTGCCAATGCTTGATGGGGGTCAGCTACTGTATGATGCATGGGAGTTGGTTGCTGGTAAGCGAATGTCATTATCCCTGCAGGAAAAGCTCCAAAAAGTGGGTTTTTTGCTGCTGATATCCCTTTCCTTGCTAGCCTTGTTTAACGATTTGCAACGCTACCTTTCACCTTGAATTTTCTAATCCCTTCTTTTCGCTCCGTAACTCGATTTGTTGCTCAAGTCGTCTTTATTGCTGCTGCTGGTTTTTGTATAAATGCCCATGCGGCTGACTCCTTTGTTATTAAAGATATCCGCATCGAGGGTTTGCAGCGAGTTGAACCGGGCACGGTGTTTAGCTATTTGCCAGTTCAGGTGGGCGATACCTTTACTGAAGAAAAGGGTGCAGATGCCATCAAGGCTTTGTATAGCACTGGCTTCTTTCGAGATGTGCAGATTCAGGCACAAGGTAACGTCTTAATTGTGATCGTTGAGGAGCGCCCAACGATTTCTCGCATTGAATTTACTGGGATGAAAGAATTTGACCAGGAAAATATTCGCAAGTCACTGAAGGCTGTTGGTGTAGCAGAGGCTCGTTTTTATGACAAAGCGCTCATCGACAAGGCGGAGCAAGAGTTAAAGCGAGCTTATGTTGGAAAAGGCCTCTACGCCTCTGAGATTGTGGCAACCGTAACGCCAGTTGAGAGAAATCAAGTGGCTGTCTATTTCAATATCGATGAAGGTCCTGTAGCTAAGATTCAGGAGGTCAATTTCATTGGTAATAGCGTGTTCAGCGAGAGCGATCTTAGAGGTCAAATGCAGCTCAAGACTGGTGGATGGTTATCTTGGTATAGCAAAGATAATTTGTACTCCAAACAAAAACTCACTGCCGACCTAGAAAATATTCGCTCTTACTACCTCAATAGCGGTTACCTTGAGTTTGTGATTGAGTCCACCCAGGTTTCGATTACGCCAGATAAAAAAGGTATTTATCTCACCATCAGTATTCGTGAGGGCAATAAATTCACTGTTAAGGATGTGCGTTTAGCCGGTGATTTACTGGGCAAAGAAGCCGAGCTCACTCAGCTAGTTACCCTTAAATCAGGAGATACATTTTCATCAGCAAAGCTGACTGAGAGCACTAAGGCGATCGCAGAAATTCTAGGTTCTTATGGCTATGCTTTTGCGACCATTAATCCACAGCCAGACATCCGTCGCGACTTAAGTGAAGTCGATTTAACCCTTGTGGTAGATCCAGGTCGCCGCGTCTATGTGCGTCAAGTTAACGTGACTGGTAATGCGAAGACCCGCGATATGGTAATTCGTCGCGAGATGCGTCAGTTCGAAAGCTCTTGGTTTGATAGCGAAAAGATTGATTTGTCGAAAAAGCGTTTGGGCCGACTGGGCTATTTCACTGAGACCGATATTTCCACGCAAGACGTGCCTGGAACTGCTGACCAAGTTGATGTCAATGTAAAGGTCACTGAGAAGCCTACAGGGGCAGTTACTCTAGGGGCGGGATTTTCCTCAACTGAGAAATTGATCTTATCTGCTGGTATTAATCAGGAGAATGCTTTCGGTACTGGAACATCAGTAGGACTTAATATGTCCCTTGGTAAGATCAATCAGAGTTTGGCCCTGTCAAACTATGATCCGTACTTCACTGAAGAAGGTATTAGTCGCTATACCGATTTGTACTATCGCTCGTCCAAGCCACTGTATTACGTGGGCGATCCCAATTACCAAATCAAGTCCGTAGGATCAAATATTAAGTTTGGCGTCCCTTACACTGAGGTAGACCGGGTTTTCTTTGGTACAGGTATTGAGGCTTTTAGGATTTCATCAAGCTCGAATACTCCTCAGCCCTATTTAACTTATATGCAGGATTACGGTGTTCCAGCGCCTGGCTATCCTGATACGCTGACAACATACAACGTGCCGGTCACTGTAGGTTGGTCGAGAGATGGTCGAGACAGCGCACTCATTCCATCAACCGGATCATTGCAGCAGTTGAGCGCTGAGGCGGGTACTCCGCTGGGCAACATGATGTTCTACCGCCTATTTGGTCAGTATCAAAAGTACCACTCTTTCTCAAAAGGCAACATCCTATCTTTCAATGGAGAAGTTGGTTACGGCGAGGCTTACGGTAAGTACCCATTCCCGATTACCAAAAACTATTATGTTGGTGGTATTGGTTCGGTGCGAGGCTATTCACCAGGATCTCTTGGCCCAACTTTTTATAACGTGAACACGGGTCTGAATCAACCAACCGGTGGCCAGTCTAAAATTGTTACTAACGTGGAATACACTGTTCCAGTTCCAGGGTCCGGGGTTGATAAAACCTTGAGGGTATTTGGCTTCGTAGACGGCGGTAACGTTTATGCTCAAAATATCAATCTTGTCTTGAGATATTCTTATGGCTTGGGTTTATCATGGATATCACCACTGGGCCCATTGAAATTCAGTTATGGTATTCCGATCAAATCGTTACCAACGGATAATATTCAGCGTTTGCAGTTCCAAGTTGGTACAGCGTTTTAATTGCTTAAGGAAAGTTTTATGAAGCTTCATCTATCTTTGAAATGGATTCAGTTCGGCGTAATCGCTATTGCTTCTGCCATTGCCTTGCCACAGGCACTTGCCCAAGAGGTTGGTACTCGGGTTGCCGCTGTGAACGTTGAGAAAGTATTCAACGAGTCCAATATGGCCCAAGCAAGTCAGACTAAGTTGCAAAACGAGTTTATGAAGCGTCAGAACGAAATTCGTGAAAGCGCCCAAAAAATTAAGTCTGCCGCTGAAAAATTAGATCGTGATTCAGCTGTTATGTCCGAGGCAGATCGCGTGCGTCGCCAGCGCGAGTTGTCCGATCAAGACCGTGAGCTTCAACGCAAGCAGCGTGAATATACTGAGGATTTGAATCAGCGTAACTTTGAAGAGCGCGCCAAGATTGCTGAAAAAGCCAATCAAGCGCTCAAGCAAATTGCCGACCAAAGAAAAATTGATGTCATTATTCAGGACCCAGCCTACGCCAATCCAAAGATTGACGTTACTGATGATGTCATCAAGGCTTTGAATAGTCTTAAGTAAGTTTTATGCCCACCGCCATCGAGCTGGCCGAACAGTTTCAAGTAAGCTTGGTGGGGGATGGCTCCCTCGCGCTCCAGGGGTTGGCGCCTCTCGAGCGAGCTAAATCAAGCGAAATATCCTTTCTCTCTAATCCTCTTTATCGCCAGCAGGCCAGTGATAGCTCGGCTGGTGGCTTGATCGTCAGCAAGGCAGATCTTGATTTCTTACAGGCAAATCCGAGCGTGCATTCTGCCCAGCGCGTGTATTTTGTCTCTAAAAATCCTTATGCTACTTTCGCCAGAATGGCGCAGCACTTTGCAAAAACAGCGGCTCCCGTTTATGCGCCGGGCGTCCACTCCAGTGCTGTCATTGACCCATCGGTAAGTATTCCTCCAAACTGCCATATCGGACCGTTTGTACAAATTGGCCCTGGCGTGAAATTGGGCGAACGAGTTATTTTGCTGGGCAATACCTCTATCGCAAGAAACTCCAGTCTTGGCAGTGACACACTTATTTACCCCAATGTATCGATTTACTCGGAAATCACTATTGGTGAACGCTGCATTATTCACAGCGGGGCAGTGATTGGTGCAGATGGCTTTGGTTTTGCCCCTGACTTTTCCGCTGCTGGTGGTGAGTGGGTGAAGATTCCGCAAACTGGAGCGGTTGCCATTGGAAATGATGTGGAAATCGGTGCATCAACGACTATTGATCGTGGCGCCATGAGCAATACCATTATTGGTAGTGGTACCAAGATTGATAATCAAGTCCAAATTGCGCATAACGTGGTGATTGGTAATTGCTGCGTGATTGCCGGTTGTGCGGCGATTTCAGGAAGCACTAAGATTGGTAACTTCTGCATTATTGGCGGTGCAGCGAATTTTGCTGGGCATCTGACTATTGCAGATAGAACAACGGTATCTGGTAATACTTCAATTATTCGCTCGATTACAGAGCCAGGCCAGCATTACACCGGTGTTTATCCTTCAATGCTTCATAGCGCATGGGAGAAAAACGCGGCGATTTTACGGGGTCTCGATAAAATACGTCAACGCTTGCGATTATTAGATAAATCTAAATAACTTCGTCACCACATTAAAAAATTTGAAAACTTTATTCAGTAGGTAAATACATGAGCAAACCCATCGCCATCGACATCAATCAAATTTTGAAGTTGTTACCGCATCGCTACCCTTTTTTATTGGTTGACAGGGTATTGGAGATTGAGCCCCGCCAAAGCATTACTGCGCTCAAGAATGTGACAATGAATGAGCCGTTCTTTCAAGGCCACTTTCCAGATTTTCCAGTAATGCCTGGAGTTCTGATTATTGAAGCGCTTGCTCAAACTGCGGCGCTCCTTACTTTTTCTGAGGTGCGTGAAGAGAATGCTGTTTACTACTTTGCTGGTATCGATGGCGCCCGCTTTAAGAAGCCAGTGTTACCCGGTGATCAGCTCATCATGACAGCTAAATTAGAGCGTGAACGTGCTGGTATTTATAAGTTCCAGGTGCAGGCTACGGTCGATGGTGAATTGGCTGCTGAAGCGAATATCACTTGTGCTGTTCGTACGAAAGGTGCGTAATGACTCGGATTCATGCATCCGCTGTAGTTGATAGCAAGGCCGAAATCGCTAGCGACGTAGAGATTGGTCCTTATTCTGTTATTGGGCCGAATGTCAAAATCGGCGGTGGTAGCAAGATAGGCTCCCATAGTGTGATCGAGGGCTACACCACGATCGGAAAAGAAAATATCTTTGCCCATTTTGCTGCTATCGGTGGCGCTCCTCAGGATATGAAATACCGTGGCGAGCCTACGCAATTAATTATTGGTGACCGCAATACCATTCGTGAGTTCACCACTATTCATACGGGCACCTCGCAGGATGAGGGTATCACCCGTATTGGCAATGACAACTGGATCATGGCTTATGTGCATATTGCACATGACTGCCAAATTGGTAACCACACGATTTTTTCTAGCAATGCGCAAATTGCTGGACACGTGAAGGTTAGTGACTGGGCAATTATGGGCGGCATGTCTGGTGTGCATCAATTTGTTCGCATTGGACAGCACGCAATGCTTGGTGGTGCTTCTGCATTGGTGCAGGACATTCCGCCCTTTGTGATTGCAGCTGGTGATAAGGCTTCTCCACACGGCATTAACGTGGAAGGCCTCAAGCGACGTGGTTTCTCAAGCGAAACCATTTCTGCATTGCGTCAGGCATACAAGGTTCTCTATAAAGATGGCTTAAGTTTTGAAGAGGCTAAGGTGGAGATTCAGAAGATGGCGATTGCCAGCGCATCTGATGTCGCTACTGCAGAAAAGTTAACAGAGTTCCATGACTTTATTGCCGCCTCTACACGCGGCATTATTCGATAGAGTAAGTCTAGTGTCCAAACTTGCTTGTGTTGCCGGAGAGCCTTCGGGTGACTTGCTGGCTGCGCCAGTATTGAGTGCGCTAAAGCAGATCCCCGATACCTCCAATTTAGAGGTCTATGGTATTGGTGGTCCGCGTATGCAGGCAGAAGGTTTGCGGTCGGATTGGCCAATGGAGACATTGAGTGTGCGTGGTTACGTAGAGGCTATCAAACAGTTGCCCGCCATTCTGAGGCTACGTAAAGAACTCATTACTAATCTACTTGGCGAAGGTCGTCCCGACGTATATCTCGGCGTTGATGCGCCTGACTTTAATTTAGGCGTTGAGTTAGCTTTGAGAAAAGCGGGCATTCCCACCTTGCACTTTGTATCCCCATCCATTTGGGCATGGCGCGCGGGGCGCATTACAAAAATTAAGCAGGCTGTAGAGCGCATGCTCTGCATCTTCCCCTTTGAAACTGAGATTTACGAACGCGCTGGCATGAGTGCTACATATGTAGGCCACCCACTGGCGAGCGAGATTCCCTTGGAGTCAAACCCAGCTAACGCGAAACAGAGAATCGAAAGTCTATTAAATCTTCCCATCAATACATTGAGTGGGATTGTTGTCTCCGTTCTGCCGGGTAGTCGCAGCTCAGAGATTGAGCATATTGCGCCGGTTTTTTTCGAAACAATGGCAGAGCTTGCAAAGCGCATGCCAGGACAAGCTCTGCATTTTATTATTCCAGTTGCTACACCACGCTTGCGTAGCTCGCTTGAGAATTTACTCAACAACACTTTAGAGACAAATCCTGCGCTCAGTATTTATTTAATTGATGGTGAGGCCGACGCCGTATTGGAGGCTGCAGATGTAGTGTTGATTGCCAGCGGTACAGCGACATTACAGGCTGCGCTTTGGAAAAAACCTATGGTGATTTCCTATAAGGTGCCTTGGTTGACTGCGCAGATTATGAAGCGGCAGGGTTATTTACCGTACGTCGGTTTACCAAATATTTTATGTGGTGAGTTCGTTGTCCCAGAGCTTCTGCAGGATGCTGCTACTCCGGCTAACTTAGCCGACGCACTATTGGTTTGGTTAAACAATCCCAGCAAAGTTACTCAACTGAAAACACGTTTTGCGGAAATGCATGAGACCTTGCGTAGGCCGACGGGTTTATTAGTTGCGCAGGCTGTAGCGCAAACTATCGCCGCCGGTAAAAATCGGGTTCATGCGTGAGCGTGATTTGGGTATGTGGTGTCGATGAAGCAGGGCGTGGACCATTGGCGGGTGCAGTTGTTGCTGGTGCTGTTGTTCTAGATCCCGAGAATCCCATCGCTGGATTAAAGGATTCCAAAAAGTTATCAGCTGCCAGACGTGAATTTCTATTTGAGCAGATTCAGCTCAAGGCAAAAGCTTGGGGTATTGGTGAGGCTAGTCCGGCAGAGATTGATGAGATCAATATATTGCAGGCAACCATGTTGGCAATGCGGCGAGCCATTGAAGATCTCACTACGCGTTTGGGTGCTTGGCCAGAAAAAGCCCTCATTGATGGTAATCGCTGTCCTACGCTCCCCATCTCGGCCGAGGCAATTATCAAGGGTGATACTAAGGAGCCTGCAATTTCAGCGGCCTCTATCTTGGCCAAAGTTACTCGTGACCGTCAAATGCTGGCTTTGCATGAACTGCATCCGCAGTACGGTTTTGCTCAGCACATGGGGTACCCAACAGAGGCACATTTTGCCGCCTTAAAAGAGTTTGGCGCCTGCTCCGAGCATCGCCGCAGCTTTTCCCCCGTCCGCAATGTGTTGGCACTTCATGATCGATAATCCCATCTATGAAAATTGAATTTATTAGCTCAAAAGACAACGCCTTATTCAGGGACGTTCGACAATTACAGGCTACAGGCCCCAAAGGTCAAAAGGCAAGATTTGCTTGCGGTCAGGCCTTATTGGAGGGCATTCATTTAGTGCAAACCTGGGTGGGTAATCCAGCACTTAAGACCCTGATCACCTCTGAGTTGGGTTTGCAAAACCCAGAAATTGCCCAGGCTGTATACGACCATGTAGAAATTTGTCCTGAGACTCGGGTCTATCAGCTTGATAAGGGCTTATGGGACTTGCTGACTGATTTAGTCAACGCCCCTCAGATCGCAGGGCTGTTAGATCTTCCTCAAACAGCTTTAAATCCACAGAAGTCCGTTGCTACGATTTCTGGTGATGTCATTATTCTGGATCGCATACAAGACGCAGGAAATGTAGGTTCTATTTTGCGCACTGCCGCAGCAGCAGGCATTACTCAAGTGATTGCAATTACTGGATGTGCTCACCTATGGTCAAGCAAGGTGTTGCGCGCTGGTATGGGAGCACATCGATTGCTTGATCTTTATGAGGGCTGGTCAACTCAGCAAGTACTCAGTGCAGTGACTGCACCTTTGTTAGCTGCTACTGCCGATGCTGAGCTCGATCTCTTTAATATGCCAAAGGTGTTAATCCACCCAGTTGCTTGGGTGATGGGAAGTGAAGGTCAGGGCGTTTCTGAAGACCTTATGGCTCAAGCTAAAGGCGTTTCTATACCAATTGACCCGCGAGTGGAGTCCTTGAATGTATCTACCGCTGCAGCTATCTGTTTATTTGAAACGGTGAGAGTGCGCCGTAGCTAGAGAAAAGACACGGCGAAGCAAAATAAATAAAAGGACTAGCCCAGGATTGTTTTATCTGACTTAATAGATTGCAATACGGTGGTAGCGATCTCTTCAATCGATTTGCTAGTTGTGGCTACCCAAGGAATAGATTCTTTTTTCATCATGGCGGTGGCTTCATTAATCTCATAACGGCAGTTTTCTAGCTTGGCATAGTTACTGCCTGGGCGCCGCTCATTACGTATCTCCGATAGCCTCTCTGCATCGATCATCAAGCCAAAAATCTTATTGCGGTAGGGGATTAAATCTTTTGGTAGTTGCCCACGTTCAAAATCTTCTGGAATGAGGGGGTAGTTAGCTGCCTTCATGCCATATTGCATGGCCAAGTAAAGGCTGGTTGGTGTTTTACCCACCCGAGATATACCGACGAGAATGACATCCGCTTCCGCCAGGTTGCGGTTCGATTGGCCATCATCGTGGGCTAGGGAATAGTTAATGGCCTCAATCCGGTTTTTGTAGGCCTCGGTATCGGCATTGTGGTGGAGGCGGTTCATGGCATGGGTTGACTTGACGCCTAGGGCCTGCTCTAAAGGTGCCACAAAAGTCTGAAACATGTCCAAAATCAAGCCATTAGCCTTGCCGACAATCTTGTTGAGCTCGGGATTCACTAAAGTAGTGAAAACGATGGGTTGCACCCCGTATTTGGAGGCCGCTTGATTGATGCTAGAAACGGCATCATGGGCTTTTTCAGGGCTATCTACGAAAGGCACCCGAATGTGCTTAAAAGTAGCCTCAAATTGGGCCAAAATCGATTGGCTGAAGTTCTCGGCGGTAATGCCGGTGCCGTCAGAAACAATAAAAACAATGCGGGTTTGGGTAGACATGAGATTGGCCTAAAAGTCGTGGTCAGCACTACAATATGAAGTTATTGAAGTATGCCGTATTTTATTCGGCCGCTCGACCAGTTTCCTTATCTTTAGAGAGTATTTTATGTCCAACCAACAGCAACAAAATAGCAGTGTAGAAAACGCTTACGTTTTGCCTTTTGAGCAACTCCGAATGACTGATGTTGAGTCAGTCGGCGGTAAAAATGCTTCACTCGGTGAAATGATTTCTCAGTTGTCTTCTACGGGTGTTCGTGTGCCTACTGGATTTGCAACCACTTCACTGGCATTTCGTGATTTCTTAGAACACAACAATTTGACTGAGCGCATTCAGCAGCGTTTGGAAAATCTCAATATTGATGATGTGCGCGCCTTAGCTGAAGCAGGCAAAGAAATTCGTGGCTGGATTGAGACTGCTCCGTTCCAACCGCGTCTTGATGAAGAGATTCGTACGGCATTTAAGAAGTTAGATGATTCTGGCAAAGGCTCTTTTGCAGTCCGCTCTTCTGCGACTGCAGAAGATTTGCCTGACGCTTCATTTGCCGGACAACAAGAAACATTTTTGAACGTTGAAGGCATTGACGATGTTCTGAAGAAGATTCGTGAAGTATTTGCCTCTTTGTATAACGATCGTGCAATTTCTTACCGCGTACATAAGGGCTTTGCTCACGCTGAAGTTGCCTTATCTGCCGGTATTCAGCGCATGGTGCGTTCTGACCTAGGCGCCGCTGGTGTCATGTTTACCTTGGATACTGAGTCTGGTTTTGAAGATGTGGTGTTTATTACTTCAAGCTATGGCTTGGGTGAGACAGTAGTGCAGGGTGCTGTGAATCCGGATGAGTTCTATGTATTCAAAACCACTTTAGCGCAGGATAAGAAGGCGATTATCCGTCGCTCTTTAGGCTCTAAATTAATTCAGATGCAATTCGCACCTGCAGGCTCTGCTGAGAAGGTAATCACTGTTGATGTTGCCCCAGAAAAACGCAATCGTTTTTCATTGGAGGATGCCGACATTACCGAATTAGCAAAATATGCCGTGATTATTGAAAAGCACTACGGTCGTCCAATGGATATCGAGTGGGGTAAAGATGGTCAAGATGGTCGTATTTACATCTTGCAAGCGCGCCCAGAGACCGTGAAGAGTCAAGCTGCTGGCCAGGTTGAGATGCGTTACAAACTCAAAGGCACATCTAAGGTTCTTGCTAAAGGTCGTGCGATTGGTCAAAAGATTGGTGCGGGCCCAGTTCGCGTTATTCGTGACCCAAGCGAGATGGATCGCGTTCAACCGGGTGATGTATTGGTTGCCGATATGACTGATCCTAACTGGGAGCCAGTAATGAAGCGCGCTTCTGCGATTGTGACTAATCGCGGCGGCCGTACTTGTCACGCAGCGATTATTGCGCGTGAGTTAGGTGTTCCTGCGGTGGTGGGTTGTGGCGATGCGACTGAGCATCTGCAGGACGGCATGATGGTTACCGTATCTTGTGCGGAAGGTGACGAAGGTCATATTTATGATGGCTTGATTGAAACTGAGGTGACTGAAGTTTCTCGTGGCGTATTGCCAGAGATACCAGTAAAGATCACCATGAATATTGGTAATCCTCAGTTAGCCTTTGATTTCTGTCAAATCCCGAATGCCGGTGTTGGTTTGGCTCGTCTCGAGTTCATCATCAATAACTACATTGGTGTGCACCCACGGGCTGTGTTGGAATATCCAAACATTGACCCCGATCTCAAGCGTGCTGTTGAAAGCGTTGCTCGCGGTTATGCAAGCCCACGGCAGTTCTACGAAGATAAGTTGGTTGAAGGTGTAGCAACGATTGCTGCTGCTTTCTATCCAAAACCTGTGATCGTGCGTTTGTCTGACTTTAAGTCAAATGAGTACAAGAAACTCATTGGTGGTTCACGCTATGAGCCAGACGAAGAGAACCCAATGCTAGGATTCCGTGGCGCATCACGTTACGTATCAGCAGATTTCGGCGAGGCCTTTGCCTTAGAGTGCGCAGCAATGAAGCGCGTTCGTGAAGATATGGGCCTGGATAACGTTGAGATCATGGTACCGTTTGTTCGTACCATTAAGCAAGCTGAACGCGTGATTGACATGATGGCAAAGTTTGGCCTCAAGCGCGGTGAAAAAGGTTTGCGCCTCATTATGATGTGCGAGATCCCATCTAATGCTATTTTGGCGGATCAATTCCTCGAACACTTTGATGGATTCTCAATTGGTTCAAACGATATGACTCAGTTAACTCTCGGTCTAGATCGGGACTCCGGTATGGAGTTGTTGGCAATCGATTTTGATGAACGTGATCCTGCGGTTGAGTTCATGATTGCTCGCTCAATTGAGGCTTGTCGTAAGCAAAATAAATATGTTGGTATTTGTGGTCAAGGCCCTTCAGACCATCCAGACTTTGCGCGCTGGTTAGTCGCCAAGGGCATTACTTCAATCTCACTCAATCCAGATAGCGTAGTAGCTACTTGGGAAATGCTGGGTAAGAAAGAGGCGTAATTTGCTCTGACTGAAAATAAGTCAATCCGATGTAAAAAAGGCCCAGATAAATTGTCTGGGCCTTTTGTTTTAGGGTGATCATCTAAATTAGCGTTTACCTTTAGTAGCCACTTTTTTCTTGGGGATTGGCTTGCCGACAGTTTTAGCAGGTATGGCCGCCTTCTTTGGGGCCTTGTTAGCGCGATGAATGGGCACCGCACCCATTTTCTTGGCCGGTGAGGCAATCGATTTGGATGGTGTAGCCCCCGACCAGCTTGGCTCAGCAATGGAGTTAAATGCGGAACGTAATTTCTCACCCCAAAGTTGATGAATCATCTGGAAGTAGGGGTTTGATTCATCCATGGTGACGAGCTTGCTAGCTTGCAAGGAGTTCTTTTCGTAGACCAGAAGATCGAGTGGTAGGCCAACAGAAATATTGCTGTTTAGAGTTGAGTCCATTGAAATCAGGGCGCACTTAGTGGCCAAATTGAGGGGTGTATCAAAGCTGATGACTCTATCCAGGATTGGCTTGCCGTATTTGGACTCCCCAATCTGAAAGTAACAAGTTTCAGGCGTTGCCTCAATAAAATTACCGGCAGAATAGATATTAAAGAGTCTTGGGCGCTCACCCTTAATCTGCCCGCCAAAGATCAGGTTGCAATTGAAGTCAATACCTGCCTTTTCTAGCGCCTTGTGATCTCTTTCATAAACTCGCTTGATCGCATTGCCGATCACAACGGCTGCATCATGAGTGCTTTCTGCATTCCATAGATTCTTGCCATCAAGAAGCTCACCTTGTAGCAAAATTTCTTTTACTGCTTGGGTGATGGCTAAATTTCCTGCGCTCATCAGGGTAAAGAAACGATCCTTATCCTTCTGGAATAAAGACATTTTCCTAAAGGTGCCGACTTGATCAACACCCGCATTAGTGCGAGTGTCCGATAAAAACACTAAACCATCTTTTAGGCAAAGCCCAACGCAATAAGTCATCCCATATTCCCTTTAATTATTTCTTGGAATTATCCCTTACTTGACTTCAGTAAGAGTTGATTCAGATCAGTTGGGTAATGGAGATATTAGCGCTTAACTCTTCACCGCCTCCACCCGAGCGGACGCCTTTAACGGGGGCTGCTGAGTAGTAATCCCTTCCAATAGCAAGGCGAATATGGCGGGCATCAGTAAAGCAGGCATTGGTGATGTCAATGCTTAGCCAGAGTTTTTTATCAACGTCGGCGCAGAAATCAATCCAAGCGTGACTTGCAAGATTGGGGGAGTCTTCAGCAAAGAAGTAGCCGCTGACATAGCGAGCTGGAATGCCAGAGGCGCGACACAAGCCAAGCATGATATGCGCATGGTCTTGGCAAACGCCGGATTTCATGGCAAAGGATTGGGCGGCAGTTGTGGCAAAGTTAGTTTGTCCGGGGAAGTATAGGATGGTGCTTTGTACTGCTGCAGCTAATGCCATAACTTCATCAACAGATTTTTTTTTCGGGAGCGAGCTAGAGAAAACTTCGAGCATTTCAGCTGTGGGTTCCGTTAAATTGGTTTGCTGCAATAGATGGTATGGCGATACAGCCTTA
The DNA here is from genome assembly GCA_947448625.1 of Burkholderiaceae bacterium. Lineage (GTDB taxonomy): Bacteria > Pseudomonadota > Gammaproteobacteria > Burkholderiales > Burkholderiaceae > Polynucleobacter. The sequence goes on along the minus strand of CANFOT010000005.1, from coordinate 87,092 downwards.
GGTGCATCGATAAATTCATAGGCATCTTGAGTGTGGACTTCCCCTTCAGCTTCAATCATCATTGAGGTATAGGAGGTTTCTTGAACAAAAACGCTGTACAGGTTTTCAAAGGCATCAAGTGACGTGCTTGCTTTAATTGGCGTGCTAACTTTCCACTTTTCGATTGTTTGACCCGCTACATCGGGTGGTGTGAGACGTAACTCTTGGATGGAGTAGTGTACCGGCGTTTCATAGCGGTATTCTGTACGGTGACGAATTTTCAGGTGCATGGCGATCTTTAAGCTACTGCTAATGGAATGAGGTAAGCGTTGCTGAATTCATCGGCAATATGATTGATGCGCTCCAAGAACTCTTCAATAAATTCTTCTAGCCCTTGTGAGAACACCTCATCAATATCGGAATAGTCTAAGCTTGCCTTTAGCTTCCCAAGAAGACGTTCAATCTCTTTGGATTGCTGATTCTTCATTTCTGCAATCAGGGGAATGAGTTCGTTGACGCAGCAAACTAGTGAGCGCGGCATCTGCTTGTTAAAAATTAAGAGCTGCGCCACTTGTTTTGGCGTTACTTGATCAGAGTAAATCTGACGATAGATCTCAAAGGCAGAGACTGAGCGGAGTAGGGCGGCCCAGTGATAGAAATCAAAAAAGTCGCCATCAGCCCCGTCAATCACCTCCACAAGCTCAGCACTAACTTCATTACCTTGTTTGTCGGAATGCAATACCTCTAGTGCGGATTGACCTTCATACTTAGTCTCTAAAATACGAGCGGTGTTATCGGCTCTCTCTAGAAGGGTGCCTACATTCATAAAATAAAAAGCTTCATTCTTGAGCATGGTGCCATGCATCACGCCTCTAAATAGATGGCAGCGATGCTTTACCCAATCAAGCAATCTACTGGGGTCCGCTTGATGACGGGCTTCCAAGATGCGTTGTAATTCTAGCCAAGTAGTATTTTGTGTTTCCCATGCCTCGGAAGTAATTTTGCCCCGAATGACGCGCGCATTCTCTCTGGCGGCAAATAAACAGGACACGATACTGGATGGATTGCTGGTCTCATAAATCATGAAGTCCAAGACATTTTCGCGAGTGACTACATCGTATTTCTGCAGAAAGGATTCTTCTAGCTTGGAGATCGTAAGCAGCTTCTTCCAGCTTTGCTCGAGAAACTCTGCAGGCTGTGGAAGTAGGGAGGTTTGATGGTTAACATCCAACATCCGGGCAGTATTTTCTGCTCGCTCTGTGTAGCGTGCCATCCAGTAAAGGCAATCTGCGGTGCGACTCAACATATTTACTTATTCCTTCACTCTTCTAGAACCCAGGTGTCTTTAGTGCCGCCACCTTGTGAGGAGTTCACCACTAAAGAACCTTCTTTGAGGGCAACGCGGGTAAGGCCGCCTGGGACCATCTTGATTGTTTTTCCAGACAGAACAAATGGACGTAAATCAATATGGCGAGGCGCTACACCAGCTTCAACAAATGTTGGACAGGTTGAGAGGGCTAGCGTCGGTTGAGCAATATATTTATCTGGATTAGCCAGCAGGTGTCCACGAAATTCCTCTATCTCGGCTTTGCTTGATGCTGGCCCAACGAGCATGCCATAGCCGCCAGCACCATGCGTTAGCTTCACAACCAACTTGTCTAAATTGGCTAAAGTGTAAGCAAGGTCGTCTGGCTTACGGCATTGGAAGGTGGGGACATTATTGAGAATGGGTTTCTCACCCAAATAGAACTCGATCATGTCGGGTACATATGGGTAGATTGACTTGTCATCAGCAATACCAGTGCCAATCGCATTGGCTAATGTGACATTTCCAGCGCGATGTGCAGAGAGTAATCCCGCAACACCGAGGGTCGAGTCCGACCGGAAAGCAAGGGGATCGAGGAAGTCGTCATCGACGCGGCGATAAATGACATCCACGCGTTCGGGCCCCTGAGTAGTGCGCATAAAGACTTGTTCGTTCTTTACAAATAAGTCTTTACCTTCAACTAGCTCAACACCCATTTGCTGGGCTAGGTAGCTGTGTTCAAAATACGCAGAGTTGTACATTCCTGGAGTCAGCACCACAACATTGGGTTTTTTGACATCATCCGGCTTAACGGACTTTAAGCACTCCAGCAGAAAATCGGGGTAGTGTTCCACTGGGGCAACGCGATATTTTTGGAAAAGGTCCGGGAAGAGGCGCATCATCATCTTGCGGTCTTCCACCATATAAGAGACGCCGGATGGAACGCGTAAGTTATCTTCGAGAACGTAGAACTCACCTTCACCAGCACGCACGATATCGATCCCAGCTATCTGAGCATAAATATCTCGTGGTACGTTGACGTTACGCATCTCTGGACGATATTGCGCATTGTTATAAATTTGCTCCGCAGGAATGATGCCTGCTTTAATAATTTCTTCTTCGTGATACACATCGTAGATAAAGCGATTGAGTGCTTTAACCCGTTGACGCAGGCCTGCCTCGAGTTGCTCCCACTCTTTGGCAGTAAAGATGCGGGGTACTTGATCAAAAGGAATGGTTCTTTCTGATCCTAGGTCATCCCCATAAACGGCAAAGGTGATGCCGACTCGTCGGAAGATAAGGTCAGCTTCAGCGCGCTTGAGACCCATGAGGGTGTCGCTCTGTTGCTTTAACCAGTTGTGGAAGACTTGGTAATGGGGACGCGCTTTTCCGCTGGCGTCGAGCATTTCGTCAAATGGCAATTTCATAGTTACAAACTAATGCCTTTGAAGGGGTGAAAATGCTAGGGGTGGAGCAGCTTGGTGCCCATCTGCACTAAATTAGTGCATTAATGCCTAGCTTTGAATCTTTTGCCTAATTAGGCATTTAAATCGCCTCTAGCGATGCGACCTTTTTGAACTTCCCACTCCCGTTCTTTGGTTGCCGCACGCTTGTCGTGTTGTTTTTTGCCGCGGGCTAGCCCAATCTCGCATTTCACATTCCCTTTCGAGAAATGCAAATTTAATGGAACCAGGGTATAGCCCTTTTGCTCGACCTTGCCGATGAGCTTTTTAATCTCAATCGCATTGAGGAGAAGTTTGCGGGTGCGGGTGCTATCTGGAACGATGTGGGTAGAGGCCGATAGGAGCGGGGTGATATGGCAGCCGATCAGGAATAGCTCCGCCCGACGGATGACGACATACGCTTCTTTAATGTGGACGCGTCCGGCGCGGATGGCTTTTACTTCCCAGCCCTCCAGAACCAGCCCCGCCTCGAACCGTTCCTCGATAAAATAATCGAAGAAGGCTTTTTTGTTATCGACGATACTCATATTTATTTGGCTTCTCAAGATCGATTATGGCAGACGTCTACAAGACCGTTTTAATTGGCCAGTCAGCCGACCGCATGTATGGTCTGGTAACTGACGTTGCGCACTACCCAGACTTCTTGCCCTGGTGCGGGGGAGTGGAAATTTTTGAGCAAACTGAGGCTGTCTTAGATGCCAAAATCAAAATCCACTTTAAGGGTATTAATCAGTACTTTCACACTCGAAACATCAACCATCGCCCCGAAACCATTGATATGGTCTTTGTAGATGGCCCTTTTAAGCATTTTTCAGGTCAATGGAACTTCATCCCCCTGAAGGAGGATGCTTGCAAGGTGGAGTTTAAGCTCCATTGGGAGTTCAAGAGTTCGATTTTAGATAAGGTGATTGGCCCAGTTTTTGCTCACATAGCAGGCACATTTGTAGATTGTTTTGTTAAGCGCGCCGAAGATCTCTATGGGCAGTAAGTTCATGGAGATTTTCCTATGCGATGCTCGCTTAGGCGAGCCCAAGTTAAGCTGCTTTAGCCTACATTTATCACCCTCTGAAGTTCCTACGGTGGGTCTTGCTCTTATTCAGACTGGAATCGCCAAAGGCTCTGATGATCCCATCTTGGCTAGGAAAGGCTGTTTTGGCGTCTTTGGCAAGCGCAAGGACTGGGATAGCCCAATTTATGAGGGTGATCGTCTTGAGCTGTATTCCGCGCTCTTGGTAGACCCTAAGGCCGTCCGCCGCAAGAAGGCCAACCAGAACCAAGATGCCAAATTCCAGGCTGCCGCAGCTAAAAGAAAGGCTAGGAGGCTATAATCGGTTTTTGCGACTAGGGGTTTTGCATGCGACTCATTCAAAAAGCACTCACTTTCGACGATGTGCTCCTCGTACCGGCTTATTCATCGGTACTTCCTCGAGATGCCAGCTTGGCAAGTAAATTAACTCGAGATATTTCACTCAATACGCCATTAGTGTCTGCTGCCATGGACACGGTTACCGAAGGTCGATTGGCAATTGCCATGGCCAGCGAAGGTGGCATTGGTATTGTTCATAAGAATCTGAAGCCTGCTGAGCAGGCTAGGGAAGTGGCTAAGGTCAAGCGTTATGAATCTGGCGTCCTCCGTGATCCCATCACGATTGGTCCCGATGTCACGCTGCGCCAAGTAATTCAGCTTTCTCGGGAACATGGTTTTTCTGGATTCCCGGTGCTAACTGGTAAGGAAGTGGTGGGAATTATTACCAACCGCGACTTGCGCTTTGAGGAAGACCTTGATGCGCCAGTAAAAACCAAAATGACGCCACGCGAGCGTTTGATTACCGTTAAAGAGGGCTGTTCGCTAGATGAGGCTAAGCGCTTGATGAGTAATCATCGCTTAGAGCGAGTGCTTGTTGTGAATGACAAGTTTGAGCTGCGCGGCCTGATTACGGTCAAAGATATTTTGAAGGCCACCGAGCATCCCAATGCCTGTAAAGATAGCGAAGGCAAATTGCGCGTTGGTGCTGCTGTTGGTGTAGGCCCTGATAACGATGAGCGCATTGAACTCTTGGTTCGTGCTGGCGTCGATGTCATCGTAGTTGATACCGCGCACGGTCATAGCCAAGGTGTATTAGATCGAGTCAAGTGGGTTAAGAAAAACTATCCACAAGTTCAGGTAATTGGTGGAAACATTGCTACTGGCGATGCTGCCAGAGCATTGGCTGACCATGGCGCTGACGGTGTCAAGGTAGGCATTGGCCCAGGTTCCATTTGTACAACCCGAATTGTTGCTGGTGTGGGCGTTCCCCAAATTAGCGCCATTGTGAATGTGGCCGCCGCACTTAAGGGCACAGGCATTCCATTAATTGCTGACGGCGGCGTTCGTTACTCTGGTGACGTTGCTAAAGCCTTGGCAGCTGGCGCAAGCTCCGTCATGATGGGCGGCATGTTTGCTGGCACTGAAGAAGCCCCCGGTGAAGTGTTCTTATACCAAGGTCGTTCATATAAGAGCTATCGTGGCATGGGGTCTTTGGGGGCGATGGCGGATGGTTCTGCTGATCGTTACTTCCAGAGTGATATCAGTGCAGCAAATGCTGAGAAGCTAGTGCCAGAAGGTATCGAAGGTCAAGTTCCTTACAAAGGTAGCGTTCTTGCCATCTTGCATCAACTGACTGGCGGTATTCGTTCTTCAATGGGTTATTTAGGTTGTAAGACTATTGATGAACTTCATGAGAAAGCGAATTTTGTGGAAATCACTTCAGCAGGCGTGCGAGAGTCGCACGTTCATGATGTGAAGATCACCAAGGAAGCGCCGAATTACCACATTGATTAAGACTGATTCTTTCGTGCACGACAAAATACTGATTCTCGACTTTGGTTCACAAGTCACCCAACTGATTGCCAGACGCGTGCGTGATGCCCGCGTTTATTCTGAAATCCATCCTTATGATTGCGACCCAGAATTGATTCGCAAATTTATTCAAGAGCAGGGTGGCAAAGGAATCATTCTTTCTGGCGGTCCAAGTTCTGTAACGGAAGAAGGTAGCCCTCGTGCGCCGCAAATCGTTTTTGAATTAGGGGTTCCTGTTCTTGGCATCTGCTATGGCATGCAAACCATGGCAACCCAATTGGGTGGCGCCGTTGCATCTGCTGAATCGCTAGGTAAAGCACGTGAGTTTGGTTATTCGGAAGTGCGTGCGCATGGTCACACCAATTTGCTCAAAGGTATACAAGACTTTTCTACTAGTGAAGGTCACGGCATTTTGAAGGTATGGATGAGTCACGGTGACTCGGTAACCACTTTACCGCCAGCTTTCAAGCTGATGGCGTCAACTGAGTCCTGTCCAATTGCAGGTATGGCCGATGAAGAGCGTCGTTTCTATGCCTTCCAGTTCCATCCTGAGGTAACCCATACATTACAAGGTGAGGCTATCTTAGCTCGCTTTGTACATGAGATCTGTCAGTGCAAACCAGACTGGGTGATGGGTGACTACATTAGCGAGGCTGTTGAGCATATTCGTAAGCAAGTTGGTGATGAGGAAGTCATTCTCGGTTTGTCTGGTGGCGTTGACTCTAGTGTGGCGGCGGCATTAATTCATCGTGCAATTGGTGAGCAACTCACTTGCGTATTCGTTGATCATGGATTGCTTCGTTTAAATGAAGGCGACATGGTGATGGAGATGTTTGCCCGCAACCTCGGCGTCAAAGTGATTCGAGTGGATGCCAAAGAGAAATTCATGTCTGAACTTGCTGGCGTTGCTGATCCAGAAGCTAAGAGGAAAATCATTGGAAAAGAATTCGTTGAGATTTTCCAGGCTGAATCCGGCAAGATTCAAAATGCCAAGTGGCTTGCTCAAGGCACTATTTATCCAGACGTCATTGAGTCTGCCGGTAAAGGCAAGAAGGGTGCACATACGATTAAGAGTCACCACAACGTGGGTGGCTTGCCTGAAGATATGCACCTCAAGCTACTTGAGCCATTACGAGAATTATTTAAAGACGAGGTACGTGAACTAGGCGTTGCTTTAGGTCTGCCACGTGAGATGGTATATCGCCATCCATTCCCAGGGCCTGGGCTTGGTGTGCGCATCTTAGGCGAAGTGAAATCTGATTTTGCAAGTCTTTTGCAGCGCGCTGATGCTATCTTCATTGAAGAGCTACGCAATACGATTGATGAGGTGAGTCAGAAATCTTGGTATGACCTCACTAGCCAAGCCTTTGCCGTGTTCTTGCCGGTGAAGTCTGTAGGCGTCATGGGCGATGGCAGAACCTATGAATATGTTGTAGCGCTAAGAGCCGTGCAAACACAAGATTTTATGACTGCACACTGGGCGCATTTGCCGCATGACTTACTCGGCAAAGTATCCAATCGAATCATTAATGAAGTACGTGGCATTAATCGTGTGGTCTACGATATCAGTGGAAAACCACCGGCAACTATTGAGTGGGAATAGGCAGCTTAAGTCTGCCTTTGCCCATATCCATGCTTGAGTTACGAGAAACTTCCCTCGCAATACTGGCAAATACCAATCTGCAATCCAAGGTTAGCCAGCTAGCGCATTTATTCGATGAGTATCAAGCTGGGCGCGTTGCCTTGGATCCTTCTGGCAACCTTGGCACCCAACACCTTCATCTTCCTGGGCGGCCTACTAAGCCAGACTTAGTAGCGCCGAAGTTTGTTCCCAAAAGAAGAATGGATACGGTTGAGGGTAGAGCTATTCTGTGGCATTCCCTCGCGCATATCGAATTTAATGCCATGAATTTAGCGCTGGATGCGATTTGGCGTTTTCCGAACATGCCTAAGGCTTATTACGAAGACTGGCTCAGAGTTGCCAAAGAAGAGTCCTACCACTTCAGTTTGATTAATGCCCATTTAGCGCTCTTTGGATTTGGCTACGGCGATTTCCCGGCTCACAATAGTTTGTGGGAGATGGTTGAGAGAACAACCGATTCAGTAATAGCTCGAATGGCTTTAGTTCCCAGGACAATGGAAGCAAGAGGTCTTGATGCGGTTCCGGAGATTCGGGATCGCTTCAAGCAAATCAAAGATGATCGCGCCGTAGAGATTCTGGAAATCATTCTTCATGATGAAATTGGTCATGTACTTGTTGGCAATCGTTGGTTTAATTTCTTATGTACCAATGACAACTTATCCCCAATTACGACTTATCGAGAGTTGGCCGAGAAATATCGTGCGCCAACTTTGAGAGGGCCATTTAATCTCGAGGCGCGTGAGCAAGCAGGATTTACGTCTGAAGAATTGAGCTTGCTAGAGCCGCTTGGCGAGAATAAGGCTCAAGTAGCATGAAAATTCTCAGCCTCATTCCGCCAATGACGCAGCTCAATACGCCGTATCCATCAACGGCTTATCTCACTGGTTTCTTGCGATCACAAGGTTTTGATGCAGCTCAAGAAGACTTGGCATTAGCCTTGGTCCTTGGTTTCTTTACTCCGCAAGGTTTACTAGAGATGAAAGATCAAGCACTGAAGATCCCCGAAGAAAATCGCAGTGGGAGCGTCAATTTCTTTCTGGATTACTTTGCTGCTTACCAAAGTACCATTGCTTTAGTGATTGCATTTTTGCAGGGGCGCGATAGTACCCTTGCTCATCGCATTAATGGCCGCAGCTTATTGCCCGAGGGCCCACGTTTTGTATCTTTAGATGCTTACGATGAGGAAGGGGATGGCGATTCATTGGCCTGGGCATTTGGCGCATTAGGCTCCCAGGATCGAGCGCGTCATTTGGCAACTCTATACCTCAATGATTTATCCGATGTACTCCGTGATGCGGTAGATGAGCGTTTTGAATTTGTCCGCTATGCAGAATCATTGGCGGGTAGCCAGCCTACGTTTACGCCTTTGGCGGATGCCTTGATGGCTAACCCCACATTAATGGACTTGCATTTGCAAGATCTAACAAAGTCTTCAATTGAGAAACATAAGCCAACTCTCGTTCTATTGTCGGTTCCATTTCCTGGCGCAATGTACGCCGCATTGCGAATTGCTCAAACCATCAAGCTACATTACCCCAGCATCAAAATTGGTCTTGGTGGCGGGTACGTTAATACGGAGTTACGTGAGTTAAGCGATTCCCGCATATTTGATTTTGTGGATTACATCACCCTGGATTCTGGTGAGCGACCTTTACTTGCGCTGATAGAGCATTTAAGCGGCAAGCGCTCTGCGGAGAGATTGGTTCGTACATTTATTTGCAATGCGAATCATCAGGTCCGCTATGTTAACTGGCAGGAGCCTGATGTTCCTTTTGAGGACGTGGGAACTGCAACGTGGGATGGCCTGCCACTGAATTCCTATTTATCATTATTGGATATGCTCAATCCCATGCATCGTCTGTGGAGTGATGGGCGTTGGAACAAGCTCACTGTGGCCCATGGCTGTTATTGGAAAAAGTGCAGTTTCTGTGATGTAAGTCTGGATTACATTTCTCGTTACGAAACTGCTTCAGCAAGCCTTCTAGTTGATCGCATTGAGGCAATTGTTGCAGAGACTGGCCAGACCGGCTTTCATTTTGTGGATGAGGCAGCGCCGCCTAAAATATTAAAAGCCCTTGCTGAGGAATTAATTCGTCGCAAGGTGGTAATTTCTTGGTGGGGAAATATCCGATTTGAGAAAACATTTACTCCTGAGTTAAGCGAGTTGCTGGCACAAAGCGGCTGTATAGCTATGTCTGGTGGATTGGAGGTGGCATCAGATAGGCTGCTAGACCTCATGAAAAAAGGTGTTTCAGTTGAGCAAGTTGCTCAAGTGACTAAAGGCTTTTCTGATGCAGGCATCCTGGTCCACGCTTATCTGATGTATGGGTTCCCCACACAAACTGTTCAAGAAACTGTCGATTCTCTTGAGTACGTTCGTCAGCTTTTTGAAAATGGGTGTATTCAGAGTGGTTTCTTTCATCGATTTACATGTACTGTGCATTCCCCAGTAGGTCTAGATCCAAAAGCCTATGGTATTTCTTTGGTGCCCTTGCCGGAGATCAGTTTTGCAAAAAATGATGTCGCATTTATTGATCCGAGCGGTGTTGATCATGAGCTTCTTGGTGCGGGCCTTAAAAAAGCGATTTATAACTTTATGCATGGTGTTGGCTTTGAGGAGGATGTGCATCGCTGGTTTGATATGCCTGAAATTCCAAAGGCCTCAGTGGGGCGCAATAAAATAGCCAAAATATTGAGATATATATAAACTTTTGCATAGCTAATCTTTTCTCAGTTACTTCATTCAATCTCTAGGGGTAGAACCATGAATTTATCTCGCCGCACTTTCATCGCATCAGCCGCTTTGGCCCCAGTAGCTTGTGGTGGTCTTTCTTATGAGCATGGCATTCCAGTGACTCAACCAAAGCCTCTTCCCTTAGTTCGTCTGCCGCAAGTGGGGCAGGAGTGGACTTATATTAAGAGGGATGCCTTCAATGGCAAAACCTTGGATGTTATCAATGAACGTGTTGCCAGTATTGGCTCCAATATTGTGATTGACCGTATGACATCTGATGGCACCCAATTGCCTAGTGAAGTACAAACTTCATGGGGCATGGTTTCTACAGATACCCAGTGGCCACGCTTACTGAATTTCAATCCATCTTTGCCGCTTTGGCCGGAGCAACTTTCTGTTAATTGGGGAAAGCAGTTCACCACTAAATACAGCATTGCTGGAAATCCTGAATACAGAATGAATTGGCAGGAATATATGAGCGTTCAGGGCTGGGAAAAAATTACTGTTCCAGCCGGAGAGTTTGTAGCACTGCGTTTTCAAACGCTCATTAATTATGAGAGTGATGATCCAAATAAAGTCGATTGCATCCGCAAAGACACGGTGTGGTTTGCTCCGCAGATTGGTCGTTGGGTTGCCCGAGAAGCATCTGGCTCCTATCAAATTCAAGGGCAAATTGGGGGTGCAATCCTAGAAGGTAGTTATCAGTGGCAACTCAGCTCTTACAAATAAACGCTGTATCAAAACTTCTATTGCTGGGATTGCCAGCTTTGCTGGCAGCCTGTATCTCTGCGCAGCCTTATCCGCCCTCAACACCCTTGCCTCAGCCCATAAACCCTCCTGCGGTGAGGGCGCCACAAGTGGGGCAGCAATGGGTCTATCACGTTCGCAATGTTTTCAATCAAGAGTTGGTTGATATTGTTACTGAAAAAGTGGTTTCCATAGGGTCTCAGGTTCGGATTCAACGAAGCGGTTTAAAAGCTGGGCCACTTCCAGATGAAATCCAGGAGCCTTGGGGTTATATCCTTCAGGATCCACATTGGAGCCCTCCTCAAAAATTTCAGCAGGCCTTACCTTTGTGGCCTGAGCAGATGGTTCCGGGATGGTCAGGCTTTTACCGCACTCGTTACCAAGTTGTTGCTTACCCTGATAGTAGTTATTACTGGGGCTTGAGTGTGTCAGCGCTTCAGTGGGAGGGCGTAACTGTCCCTGCGGGTCAATTTTCCACCTTGAAATATCGAAATGAAGCACCTTATTTTGAGAGCAATGACGTTTTTAGGGTGGCCAGCTATCGCCAGGAAGATATGTGGCTATCACCTGAGGTAGGTCGTTGGGTCATCCGCCGTGGCTACGGACGCTATCTATGGGCTGGTATGTTCTGGAGTAACGCCCTTTGGGAAGATTATTTAGAGTGGGAACTTGTGTCCTGGAAGTAAGTAAAGCGCTTAAAATCAGCACTTAGCTATGTATACCGTAAAAGAACTCTTTCCGACCCTTCAGGGTGAGGGCGCCCATGCTGGTCGTGCGGCTGTATTTTGTCGTTTTTCTGGCTGCAACCTATGGAGTGGTCGAGAAGAAGATCGTGCCACTGCAGTTTGCCAATTTTGCGATACCGACTTTGTGGGCAGTGATGGTGCTGGTGGTGGAAAGTTTGAAACCGCCTCTCAGTTAGCGGACGCCATAGAGGAGGCATGGAACAGCACTTCGGCCGGTCCTCAGCAACGCTATGTTGTTTTTACTGGCGGAGAACCATTGCTGCAACTTGATGCTGCGTTGATTGATGCTTTGCATGCAAAAGGCTTTGCTGTTGCTATTGAAACTAATGGAACGATCAAAGTTCCCAATGGGATTGACTGGGTATGCGTAAGCCCTAAAGCTGGCTCTGAGCTGCTTGTATTGCAGGCTGATGAGATTAAGCTTGTTATTCCTCAAGCTAGCCATAGTTCCATTGAGACTCTATTGGCTCGATTTGAGAAGATGGATTACCGCAATCGATTTTTGCAGGCGATGGATGGTCCAAATCTCCAAGACAATATGGCATTGGCAGTTCGCCTATGTCAAAAGCGGCCATTGTGGCGCTTGAGTGTGCAGACCCATAAAATAATCGGTATTCGATAGCGGTTTTATAAAGCAGTATTTAAGTATTCAGAAGAGTAATTATGATCACTAAGCAAGAAGCCATTTCCATTACTCGTCGACTAGAGTTTGACTCGGGTCATCGCATTCCCAATCATGGTGGGCAGTGCCGCCATTTGCATGGCCATCGCTACGCAATTGAAGTCACGCTGACTGGTGTGATTGCTGATCATCCCGGTAAGGCGGATGATGGCATGGTCTTGGATTTTGGGGATATTAAGCGTCTCACGAATCAGTATGTAGTGGAGCCTTGGGACCATGCGTTTCTGGTGGCCAAAGAAGATGCAGGATTAGTGGATTATTTAAACTCCATCCCTAATCACAAGACCGTAGTCATGGAGAATGTTCCAACTGTTGAGAACTTAGCTAGTGCAGCCTTTAGAGTCTTGCAACCCGTTTTTGAAAAAGCTTTTGATGGTCGCCTCAAGCTTGCATCTATTCGCCTTTATGAAACCCCCAATTGCTGGGCCGACGTTTCCCATCCTTAAGAAGCAGAATGCAAGCAGAGCTTGATCGCCAATTTATGCAGCAAGCCCTGGATCAAGCCAGGCTCGCTGCAGTTGCTGGTGAGGTTCCAGTGGGGGCCGTGCTGGTGCGCGACGGTCAAATCATCTCAACAGGCTTCAATCAGCCAATTAGCAATAGTGACCCCAGTGCTCATGCCGAGATGATGGCTTTGCGGGCTGCTGCCCAACAGGAATCCAACTATCGTCTGCCAGGCACAACCTTGTACGTTACTTTAGAGCCATGCACTATGTGTGCTGGGGCGATGTTGCATGCCAGAGTTGAGCGCGTGGTATTTGGGGCTGCCGATCCTAAAACAGGTGCCGCAGGAAGCGTGCTCAATATATTTTCTGAAAAACAGATTAACCACCAGACCCAGGTTGAGGGTGGCATTATGAGCGAAGAGTGCGGGCAAATACTGCGTACTTTCTTTAAGGAGCGGCGTTGAATAAAATTCATTTGATTGCTCCATCCGGGGCGAGTTTAGATACTCGAAGCCCGTTAGCTGGTATTGAGTGGCTCAAGCAGCAGGGTTGTGCGGTTTTAAACTCTGATTGCGTAAACCGAGTTGAGCAACGTTTTGCCGGCTCGGATGCAGATCGTTTAGCTGAAATCAATCAACTTGCGAATATATCTCCCAACACCACTGTTGTAGCTATGCGCGGTGGCTATGGTTTGCACCGCATTCTTCCTGGTATTGAATGGAGTGCAATTGCTAAAACCATCAAGGATGGTCTGCAGATTTGTGGGCACAGTGATTTCACGGTTTTTCAGTTGGGCTTACTAGCTAAAACTGGCGCAGTTACTTTGGCTGGTCCAATGCTCAATTTTGATTTTGCTTGTCAGGGCGAACAGGGTGAGGGTGTTGTTCCCAATGCATTTATGTGGGAACACTTTCAGAAAGCGATGAGCGAGCGCAAATTAGATTGCCTCATCCAAGTTGCGCAACCCTTCTTAAAAAACTCTAATACAGGCCGGGCATCTGGAATGCTCTGGGGTGGAAATTTAACCGTATTGTCGGGCCTACTTGGAACCCCTTATTTACCAAGTCGGCAACAAACCCAGGGCGGGATTTTATTTCTAGAGGATGTGAATGAGCATCCTTATCGGATTGAGCGCATGTTGATGCAATTATTGGATGCCGGTGTCTTGAGTAATCAAAGTGCCATCCTCTTGGGTGGATTCTCTGCATACCGTCTTTATGATAACGATCGTGGCTATACGTTGGAAAGCGCTATTGATGCCATCGTCAAGCGTCTGCCTGAAAGCATTCCCGTGCTCACTGGTCTGCCCTTTGGGCATCAGGCCGAGAAGCTAACTTTACCGGTGGGTGCGCAAGCGCATATTCAATATGACGCATCAGGATTTAGTATTCAGTCTCAGTGGTAGAAAATCCTTATTAAGGGGCTCCATTTGCGAGTATTAGCATTTTTAACCAGCTTATTGATTGCGAGTGCTGCAATGGCGGTCGAAGAACCAAAGTACGTCCTTCTCGATAAATCTGAACCATTTGAGTTGCGTTCCTATGCGCCCCTCATTGCTGCGGAAGTCAAAGTGGGCGGTGACTTAGATGCCGCTTCTAGCCAGGGATTTCGCTTAATTGCCGCTTATATCTTTGGGAGTAATCAGGTCTCTGAAAAAATTTCAATGACCGCCCCCGTTGGAATAGAGCCAAGCGATCAAAATAAGAGTGCGAAGATTGCCATGACTGCTCCTGTAATCATCGAGAGCAACATGCTTCCTGTGGGCGCTGGCAATCAATGGACTGTGTCCTTTGTGATGCCCTCGGAATACACCATGGCAAGCTTACCTAAGCCGATAAATCCGCAGATCAAAATAAGAGAAGTGCCTGCAGAGAAAAGGGCGGTAATTACCTTTTCTGGTTTTTATAATGAAGAGAAGGTGAAGGAAAAAACTCAGGCGCTGCGCGATTGGATCAAGACTAAGAATTTAAAGCCAATTGGTGAGCCTCAGTTTGCGCGCTATAACCCACCTTGGACTTTGCCATTCATGCGTCGTAATGAAATCCTGATCCAGGTGCTGGACTAAAAAGACCCTAAAGTTTTAAGCCTCAAAGCTCTTTAATACAAATCCAGCGCCACTATCTTGCCCCAGCGCTTTAACGAGAATGGGTAGACTTTCGGCTAGCTGTTTTTCTAGGGTCCAGGGTGGATTTATGACAAACATGCCACTGGCCTGAAGCCGACGCTCTTTAGGTGCGTTTTCAACTCGAAGTTCAACATGTAGCCAAGAGCGCTTATGGGCCGCTGCAATCTTTTTCATATGATCCGGTAGGGCGGCTGATTCTCTTCTGGAGAGACATGGATACCAGATTGCATAACACCCGGTAGCAAAGCGGTGTAGCGCTTCCTCCATAGCGGTTTCGAGATATCGGTAGTCTTGCTTATCTTCATAAGAGGGGTCAATCAATACCAGCCCACGTCTGCTGGGTGGCGGCATTAACCCCTTCAACCTTGCAAAGCTGTCCTCTGCATAAATGTCGATTTGCTTCGACTGCCTAAGTTCGCCGATGTTATGGCGCAAGATATCAATCTCCTTAGGATGTAGCTCAAAGAGCTTCAGGCGATCCTGCGTTCTGAGTAAGTGCGCCAAAATAAATGGGGATCCTGGGTAGACCGTGATGTCATCCTCAGCATTCTCTACGCGAATGCAATCGAGGTAATTGGCAATCCCTGAGCTTACAGGGTTATTCTTGGCAAATGTAGCTAAGCGATCAATTCCTTGGTCCGCCTCTTTGCTGACTGTAGCAAAGCCATCTACTAGACTGTAAATTCCAGCGCCAGCATGCGTGTCAACAATAGTCAGGGCACCCGGTTTTTCTTGTAGGTAGTCAACTAGATGAATCAATACGAGATGCTTCAGGATGTCAGCATGACTACCTGCATGAAAAGCATGGCGATAACTAAACATCTTTAAATAGCCTTAGGTTTTTGCGCTTTAATAAATAAAGTCAGGGTGATACTAATTAATGCCACACAGGCATACTGCAAAGACTGATTCAGTTCGGAGTCTAAGGTTTGTGTAAGTAGGGCGTAGATTGTCACGAGACCTCCGAATGCAAGCAAGCGGGGGCCAATTTTATTAGGTGCTAGCTGGGTATCCGGAATGAATTGAGCTACTACAGCACCAAGCATCCCCGACCACAGTCCAATAGCGCAGCCTGCCAGTACATCGGTAAACCAGTGAGCGCCAAGTGCGTTGCGTGAGATGCCTGCAAAGCCGGCAATGATGAAGACCCACCACAAAGACGATCTTTTTTCTCGATCACTTGCAAAGTAAATTCCAGAAGCGACCGCAAAAGCTGTGAGTGTGTGGCCGGAGGGCATGGCCCTATGCAGCAAGGGCTCGCCAATGCGATAGAAATCTTCCAGAGCTAATACCCCAGCAGGGCGAGGGAAGTCTAAAAAAGGTTTAATGATTTGGCTAAACGCGCCACCAATGAGTGAGGCTAAAAGGCCGGCGCTCAGTAATCGGGGTGCCAACAACAAAAGAGGGAAGCAAAGTGCAAAGATACCCCAGCCATTACCTATGAAAGTAAGCCAAGTCCATAAGGTGTCTGGAAGAAGCTGGGTATATCGATTGATGAATAAAAATGTCGAGGTTTGTAATTCGGCATAGTAAATAGCAATTGCTAGCCCCAGTGGTAAAAGCGGAATACACCAGGTCCAAAAAGATGCAATTGCTAAAACCGATTTGCGCTGCTCAATCATGCGAATTATCGTGCCCGCTCTTGATCGGCTTCATTTAGCTGATGCACCATCTTCTCTAGTACTTGCGCAACAGTAATGGCCTGCATGCAGACATTGTCGTGACATGGTGTCTTGCGATGATTGGCTGCGCTGACACAGGGAGAGCATGCTAAATTGGCTGTAATCGAAATTGACTTACCAACCGATCCATAGAGTGCCGGGGTTTCTGGTCCGAATAGGACGACTGTACGCAATGGAGTAACAGCAGAGAAGTGGCCGGGACCAGAATCGTTGGTTACCATGACATCAGATAGCGTGTAGAGCGGCGGCAGTTCTGCGAAGCTAACTTGGCCCGCAAAGTTCAGGGCATTATTAACATTGGCAACTACACGCACCTTTTCAACATACTGAAATTCAGCGGGGGAGCCAGTGATGAGGATGAGATCGTTTGGATAGCGTTGGTTTAATCCTTGAATGAGCTCAGAAAAGCGCTGCTGCGCCCAACGTCTTTGCGGCAATAAGTCGCTGGCATTGGGATTTACCAAAATGAGGCGTTGCTGACCTTGCTTAAATGCAATGCTGGCATCTGCGGCAAGTTTCTCAATGCGCTCGCTCACTTTGTTCAAGACTGTCGGATCAATTACTGCTTGCTCTAAGTGAACTTCAGAATCTGCAATATGGATTTTGCTAAATGGCACTTCAATCTCTTTGGCAAATGCCGCATGAATCAGAGACAGGAAATTCTTCGTAATATGGATGTGCGGGTTGTAATGCACTTTACGAGTTAGCATAAATCCGCGCCACAAGCCCTCACCATGAAAGATGTGATAACCCACGCGACGACGTGCACCACAAAGACCTGTGAGTAGCGCAGTAAATCGGGAGAATAATTCCAAATCAACTACGGTATCTATCTGGTGTTTGCGGGCTACTATTAAAAATTTAAATGTATCTATAATCAAGCCACCCAGGCTGGAAGAGTCAATTGTAAAAATATTCTCAGGCTTGACCGTATTTAGTAAAGAGAGGCTGGCGCGATTACTTTTGAATATCAGGAAAAATAATTCAGCACCACGGGCCTGTGCATTGCGCATGGCTGGATCAACCAAGATGGCGCTACCCATTTCCGATAATTCAATGAAGAGTAGTTTGCGTGGGGCTTCTAGGTCGCGAGTAAAGATATTCTTGACGCGATCAACCAAGGTAACTATTGGACTTGCTACTGCGCAGAGTGGTACCCCGACCCAGTGGTCGATTGCACGCATGGTGTTAACGCTAATGCTCATAGTAGGGCTCTAAAGAATTATTTCCGTTTTAATAAAAAGTAAGCGCCAGGTAATACAGATAGGACTGTAATGGCGCCGTAGCTAATGGAGGCCAGGACGGTGATGGATGGGCTTACACCCCACAATGCCAGAACGGAGGAAAGTGTGGCCTCTCGCAGGCCCCAGCCGGAGATGCTGATGGGGAGCATCAGTAGCAGACTCAGAGCGGGCAATCCAATCATGAGAGCTTCAATGGGGGCATCTACTCCATACGCCTTTAGACAACATAAGAGTGTCAAGATCGTGAGAAAGTGAATCCCAATTGCAAATGCAGCCTGTGCCACATTCATGGGCCAAGAAAACGCCAGCTTAATGCCTGGCAGGGCGTGGTTCATTTGCAGGCGGTCCAATAATTTTTGCAAGAGATTGCAGCTAGGACCCCAGGCCAAAATTGCAGCGATAAATAAACCCGCTACAACCATGATGCCAGTGACGCCGTAACCCAAGTCTGTTCCCCAGGCAGCTAAAGTTGCACCACCTAGAATCAGACCGAGTCCGCCCAGTAAATTATTTCCCGCTAAACCAAGGAGGCGGTCTACCAAAACCATTGAAAAACTCAGGCGCAGTTTGGGGGCGGCATGCTCCAAGTCAACTGAGTGATGAAGTTCTTCATCGAGCTCCTTTGCTTCGGTTAATTTGCCGCTGCCATTTAAATGGGTTGCTGTAATGGCACGATAGCTATCTCCGCCAAGCGTACTTGGCAAGCCTTGGTTAATCAGTCCACCAGCAAAGTAGAGGACCACAAATTTTGTGAGACTTCCGTGAAAGCCGACCTTGCGCATCAAAAATCCCCAGCGCAATCCGCCACAAATAAAGGCGCTCAACATGGTTAGGACCGCAGCCATAAACCACCAGGGCTGCATTTGAATTCCTGAATCTAAAAGTGCATGCCAATCGATTCCGCTGCTTGCTTTCCACAGAAGGCCGACAGATAGCAAAATGCGAATAGTGGGCCAGGCCCGCTTGAGGATTGCTTTCCACCCAGATGTGGCTTTTGGGGTGGCTTGGGGTTGTGAACTCATAGGCGTAAGGATAATGCCTTGAGCGCCGAAGGGTCCTGAAATGGTCTTAAATTTAAGGAATTAACGTGCTAACCCAGCATCTTGCCAGTTGCGACAGAGGCTATAGTCAAATTTCGATAAAACCCGCCCAAATCGGATTATTTCTAGGCTATCTAGAGGTTCACACAGCTCAAAAGACAGATTGCCCCCGACCGGTGGCTTGAAAGCCATTCCGGACCAGTTAATGAGTAGGACGCTTGCACCCGCCGGTAATCGCCCAAACCAGAGATCGAATTGATCTTGTCGCTCATCCAAAATGAAGATAGGTAGGGGGCTGGCATACCAAGCTACTCTACTGCCCAGAGTCCAGTTTTGCACTGCGATACCGTTTGATTTAGTGGCCTCGGCCAACTGGGCTGCTTTTTGGCCAGCGAGTTTCCAGCCGTAGAGATCGGCGATTGGGTTGGATTTAATGGCTGCTGTATTGATGCCCCCAGCCAAAACAAATCCAAAACCCAGCAAGCAAATCAATAGCTGTCCAATAAGTAGGGCGCGAATTGCCATGCGATATTGCAAGGCCCATGCTTTAGCCAGGCCAATGCCGGCAAAAGGCGCAAGACAAAACCAAGCGGGAGTGGTCCAGTGGGGTAGGCTGCCGCCTCCTGATAGCGCAGCAAAAATTGCGAATGGGATTGCAAAGAAGCTCAACAAAGCAATGAGAACGAACTTCTGTGAGTGCAAGCAATTCTTGATAAATAGATAGGCGCCTAAAAGTAGGAGCGGTCCGAAGCACGCAATCTGAATGCCCGTAAATGCTGCAACCCTGCGCCATGCCCAAGTGCTACCGCTGCCATGAGCAATTTGATATTTAAATGAGATCCAGTCGTTGATCCAGTTCCAGTAAAGTACGGGACTAATTACTGTTAAGGCGATTGCTGCCGCGATCCAGAAACCAGCTTTAGTGATCCAGGCTTTTTTGGGCGAGGCTAAAAATACCAATAGCAAAGCAAATGCAGTAAAGGCAGCGGTGTACTTGCTAAGACCTGCTAAGCCGAGCAGCAAGCCGGTAAGGATCCAGTCTGCAAGTGAGAATCGATCCTTTCGGGTCCAGCGTAAGGCCATCAACATGAGTCCTAGGCTTAAAGGTGCAAGTAGGGTGTCAGGCAAAAGACCAATTGCTAAAACATGGGGCAGTGGGGCTGCAATGATTGCAAGAATAGCCATGAACCCACATAGCTTGGGCGAGGGAAGGGTATTGCTGAGGTAGCCTGCATTATGTCCCTGCATCAAGCGATGAATTTCTAAAGTCACTTGATAGACAAGGAAGGTAGAGCTCACCCATAGCAATTCCGGAACCAAGCGAATGATCCCCTCTGAAGAAGTTAGGGTAACTAGAGGCCACTGAATCCAGCCGACCAGTGGCGGGTGATCAAAATAACTCCAAGCGAGATGTTTTGCATATAAAGCGTAATGAGCTTCATCCACAGAGAACTCAATCGAGAAGCCGAGTGCAAAATGCACTACTGCGGCAATACAGATGCTGATGGCGGCCCAGCTTGATGGAGATTGATGGCGCATATGATGATTTTAGACTTAAGCCCCCGATTCTTTGGGACAATCGAAGAGATGCTGACAAAAAACCACTTTCGAGCCCTATTAGTTTTGATTCTTGTGGTCACCTTTTTGGTGGGTTGTGCCGGCTTGACCGGGAATTCGATTGAAAATGAGTCGGGGCAAGCGTTTAATGCCGATCAATTACCTGCGCAAGAGGATTTACCGAAGTTCTCGGCTGAGAAGCCGCGTGATGGTATGCCTGAAGGTTGGCATTTCTATCGCATTGCACCTTATAAAAAGAACACGCTTTACCGTCTCGAGAATTATCAGGGTCGCACCGTACTTTCCGCCAATTCGAAAACATCAGCCTCCGGTCTTGCGGTAAAGCTTCGACCCCGCTCGGCGCAAAACTTATGGCTTCAATGGGAATGGAAGGCGGTAGGGGCAATGCCGCAAGCAGATAATGCGGATAGTCAACGTGACGATGCGCCGCTCCGTATCTTGGTAGCCTTTGATGGCAATAAATCTAAGCTCCCCTTAAAAGAAAAACTGACCTTTGAGATGGCTAGTTTGATTAGCGGCCAAGAGATGCCTTATGCCACGGTGATGTATATCTGGTCAGGCAAGAATCCAGTCAACACTGTTTTGAATAACGCACATACCTCTCGCGTCAAGATGATTGTGGTGGACTCTGGTTGGGATAGCCTGGGGGAATGGCGCAAACATGAGCGAGATTTGGCGGCAGATTACAAACTGGCTTATGGTGAGTCGCCCGGCAATATCATTGGCATCGCACTTCTTACTGATACTGATAACACTAAATCGGAGACTCGGGCTCTCTATGGCGACATTGAGTTACTGCGCAGAAACCCCAAATAGCTTAAGTGTGCGTAGGGCGCCAGCGCTTCAAGAGTAGGGCATTACTTAATACGCAAAAGCTAGATAGTGCCATTGCGCTCCCAGCCAGCATCGGTGACAAATAACCCAATGCTGCCATCGGTATACCAATCGTATTAAATGCAAACGCCCAAAATAAATTTTGACGAATCTTGTTCCAAGTTTTCTTGGAGACGTCAATCGCATCCGCGACTAAAGTGGGATCGCCTCGCATTAAGGTAATGCCTGCGGCTTGCATTGCTACATCAGTGCCAGTAGACATCGCCATACCAACATCTGCCATCGCTAATGCTGGCGCGTCGTTGACGCCATCGCCAACCATCGCTACAAAATGTTTCTTACCTTCAATTGGGGTTTGCAGTTTTTGAATAATTTCTGCTTTATTGCTAGGCATGATCTGAGCAAAGACTTCATCAATACCGATCGTTTTTCCTACGCGGGTTGCGGCAGCCAAATTATCGCCAGAGAGCATTACCGTCCGAATATGTAATGCATGTAGTGCATCGACTGCTGGTTTGGCATTCGACTTCAGTTCATCACCAAAGGCAATCAATGCAATTGGCGATGTTGTTTTACTGCCATCGCTACCTTCACCATCAAAGTTCATCAATACAGAAACAGTTTGACCTTGTTCAAAATAAGCCTGTGCTCCCGCCAAAATAGTAGCGTATTGATTGCTGCCCTCGAGTGAGACCACACTTTGCAAACGGAGGGTTTGGCCTGCAAAGGAGCCGGTACTTGGGGTCCCTTCAATGCCAATACCAGGCAACCCTTTGCTGCCTGAAGTGGGGATGGGTGTAATACCCTTTTCTTTGGCCGCATCAATCAAGGCTATGGCCAGAGGGTGCTCACTTCCCAGTTGCAGGCCTGCAGCAGTTGCAAGAATTTGATCGGTATCGCTATCTGAGGCATTTAATGGGACGAGGGCAAGCATCCGTGGTTTGCCAATGGTTAGTGTGCCGGTCTTGTCAAAAGCAACGATATTGAGTCTATGCGCCAGCTCCAGCACTTGTGGATCCTTGATCAGAATGCCAAAGCGTGCAGCTATTCCAGTGCCGGCCATGATTGCGGCTGGTGTGGCTAAGCCGAGCGCACAAGGACAGGCAATAACTAGGACGGAGACGGCCCGCAATATGGCGGTAGATATTGAGTCAAAGTAAAGCCAGTTGCCTATGCCGGTAATGATTGCAAGAACAATGACGGTGGGCACAAAAATAGCGCTTACCTGATCCACTAATTTTTGAATAGGCGCTTTTTGAGTTTGGGCTTCTTCGACTAAGTTAATGATTTGCGAGAGCACGCTTTCAACACCAACTGCTTGAGCAATTACTACAAGCACGCCCTCACCATTTAGGGCGCCACCAATCACTTTCGAATCCACTGCTTTTTTAACGGGCTCGCTTTCGCCGGTGAGCAGGGATTCGTCAATATGACTGCTGCCTAAAATAATGACGCCATCTACTGGGATTCTTTCACCAGGGAGTATCAAAACACGATCCCCGGGCAGTATTTGATCTAAAGGCAGGTCGCGGTATTGGTCCGCACCCATTCCGGTATTACTCTGGAGTTCAAGATTCGCATTCAGAACCTTGGCATGCTCGGGCCAGAGTTTTTGCAGGGCGCGAATCGCTTCGCTGGTTTGTTGCTTTGCACGTGCTTCTAGCCATTTACCCAACAAGACCATGCAAATAATGACTGCTGATCCCTCAAAGTAGAGCTCATGCGCGTGACTTGAGGTCAGGAGGATGTAAAGGCTTAGTCCGTAGGCAGCACTTGTGCCCAGGGCAACGAGTAGGTCCATATTTCCCGCGCCCGCCACCAAAGATTTATAGCCTGCCTTGTAAAAACGCCATCCCAATATGAATTGCACGGGTGTAGCTAATGCTAATTGCCACCAACCCGATAAAGACCAATGAATGCCAAAAGGCATGAGGAGCATCGGTAAAAAGAGTGGGGCGGAAAGTAAGAAGCTAAGAATGACCCGGCCTAGGCCATCTGCAGCCCAAAAAGACTTGGCGGAATTCTTGTCTATGTGGCTGTGAATAGAACTTTCTTTGGCCTCGTAACCCGTTTTTTTAACTAAGGCAATGATGTCCGCTAGGTTAGAGGAGCCCCGCTTTATACGAACGCGTGCTTGCTCAGTGGCTAAATTGACGGTGGCCGCCTCAACCCCAGGAATTTTGTCTAAGGCTTTTTCTACCCGGCTGACGCATGAGGCGCAGGTCATTCCGCCTATATCTAAGGTAAAAAACTCGGAATTAGTCGATTTTTGGGGGGTCATATGGAAGATAATCTACCGTAGGGTGGAAAAAAGCCATCAACAAGCACTATTTTGACAGTTAAATAAGGGGGCAGTCATGTTTACGCTCAAGGTTTCAGGAATGACTTGTGGTGGCTGTATTAATGCGGTTACACGGGCGGTGCAAGCTCAAGACCCCCATGCTCAAGTACAGGCTGACCTGGCAGCTCAACTTGTCACCCTCGAAACAACCCTCTCCCCTGAATTGGCCGCAGAGCTTATAACAGATGCCGGATTTCCCGTATCGAATTAAGGCATTGTTTAGAATGTCGACAAGTTAGCCAATCTCGCAACTTTTTGTTCCTAAAGGATCGTGAATTATGTTCTTCAGTAAGTTAATGCCTCACGATGGCAATTTCTTTGAATTGTTCAATGAGCATGCAGCGCATATTGTTGCGGCATCCGAATCTTTTCTGAAATTCATCGAGCATTACAACGATGAAGCGTTGCGTGCGAAATACACGCAAGACGTGGATAGCGCAGAACACGCTTGCGATGATGTTGTGAAAGAAGTGCATCGTCGCCTCCACAAGACATTTATTACGCCGATTGATCGCGACCAGATTTTTGACCTCATCAATACGATGGATGACGTTGCTGACTTGATTCAGAACGGCACGGAAGCCATGCACTTGTATAACGTCAAGCAAATGACTAATGAGATGTTGCACATGGCTGAGCTCTGCAATCAATGTTGTATTGGTATGAGAAACGCTGTGGGCATGCTAAAAGACATCTCTGATCCAGAGGTTGCAAAGGCAGCCCTGAAGACTTGTGATGAGATCGACCATCTAGAGTCCGGAGCAGATCGTTTGCTCTCCACCGCCATTACTAAGTTATTCCGCGAAGACATTGAAGTGCGAGAGCTGATTAAGCTGCAACGCATTTATGAGTTGCTCGAGGAAGTTACCGATAAATGTGAGGATGTTGCCAATTTGGTTGAAGGCATCGTTCTTGAAAATTCTTAAGGTTAAATAAGTTGGCCTCAATAGAAGTCGCATTTTGGGTGGTAGCGCTTTTGGTGGCGCTGGCTTTGGCATTCGACTTCATGAATGGATTTCATGATGCTGCTAACTCGATTGCTACCGTTGTCTCTACCGGGGTTCTTAAACCCCAGCAGGCGGTTGTATTTGCGGCCTTCTTCAACTTCTTAGCGATTTTCATTTTCCATCTCAGCGTTGCTGCTACTGTAGGCAAGGGGATCGTTCATCCCAGTGCAGTAGATTTGCACGTGATCTTTGGAGCCCTCGTGGGTGCCATTATTTGGAATGTGGTTACTTGGTATTACGGCATTCCCTCTAGCTCTTCCCATGCCCTAATTGGCGGCCTCGTTGGAGCGGCTTTGCCTAAGGCTGGTGTTGATGGTTTGGTGTGGTCAGGAATTATCAAGACCGTGTCTTTTATTTTCATCTCACCTTTGGTTGGATTCTTGCTGGGCTCCTTGATGATGTTGTTGGTAGCTTGGGTTTGTCGCAATGCCAACCTCTCCAAAACCGATCGCTGGTTTAGACGTCTACAGCTAGTTTCTGCTAGCGCATACAGCTTGGGTCATGGCGGTAATGATGCTCAGAAGACCATTGGTATTATTTGGCTGTTGCTGATCATCACTGGTTATGCAGAAGCGGGAGCGAGCATGCCGCCTACTTGGACCATTATTTGTTGTTACATTGCAATTGCGATGGGTACGATGTTTGGTGGTTGGCGGATTGTTAAGACGATGGGTCAGAAGCTCACCAAACTCAAACCTGTCGGTGGTTTCTGCGCTGAAACAGGTGGGGCGATTACCTTATTTATGGCAACCGCTCTTGGCGTTCCGGTATCTACTACCCACACAATCACTGGGGCTATTGTTGGCGTTGGCTCTACTCAGCGTGCCAGTGCTGTTCGCTGGGGTGTTGCGGGCAATATCGTTTGGGCCTGGATCTTCACGATTCCTGCGACTGCATTGATGTCTATGGCGGTTTACTACCTTAGTCTCCTCATTTTTTAAGTCAATTTGACGAGATCTCCTGATCTCGTTTAAGCAATTTTTTAGATGTGCGGTTAATCTACCCACTATTCCATTATTTGTAATACATCTCAATAAATTATATTGAGCCCCTTGCGGGATTGTTTTTCTTAGGAGAAGTCGGTGGCGCTTACTGTAGAGGCTGTGCAAGCAGCATTAAAGGGTCTGATTGACCCAAACACCCAAATTGATTTTGTAACGTTAAAGAGTGTTAAAAACTTGCGTGTTGACGGTGGCGATATTAGCCTGGATATTGTTTTGGGCTATCCAGCAAAAAGTCAGTTTGATGCTATTCGTAAATCAATTATTGCCGTTCTCCGTGAATTGCCTGATGTTAAAAATGTCAGCGTTAATGTCAGCAGCCAAATTGTTGCGCATGCAGTGCAGCGCGGAGTGAAGTTGTTGCCAGGCGTCAAAAATATTATTGCAGTCGCTAGCGGTAAGGGTGGAGTCGGAAAATCGACCACTGCAGTCAACCTCGCATTGGCATTAGCTGCTGAGGGCGCACAAGTTGGCATGCTGGATGCTGACATCTATGGCCCAAGTCAGCCGATGATGCTGGGTATTACCGGTAGACCTGAATCGGTTGAAGAAAATACAATGGAGCCAATGGAAGGTCATGGCCTTCAAGCAAGTTCAATTGGTTTCTTAATTGACAATGATGCCCCTATGGTGTGGCGCGGCCCCATGGTGACATCTGCCTTGGAGCAATTACTGCGTCAAACCCGTTGGCGCGATTTGGATTACCTGATTGTGGATATGCCTCCTGGTACCGGAGATATTCAATTGACACTTGCGCAGAAGGTGCCCGTTACTGGCGCAGTGATTGTTACTACGCCTCAAGATATTGCTTTGCTTGATGCACGCAAGGGCTTAAAGATGTTTGAGAAGGTCGGCGTGCCGATTGTGGGCATTATCGAAAATATGAGTACCTATATCTGCCCAAGTTGTGGTCATGAAGAGCACGTATTTGGTACGGGTGGCGGCCAGAAGATGTGTCAAGAGTACGGCGTAGACTTTTTAGGCTCATTGCCCCTGAACTTATCTATTCGTGAGCAGGCTGATGCAGGTCGCCCAACAGTGGTGGCCGATCCGGATGGCGCTATCAGTGTAATTTATAAGGCTATTGCAAGACAAGTAGCCATTAAGGTTGCAGCACTCTCAAAAGATATGAGCAGTAAATTTCCCAACATCGTGGTTCAGAATACTTAAGGCCATATGCGTTTTGCGGTACTCATGCGCAAGCAGTTTGTTGATAACCCCTGGATTTCATATCGATGGGCGCCACAGGAAGTGTTGCCAGATTTTGGTCAATACACTAATTCTGCAAATGTGGAAAACAAAATTATTGGGCGGTTTTTGGGACGCGATGATGAGGGTGAGTCTTGGTTATTTACGGGTTATGAGTTGAATCTTTTTCCGGATGAAGGTGAGGGCTACTACCTCAACCTCTCGGCAACTCAACCTTGTTGGTTTGTGATGTGGCGTTTAGAAGAAGATATCGAGCGCTATATTGATGCTCAATCTATCGAGGCGACTAAATCTGAGCTAACAATTGCTGTTCCGCATCGCATCAGTGTCAGCTATAACGAAGCAGGTCGCTTGTTAGATGGTGGTGAGTCTGTTGATAGTGTTCCTTTAGCTTCGGAGCATGCCTCTTGGTTGCAGGAATTTGTTAATGAGCATTACCGCCCTGAACCCAAAAAGCGTCATCGCCCCGAATCTTTCAAGGGCGCCAATCGTGGGGTGAAAGATTAATGGCTGGCGGATTTCTGGGTCGTTGGTCGCGTCTTAAGTCTGGGGAGCCGCTTGAGGCTGAGAAAATATCGGCTGACCAGGGTAAGCGAGAATTAGCAGACAGCTCTGAGCTAAAGGAGTCTTCGGCGGATACTCAAGAAATGCTTCCGTCGGCGACTCTGGAGGACGTTGAGAAAATAGATCGCCTTGCCCCTGATTTCTCGGCTTTTATGAGGCCGGATGTAGATCCCGCAGTTCAACAAGCTGCAATGAAGAAGATGTTTTCTGATCCACACTTTAATGTGATGGATGGTCTAGATATCTATATAGATGATTACTCTAGGCCCGATCCAATTCCACTGGAAATGCTCAAGCGTATGGTGCAATCGGACATGCTCAATATTTTCCGTAAAGATGGCGCTGAAGAAGCGCCCAGCGTGCAAACTGCTACTAATCAATTGCCTGAACCTGACGGGCAGGCCTTACCCCTAACTCCTCAGGCTGATTTAACATCCTCAGAAACCTCTATTCAGGAGGCGGGGAATAAAGATTCTTTGCCTGTAGATAAGAAAAACAGTTAAGAAGAAATCCATGAGTCAAAAATTAGTCTGTAATTGCAATGGAACCATGCCTTTAGATTCAAAGGCTTTAGGGCTCACTATGCATACCTCTTTGTGTAGGCAGGAGCTTGGTTCGGTCATTAAAGCGTTTGATGGCAGTGACTCTATTGTTATCGCATGCACCCAGGAGAGCGCTCTATTTGGAGAGCTTGCCGAGCAATCAGCAAAGCCTTTAGTGGCGCCATTACGCTTTATCAATATTCGTGAAGTGGCTGGCTGGACACAAGAAGCTAAAACATCCACTCCGAAAATTGCCGCCTTACTCGCCTTGGCAGATATGCCTGAAGCGGAGCCTGTGCCGGTCGTTAATTACGAAAGCCAGGGACGTCTGTTGATTATTGGGCCTGCCGATCAAGCATTGCCCTGGGCTGAAAAACTCGGCGACTCTCTTGATGTCTCTGCTTTATGTACAGAGCCTGGTGCGCTACCAATTGCAAGAAACTTTCCGATTTATACCGGTGAAGTGAGCAAGCTAGATGGATATTTGGGAAATTTTTCAGTTGACTGGATTTTGCAAAACCCGATTGATCCAGAGATGTGTACTCGCTGCGGTGCCTGTGTTGAGGTTTGCCCAGAAAGTGCAATTGATGACGCATTTCAAATTGACTTAGATAAATGTAAATCTCATCGCGCCTGCATTACAGCTTGTGCTGGTATTGGTGCCATCAATTTCGATCGAATAGATCGTCAACGTAGTTCCGAGTTTGATTTGATTATGGATCTGCGCGCTGACCCTAAGATGCGCATGAGTCAAACACCACAAGGTTATTTTGCTCCGGGAAAAGATCCGCTTGAGCAAGCCTTGGTGGCAAACCAATTATTGGGTTTAGTCGGAGAATTTGAAAAGCCTAAGTACTTTGCCTATACCGAAAAGATTTGCGCGCATGGCCGTAATGGCAAAGTAGGATGCAGTGCCTGTATCGATGTCTGTTCTACAGGCGCCATCTCCTCCTTGTTTAAGAATGGCCAGGGCACAGTAGAGGTTAATCCTAATTTGTGTATGGGCTGTGGAGCTTGCTCAACAGTTTGTCCATCGGGCGCGATGCGCTACAACTATCCAAGCGTCAGTCATCAGGGTAAAGAGATTAAAACTCTCGCCAATGTATTTATTGCCGAGAGCGCTAAGACCAGTCAAGCTCAAGCGCCGGCATTATTGCTCCATACGCTGAAGACGGGAACACAAGCCATAGATTCTCTTGGGCGTTTAGCTCACCTAAGGCCAAAGCAATTTGAGGGATTGCCATCTTTTGTATTGCCTTATGGAATAGAGCACATAGCTTCCACTGGCCTGGATTTATGGCTTGGCGCAATTAGTTATGGTTTTGGTGAGCTTATTTTATTGCTCACGGGCGATGAGGATCCCGCTTATCGTGCGGCACTCGAAACGCAATGTGATTTAGGTAATGCGATTTTGTCTGCCTATGGTTTCGATGCCAGATTCTCGCTAATACAAATTGACTCTACTGATGATCTACAGCCCTTATCTGCAGCTATGGGCAAGCTACGTCAGCGTGGAGCTTTGCCGGCAATTTGCTCGCCTGCCACTTTCGGGCTGGGCAATCAAAAGCGTGAAACTGTCGAGATGGTCTTGGAACACTTGCAAAAGCAAGCTAAAGCACCACTTCCAGCTGGTGGCGCCGCTTTGCCACAGTCCTCCTTCTTGGGTGGTCTCAATATCAATAAAGATGCCTGCACACTGTGTATGTCTTGCGTGGGTAGTTGCCCTGAGGGTGCGCTATTGGATAACCTTGATGAGCCCAAGCTTTCCTTTATAGAGAAGCAGTGCGTTCAATGTGGTATCTGCGTTAAAACTTGCCCAGAGCAAGCTTTAACTTTAGCTCCTCGTTTGCAGTCAGTGGAGGAGCGCAAACAAAAAGTGGAGCTCAACGAGACTAAGCCTTTTCACTGCATTAGCTGTGGCAAGGTATTTGGAACTGCGAAGATGGTCGATCTCATGTTGGTGAAGTTGAGTGCCCATGGCGCTTTTGCGGGTGCAGCGCTTGATAGGTTAAAAATGTGCAGCGACTGTCGTGTTGTAGATATGGTGAAAAAAGAGATATGAGTGAACAATTAAAAGGGAGCGCCACTACCGAGGTGGGCGATGTCGGTTTGCCAGAGGATTTGGCTAGAGCAGATTTATATGGCTTGATTGCTAGATTCTTTCATTTGCCGCCAGACCAGGAGTTATTGGATCAAATAGCCTCATCCATTCCAAATGGGGAGGATGTTCAATCCGAAGATGCACCACTGGCTAAGGTATGGCATAGCGTTGTTGAGGTGGCGAAAAATAATCCTGCCAAAGCTTGGCATGATGAGTTTGATCTCAATTTCATCAGTGTTGGTCGACCTAATGTGATTTTGAATGGCTCCTTTTACATGGCGGGCCATTTAAATGAAAAGCCTTTGGTAGATATTCGTCGTGCTATAGAGCTTTTTGGTTTGGAGGCAGCGGAGGAGGTCACCGAGACTGAGGATCACTTATCAGCATTGTGCGAGGTGATGCGTT
Organism: Burkholderiaceae bacterium; assembly: GCA_947448625.1. Taxonomy (GTDB): domain Bacteria; phylum Pseudomonadota; class Gammaproteobacteria; order Burkholderiales; family Burkholderiaceae; genus Polynucleobacter. The sequence goes on along the minus strand of CANFOT010000005.1, from coordinate 56,835 downwards.
ACCTGATAGCGGGCGACGATGTAGAGATCTCAAATCTTACAAATCAAAAGGTCTTTTTCAACGATCACATTCGCCCTTGGTATGACGAATTATGCGATGCAATTGAGGGTATTCCTGAGATGCATCTTTACCATCCCATCGCGGCATTAACTAGAGAATTCCTAGCCATTGAGGGGCAGAGTTTTGACATGATTTGATGTTGCATTGCATCAAAATGGATTGATCTTTCTACTACTAAAGTTTTATTGCGCAAATATGTCAAATATGCAATTTCCGATTAAACTTGACCCATATCAATTTGCACTAAAACGGAGCATACGATGAGTACTAAATCCACCACTGCATCTGCAGAAGAAAATAAGCCTTCACGCCGTCAGTTTTTTATTGGAGCGGGCGCCGCAGTTGGAGCTGTTGCCATTGCGTCACAAACGCCTATTGGCAAAGCGGTGATTCAGGAAATTGGCAGCACCGTTCAGGGCAAAGATGATGGTTATCAACTGTCGGCCCATGTTCGCAAGTATTACGAAACCACCATGCTTTAAAGCGGTTTGCTAATGAAGTCGTTTCTAAATAATTAAATAAAAATATTTCTCAGGGACATCATATGAGTCTGACTCGTAAATCCAATACCCCACAAAGCAGTCGCGCTACGCCTGCATCACGTCTCATCGGCAGCCTCTCGCGCGGTCTGCAATCTGCAGTGCCAACCATGGATCGCCGTACTTTCCTCAAGCGATCTGGTGTAGGTGTCGGTGCTGGTATTGCAGCAAGCCAATTAAGCTTGGTGCAAAAAGCGGTAGCTGAGCCAAGTAAAGCAATGCTTGATGGCAAAGGCAAGATCGAAGTCAAAAGAACAATTTGTACTCACTGCTCTGTAGGTTGCGCTACTGACGCAACCGTTGAGAATGGTGTTTGGGTTCGCCAAAATCCCGTCTTTGATTCCCCAATTAATATGGGTTCTTACTGTGCCAAAGGTGCCGCCTTGCGTGAGCACGGACATGGTGACTTCCGTTTGCGTTATCCAATGAAGTTGGTTGATGGTAAATATCAACGTATTTCTTGGGACCAGGCTTTAACTGAAATTACTGCGCAGATGAAGGACATCCGCAGCAAGTACTCTCCGGATGCAATGTTCTTTATTGGATCTTCAAAACACAATAACGAGCAATCTTATTTATTGCGCAAGTGGGTTTCTTTCTTTGGAACCAACAATACAGATCATCAAGCGCGTATTTGCCACTCCACTACTGTTGCCGGTGTAGCAAACACCTGGGGCTATGGTGCGATGACCAATAGCTATAACGACATGATGAACGCTAAGGCAGCTTTGTACATTGGCTCAAATGCTGCAGAAGCGCATCCAGTGTCGATGCTCAGCTTGTTGCATGCTAAAGAAAATGGTTGCAAGGTTATCGTCGTTGACCCACGCTACACCCGTACTGCAGCCAAGTCTGATCAATACGTCCGCATCCGTTCTGGTTCGGACATTCCATTCTTGTTTGGTGTTCTGTATCACATCTTTAACAATGGTTGGGAAGATAAGAAGTACATCAATGACCGCGTATACGGCATGGATGAGATCCGCAAAGAAGTGATGGAAAAGTGGACTCCTAAGAATGTGGAAGAGGCCTGCGGCGTTCCTGAGGCTCAGGTTTACAAAGTGGCTGAGACTATGGCGAAGAATCGTCCAAGCACTTTAGTCTGGTGTATGGGTCAAACACAGCACACCATTGGTAATGCCATGGTTCGCGCTTCTTGTATTTTGCAATTGGCTTTAGGCAACATTGGTAAGTCTGGTGGTGGCGCGAATATTTTCCGCGGTCACGATAATGTTCAAGGTGCAACTGACGTTGGTCCTAACCCAGATTCATTGCCTGGTTACTACGGTCTTGCAGCGGGCTCATGGAAGCATTTTTCTACCGTATGGGGCGTAGATTACGAGTGGATTAAAGGTCGCTATGCACCCGATATGATGGAGAAGTCAGGCACCACGGTTTCTCGTTGGGTTGATGCAGTCCTTGAGAAGAATGACATGATTGATCAGCAAACCAATGTAAAGGGTTTGTTCTTCTGGGGTCATGCACCTAATTCACAAACTCGCGGTTTGGACATGAAGCGTGCGATGAATAAGTTGGATTTATTGGTTGTTGTCGACCCATATCCAAGCGCTACAGCAGCTATGGCAGCAATGCCAGCTGCTGAGGGCGATACAGTAAATAAGAATCGCAATGTTTACCTCTTGCCGGCAACGACTCAGTTTGAAACAACAGGTTCGGCTACCGCCTCAAACCGCTCATTGCAGTGGCGTGAGAAAGTGATTGATCCATTATTTGAGTCTGTGCCTGACCATGTAATCATGCAGGCATTTGCTGATCGCCTTGGCTTCGGTGAAGAGCTGTCCAAGAATTACAAGATCTTGAGCTCGAAGTTTGCTGGTAAGCAGTGGAGAGAGCCGCAAATTGAAGATATCTTGCGTGAAATCAATCGCTCTTGCTGGACTATTGGTTATACCGGCCAAACTCCTGAGCGCTTAAAGGCCCACATGAGAATGGTTGGGACATTTGATCCGAAGACGTTGAAGTCGCGTGGTGGCGTAGATCCAGTGTCAGGTTACGACACAACCGGTGACTACTATGGCTTGCCTTGGCCTTGCTATGGCACCGCCGCCATCAAGCATCCAGGCTCACCAAATCTTTATGACACTAGCAAGAGTGTTATGGAGGGTGGTGGCAATTTCCGCGCGAACTTCGGCGTGGAAAAGGATGGCAAAAATTTATTGGCGGAAGATGGGTCTTACTCTAAGGGTTCAGCTATTACTACCGGCTATCCAGAGTTTGATCATGTGCTCGTGAAAAAGCTAGGCTGGTGGAATCAGCTTACCGAAGAAGAGCAAAAGCTTGCCGAAGGCAAGAACTGGAAGACTGACTTATCCGGTGGTATTCAACGCGTTGTGATGAAAAATGGTTGTCATCCATTCGGCAATGCAAAAGCACGCGCAGTAGTATGGAACTTCCCGGATGCAATTCCAACTCATCGTGAGGCGTTATTTAGTACTAACGAGCCAATGATGCGTAAGTACCCAACTGCAGCCGATAAGAAGAATTTCTGGCGTTTGCCGACCCTCTACAAAACAGTTCAAGATAAGAATCTGAATGAAAAGCTCTACGAAAAGTTCCCAATCATTTTGACCTCTGGTCGTTTGGTTGAGTACGAAGGTGGAGGGGACGAAACTCGTTCTAACCCATGGTTGGCTGAGTTGCAACAAGAGAACTTTGTGGAAATCAATCCTAAGGCTGCAGAAGTTCGCGGTATTAAGAACTGGGATTATGTTTGGGTCAAGTCACCAACTGGTGCCCAGATTAAAGTGCGCGCATTGGTAACCCCACGCGTTGATCAAGGTACCGCATTTGTGCCATTCCACTTTGCTGGCTGGTGGCAGGGCAATGACTTGCGTAAATATTATCCAGAGGGCGCTGCCCCAGTAGTTTTAGGTGAGGCGGTAAATACTGCGACAACCTACGGCTACGACATGGTGACGATGATGCAAGAAACCAAAACCACCATGTGCCAAATCGAAAAATTTGCCTAAGTTAAAAAGATAAAGTCAGGAGAACACCATGGCAAGAATGAAATTTATTTGTGATACAGAGCGATGCATTGAGTGCAACGGCTGTGTCACAGCTTGTAAAAACGAAAACGAAGTTCCTTGGGGTATTACTCGTCGCCGTGTTGTTACGGTTAATGACGGCGTGATCGGGCAAGAGAAATCAGTTTCAGTTGCTTGTATGCACTGCTCAGATGCGCCTTGTATGGCCGTCTGTCCAGTGGATTGTTTCTATCGAACAGATGAAGGCGTAGTCTTGCATGACAAGGATATCTGTATTGGTTGCGGCTACTGTTCATTTGCTTGTCCATTTGGCGCCCCTCAGTTCTTGAGCAAGGGTGCCTTTGGTTCCCGCAGCAAAATGGATAAGTGCACATTCTGTAGCGGCGGCCCTGAAGCTAACGGTAGTGTTGCTGAGTTTGAAAAGTATGGTCGTAACCGCTTGGCTGAGGGTAAGTTGCCTTTATGTGCCGAGATGTGTTCAACCAAGGCTTTGATTGGTGGCGATAGTGAGGTAATTTCTACTATTTACGCCAAACGTGTTTCAGTTCGCGAGGCAAATGGAAGATATCCAAGCAATGAGATCTTCGGTTGGTCTACTGCATATGGTTCTTCAGGCTCGCCTGCACCAACACCTACGCCTGCCGACAAAATTCCAGGAGTAAAGTCATGAAAATGAATTTCAAAACTCTCGGTTTGTGCGTAGCAGTGGGCGCATTGTTAGCCGCTTGTTCTGAGCCTCCTGAGATTGCAGCGAAAGCTGCAAAGCGTCCTGATGTAGCTCCTTATATGGGTGCTGATAACGGGTTCATGACTAAGGGCTGGACTCCGGGTGATCAGGCGAGCTGGACTGAAGCGATTAACAAGCGCAATCAGAACCAATCTGAGTATTCACGCGCTAAGTGATCAGTTAAACAACAATAAATAAAACGAAAACGTTTAAGGATATTTGTATGAATCGATCATTTTCAAGCGTTAGTCGCTCTTGGGTTTTGGCTCTGGGTGTATCGCTTAGTTTGTTAAGCGGAGTTTGCCTGGCGGAACGTGCGCCAATGCAGCCATTGCCAACACCAAGTGGGATTGATATTCCCAAGAATCTCAATAGCATTCCCAATGGCACTCAAGCACAATCTCAGCCTGCAAATACGGCGCCTAAAGAAGGTGCAATTTGGGATACGGCTAATAGCGATCCTTACAACTACGTTAGCATTCCGGACAAAGAGGCGAGCGTACTGATTCAGCGTTCTGGTCAGCAATGGCGTTTGATTCGTAATGGCATCATTACCGTATACGGCGCTTGGTTGCTTGCCATTGCTTTCTTTGGTATTGCTGCGCTCTTCCTAGTTAAGGGTCCAATTAAACTTCATGCTCCGATGTCTGGTGTCAAGATCAAGCGTTTTAATGGTTTTGAGCGCTTCACTCACTGGACGATGGCATTTAGCTTTATTGCGCTGGCATTGACTGGCTTACTCATTTTGTACGGCAAGTACTTTGCAATGCCATTAATGGGTGGTGCTACCTATGGCTCATTTTTGATGGTTTGCAAAAATATCCACAATTATTCTGGCCCGCTATTTACTTTGAGCGTTGTGATTTTCTTCCTACTCTTTGCAACCAGAAATATCCCAGGAGAGGGTGACCTTAATTGGCTCCTCACCTTCGGCGGAATGCTGAGTGGTAAACATGTACCCGCTGGTTTCTTCAATATGGGAGAAAAAATCTGGTTCTGGTTTGGTATGGTTGTATTGGGACTCACTATTTCAGCCTCAGGTTTCGTGCTCGATATGATTGTTCCATTTATGGATATTCAGTACCTACGCGGCACTATGCAGTTAGCTAATATCATTCATAGTTCAGCCGCTATCCTAATGATGGCAATGGCAATGGGTCACATCTACATTGGTACGATTGGTATGCAAGGATCTATTGATGGCATGAAGGATGGCTATGTAGATGCAACCTGGGCCAAAGAGCATCATGAGATTTGGTATAACAAGATTAATAAATAAGGAAAAAGCTATGAAGAAAATCATTGCTTTCACATTCGGTTCATTGGTAACTACTGTTGCTTTTGCTGCCCTGCCTCCACTAACACCTGAGGCTCAGGAGGCTGCAAATTTAGCTAAGGCAAAGGCTGCTTATGGCGACAAAGTTGGTGCATTTCAACTTTGCCAAGCTCAAAATAAGGTAGCAGATCGTTTTAGGGTTTCCGGCACTCCAGCGCCGGCAGCTTGTGTGGCTCCCCCGCCATTTGTCGCTCCTGTAGCTGCGGCAGCTACACCAGCAGCAAAGTAATTAGTCTGAGACTAATTCTTGTTGCAGGTAGTGTTTAGCTGCTTGTGTTTGGGGATCGCTAAAGAAAGGACCTGTGGGTCCTTTTTCTTTTATCTGACCCTGATCAATAAAGACGATGTACTCCGCCAGTCTCTGAACTTGTGCAAGTTGATGGGAGGTAAAGACGACATCAGATCCTTGAGTTTTAAATTGTCGAATAATTTCTTCGACTTGTTCGGTCGTATTGGGATCTAGGTTGGCAGTTGGCTCATCAAGTAAAACTAGGTTTGGCTTTTGCAACATCGCTCTCCCTAAACACAGCTTTTGTCTTTCACCGGCTGAGAGTCTATGTGCAGGACTGTTGGCAAGATGACTTAAGCCAATTTGCTCCATGATCCCATCGATTTCTGCTGAGCCAATTGACGCATCTGCATCCCTTACCATTGCGAGATTGACTCTTGCGGATGCTTTTATCATTGGCGAATGATGCAGTACCAGGGATGACTTGATTGGCCCGGAGGAGTGAGTGATGCTTCCTGAATCTGGCTTGATTAAACCATCAAGCAATTTTAGCAATGTTGTTTTCCCAGCCCCGTTGGGGCCAATGCAAGCGCAAATACGATCAGTTGGAATCAAAGCATGTGCGATATCTAAAATGGTTCGCCCATCGCTAATCACAATGACATCTTTAAGCTCAATAAATCGACTAAAGTTTTCTGGTGGCTTAACCATAGCGGCGCTCCGCAACTTGGCGAACTGCAAATGTAAATAGATTGGCGAGAAGCACAATGGATAAAAGTACGATACCCAGGGCAAGCGCAAGAGGGAGATCGCCTTTACTAGTTTCAAGGGCAATAGCCGTGGTCATGGTGCGGGTGGAGTGATCAATATTTCCACCTACGATCATGACGGCGCCAACTTCCGATATTGCTCTGGCTAAACCAGCCAAAATAGCAATCGTGAGGGAAAAGCGGCAGTCCCAAACCAACCATTTGAGGGCAGAGGTTCTAGGCAGACGCAGCGCCATAAAGGAATCTCGGTGAATTCTCCAGGCATCTTCCAGAATCTGGCGGCTTAGAGCGGCAATTAAAGGGGTTGTCAGCAGCGTTTGAGCCAGGATCATGCCATTGGGTGTAAAAAGCCAGCCCCATACCCCCAAAGGCCCTGTGCGGGAGAGCAGGAGGTAGACCACCACGCCAACTATCACTGTTGGAACGCCCATCAGGGTATTGAGAGTGACCGTAATTGCTTGTTTGCCCTTAAATTCCTCGGTAGCCAGAAGGGCGCCGATGGGTAGGCCAAACAGGGTTCCCAGCAGCAATGCGCTTAAGCTAACCTGCAGCGAGACGAGCACAATGCCAAGAACGCCGGCATCTAAATGTACAAGGAGTGCAAAGGCATCCTGAAAGGTTGTGAACATGGGAGTGATTCTAGCAAGGGGATGGCAAAATGGGACAAATGCAAACAAATTCCTTTTTTTAAGTCATGGCTGAAGTTATCTGTCTCTGTAACGAGGTCCTTGATACCGATCTTCGCGAATACCTCGATACCCATCCAATAGACTCTATCGATGCGTTGCGTGAGCAGGCCTCTATTTGCAATAAGTGCATGCAGTGCCAAGACTTAGTTGAGGGTGAAATCTATTTGGCGCGCGTAAGGCGACAACGTGCTGCAGGACAGTTTTAATGATGGAAATGAAGTTCGGTCGCTTTAGTGTCATGACTATGAATGTGCATAAGGGTTTATCTCCTTTGCATAGAAGGTCAACGATCTATGAGCTGCGTCAAAAGATGCGTAGCCATCATCCGGATTTACTTTTCCTACAAGAGCTTCAGCAAGAACACCGTGGGCGCATTAGGCGGTTTGGTCAATGGCCATTGACAGAGCTTACTCATTTTTTATCTGAAGACTTTTGGCGTGACTCGCACTATGGAAAAAACGTCGAATATCCAGATGGTCATCATGGCAATGCAATTCTTTCCAAAAGACCGTTGCATAAAGGTGAGAATTACGATATTTCAGCCTATCGATTTGAGAGGCGAGGCTTACTTCACAGCATTACCCAGTTAGAGGGTTTTCCAACGCCGATTCATTGTTTTTGTGTGCATCTGGCTTTATTTGAAAGAGGGCGAGAGCGTCAATTAGATGAGATTATTCATTACATTGATACCCTTGCGGGTAACGGCCCCACAATTGTGGCTGGTGATTTCAATGATTGGCGAAATCGTGTGAGTGCACCGATGCGGGCGGCTGGCTTTGGTGAGGTATTTGAGGTGCTTACTGGTGCCCCTGCAAAAACATTTCCCAGTGTGAAGCCGATGCTGCCGATGGATCGCATTTATGTGCGCGGCTTGAAAATTCATTCTGCAGAAGTTCTGCATGAATGGTTGAAATTGTCTGATCACTTGGGTATTACTGCGGAACTTGAAATCTTATGAATATTTTAAATTATCTATTGGGATCTATTTTCGGCTTCTCATTAATTTGGGTCCCCATTGCTCACGCAACGATCGTCTTGCTTTTTGGTGTTCGCATGATTTCTGTGAGGAGACCTGTAGCAGTTGCGATCGCCTGGTTTTTGATTGTGGTTTTATTCCCGCTCGTAGGGATAAGCCTTTACATCTTGATTGGTGAGCGCCCGGTGGGTCGCAAGCTGACTCGCAAAATTATTCGAATGGATAAAGAGTATGCAGCCATTACCGAAGACATGCGCAAGCGCTATTTGGCTGATAAAAAGCTGTTGCCGATCGAGGGTAGGGCCCTTAGTCTGTTGGCGGAATCAAAGAATGGATCGCCAGTAATCGCGGGTAACCAAATTGAGTTGTTCACTAATTCACTGGAGATCTTGCAGAGCTTTGTTGATGAGATTAATCAAGCAAAGAAAACGCTGCATTTGGAGTTCTATATTTGGGCTCTAGGCGGTGATGCTGATCGCGTTGGTGAGGCCCTGATATCGGCGGCTCAACGCGGTGTTGCTTGCAAGGTATTGCTGGATTCTCTCGGCAGTAAAGATTGGTTTAAATCCAGCTGGCCAAATCGTTTTAGAAACGCTGGCATTCAGGTAACTGAGGCATTGCCAATTCAGTTTGGGCGCTTTCAATTTCGCCGGGCTGACTTAAGACTGCATCGCAAGATCTTTGTAATCGATAACACCATTGTTTGGACTGGCAGTATGAATATGGTCGACCCACGGAGCTTCAAGCAAGATTCAGGTGTAGGTGAGTGGGTGGATGCGATGGTCAGAATCGAGGGGCCTGTTGCATCTCAGTTTGAACTGACCTTCTCATTTGATTGGAGTGTTGACAATCCCAGGATTACGCATTTTAGTGACGTGGTTCCAGATCGAAGTCCAGCCGAGGGTCAAGTGCTAGCTCAAGAGTTTGCTTCTGGGCCGGTCTATCGCGACGATATTTTGTATCAGGTGTTGCTCTCAGCCATCATGGATGCTCGAGAAGAGCTCACTATTACTACACCTTACTTTGGCCCTGATGATGGTCTGATTCAGGCGCTAATGGCTGCTGCCGGTCGCGGCGTGAAGGTAACCCTAATCGTCCCCAAGTTAAATGACTCAACTTTGGTTGCTTGGAGTAGCCGCAGTTTCTATTCTGACCTGATGAGTGCCGGTATCAATATTGCCGAATTCCATGGTGGTCTTTTGCACACTAAGAGCTTATTGATAGATAAGAAAATCGCGGTGTTTGGTTCAGTGAATTTTGATCAACGCAGCTTGCGTCTGAATTTTGAAATTAGTTTAATCGTGTACAACGATCAGTTTTGCACGAAGCTCGAGACCTTAATTGAGTCCTACTTAGATCAATCCGATATGGTGGATCCAGTAGCTTGGGCTCAGCGGCCGCATTGGCGAGTTCTACTGGAGAATGCGGCCCACCTAGTATCACCTTTGCTCTAAACAGCACCTTCAGCTCGGAGCTCCTCAATTTCAGTAGGTGACATGCCTAATTCCGAGAGAATGGCATCGGTGTGCTGTCCTACAGCAGGAACTGGATCCATGCGATATTCATAGCTGTCATTTACCCCGGGCGGTAGCATTGCTGCAATATCGCCATTAGGAGTGCCGACCTCAGTCCAACGATTGCGCGCCTTTAATTGCTCATGCTTCCAGAGGCCCTCCATGTCATTGAGTCTGGCATTGGCAATCTGAGCCTTTTCTAGCCGAGCAATTAATTGTTCGGCTGTAATCTGGCTAAAGCAGCTATTAATAATTTCCAGAAGTTCGGCGCGCCTCTCATTGCGCTTAAAGTTTCTATCAAAGCGATCATCTTGGGCAAGGGCGTTATTTTCTAAAACAATTTCGCAAAACTGCACCCATTCCCGCTCATTCTGCAGCCCTAGCATCACCGTTTTCCCATCGCCAGCTTTGAACGGGCCATATGGGTAAATAGTGGCATGGGATGCACCATTCCTGGATGGTGGATTCGCGCCTTTGTATGCGTAATACATTGGAAAGCTCATCCATTCACTGAGAGCTTCGAGCATTGAAATATCAATGACTGTTCCCTTACCGGTCTTTCCTCTTTGCAGTAGGGCGGCCAGAATATTGCTGTAGGCATACATTCCTGCGGCAATATCCGCTATGGAGTTACCAGCCTTGCTAGGCGCTTCTGGTGTGCCAGTGATTGATAAAAAGCCTGCTTCGCTTTGAATCAAAAGGTCATAAGCTTTCTTGTCTCGATAGGGACCATCGTTACCATAGCCGGAGATTGAGCAAAGAATTAATCCGGGATTATCTTTTTGCAGTGCTTCGGCAGTCAGCCCCATGCGAGCTGCAGCACCAGGAGCAAGATTTTGTATACAGACATCAGCGGTTTTTAACAAGCTCCTCAATATTGCTAATGCAGATTCCTTTTTGAGGTCGAGTGTGAGACTTTCTTTTGATCGATTTACCCAAACAAAATGGGAGGAAAGTCCTTCCACTTGGGTGTCATATCCCCTAGCAAAATCGCCTTCCCCGGGTCGTTCAATCTTAATGATGCGCGCTCCCAAATCAGCCAACTGACGAGTGCAAAAGGGTGCGGCAATGACATGCTCTAGTGCGACAACAGTAATGCCATCTAAGGGGCGAATGCTCATATTGGTGCTTATCAGAAGGAACGTGGAAGGCCAAGAACATGCTCAGCCATGTAGGAATAAATTAAGTTAGTTGAAATGGGTGCCACTTGGTAGAGGCGGGTTTCTCGGAACTTGCGCTCGACATCATATTCATTGGCAAAGCCAAAGCCGCCATGAGTTTGTAAGCATACGTTGGCAGCCTCCCAGGATGCTTTGGCGGCTAAGTACTTGGCCATATTGGATTCAGCACCACACGGCTGCTTGGCATCAAAAAGCGCGCATGCTTTAAAGCGCATGAGGTTTGCTGCTTCTGTCTCAATATATGAATCCGCAATCGGAAATTGAATGCCTTGATTCTGGCCAATGGGTCGATCAAATACTACGCGCTCGTTAGCATAGCGACGAGCCTTATCCACAAACCAATAGGCATCACCAATACATTCAGCTGCAATGAGGGTGCGCTCAGCGTTTAATCCATCCAAGATGTATTTAAATCCTTTACCTTCTTCCCCAATCAGGTTCTCAGCAGGAATCTCCAGGTTATCGAAGAACACTTCATTAGTTTCATGATTGACCATATTGGCGATTGGTTGAATATCCATGCCTTTGCCAATAGCTTCTTTCAGGTCAACAATAAAGATCGACATACCCTCTGACTTCTTGCTTACTTCCGCTAAAGGGGTGGTTCTTGCCAAGAGGATCATCAAGTCGGAATGCTGAATGCGAGAGATCCATACCTTTTGGCCATTTACGACATACCTATCACCCTTTTTAATAGCGGTGGTTTTGAGTTTGGTGGTATCGGTACCGGTGCTTGGCTCGGTAACCGCCATAGTCTGAAGGCGTAATTCGCCAGTGGCGATTTTTGGAAGATACAGTTTCTTTTGCGCATCGGAGCCGTGGCGCAATAAAGTGCCCATGTTGTACATTTGCCCATGGCAAGAGCCTGCATTACCGCCAGAGAAATTAATTTCTTCCATGATGACGGATGCCTCAGCAAGACCTAGCCCTGAGCCGCCAAATTCTTCTGGGATCAAGGCGGCTAACCAGCCCGCCTGAGCCATGGCATCAACAAACGCCTCGGGGTAGGTTCTTTCATGATCCACCCTCTGCCAATAGGCGGAGTCAAAGCTTCCGCAGAGGTCACGCAAGGCTTCGCGCATATCTTGATATTGGTCTGGCTTAGGGATGGGGTGATTCATTGGCATATGAGCGTGTAAATAGAGTTAATTGGCATATCAATACTGTAGTTTAAGCAAGAATTCAGAATCACGGGAGACTCAACATGGGCGACGATTGTGATACTTATGCTTGGTCTTGACCCCGTTGGGGCATACTAAGATGATGATCATGTCCTCAATCGCTAGTCTGACTGGAGCCTTTGCTTAATGGAGCAAATGCTGGGTCAATTCTTTGATTTCTTCGGAATGCCCTCGATTGGTTTACCAGCGGTATTTATTAGCGCATTTGTATCTGCAACTTTGCTGCCCGTGGGTTCTGAGCCAATGCTTTTTGGTTACATTACCTTAAATCCTCATCTATATTGGATTGCCATTACGGTTGCCACCATTGGTAATACCCTGGGAGGTATGTTTGATTGGTGGCTTGGCCTTATTAGTCGCAATAGCTTCGAATCCCTAAAGGGGCCTACCAATGGCAGAATGCAGCGCTGGCTGGAAAAGCGGGGGCCAAAGATGCTGCTTTTATCCTGGCTCCCCGGATTTGGTGACCCCCTCTGTTTAGCTGCGGGATGGTTGCGGTTGGCTTGGGCGCCTTGCCTCTTTTATATGTTTATTGGCAAACTCTTACGTTATCTGACGATCACTTGGCTGCTAACCATGGTCCCCAATAGTGTTTGGCATCAATTGGGGCACTGGCTTCACTTGATCTAAATTCTTCCGTTGTATCCTATATTTTTCTTGAAAAAATCTCGTGAGGGCAACTATGTCTCTATTAAAAGGTAAAACAGCGCTTGTCACTGGCTCAACTAGTGGTATTGGCTTGGCAATGGCGATCGGATTGGCAAAGCAGGGCGTCAACATCATGGTTAATGGATTTGGCGAGAAGGATGTCGCCATTGCTGCAATTAAATCGTATGGTGTCGAGGTTGATTATCACGGTGCGGATATGAGTAAGCCTAGCGAGATTGAAGATTTAATTGAGCAAACCGAGAAACGGTTTGGCTCACTAGATATATTGGTGAACAACGCAGGCATTCAGCACACTGCAAGTGTGGAGGATTTTCCAGCTGATAAGTGGGAATCCATCATCGCCATTAACTTAAGCTCAGCTTTCTATACCTCTCACTATGCCTTGCCAGGAATGAAGAAACGTAATTGGGGGCGAATTATTAATATCGCCTCCGTTCATGGTTTGGTGGGTTCTGTCCAAAAATCTGCTTATGTGGCCGCAAAGCATGGCATCGTTGGTTTAACTAAAGTGACCGCTCTTGAGAATGCCAAAACAGGAATCACTTGTAATGCGATTTGCCCGGGATGGGTCCTCACCCCCTTGGTGCAAAAGCAGGTAGATGCTCGTGCAGAACGTGATGGAGTTACGAATGAGGAGGCCAAGAAAGCCCTAGTTTCTGAGAAGCAGCCCTCAGGAGAGTTTGTGGCCCCGGAACAATTAGCAGCCTTGGCAGTTTTCTTGTGCGGCCCCGACGCCTCTGAGGTTCGTGGAGCGGCCTGGAACATGGATGGCGGCTGGACGGCCCAGTAAAATCGGCATTTTTAGGCCCCTTAAACGAAAACACTAGAATCGTTTATAGTTACAACGAATTCTTATATAAAGGAGATAGATTTATGTCATCCATTTTGACCTCATTGGGGCGCACAGTTTTAGCTGGTTTTGTGCTCCTCGTTTTAATTGTCTTAGCTTTAGGTGCTAACCTGGGCTCAATTGAATTGCCTTTCTTATTTCGCTGGATTCACGTGATGGTTGGCGTGATGTGGATTGGTTTGCTTTGGTATTTCAATTTTGTGCAGATTCCTTCAATGCCAAAAATTCCTGATGAGCAGAAACCTGCAATCGGAAAAGTAATTGCTCCAGCAGCATTATTTTGGTTCCGTTGGGCCGCCTTATTTACCGTTGTTAGCGGTTTATTCTTGGCTGTGTTGAATGGCTACGCGCATCAGGCATTTACTTTGCAAGCTCCATTCCGCGCAATCGGTTTGGGTATGTGGATTGCTCTGGTAATGGCCTTCAACGTTTGGTTCATTATTTGGCCAAATCAAAAACGTGCCTTAGGTATTGTTGCGGTTGAGCCAGAAGTTAAAGCGAAGTCTGCACGCGTTGCTATGTTGACTTCACGCTTAAACACAATGCTTTCTATTCCTATGTTGTTCTTGATGGTTGCTCAGTCACACAACACAACTTGGTTTGTGATTGTTTCATAAGCAAACTACTGGGTAGTTTTGAAAAGGCCCGCAGATGCGGGCCTTTTTTATGGCAAAAATATTGAAGATCTAGTAATAAGCGATATTCACTGCAGTATTGCTGGGAGTTCTTTTGTAAGTGTGCCACGTTGCGCGGTAGCAGCCCCTAGAAGGGCAAACCCTAGCAGCTTGCCATCACTTGATTCAAAGCGGGCCTCAAGGCCGCCTTCTACAGTATTGATTTTCCAACTGCCGGCGGCTCCTTTAGCTGGGGGCGAGACAATCGTTGCTAATGCGGGCGTCTTCACCATCACTGGCATTGCAGGGTAGGTGAGAGCAATTTCTTGGCCCAGTAGGTTTGGGGCCAAAGCTCGTGCTGCTTGCATGATTGGCATGACATAAGGCAGCACTAAGCCGTCAACTTCAGCGCAATCGCCAATGGCAAAAACATTTTTAGCGCTAGTCTCTAATTGGCGATTTACTGTAATTCCTGAATCCGTTGAAATTCCGGCTGCCTTAGCCAAGTCAAGACGAGGCCTTAAGCCAACCGCGGATAGAAATACATCGCTAGTGATGGTTGAGCCGTTAGCGAGAGTAATTGAGAGAGAGTCGCCATCACGATCAATCGATTGCACGGTAGTGGCAAAGTGCCAGCGGACACCAGCCCCACTTAATTTTTCTTGAAGTGCTTGTGCTGCTGCCTCGGGAAGGAGTCGACCTAATGCCTGGGGCGCCAAATCAATCACATCTACTTCGTAAGAACCCAAAGTTAAATCATTAGCAAATTCGCATCCAATAAGACCTGCACCTAGGATCGCAATTCGCTTTTTACCCTCGATTGTCTTGCGGAACTGGGTATATTCTTCGAGGTCATTTACGGTAATTACTTCATTGGCCGCATTACCTTGCAAAGGAAGGCGAATTTGATCGGCGCCTAAACCCAACACCAACTTTCCGTAAGCAATTTTTCCTTTGGAGGTTTCAATAGTTTGGGCGCTTGTATTAATCGCTGATACATCGGCGTTACCGAGAATCGTAAGCCCTAGTTGAGCTGCCATACCCTCGGCATTCGTGGAGACCAATTGCTCTGCAGACTTCTTGCTGGCGAGCGCCGTTGAGAGCATTGGCTTTGAGTAGAAGTAACCAGGCTCTCTGGTTATTAAAGTAATTGGAATGGTTTTATCCAGCTTACGAAGTTCTCGAATGACGGTATATCCGGCCAATCCGCTGCCAATAATAACGATGCCTAATTCAGGCGGTTGAGGCTGATGATCCAAAGCTGAGCTCCCTAGCAACGCAGTTAAATGCTTTAAGTAAATGTGGTTCAGAGTCTAAAGGGCATTGAGCCGATTAAGAAACTTGAACCATTTCAAAATCAGATTTTGCTACGCCGCAGTCTGGGCACTCCCAATCTTCGGGGATGTCAGCCCAGGCAGTGCCAGCAGGAATGCCGTCTTCCGGTAAGCCTTTTGCTTCGTCATAGATGAAGCCACATACGATACATTGCCAAGATTTCATGATATTTCCTTAAAAATTGATTGATTAGTTTAAATTTAATTTCGTTTTATTTCTGAGTTGGTTTACGCCGCAGAAAAACCTTTGGCCTTTTCCAAAGCCTTTTTGTAATGATTAGCATGACGCTCCTCGACCTTGGCTAAGGCCGCAAAGCGTTTGGCTGCCTTTGCTAACATTGCCTGAAATTGCTCGGCATGCTCTTTCGACTCTGCAATTTGCTCGTCAATTTCAGCTACCGCTGCTTCATTACCTTCTTCGATTGCTGTTTTTCGGAACGTTGGATACATTTCAGTGTATTCATAAGTCTCACCCTCAATTGCAATTTCTAAGGCGCGTGTTGGGGTAATGGTGCTGGCAGGGTAGAGTAGATCCAAGTGACCAAAGGCATGCATCACTTCCTGGTCTGCTGTTGCCTCAAAGATTTCTGCGGTGGCAATATCGCCGGCAGCACGTGCTAATTTTGCAAAGTAGCGGTACTTAATGTGTGCCATGGATTCACCTGCAAAGGCTGACTCTAAATTTTGGATGGTTTTGATTTCTGGGCGGGCCATTTTCATTCCTTTTGGGTTAGTTTGTAAGCGGTGTGTAAGCACCATGGAATGAATTCTGAACCTAGAATCATAATCAGTCCAATAAATAATAATGATATTATTTATCTAATAAATTGATTATAAGGACATTTGCAGATCATGGCCGCTCTTCCTTCATTGCGTCAGCTTCGCTATTTCGTGGCTATTGCCCAAGAGCTCAACTTCACTCGGGCTGCAGAAGTTTGTTTCGTAGGTCAATCCACTTTGAGTGCAGGCTTGAAAGAGCTCGAGGATGGCTTGGGTATCCGCTTAGTGGAGCGGGACCGACAAAATGTGGCAATTACCCCAATTGGCCTAGAGATTTTGGAGAGAGCTAAGGCGATTTTGGCCTCATCTCAAGACCTGGTCGAGTATGCTGAAGCTGCTGGCAAGCCGATGGCAGGGACCATTCGTCTAGGGGTAATTCCAACGATCGCTCCATTTTTACTGCCAAACGTAATGCCAGATATTCGTACACGTTTCCCCAGCCTAAAAATCGCTTTGCGTGAAGATCTTACGGCCAATCTGTTGACGAGGCTGGCTGAGCATCAATTGGATTTCATTTTGATTGCTTTGCCATACGAGACTTCAGGATTATTGGTTGAGGAATTATTTGATGATGAATTCTGGCTGGTTGCCCGTGGAGATGATCCGGCCCTCAAAGGAAAGGAGATTCATCTGCCGGCAAAGATGGCTGAGCGCCTTTTGCTCCTAGAGGAGGGGCATTGCTTGCGCGAGCATACACTGCAAGCTTGCAAGCGCTCCGATATACGCAAGGCAGATGGAATGGAGGCTACCAGCCTGCTAACGCTCTTGCAAATGGTGGATTCCGGAATGGGTATTGCATTGCTGCCCGAGATGGCAGTGAAAGGTGGATTATTGAATGGCACCAGCTTGGAGGCTCGTCCATTGGCACCTCCAGCTCCTAAGCGAGTAATTGCCTTGGTGGCCCGGTCTTCTACTGCTCATTTGGAAGAGTTTCAGGCATTCTCTGATTGCATCCAAGCTCGCTTCAAAAGTAGCGCAAAGGGTGGTCGTGATGCTGTTAAGGCTTTGCGAAGGAATTGAGTGCTGCCCGGCAAGATCTCCGCTTTCTTGCTACAGTCCACTCTAAATTATTCATTAGTAAAACAGAAAGAGCCTTATGTTCGGAAAAGAAGTCATGTTTACCCCCGTCAAGCTTGGTGCTATTGAGTTAAGGAATCGTCTGGTGATGGCGCCCTTAACCAGAATGCGTGCTATTGATGGGGATGTGCCAAACCCTTTGGCAAAAACATACTATGAACAAAGGGCGAGCGCTGGTCTGATCATTACTGAGGCAACGCAAATTTCCCCTATCGGCAAAGGCTATCCAGCAACGCCTGGAATATATTCTGCAGCTCAAACAGCTGCTTGGAAGGAGATTGTCGGCGCTGTACATGCTAAGGGTGGAAAAATTGTTGCCCAGCTTTGGCACGTAGGTCGTATTTCACATTCTTCTTTGCATCCTGAGCAAGGTGTCCCTGAGGCACCCTCTGCAATTCCACCTACTGGTCAGACCTATGGTGCTGATTGGAAATTGCATGACTATGAGACGCCTAAGGCGATGACGGCTGAAGATATTGCACGCCTGTTAAAGGATTTTGAATTGGCAGCCGCGAATGCAAAAGCAGCAGGTTTTGATGGTGTTGAGATTCATTCTGCGAATGGCTATTTGCTCGATCAATTTTTGCAGGATAAGACTAATCAACGTACTGATGAGTATGGTGGTGCAATCGAAAATCGGACGCGCCTATTGGGCGAGGTCATTGAGGCCGTTGCTAAGGTATTTTCAGGTGATCGGATCGGTGTACGCTTGTCACCCTATGGCAGCTTTAACGACATGAGCGATAGCGATCCAATTGCTTTATTCAATGCGGTGATTCAGAAATTAAATCACTACCAATTATCCTACGTTCACATGATTGAGCCACGCTCTACGAGTGCTGGCGGTAATGATCAGGTCAACGTAGAGGCGCCGATTACTTCAGAGATCTTCCGGGCAGCATATAGCGGCAAATTCATTAGCGCCGGTGGATATGATCAAGCTATGGGCGAAGCTGTTTTAGAGGCTGGCTTAGCTGACGCAGTGGCTTATGGTCGTTTATATATTTCTAATCCGGATTTGGCTGAACGTTTTCAGCAGGGTGCAGGCCTGAATGCTTATGATCGCGCAAGCTTTTATGGTGGGGCAGAAGTAGGGTATACAGACTATCCAGCACTTTGATTTGAAAGAGCTACCGAGAGTCTCGCTTTAGCAAGATCAGTTGGGCCCCGATCGAAAGATGGGGGCCTTATTTTTTGTCTTCTGGATCTTTTAGTAGGTCGTAGTGGTTCGCAACGAGAAGTAATGCAATCGAGGCGCAACCCATGATAAAGAATTGCCATTGATGCAGCATTGCAGTTCCAATTACGGTCATGAGGACGGTCCAACCAATCGCCATCTTGGCTTTTTTGCTTAAGGGTTTCATATCTCGGAGTTTAAGTGAAATTTATCTAACAGTAAGTCTAGCTCTGGCGCTTAGCTCATTCGGGGTGCCACGTTTATCGAGCTGGGAAAGTCTGAGAGCCTCAAGTTCAAAATCAATTTGGGCTGGGTGGAACTCAAGATTACCAAGGTGAATGACATAAGTCCATACCAGCTCGCGCCCTCTATCTCTGTAAACATCTACTACACGTTTCATTGTTTATTACCTATTGGATGTGCGGCGCTATTGGTGGTAATCATGAATTGCTTAAGTTCAATCAGGTTTCGGGGATCTATACGAATAACGCCACCTCGAGGGCTGTCAATATCAGCAATCAAAAAGAAGGAGACGGCAATCATGCTTGGGAAAATCATAAAAAGGCCAACGTTGCGCTTAAAGTTTCTTGCACCAAAACCTACCAAGATATTGGCGCCAATCGCGATTGCAGTCATCAGCCACCAAGCAGCAGTTGGGATGCGATTCCACCAAGCTGCCTGAGTAAATCCTTGGGAGTTAATGACGTCATTCATGCCGGATACCACTAGTGCAATCGTTGGGGATGATTGAGTGCGTGCGATGGGAAGCAACTCATTCCATAGTGCATTTTCTAAGGCTGTAGTCCGTTGCGTAATTTGCTTGGCCGTTTCTTGATCTTGTTTAGAGTAGAACAAGATACGTTGATCCAGATACTCATTGAGAAGTCCCTTGATGGTTTCTGCAGTCTTGCTGGGTAAGAGATCAGCTCTTAAGAATTCTGTACCAATCGCATTCGCTTCGGCTTCTTCATACGTCTGCCTTAAGTCGTACCGGGCAATTGCCATTGAGAAAGTAAAGCCGATGATCAAGCCAAGCAGGGTCAGAGTTGCGGTCTGAATAATGCCCAAGTCGGCCGATGTCTCAGTATCTTTTGTGCGGTACTTGCTCAGTGCTGCATTGCCAAACCATACTGAGCCCGCGAGGACTGCAATAGAAATGCCAAATACCAATAGGGGGGAGTTAGCTAGATGTGGAATATTAAAAAGTTCCTGGATACAAAATATCTTTGGTGACGTTTTGAATATCGCGGTGACCCGTAAAGGCCATCGTGATATCTAATTCATTATGAATAATATCGAGGCATTTAGTAACGCCAGCTTCACCCATTGCGCCCAAGCCATAAAGGAATGGGCGGCCAATCATGGTGCCGCGCGCACCTAGAGCCCAGGCCTTGAGAACATCTTGCCCGGACCGAATGCCACCATCCATCCACACCTCAATATCTTTTCCTACGGCGTTGACAATGCCGGGCAATGCTTTGATGCTAGAGATGGCGCCATCTAATTGACGACCGCCATGATTGGAGACGATCAGGGCATCTGCGCCAGAGTTGGCGGCAAAGCGGGCATCCTCTTCATCAAGGATGCCTTTGATTATCAACTTACCACCCCAGAGTTTTTTAATCCACTCTACGTCGTCCCAGCTCAGGCCTGGATCAAACTGTTCAGCCGTCCAAGAGGAGAGAGAGGACATATTGCCGACCCCGGTAGCATGACCAACAATATTGCGAAAGGTTCTGCGCGGAGTCATTGCCATCCCCATGCACCAGCGTGGCTTGGTCATCATGTTGATCATGTTGGCAATAGTCAGTTTTGGCGGCGCAGATAAGCCGTTCTTGAGATCTTTATGGCGCTGCCCTAGGATTTGTAAATCTAAAGTTAGGACTAGCGCAGAACACTTGGCAGTCTTGGCTCGCTCAATAAGACGCTCAATAAAGCCGCGGTCCTTCATTACATAGAGCTGAAACCAAAAAGGCTTAGTGGTCCGCTCTGCCACATCTTCAATCGAGCAAATGCTCATGGTGGATAGGCAAAAGGGAACGCCAAATTTTTCTGCAGCACGTGCGGCCAAAATTTCACCATCGGCATGTTGCATGCCGGTTAGTCCAGTAGGTGCAAGCGCAACGGGCATTGCTACCTCTTGACCCACCATGGTTGTCTTGGTGGTGCGATTGGTCATATCTACGGCAACGCGCTGGCGTAATTTGATTTTCTGAAAATCAGACTCATTGGCTCGGTAGGTAGATTCCGTCCATGACCCGGAGTCCGCATAGTCATAAAACATCTTGGGGGTACGTTTTTGGTGCAAAACCCGTAAATCTTCAATATTGGTGATGATTGCCACTAAAACCCCTTTGTATATTGCCAATGCTAGATGGATAGCGCTAATTTAAGCTCTATCTTAGCAATACCAGACATTTGTTTCTACAATGCATAGGCAATACCCCTTTCTGGGGTGAAAAAATCCCCTTATTCGCCAAATTACCCATAAATGCCTCGCATAGCCCTTTCCACCATCTTTTATTTATCGCTAGCGACCATCTTATGGGCTGGCAATGCGATAGCGGGCCGGGTGTTGGTAGGCAGCATTTCGCCAATCACCTTAAGTGCGGTTCGCTGGGGTTTAGCGGCTCTGATGCTGCTTCCCTTTGGGTGGCGGGTCTTGAGGCCGGATAGTGCTTTGTGGCAAAACAAGGTCCGCTTCCTAGTCTTGGGGCTTTTGGGGGTGGGTAGCTACAACGCCTTGCTTTACCTTGCCTTGCAGACCTCAACGGCTATTAATGTCACGCTCATTGGGGCTAGCATGCCAATTTGGATGCTCTTTATTGGCGCAGTTTTTTATAAGGTCAGGCCCACATTCCTTCAGCTTTTAGGGGCTATTGTTTCCTTGGTTGGCGTCAGCATAGTTTTAACGCGCGGTGAGCCTGCCAGCCTCCTCAGTATGCAAGTGGTGATGGGCGATTTATTGATTATGTTGGCCACCATTCTGTGGGCCTTCTACAGTTGGATGATTAGTCGCCCAGGCAGGAGTAACGAACGGCAGTGGCCTTGGGCAGAGTTTTTGATGGCGCAGGTGTTGATTGGCTTTATGTGGACAATGTTTTTCGAGGGGGCGGAGATTGCCGCTGGCCAAGCCTTTATTGGCTTAAATTACTGGACTGCTGGTTTAATTATTTTCATTGCAATTGGCCCCTCTTTGGTGGCTTATCGATGCTGGGGCCTAGGTGTAAGTGAAGCCGGTCCAACTGTTGCGGCGTTTTTTGCCAATCTTATACCTTTGTTTACCGCTCTTTTATCGGCAGCCATGCTGGGTGATCCACCCAAGTTATTTCATGGCCTTGCTTTTCTTTTGATTGTTGGTGGAATTATCATTTCATCCGCAAGGAGTCATCGGTAATAAATGCGTATTCTTGAGCGCGATCTAGGTAAAGATTTAAAAAAAACAGTACATTTAGTAGTTTTCAACTCACCGAGTAATGCTTATGTTTGATGTTCTTGTCATTGGCGGCGGAAATGCCGCTCTCTGCGCCGCATTGGTTGCTAGGGAGGCTGGCGCCAGCGTACTGCTGCTGGAGGCTGCCCCCAAGGAATGGCGTGGCGGTAACTCTGTCCACACGCGCAATATTCGCTCAATGCACGACGCCCCTCAGGATGTCTTACTTGATGCCTACTCCGAGGAGGAGTACTGGCAGGATATGCTGAAGGTTACCGGTGGCTTAACTGATGAAAAGCTGGCTCGTTTAGTGATCCGATCGACCTCAAATTGTCGAGGTTGGATGCAAAAGCATGGCGTGCGTTTTCAACCTTCACTTTCTGGCACCCTCAATCTGTCTCGAACCAACGCCTTCTTTATGGGCGGAGGCAAAGCATTGGTTAATGCGTATTACCGCAGCGCTGAACAGCTTGGTATCGAGATTCGTTATAACTCGCCAGTGGATTCATTGGAGATTGAAGATGGGCAATTTCGCGCTGCTTACGTGGGCGGAAGTCGGATAGAGGCAAAAGCTTGCGTGCTAGCAGCCGGTGGATTTGAATCCAATCGGGAGTGGCTGGATGAGGCGTGGGGTGAGAATGAGCATGGCGAACGACCAGCTAAGAATTTCTTGATTCGAGGAACGCGCTTTAACAATGGCGTTCTTCTAAAACAGTTACTGGCTTTGGGTGCTGATTCTGTAAGCGATGCTACGCAAGCACATATGGTTGCTGTTGATGCTCGAGCCCCTTTATATGATGGCGGTATTTGCACTCGGGTTGATTGTGTTTCTTTTGGAATTGTTGTGAATAAATTCGCGCAACGATTTTCAGACGAGGGCGAAGATTTTTGGCCTAAGCGTTATGCATTCTGGGGAAGGCTAGTTGCTCATCAACCTAGTCAAATTGGATATTGCATTATTGATTCAAAGGTATTGGGCCGATTCATGCCACCCGTATTCCCAGGTGAAAAAGCGGATACGCTTGAAGAGTTGGCTGACAAGTTAGGCTTGAATCGAGATGCACTGCTGGATACCGTTGCAAAGTACAACGCAGCATGTCGGGTCGGTACTTTTGATCATACGATCATGGATGATTGTCATACCGAGGGTATAGAGCCGGCAAAAACGCATTGGGCTCTACCAATTAGCAAGGGTCCTTTTTATGGATATACCCTCAAACCCGGAGTTACCTTTACATACCTGGGCTTAAAGACTGACGAAACGGCAGTGGTTAAATTTAATGGTGAAGCAAGTCGTAATCTCTATGTTGCTGGTGAGATGATGGCTGGCAATGTCTTGGGTAAGGGTTATGCGGCCGGCGTAGGAATGGCGATTGGTACTGTGTTCGGTATGTTGGCCGGCACTGGCGCTGCAAAATCTGCGTTAAGTGAAGAGGGTAAAAAACATGCAGCAGCTTAAAGGTTTAATTCAGGAGGCTGCGACATTGGCATCCGCAGCCCCCGAGATTGAGGCAGCACGGATGCTGCAAATTTGTAATGCCTGTCGATATTGCGAAGGTTTCTGTGCCGTTTTTCCGGCCATGACCCGCCGTATTGATTTCAATCCTGTAGACATGCACTATCTAGCAAACTTGTGTCATAACTGCGGGGCCTGTTTGCATGCTTGCCAATATGCGCCACCACATGAGTTTGGCGTCAATATCCCCAAAGTGATGGCGCAGGTAAGGGGTGAGACTTATGTTACTTACGCATGGCCGAAATTGATGGGCGCAGCGTATCGGAGTAATGGCGTTTTTGTAGCCTTGGCAAGTTCACTAAGTCTAATTGCCTTTTTGCTATTTACACAATTGCTCAATGGCAGTTTATCAACGACGTCTACAACGGGGAACTTTTACGAGGTCTATTCTCATAACACCCTAGCAATGGTATTCGGCATTGTTTTTCTCTTTGTGATTGCGGCTTTAGGAATTGGGTTGACACGTTTTTGGGCAAGCATTGTTCCAGGCGCCATCTCATCTGCAGCTGGTTCTGAGGCGGTGCATGATGCGCTGACATTGAAGTATCTCGGCGGTGGACATGGCGATGGTTGTAATAATGAGGATGATGCTTTTACTCTATGGCGCAAGCGATTCCATCACCTGACTTTTTACGGCTTCATGCTATGTTTTGCAGCCACTAGCGTAGCGACTTTGTATCACTACTTGCTGAATTTGCATGCCCCATATGCACTTAATAGTTTGCCTGTTATTTTGGGTACGCTTGGCGGCATTGGCCTGCTGATAGGGCCTGCGGGTTTGCTGTATTTAAATCTCAAGAGAAATTCTGCGCATGGAGAGATCAGTCAGAGGCCAATGGATCGGGCGTTTATCGTGCTGCTATTTTTAATTAGCCTGTCCGGCCTTCTCTTACTTGCGTACCGCGAGAGCTCTGCTATGCCTGTCCTGCTATCTATTCATCTTGGAGTAGTCATGGGATTCTTTTTAACCATTCCTTATGGAAAATTTGGGCACGGTTTTTATCGCCTAGTTGCGTTGCTTAAGAATTCTATTGAGAAGCGTCAAAAAAATAGTATGTTGTTTGGTTCTGATTAAATAAACTGAGAAAAATATGAGACTAATTACCTTTACGCGCAAAGGCGCACAACACCCAGAAATTGGAGCGCGATTACCTCATGCAGGGGGCGATCAGATTTTGCCTTTTGTGGATTGCGCCAAGTTGAATAATATTTCCAACTTTCCTTCTGGAATGAAAGAGTTCTTGCGTGCTGGAGACTTAGTCATGAATCAAGCAAAAGCTTGGGTAAAGACTGCTCATACTGACTCCAGCAGTATCCTACTTTCCGCTAAAGATATTACTTATTTGCCGCCAATTTTGGATGCGGAAAAGTTCTTGTGTGTCGGAAAAAATTACCGCACCCACTTAGAAGAATTAAAGCGCACCAATTTGATTAAAGAGATCCCTCAAGAGCCAACTTCCTTTATTAAGTTGAACTCTTGCCTATCAGGGCACTTGGCGGAAGTGGTGCGCCCCAAAGGAATCACGAAGCTGGACTATGAGCCTGAGCTCGTTTTTGTTATTGGGAAGCGTGCTTTAGGTGCTAAAAAAGATGACGCAATGAATTACGTGGCGGGCGTCACAATTCTCAATGACCTCACTTGTCGCGACTTGCAATTGCGGGAAGTGGCCTCTGGTTCACGCTTTTGGACTGGAAAAAATATTCCAGGCTTTGGTCCTCTAGGTCCAGAGATCGTGACGATTGATGAAATTCCTAATGTCTATGATTTGTGGATGACCTGCTCAGTAAATGGCGAAGAGCGGATGCGTGTTAATACCTCAGACCAGATTTGGAAGATCTCGGACATTCTTGAGCACTTTTCTAGATTTATTCCTATTGAGCCGGGAGATATGTTCTCAACCGGCGCCCCTGGCGGAGTCGCGGTCGGCAAAGATAATGCTGCGGATTTATATCTAAAGCCAGGTGATGTTGTGGAATGCTCGATTGATGGGCTTTCAACGCTGAGTACTACGATTGTTGATGAGGCCTAATATGTCACTCATTGGACGAATCGCCGCCCAATTTGTTCTGCTGATTGGTGTGTTGTCATCCAATCTCACAATTGCTCAGACTGCGGAGGTGTTTCCATCCAAAACGGTCAAGGTCATTGTGCCTTTTCCACCGGGGGGTGGGGCAGATACGCTGATTCGCTTATTAACCCCACCTTTAACTGAAGCTTGGAAGCAATCATTGGTGGTCGAAAATCGTCCCGGGGCTAGTGGCTTGATCGGTGCTGAGTTGGTCGCTCAATCTGCACCCGATGGATACACTTTGTTGATGGGTTCGACAGCGGCTGTCACCGATAAAAATATTTCCAAGTTCGCGCCGGTTGCATTGGTTTCAGCATCCCCTTATGTAGTCGTAGTTAATCCCGCGCTGAATATTTCCTCGATTCGCAGCTTGATTGCATATGCAAAGACCAATCCTGGAAAGCTGCGCTATGGTTCATCAGGTCCGGGCTCGGCATCGCATTTATCTGCTGAGTTATTTGCCTCCATGGCTGGTATTAATCTGATGCATATTCCTTATAAAGGGACTGGTCAGGCGCTAACGGATTTATTGGCTGGTCATATCGACATCATGTTTGCTCCTGCCCAAACCGTTATGCCGCAGGTGGAATCTGGAAAATTACTGGCTTTGGCGGAGACGGGGGCAAAGAGATCTGAATCTTTGCCAAATATTCCGACTGTCGCGGAGTCTGGTTTGCCTGGGTATAGTGCGGTGGGTTGGTTTGGGCTTTTCGCTCCAGTAGGCACCCCTAAATCAATCGTGCAAAAAATTAACCAAGCCGTTATGGGGGCAATGTCTCAAAGCAAGATACGCAAATCCATGATGGAGCGGGGCAGCGATCCTGCAAGTGGTAGTGCTGATGATTTTTCATCTTTCTTGCGGATAGATCAGGCCAAATGGTCAAAATTGATCAAAGAAAATAACATTGCAGTGCAATAAATACCTATTTCAGTATCATTTAGGTCCATTGAATTGATTTCCTAGGAAAATACTATGCCAGGCTTACTCCCAAATGTTGATCCAGACGGATTGTTAGAGTTCTCGGTCGTTTACACAGACCGCTCTTTGAATCACATGTCTGAAGAATTCAAAAAAGTCATGGTGGATATCTCTAGCATCCTTAAGGATGCCTACAATGCCAGCTCTGCAGTGATTGTTCCGGGTAGCGGCACTTTTGGTATGGAAGCGGTTGCTCGTCAATTTGCAAATCATGAAAAGTGTCTCGTTTTGCGCAATGGTTGGTTTAGCTATCGCTGGACACAGATTTTTGATTTGGCAAATATTACCCAGGACATCACCGTTCTCAAGGGCAAGCAATTAGAGGACTCTGCGCAAGGTGTATTTGCACCGGCGCCGATTGAGGAGGTGGTGGCTTTCATTCAGAAAGAGAAGCCAGCTGTTGTTTTTGCTCCTCACGTTGAAACTTCTGCCGGTATTATTTTGCCGGATGATTATCTCAAGGCTGTTGGTGATGCAGTTCGCTCAGTCAATGGATTATTTGTACTCGATTGCATCGCTTCAGGTGCAATGTGGGTTGATATGAAGGCTTGCAATGTTGACTTGTTAATTACCGCACCACAAAAGGGTTGGAGCAGTTCACCTTGCTGTGCGATGGTGGCTATGAGCGATAGAGCTCGCGAGCGTATTGAATCTACTCAAAGCAGCAGTTTCTCCATGGATCTCAAGAAGTGGCTCCAAATTATGGAGGCCTATGAAAAGGGTGGTCATGTGTACCACACGACTATGCCAACGGATGCTCTTAAGACATTGCGAAATGTGATGAAAGAAACCCAGAGCTTAGGTTTTGCTGCGCTCAAAGCAAAGCAGCAAGAATTGGGTGATAAGGTTCGCGCCCTTTTGGTATCTCAAGGCTATCATTCAGTTTCGGCAAAAGGTTTCCAGTCTCCTGGGGTAGTGGTGAGTTACACCAAGGATCCGGATATTCAGTCAGGCAAGAAGTTTATTGCTCTTGGCTTGCAGACCGCTGCTGGCGTGCCTTTGCAGTGCGACGAGCGCCCAGACTTCCGTACTTTCCGAATCGGTCTATTTGGCCTAGAGAAATTGGCTCATGTTGATCGTACGGTTGGCCATCTTGCAGCAGCACTGGAAAAAATTACTGAGACGCAGGCGCAGCCTGCTTAAGTAATTGAGGCAAGGTAACTCAAAAAGCCGTCTTAGGACGGCTTTTTCATTGCCTCTAGCGCTAGGGGGTTTGGGGTTGCCTCGCCCACCTTCGTTAATACATTGGTATCAAGATGATGAAAGGGCTCATCTTGACCTTGAATCATCATCACCGTGTCTTGCTCATAAGACCAAGTGCCATCCTCCAAGATGGTCACCATGATGCGGTACTCGATTGTCTTGAAGGCGTGGTCTAAAAATGGGCTAGAGGAAATGCCCGCAGTTGGGTCGTTAATGTTTGCGACGCATTCAAACTGTGTTGCATTGGCAGAGGCTTTTCCTGTTGCCATTGCGATCATGCCGCGAGGAATGGTCAGGGTGTGAACAATTGATTCGGTGGCGGGCTCCCAAAGCCAATAGCCAACTTGATCGTGATATGTCTTCACTTGGTCTGGCTTGGTGACGTGGAGGTGGTACCGAAGGCCATAAAACAACTGTGGACCATTCGTTTGCGGATCAATTGGCTGCATCTCAATCCGCTCGCTATAGGCCTGCTTTTTGGGGCCTTCTGCCTTCGGTTTGATATCCAAGCCTCGCTGACCTTCCCAGATTCCTGCTAAGCGGGTAAGCGGCCCTAGGTTTTCGAGAGTGTTAATAGAATACCCTTGGGGCTCTGTATAAATATCGGCTGAAAAAGAGTTCATGCTGGTGCCTTATTTAAATGATGCATTTATGACAAATAATTGGGTATTATCAAATTATCCACAAACCTTTTGGAGTCCCTAATGAACACTCGCTTTGCAAAACTTACTCTAGCAACTCTCATTTCTGCTTCCATTGGTTTGTCACCATTTGCAGTGATGGCTGCTGACCCAGCTCCCGCACCAGCTAGCCCGCCAGTAGCGGCTCCAGCGGCGGTACCAACTACTCCAGCGCAAGCTACTCAGCCGGAGAAAGCTCAGAAGAAATCGAAGAAGCAAGCAAAGAAAGACAAAAAGGCTGAAAAGAAGGCAAAGAAAAAATCTAAAAAGAAGGCAAAAGCAGCTCAAGAGTCTGCACCTGCTCAGCAGTAATTTCTAGGCGTATAAACCGGCAATTTGCCGGGTTAGTTAATTTAAGGGATCGGACCCCTCAAGATCTAAAGGTCTTGTTGGGTTCTGTCCCTTTAGTTTATTTGGAGCATCGTTGCGCACCAGCAGCCACATTGCCCCAATGACCAAACCCATTCCCCCAATCTGAATCCAGGTGATGGGTTCAGAGAGCACTAACCAGCCCATAAACAGTGTCGAGACTGGCCCCAGTATTCCGGCCTGGGCAACAAGAGGGGAGCCAATCCGATTAATCGCAATCATAATTAATAACATAGGGACAACGGTGCACAAGCTTGCATTAATTAGGCTTAGCCAATAGATTTGCTGCGGTTGTGCAAATACAGCCGCAGGATCGTAAATGAGGATTTGAATGACGCTGAACAGCGCTGACGCCGAGCTGGCATAAACCACTAGACGCACACTGCCCACTCTTCGAACCATCTCTCCCGATCCAATCATATAGATTGCATATGAACATGCACTGGCAAAGACCAACAACATACCAAGTAATGCCATAGAGCCGGTCGAGCTTGCATCTTGGATAAACACCACAATCACACCCAGATAGCCTATAGCTAATGCATACCATTGCAGGCGGCTGATGGGTTTGTTTAAAACAAAATAAGAAACTAACAGCACAACAGTTGGGGTGAGGTAAAGGACAATTCGCTCTAGGCCAACTGAAATATATTGAAGTCCTAGAAAGTCGAGATAACTAGAAAAAAAGTAACCCACAAACCCCAAAGCAAATATCTTCACCTGATCTCGCCATCCCAGTGGAATCATTTTTTGTTTACTTGCTTGCCACCAATAAATCCCCCAGAAGAGGGGGAGCGCCATCAGCATTCGTAATGCAATCAGGGTTTCCGCATTCGCGCCATGGGTAAAAGCAAGCTTGATGAGAATCGCTTTTCCGGAAAAGAGTATTGAGCCCAGGCCGGCCATGAGTAGGCCATATACATGACGATGACGATGAGGAGTTCCACTGGCTGATTGCATGCTGATTTATAACAGTTTATTCAGCAGATTCCGCATCTCCAAAATGACCTCTGTTGGAGTAAGTCCAATCGGACCAATTTGCCGAGCAACCAAACTATCTGCTGCAGATGCATGTAACTGCACGCTAACACAGCAGGCCTCCCATAGATTGAGGTCGTGGCGTATGCCTTGGGCTGCTATAGCGGCAATGCTGCCTGTTAAGGCGTCACCCATGCCGCCGATGGCCATACCAGGATTACCTTCTTTGCATTGCACTGCCACGTGTAGTGGCGAAGCAATCAGCGTGTGCTGCCCCTTCAATATAACAATCGAGCTGGTGAGTTCAACCAAGTTGGACAAAGCTATCGGGCGATTTTCTTGTATGACTTCGGCGCTTGTGTTTAGAAGATGTGCAGCCTCTCCAGGGTGTGGGGTGAGAACGCTCATCCCTGGAAAGGATTGATTACGCTCCTTTAGGAGGTTTAAAAATTCAGCGTTATCCGCGATTAAATTAAGAGCGTCCGCATCGATCACTAGCGGTATGTTTGGGTAGCGCAGCGCGGCTATGAGCCATTCTCTGGCTAAGGCAGAAAAACCTAACCCTGGTCCAATCGCAATCACATCAGGCGTAGTTGTTTCTAATTGATCTTGGGCATTAAAGCTAGCCAAGCGCACCATGAGCTCTGCTTGTTCGGGCGTTGCATGAGCAGCGGTCGGATCTAGCATTTCCAAGATGGTCCATCCAGCGCCTAGGTGAAGGGCGGCGCTTCCCGCTAACATGAGAGCGCCAGCCATTCCAGGTGCCCCGCCAATGAGCAATACTTTTCCTGCATTACCTTTGTGCTCTGAAGGTTTTCGCTTAAGGCGAGCAATGAGATCGAGCGATCTTAGTTCAGCGGGTAAATTCATATGAATAGTATCGCTCCAATCAGTGCCTTAACAATAGAATTTATCGGGAGTATTCTTAGGGTATGAAAATACAATTTCTCGGTGCAGCTGGTGAGGTTACGGGATCAAGGCATTCAGTAGAGGCTATTGTTGGCGGGCGTGACATCAGATTTATGGTGGACTTTGGTATGTTCCAAGGGGGTCGTGAGGCCACTGCAAAAAATCTGGAACCATTACCTTTTCCGCCTAAAGCAATTGATTTTGTCATTCTGACTCATGCCCACATTGACCATAGCGGTCTATTGCCAAGACTATGCGCCCAGGGATTTGTAGGGCCTATTTATTGTACGGAGGCAACATTCGAGTTGCTCAAGATTTTGTTACCCGATAGCGCGCATTTGCAGCGCTCCGATGTGGAGCGAGCGGTACGGAGGCAAAAGGCGGGTAAGTGGCGCGGAGATCTACCAGTCGCGCTCTACTCAATGGAGGAGGCTGAGTTAGCGCTGGCGCAATGTGAGGTGCTTTCCTATGGAAAGCATTTGGAGCTGTGCAAGGGTGTCGAACTAGAATTTCAAAATGCAGGCCATATTCTAGGCTCGGCTATTGCTGTGATTGATATTGCTGAAGACGAGTCAAAGGTAAAGCGCTGTGTTTTTTCTGGTGACATTGGCATGAAGGGCAAGCTATTGATGCCCGATCCCGCCCTGATCTCGCAAGCAGATGTGGTAGTGATAGAGTCAACCTATGGTGATCGTCTGCACAAAACTTTAGCCGAAACAGAGTCTGAATTAATTGATGTGGTAACCAACACCATGAATGCCCATGGAAATATCGTAATTCCTGCGTTTGCTGTAGGTCGAACACAGGAAATTCTTTTTCTGCTAATTGATTTGGTTAAACGTAATTTATTGCCCCATCTCAGCATTTGGGTGGACTCTCCAATGGCAACAGCAGCCACCCACTTGACTCAGCATTTCTTTTCTCAGTTAGACAAAGAATCTCAATCGACTTTTGAGTGGTTTAAAAATAATCCCAGCGCGGTTGATCTGAGATTCATTGCGGATGTGGAAGAGTCCAAAGCGCTCAATAAGATTAAGGGTGGGGCCATTATTATTTCTGCCAGTGGTATGTGCGATGCGGGTCGCATTGTTCATCATCTGCAAAATAATTTGCCGCGTGCGCAGAATGCGATCGTTATTACGGGTTTTCAGGCATATGGCAGTTTAGGTCGCCGCTTGGTGGATAAGGCTACTAAAGTGCGTCTCTTTGGCGAAGAGGTTCAGGTGCGAGCATCAATCCACACCATTGGTGGGTTATCTGCCCATGCCGATCAAGCGGGTCTACTGGATTGGTTAAGAGGTTTTCGATCTGCCCCAAAATCGGTTTTTGTAGTGCATGGGGAGCCTGAGGCTTCTGCAGTCCTGGCTCAGGCTATCCGCGAGGAGTTGGAGTGGAAAAACGTCGTTATTCCCGAGCGTCTCCACTCCTATTCTTGTTAGACCCTTATTCGGCTACTCTCGCGCCTTCGATGCCGTGTCTCTTCATGGCATTGGCAATAAAACCCGAAGTCTTGAGTTCTTGAATGAGCTTGCTTAAATAGGCGTTTGTCTTTTCAAGCTCAGGGCGTGATTTTGGTATTCCAATTGCTTGATTAATCACCATAAATCTCCCTGGAAGCATGCGCAAATTACTATATCTTTTTGAGTCTGCTTCCAGTTGCTGTTTTACTCCTGCAGCAACATTTCCCTTTCCGTTCATAAAGTCATCAACGACAGATTGCGAATTGATTGATCGCAGTAGGGAGGCTTGCTTAATTTCACGTGTAAGGTAGAGATCGTAGGCGCTACCTTTCCCAACCACGATTTCATTGCCTGCGATATCAACTTCATCATTACTCTTTAATGGGGAATTTGACTTGACCGTGTAAGCCCCTTCAATTTGTATATAGGCCGGGGTATAGCTGATATCAGCGCCACGAACTGGGTCTATGGCAACGAAGATTAGATCTATCTGATTGGCTTTAAGGGCCTCCACTGTTGCACCAGCACTTTGAAATGAGATCAGCTCAACCGGCAATTGAACTCGCTTACCAATTTCTTTGGCGATATCAATTGTGATGCCCTTAGGTTGCGGCTCGCTTTGATCGATTGAGCCAGCTAAAACAGGGTTGCCTAAATTAATGCCGACACGCAGTGTGCCGGTTGGCGCCAATGATTTAATCATGGCGATATCAGCTTGTTTGGTTGGGCTTGAGTTGGGGTTTTGAGCAAATATTAATTGGGAGATTAATAGAAGACCCCATCCTAGGATATTTTTCATTGGATGTCGATGGTAAATGTGTCGGTGAAAAAAAACCGCGGCGAACCGCGGCTTCATTTTCTCCAAAAGGAGATTATTTCTTTGTTTCAGCCGCTGGTGCAACTGGAGCTGCAGGGGCATCTTTCTTAGCCTCTTCAATGTGAGCTGCTTCAGCACCGTGCTTCTCGCCACCCATATCAATGTCGCCATCGCCCTTGAGTAGTAAGTAGGCTGTGGCACCAACCAATACTAGTACCATGATGATGATTGAACGATTGCTCATTGATTTTCCTTCGTTTTGGTTGAAATTACGCCAATATTAACTCGGGATGGGCGCTGGGTAAATCCTAATAATCCCTAGAATCCGCTATCCTAGATCGAACTAGGTATTAACACTAATTAGTTGCGCGGGTTAAGATGACCACATATCGACGCCAGAAGGTTGCAAGATGAGTCCAAAGCTTCCAATTAATAACGCACAGACGATTACAGAGTTTTTAAATCTGCATCAGAGTCAAATATCAGAGGAAGACTCAAGCGAGTCATATAAGTTTGCCTTTGATGATGAAGCATTTCTGTCCCGCAGGGAAACGATTGGCATTCGCTTTGAATTGGAATTGTTAAAGCCCGAGATTTTGCTAAAAGAGCATGGGATTGACCACACCATTACCGTCTTTGGCTCAACCCGTTTTGTTAGTCGTGAGCATGCCTTAGAGCTCGAAAAGGTGGCGAAGACGCCGAACGAGCATCTGGACGCCAATAAAGCACTGCTTTACAGCAAGTACTATGAGTCTGCGCGAGAATTTGCTTCCTTAGTGGCTCATTACAATGCAACACAAGAAAGTGATTCTAATAAACTTCATATTTGCACGGGTGGCGGCCCTGGAATTATGGAGGCTGCAAATCGCGGTGCATTTGAGTTAGGTGACAAAACAATTGGTTTTAATATTAGCCTGCCTAGAGAGCAGCATCCTAACCCTTACATCAGTCCCGGATTAAGCTTTCGCTTTCATTACTTCGCATTACGTAAGATGCATTTCATGTTGCGCGCTAGGGCCATCGTGGCTTACCCTGGTGGGTTTGGCTCCTTTGATGAATTGTTTGAGGTCTTAACCCTGATCCAAACAAAAAAAGTAGTTCGCATACCAGTGATTTTGGTAGGAAAAGATTATTGGAATGGCATGATCAACTTCAATCACATGGTGGAATTTGGCGTAATTGATCGGGAGGATATGGAGAGTATCCATTTTTCAGAGACAGCTCAAGATGCTTGGGGCGTGATTCGAGACTGGTATCAGCTAGGCTAAGCACTAGAGCGCCTGTAAAATCACTAGCATGAATTCTCTGAAAACTAGTATCGCAACTTCTTTTGACCTTCCAGGCTATCTCTTAGGTGGTGCAATGCTGTTGTTGGTCATGGTTTTCCATGGCGCCGCCTTGCTCCAGATCGCTAAGCGGTATGAGGCGAAGACTTTTCTCTATTTGGCTGCAAAAAAATATTCTGCTGTAGTGCTCTGTTTTTACATTAGCGTATTGCTATTGTTTTTAACGCACATCGCAGAAATCCTCATTTGGGGAATTGCTTTGTATGCATTTAAATTGCTCCCTGCTTTGGGTCAAAGTATTTTATTTAGCGGAAGCACTTACACTGCAATGGGGTTTATGGAAGATATTCTTCCTGATGGCTGGAAGATGCTAGCAGTCATCATTGCATTCTCGGGAATGTTCGCGTTTGCATGGACTGCATCTGTCATGATTTCCATGACAAAAAATTTCCGCCAAGCCTATACCAGAATCCATATGAGAAAACTCAATATCTCATCTGACATTATTGATCGGTTTGAGTAATCTATGAGTAAAACTTGGGATGCCATCATCATTGGCGGTGGGGCGGCGGGATTATTTTGCGCCGGTGTTGCTGGTCAGCTGGGCAAAAAAATATTGGTGCTAGATCATGCTGATATTTTGTGCGAAAAAATTCGGATCAGTGGTGGTGGGCGTTGTAACTTCACCAATCTACATAGTAGCCCAGCCAATTTTTTATCACTTAACCCCCATTTTGTAAAAAGCGCTTTAGCTCGCTACCCCTCAAAAGAGTTTATTAAGCTTGTTCAGTCCTATCGCATTGCTTATCATGAAAAACATCAGGGACAGTTGTTTTGCGATGAGTCTGCCAAGCAAATTATTGAGATGTTGTTGGGGGAGTGCGCTAAAGGCCATGTTGATATCCGTCATCCGGTATCCGTCGAATCTATTTCCAATTCAGCAGGAGTCTGGCGCATTAAAACCAATGCTGGGACTGAGCAATCAAAGTCCTTGGTGATGGCAACAGGTGGCCTACCAGTTCCCGCAATCGGGGCAACGGCGTACTCCTTGGATATTGCTAAACAATTTGGATTAAATGTGATTGACCCGCGGCCTGCGTTGGTGCCACTTTCGTTTACCTCTGGTGAGTTTGATAATCTGGTTGAGTTGTCTGGTTTAAGCTTGCCGGTACGCATTGCTGCTGGATCCAAGGGTAATCGTTATGGAGCCTGCCGCTTTAATGAAGATCTACTATTGACGCACAAAGGCTTATCTGGTCCTGCGGTATTGCAGGCTAGTAGTTATTGGACCGAGGGTGAGATGATTCATATTGATTGGCTGGGTGCTGTCGAGACTAACGGGCGATTTAGTTGCGACGAGCTTTTCAATAACGAAGATAACCGGCTTAAGTTGACTGAAAATATCCTGGGCTCAGTGATGCCCTTGCGTCTTGCAAAAGCATTTGCAGAGCAAAAAAATCTCTTAGGAAAAAAGTGGGCCGAGGTTTCTAAAAAAGATCGTCAAGCTCTCAAAGAGCTCGCCACCAATTGGTCCGTTAAGCCAGCCGGCACTTTGGGCTGGAAAAAAGCAGAGGTCATGCTAGGCGGGGTCGATACCAAAGAATTGGATGGCCAAACAATGATGACCCGAAACCATCCCGGTCTATTTTTTATTGGTGAGTGCGTTGACGTTACTGGCCATCTTGGCGGTCATAATTTTCAGTGGGCCTGGTCTAGCGGCTTTGTCTGTGCTCAGGCCCTTTAATTTGTGGTGTACTAAAACTAACTACCTCATTCATCATGCAAACACTTGCGACAACAATTCTTTTTTATGCTGCTTTACTTTCAAACGCCTTCTTCAGTGTCGGCGCTCAAGCTGCCTATCCAGATAAGCCAATTAAAGTGATTATTGGATTTCCAGCGGGTGGCCCCTTGGATGCTCACATGCGACTATTGGTAGAGAAGCTTCAAGCCTCTTTAGGTCAAACGGTGATTATCGATTACAAGGCGGGGGCTGGTGGTACCGTAGGAGCCCAATTTGTAGCTCAGTCACCGGCTGATGGATATACCTTGTTATTAGCTAATACAGGAACAATGGTTATTAATCCGGCTGTGTACACCAAGACCTCTTACGAAACGCTAAAAGAATTTCAGCCGGTTGCTAGAACAGCGCAACAGCCCTTGGCCTTAATTGTGAATAAGGATGTGCCCTCACAAACGCTGAAAGAATTTGTGGCCTATGCCAAAGCTAATCCGGGTAAATTAAATTATGGCTCTGCCGGCAATGGGGGTATTTCTCACCTTGTGCCTGAGATGTTGAAAAATGACACTGGTATTTTTATGGTCCATATTCCGTTTAAGGGAAGCGCACCAGCCTTTACGGATTTAATTGCGGGACATGTCCAATTTATGGCAGAGTCTGTTCCTCAGGCGGCAAACTATGCAAAGCTCGGGAAGGTTAGAGCACTTGCTGTAACTAGTGCAAAGCGTAATCCAGCTTTACCCAATACGCCTACGGTAATTGAAACTGGCGTTGCCAATCTAGAGGTGGTTGGTTTTTATGGAATCTTGGCACCTAAGGGTACTCCGCCTGAGGTTGTGAATAAGCTTAGCCAGGCCTTTAAGGAGACCTTAGAGTCCTTTGATGTTCAAAAAAGAATGCTTGAGCAAGGAGCCGATCCCGCCTACCTCAATGCTGATCAATTTACAAAGTTTCTATCTGGCGAGATGCCACGTTGGGCTAAGGCGGTGAAGCAGGCTGGAGCTAAGTTAGACTAGTTTGGCTGATTTCTCATCCAGTCGGCAGTATTAAAAAAAGATTCCTCAAGTTGAGCGCCTATCTGGCCGTCGATACCGCAGTCCTCCATTGCACGATACATGCAGGCTAACCATTGATTGCGCTCTTGAAGCCCAATCTTAAAAGGTAAGTGCCTTGCTCGTAGCATTGGGTGACCATGCTTGGGGGAATAGACATCTGGACCTCCTAGCCACCCCGATAAAAAGAGTTTTAGCTTGTCTCTAGAGTTTGTTAGATCTTGGGAGTGCATGGCCCGTACGGCAGAAAAGGCCTCCTCTAGGGCCATCAAGTCATAGAAGCGGTCGACTAATTCCTCAACCTTTGCAGCGCCACCAATAATCTCATAAGGGTTTTTTCTTTCACTCATTCGGTAATTCTAATGCCAATACAAAGGGCAATTGGCAAGAATCCTTTTTGGGTATAGAGTTGAAATGTGGCTTTATTGATGGTTTAAAACCCCCAATCAAAATAAAGGAGAGTGGTGATGGATCAAAAGGATATTCAAGCATGGCAGCAAGAAAAGGCAAAGGAGCTATTTGCCTATTCTCATAAATTATTAGACGCAGCAAAGGATCTGAGTGAGCATCATCTTGCGGAAGTTCAGTGGGGCATGAAAAATGCCATGGAGAGTGCTAAGTCTGCAGCCAAACATGACCTCGCTAAACTCAAAGAACTCCAGGAGTCAGCTGCTAAAGAGGCTGCAAAACGCGCGACTGTCTATCAGAAGAGGGTCAAGTCTGTTCTAAAGGATATTGGTGAGGATGCCGCCGATGGAACTGAAAAGCATTTAGAAAAAGTTCGTAGTTCTTTGGTGAACTGGCTTGAAGATGTTGAGGGAAAATTGCCAGGCCATGCCGATAAGCTATCAAAGGTCGTTCATGATATGTCGACAGCAGGACAAAAGATGTTTAAAGAGGGTCGAAAAATTGTGAACCAAGTGGCAGATGCTGCCGAGAAAAACATTGAAGAGCACCTTAGAAAATCTTCCGATGAAAAAAAGAAATCTAAATAATCACTTGCTTTTCTAGTGATGCAAAGCCGCCAACAGATTGGCGGCTTTTTATACCCAACCTTGAAGCCAGATTTCAGTATCCTTCAATTCTCGCCAGGGGATGACGTGTAATTTTTTATCAAAGACGGCCTCTAACTCAACAAACTCAATTGGACCTTCTGGTAACTCTGGAAGAATTACTTTACTCACAAGAAAGTGCTTCCGCTTATGACTTGGCTTTACTGCGGTCCATTTACTCAGGAGAAGCTTCTTCGGGCTCAGGGGATTTTGTTCTTTAGAGGGCATTGCACTGGAATTCATTTTTGTCACTAAGGAGCTTTCCTGAGCTAGTTGTAAAGACATTGCTTGAGCTCTCAATTCGGGCCGGACACTTTAAATCAAAATAGCTTTGAGGGCCGAGACTTCCGCAGTATTCATATTGGCGATCCTGAAACTGCATCTGCGCTTTTTTGAGAATCATGGGGGACTGTGATCCAGCCTCATTGGTGCATGACCAAGTGGTATAGGTTTCTCGCCCACAGCCTGATATGACTAGCAGCGCGCAGATGGAGAAAAGGGTGAAGATAGATTTTTTCAAGGCACACACAGCCCTAAAGAATACTGCTCTTTACACCTCTTTGTGGATATAAGGCCCTTAAAATGGATAAAAACAGCGTTTTACTGCCTAATGGCGACTTGCCATTGGCGGGGCGCTAACTTTGAGCGCTAATCTCATAAGAGTTATCCCTGATGTCACCCCTGAAATCCTTTGGTTTTTATAGGGATATACTAATTCCGAGCTTAGTACTCACACTTTGATCAGAAATATAGGAGACAAGATGTCACAACACGATACATTGTTAGCTGCTTTCGAAACTTACAAAGCAGAGAACGAAAAGTTTATTGAAAAGGGTGTCAAGGCATCCGCAGCGCGTGCTCGCAAGGCTTTGCAAGAAATCGCTGGGGCATGTAAGGAGCGTCGTAAGGAAATTACAGCTGCCAAAGAAGCAATGGAAGCCAAGAAATAATTATTCTGTACCTGATTTAAATCAGCCTGGCCCCCACAAGGTGCCGGGCTTTATTTTTATATGCTCAGAGAAAATAAAGTCAGCTTCATCGCTTTAGTGCGAATAGCGAGCAGACTTTGATATTCAGAACTCTTGGCCCAAGACTGCGAGCGTTCAAGATCCGGAAACTCCAGCTCCACGATGGCACCAAAGGATTCGCACCCCAATTCATTCCAGAAGAATTCTTTGAATGATCCTCGAGAGGTAATTTTCCCTTCATACAGGGCTACCGTAGCACCCACTTGGGCTCGGTATTCCTCAAAAGCCTCAAGATCATGTAACTGAATAAGTCCAATCACTTTAATGGTCATTCCATCTCCTGGTAATTTATGAAGACTGGTTTACAAGCGGTCTATTGGTATGCGGGTAATTTGTTTATCGATTAAAACTCTGCTTAGGAGGGCCACTACGTTTGGCAGCTGGCTTGCCTCCACCATTGCCACCAGTATTCCCTGGGCGAGGTTTTCTAGATTGTTGGTGTTGTTGACTTCTTAATTGAATTGGTTGTGCTACTGCGTTTGGATCTGGCTCAAATCCAGCAATTACCTCTTGAGGTAGTTTTTGCTTGATGAGTTTTTCAATATCTCTCAACATCTGATGTTCGTCAACACACACCAAAGATACCGCAACTCCGTTCGATCCAGCTCTACCAGTCCTGCCTATGCGGTGAACATAATCTTCAGATACATTTGGTAGGTCGTAGTTCACGACATGGGGGAGTTGATCAATATCAATACCGCGGGCCGCAATATCAGTAGCAACCAGGACTGTGATTTTCCCATCTTTAAATTCAGCCAATGCTTTAGTGCGAGCGCTTTGACTCTTATTGCCATGAATGGCCATGGCAGTTATGCCGTCCTTCTCGAGCTGAGTAACTAATTTATTGGCACCATGTTTAGTGCGAGTAAATACCAAAACTTGCTGCCACTGATTGGTTTTAATTAGATGGGCCAACAAGGGATGTTTTTGGGTTCTATCCACTGGGTGGATCAGCTGGGCAATTGCCTCATTAGCGCTATTGCTGCGTGCCACTTCAATTAATGCCGGTGAATTTAATAGGCTATCAGCCAGAGCTTTAATCTCGGTAGAGAAGGTTGCTGAAAACAGCAAGTTCTGACGTTGCTTTGGAAGCGCTGCCAAAATCTTTTTGATGTCACGCAAGAATCCCATATCCAACATGCGATCAGCCTCATCAAGGACGAGGATTTCAATATTGGCGAGTGAGACACAGTTCTGCGACATTAAATCTAGTAGGCGACCAGGTGTAGCTACCAAGATATCCAGTCCTGCAGCAATCGCTTTAATTTGCGGATTGGCGCCGACGCCGCCGAAAATTACAGTAGATTTGAGGCCGGTGTATTTGCCGTAAGTGACGACGGATTCTTGAACTTGAGCAGCTAGCTCACGGGTGGGAGTTAAGATCAAAACGCGCAATTCACGTTTGCCGCCAGTCTTAGCCGTACTGCTCAAACGCTGAAGAATCGGCAGGGTAAAGCCAGCAGTCTTGCCGGTACCAGTTTGAGCGGCAGCAAGTAAGTCGCCGCCCTTTAAAACTGCAGGAATGGATTTTTCTTGAATGGGTGTTGGGCTTGTATAGCCTTCCTCGCTAATCGCGCGAAGAATGGATTCTGATAAACCGAGATCTGTAAATAACATAAGGGCCAAATTAATATTGGCCCGTATTCAATTAAACGACTATCCCGGCCAATGGGGTGAGCTGCCACACTTGTAGTGTTTGCAGAAAGAGCCTCTATTTTAAGCTATTGGCCTTGACTAAATAGCCAATCAGGCAGGCCTTTGGGCTTCAGGGTGGTGGTATCAACGCAAACTATATGGAGGAGGGCGCTGGCAATGAGTTCTGGCTCGCAACCTTCCAAGATTCGCTTAGCAGTTTGCTTCACTGCAATTTGGGTGCGACCACGATGTTCAATGATCTGATCAATGCTTAATAGATCATCCAAACGCCCCGGTCTATGGAAGTTCATGGTAATTTCACGAACGGGGAGAACGATTCCAAATTCGTTCACCAGTTTTGTTGGGCTTAAGCCTCTTTGCTGTAGCCACTCCGAGCGACTGCGCTCAAAGATCTCCAGATAACGAGCATGATAAACAAATCCAGCGGCATCAGTATCTGAGTAGCAAACGCGAAAGAGGAAGGGTGGGTTAGCGGCTTGAGTCATGTTCAATAGATATCCTAGGTCAACAGAATCATATCGCGATGTGCGATACCTGCTTCGTCATAAATAGCGCCTTGTGCAATAAAGCCAAATTGTTCGTAAAACGGAATCGCGGATAACTGGGCATGCAATTCTAGTTGACTGATCCCCAGGGCTTTGCCCTGCTGCAGTAGGGCTTCAAGTAGCCGGCTGCCGACACCTTGCCTTCGGTGTTTCAGCAATACTGCCATGCGCCCAATTCTTCCAATGCTTCTGGGCATGGTAACTAGGCGAGCCGTGCCCACGCATTCCGAATCAACATAAGCGAGGGCGTGCCAAGCCGTGAGGTCGAATTCATCAAGCTCCATGCTCTCTGGAACCCCTTGTTCCTCAATGAAGACCTGTTTTCGTATTGGATACGCCTCGTGCTGGGCATCTTGCCAAGATTTGATTGCTATCACCATACCCATCAATTAAAAGGTTGAAATTTCAAAATAGATCACCCAATGTAACAAATAATGGTTTTTTCGGGATTAAATATTAGCTCTAAGGGTTATAAGTAAGTCGCTTCATGGTTAAAATGAATTCGTGGTGCTAGCTTTTGGGCGCCCCTTACAAACCTTTATTTGGGAGTTATTTTGAAGAAATCTTTATTAGCTACATTAGTTGCCTCACTCGGTTTAGTTGCTGCAAGCTCAGTCTTCGCCCAAGCTCCAGCAAAAATGTTGCCCTTAGCAGCTGAAGCGGCTGTATTGACTGCCACTGTTGACTCAGTAGATGTGAAGAAGCGCATCGTAGTTTTAAAAGATGTAAATGGAAACTTGGCCCAAATGAATGTATCCAAACAAGTTAATGATTTGGACAAAGTAAAGAAGGGTGATATGTTTGTTGTTGAGCACGCCCAAGCGATTGCAGTTGGTTTGATTGCTGCTCCTAAAGATGCAAAGCCAGGCGTTTCAGGCGTTCGTTCAGTAGTTATTTCAGGTAAAGGTTCTGCGAAGCCATTCGAAGAAACTACTGATACTGTTTATGCAACAGTGAAGATTGGCACAATCGACGCAAAAACTCGCGTTGTCACATTCACACTGCCGTCAGGTGAAAAGCAGCGTGTGAAGGTGGATCAAAGTGTTTTGGGTCTTGAGAAATTCAAGGCTGGTGATGATGTCATGGTTGAGTTTGTTGATGACACAGCGATTGGTTTTGTAGCTCCGAAGAAGTAAATATTCAATACTCAGAAATTGAGCGTCACTAGGCGCTAAGCTAGTAAATAAAAAGGCCCGCAATGCGGGCCTTTTTTCTGCGCTAAAAAAGTTTAAATTGACTCTAGTGACTTTTGGCATTCGGAAAGAATAATTGCTCGCCACCAATTTGATAGCTTGCAATTACATCTTGACCGCTCTTCGAGATAATCCAATCGATGAATGCCTGACCTTCAACCTTTTTTACGTGAGGAAATTTAGCCGGATTAACTAACATCACTCCATATTGATTAAAGAGTTTGGGGTCCCCTTGAACTAGGATTGTCAAATCACCACGGTTCTTAAAGGAAAGCCAAGTTCCGCGATCAGCCAAGATGTAGCCATTCATTGCTGACGCTGTATTAAGAGCGGGCCCCATGCCAGATCCTGTTTCCTTGTACCAAGTGCTAGGCGTTACCGTGATAGCAGCATCCTTCCAGTAGCGTAGTTCGGCTGCATGGGTACCACTCTTGTCACCGCGGGATATAAATGGTGCTTGAGACCCTGCAATTTTCTGAAAGGCAAGCTTAATGTCTTTGCCGCCACCGATTTTGGCTGGGTCAGATTTTGGTCCGATTAATACAAAGTCGTTGTACATGACTTCATTGCGTTTCGTTGAGTAGCCCTCACTAAGAAATTTCTCCTCAGCAGACTTGTCGTGCACAAAGACGACATCAGCATCACCACGGCGTCCGATATCTAGGGCCTGGCCAGTTCCAACGGCAACCACCTTCACATCGATACCAGTCTTCATTTTAAAGATCGGGAGCATAAATCCAAATAGCCCAGATTGCTCGGTGGAGGTTGTAGATGACACCACAATGCTTTTCTCTTGAGCAAAGGCCGAGCCACAGATGACTGTGACTGCGGTAATAGCTATTGCCAGCATTCGGTTTAATGAGAAATTCATTTAAGTTTCCTTGATGAGGTAGGTTCAGTTAACATTTGCCATATTACAAAATATCAATATGCAAAAAATTACATATGAGAATTCAGATTCGACCAACCCTAGTTTTTGGTAGCAAGAGCGCTAAGGATCCGGCTGTAGTGGATTTAGTATGGCTGACCGCTTTGCTAAAGGACATTGATCACGGCAAAACACTGATGTCAGCTTGCAAAAAGATGGGGCTTTCCTATCGAAATGTTTGGCAAAAACTCAATGATGTAGAGCGGGCGCTGGGATTTAAGTTGATGGATCGCGTGAGGGGGCATGGCTCGCAACTATCTGAGTACGCCAAATACCTCATTCAATTTACCGACGACTTTGATCAAAAGACAATGCGCTTGGGTCAGTCCAGCCTCGTTCATCTAGAAGAGGGGTTTGCTCAATTTAGAGTCAAGGCTAAAGAACAGTGGCGCTTCGCTAGTAGTAGCGATCCCGTTATACAAAAGGCGGTTTTGAACATCGGTGGCTTTGAGTTAATCACCTCGGGATCTGGCGAAGCGCTAGAGCGATTGCTAAATTATGAGGTTGATATTGCTGGTTTCCA
This sequence comes from Burkholderiaceae bacterium, assembly GCA_947448625.1. Lineage (GTDB taxonomy): Bacteria > Pseudomonadota > Gammaproteobacteria > Burkholderiales > Burkholderiaceae > Polynucleobacter. The sequence continues at coordinate 12,707 of CANFOT010000005.1, read as the reverse complement.
TGTGTCGGATCCGCAAAGCTCTCGGATAATTTCTCAGAAATTACAGAAAGAGGGGATGCAAATATTCCCGGTGATGAAGCGTATTCAAGGCCTATTAGTTGCTAAAGGTAATCCACTGAATATTATTTCACCCAAAGATTTATTAAGGCCCAAGATTCGTTTTCTCAATCGTCAGAAGGGCTCTGGTACACGACTTCTACTGGATACCATCTTGACTAAAGAGGGGATTGATGCCTGGGGGATTAGAGGTTACGAGAATGAGGAGTTCACTCATTCTGCAATTGCTATGTCAATACTGGCCAAAAAAGCGGACGTGGGCATGGGGGTTAAAAGTGTTGCCCTAGAAAACGGCCTGGGTTTCATTCAATTAAAGGAGGAAATCTTCTTTCTGGCGATGAATGAAGAGTTGAGCGCCAATAAAGAGCTCGCAAAACTCATCCGTAAAATTCGCGCTCTTTCGGGTGCGAGCCCCGGTTATCGGTCTATTGGCCTTAACAAGCAGATCGCTGGCTGGCTATAGATCCTCTTTCGCGAAAAAATACCTTTATCGGGAAGTGGTGTTTTCTTGTTTTAAATCAAGATCATGACCCCGTAAATAGGTGATTATGGGGTTCGAAATTTAGGCCCTAGAGAATGATATTCATTCTCATGTGGGGATATAATTATCAATTACCAACCATCTAGTTAGCCCATTAATTAAGCCATGAATCTTGAAGAGATCCTCCCGAGTGTCAGAGCTCGGGTACTTAGGATTGCTGATTTAGGAGATCAGCGGGTCGATATTCGCGGTCAACTTGAAGACATTGGCTTTTTGCCAGGTGAGCAGGTAGAGGTTTTGCGTAAGGGGTTGCTCGGTCAGGGGCCAATACTCATTAGGGTCGGGTCGTCAACATTTGCTTTGCGAGAGTCTGAGGCGCGCATGATCGAAGTGGAAGTCCTTTAAGTATGTCTGAATCAAAGATCCACTTCTTTCCTAGCGAGCCTCTGGTTGCGTTGTTGGGTAATCCCAACTGTGGAAAAACAGCACTATTCAATTTACTTACAGGAAGTCGCCAAAAGGTAGCTAATTACTCTGGTGTGACCGTTGAGAGGAAGGAGGGGCGCTTAACCCTCCAATCCAAAAAAGTGATTCGGATCTTAGATTTACCTGGTGCCTATAGTTTGTATCCACGCTCCTTAGATGAGCGAGTAACGTGTAATGTCCTGCATGGCAGTGCCGAAGGTGAAAAACGCCCAGACCTTGTTTTATGTGTTCTTAATGCCATGAATCTTAGGCGTAATTTGCGCTTAGTCTTATCAGCAAAGCGCCTGGGTTTGCCTTGTGTAGTTGTTTTGAATATGGTCGACGTCGCAAAGCGCCATGGCTTGGCTGTAAACGCAAAAACCTTATCTCAAGAATTGGGCCTACCTGTTATTGCTGCGGTTGGCATTCAATCTGATGGCGCTGATGAGCTTAAGCAGTATTTGAGTGGACTGGATTGGAAAAATCTATCCGCTTTAAGTGCGAGCAATGTAGATGAGGGTATTGAAACATCCGTAGAACACATCACGCATACCGAAACAGATAACATTCAAGTTCAAGGCATTTTGCAAAACTTAGGCTTAGATCAGGTCATTCCAGATCATTTAAGTGATCGCCTGGATTCTGTTTTGCTCCACCCTGTATTTGGCCCACTCATTTTGGCCACCATCCTATTTTTTATTTTCCAGGCCGTATTTAGTTGGGCAACGTTGCCCATGGAAGTAATTGAATCTGGGGTAGATTGGCTTGGTACGTTATTAACTCATTCACTTCCAAATAATTGGTTGCGTAGTTTATTGGTAGACGGCATATTGGCCGGCGCTGGTGGTGTGTTGATGTTCCTTCCTCAGATTTTGATTCTGTATTTCTTTATTCTGATTTTGGAAGAGTCTGGCTACCTTCCCAGAGCCGCTTATTTATTGGATCGATTAATGGGGCGGGTAGGTCTATCAGGTAGATCTTTTATTCCCTTGTTATCAAGCTTCGCCTGCGCTATTCCTGGGATTATGGCGACGCGGAGTATTTCGAATCCCCGTGACCGCCTGGTGACTATTTTGATTGCGCCAATGATGACGTGCTCAGCTCGTTTACCTGTGTACGCATTACTAATTTCTGCTTTTATTCCAGAGCGTAAATTATGGGCTGGTTTAGATTTGCAAGGTTTAGTGCTTTTCTTGCTCTACGTTGCTGGGATTGTTGGTGCTATGGCTGTTGCCTGGATTCTTAAATTATTTACCAGTGAAAAATTTCAACTCAATGCCCTAATGATGGAGTTGCCAAGTTATCACTTGCCACGTTTGGGAAATTTGGCGATTGGTTTGTGGCAGCGGGCAGAAATATTCTTGCGCCGCGTTGGCGGAATCATCCTGATTATGACTGTGTGTCTCTGGGCCTTATCCAGTTTTCCACTTCCCCCAGAAAATGCTACTGGTTCGCCCATCCAATATAGCGTTGCTGGAATGATGGGGCAGGCTTTAGCAGTCCTCTTTAAGCCGATTGGATTCAACTGGCAAATTAGCCTTGCTTTAGTACCTGGAATGGCTGCTCGTGAGGTAGTTGTTAGTTCCTTGGCAACGGTGTATGCGCTCTCTAGCTCAGGCGTTGATGCAACAGATGCTTTGGTCCCCTTAATCTCTACAGGCTGGAGCTTGGCTACTGCCCTATCTCTATTGGCCTGGTTTGTCTTTGCTCCACAGTGCTTATCAACAATTGCAGCAGTGAAAAGAGAGACCGGTGGCTGGAAGATTCCCGTCATTATGCTTGCCTATCTCTTTGGCTTAGCCTACCTAGCTGCCTTTATCACTTATAGGCTTGCAAGTTATTTTGGCTTAGCCTGACTTAGTTTGGCATCCATTTCAAAATTGAGATACATTGTCGTGATAGACAAACAACCCCACTGGTGCCCATATGAATTTATCTCTCCGCTCCTGCGTACTGATCGTTGCTTTCACTGCTAGTTGTTCAGCATTTGCTGAGTCTGGTGAGAATACGTATAAACAAGTGTGCGCGGCCTGCCATGGCTCTGGTGTTTTAAATGCACCTAAGTTCGGTGACAAGGCTAAGTGGGCTCCTTTAATTGCAGAAGGGCAGGTTACTTTAACGGCACATGCTTATGTTGGCGTCAGGGCTATGCCTCCGAAAGGTGGCAATCCAAATCTGAGTATTGAAGGCTTTTCAGATGCCGTCGCTTATATGGCCAATAACGCCGGCGGCAACTGGAAGTCGCCCGATGCAAAAACTCTTGTCGCCATCAACAAAGAGATCGAATCACGCAAGGCCGGCCTAAATCAAAAGCAGTAATCTCATGAATTTACAGCCGCACCAAATTGAGATTATTGGGTACTGCGCTGCGTTTCTAACAACGATTGCGTTTCTACCTCAAGCCATTCAATCCTGGCGTACTCGAGATCTCTCTGGTATCTCGGCGGGAATGTACGGCCTATTTACTCTTGGCGTTGGTTTATGGCTTGTCTATGGCCTCATTATTGAGAAGTGGCCCTTAATTTTGGCTAATGCCATGACATTTGCCTTGGCTCTGAGTATCTTGGTGCTTAAGCTTCGGACCACTAAGCCCCAGTAATATTTACCCAAGTAATGTCATAATTAATTTACGCAAAATTATTGAAGACTAGATATCAATCAGAAAGGCTATTCATGAGCACCGCATACGTTATTGATCCACCGATCATTCCCTCGCTTCCTGTAGTTGGGGATACTCGCCGTTTTGCGGTGAATCGAATTTATTGTGTTGGTCGTAACTATGCTGACCATGCTCGCGAAATGGGGCATGATCCTGATCGCGAACCACCATTCTTCTTCATGAAGCCAGCCAACTCTGTCGTGACTGACGGTAAAAATATGCAGTACCCCAATCTTTCTCATGATGTTCATCATGAAATTGAGATGGTCGTTGCCATTGGCAAGGGCGGCGCTAATATTCCTGCCGATAAAGCCTTGGAGCATGTTTACGGTTACGGTGTCGGTCTCGATATGACTCGTCGTGATTTGCAAGGTGAGGCTAAAAAAATGGGGCGCCCTTGGGATACCGGTAAGGCATTTGATCAATCTGCTCCTTGTGCGGCAATTACTCCTGCTACGCAGTGTGGACACCCCAATCAAGGTACAGTCAAGCTATTGGTAAACGGTGAGGTTCGCCAAGAGGGTGACTTAAACCAATTAATTTGGAATATTCCAGATACCATCGCCTATCTCTCGACCTTATTTACCCTTGAGCCAGGTGATTTAATTATGTCCGGTACGCCTGCAGGTGTTGGTCCTGTGAAAAAGGGTGATGTACTTGAGGGCAGTGTTGATGGTCTTACTTCCTTGAAAATCAAAATCGTTTAAAGAAAAATATTTAAGCTGAATAAGAAATAACTAAACAGGTAATCAATAAGGGATGGAGATGGGATTAAAGACGCTGGGAATGGCTTTGATGATTTGTGTTGGCGGTGCAGTGCTAACTGCCTGCACATCAGCGGAGCAAACCAAGGCTGAATCCCCGCTACCCAGTCGTTATGCCAACGCAAGCCCCTTGGATCTACGCTTGAGTGCCTGGCCTTATCCTTATCCAACCAAAGAATTTAAAACTACGCTGCAAGGGCAAGCGGCTAGCATGGTTTATATGGATGTGCCAGCAGTAGGTAAGCAGCAGGGTGTAGTAGTTTTATTTCATGGAAAGAATTTTTCAAGCGATTATTGGGCGCCTACGATTGCAGGACTAACTGCTGCAGGCTACCGAGTAATCGCACCAGATCAAATTGGATTTGGAAAATCTTCCAAGCCTGATGTTCCATATCACTTCGATGATCTTGCGCGCAATACGCAGGCTTTACTAAAGTCCATTGGCATTAATAAAGTTTCGGTGATTGCTAACTCGATGGGAGGCATGGTGGGCATTCGATTTGCGCGGCTGTACCCGCAGTCAGTGCAAAAACTTGTTTTAGAGAACCCGTTGGGTCTCGAGGATTACAGTAAGGATATTCCGCCACAAAAAAATGACAATTTGCTTAAGTTAGAGATGGCGCAAACAGAAACGAGTTACCGTCGTTTTCTGCAGTCTTATTTCCCAACCTGGCAACCAAGCTTTGAGCAGTTTGTTGAGGTATACGTCAGGGTTCAAAAAGGGCCAGACTACCCAGCTTTTGCAAATACTTCTGTTTTAACGTACCAGATGATTGCTGAAAAGCCGGTCGTAGCCGATCTGCCGCAGCTGAGGATGCCTGTCTTGGTGGTGATTGGCCAGAAAGACAGGACAGTATTTGGTCGTCGCTTTGCGCCACCCGAGGCCGTAAAGTCTTTGGGCAATTTTCCTGAATTGGGAAGAAAGGCAGCACAGGCTATGCCAAATGCCAAACTAGTACCCCTGGAGAATGTCGGCCATATCCCGCATATTGAGGCGCCGGATATCTTTATTCAGACGGTAGTGGATTTCTTAAGCGCCAAGCCCTAAGGTCGCTGGGGATCATGCCCCAGCAACTACATCCTATTTGCCAAGCCATTTTGGTGGCCGCCCTTCAAGAAAGGCGTTAACACCTTCTTTGAAGTCGACGCTGTTGTAAGTTTCTCTCATCAGTTCGCTGCAATCCGGAAGGTTGCCTTCCATTAAGCGCGCCAAAGTGACTTTACTGGCCTTTTGCGTAATTGGGGCGAGCGCTGCTAATTTCATGGCCAACGCTTTAGTTGCCTCTGTAATTTCATCGGGAGTAGTGAGTTGATAGAGATAGCCCGAGTTGAATAATTCTGGTGCCTTGATCAGCTCCGCACTCAGTAACATGCGTTTAACCATTGGTACTCCCAAATGATTACTCATCCAAGATAAATTACCGGGTGATAAGCAATTACCCAAAGTCTTTGCCACGGGAATTCCAAATCGGGCATCAGCGGTAGAGATTCTGAAATCGCACGCTGTAGCAATGAGTAGACCGCTACCAACAGCCAATCCTTCGATTAGTGCAATTGTCGGAATAGGTAGATGTTGTAACGAATGGAAAATAGCATCCACCGCAACTTCATAGGCCTCGTTTTCTTTAAGACTTACAAATTGCTCAATATCACTGCCTGACACGAAGGCTTTATCACCAGCGCCTCTAAAAATAGCCACCCTAATTCCTGCTGTAGCCGCTATTTCATCGCATATCCGCTTGAGATCTTCGTACATAGGCCAGCTTAGGGCATTACGTGCGTCGGGGTTATTAAAGCTGATATAGGCGATCGGCCCATTGACTTCAAAGTCGATGCAGGGAGGGGTAGATTTCATTGCTTCATTCTATACAAAGCCCCTTTGCTTTACTTGTTTTTGGAGTCTAGATCTACCTGCGATAGAATTCCTCTATGTATATGTTTCTACCTTTCCTGACAGCCTTCATCGGCCTCATCCTTGTTTGGTTTGAGAAGCGTCTGGCGGGTTTGGTTGTGCTTGCCATTACCGTGGCTATTCTGATGTTCTGGTTCCGAGTTCACGCCACCAGCCACCTGAATATCAGCCTGTGAGGAAATGTGAGTAAACATTCTCTTCCTTCCTTAGCGGGGCTTGGCAATCAACTGGCTTTAGCTGCCATCATCGGCATGCTGTCATATGCTTTTGTCGATCAATTCTATTTTGGTGAGCTACCTTGCCCTCTATGCTTAATGCAACGCATGGGTTTTGTAATTATTGGTTTTGCCTTGGTTCTTAATATTCGATGTGGGGCACATTCAGCTCACTACGGTTGGGGCATCATTGGTGGCCTGGTAGGTATGACTGTCTCTTTGCGCCAAGTACTTTTGCATATCTTGCCGGGCGACAAAGGATTTGGCGCTACCTTTCTGGAGCTTCATTTCTACACCTGGGCTTTTGTTGCTTACCTTGGTTTGATTGCTGGCCTCGCTATTTTGCTCATGTTCCCTAATCGAGATGTTCGCTCACGATCTGTATTTGCAAATGCACTTGTGATTATTTTCATCGGCTTAGTCTTTGCTAACCTTGCTTCTACACTTCTAGAATGTGGCATTGGCCCTTGTGCTGATGATCCTGTTCAATACGCAGGGTGGATTTGGTTGCGTATGCGCTTTGGTTTTTAATCTAGCGCTAAGAATTTTATGATGACTGTTTTGCGGGCGGTAAGAAGCTTGGCATTTTTTCTAGCTTGCTGCAGTTTTATTGGCGCCGCTCACGCACAAGCAAAGACATCGAATGCTCCCTGGCCTAAACAGGCGATTCGAATTATTGTTACTTTTACTCCTGGAGGAGCGCCCGATATTTTGGCGCGCGTCCTTGCTGAAAGCTGGCAGAAAAGTTTAGGTGTGCCGGTGCTCGTCGAAAATCGTCCTGGTTATGGAGGCAATATCGGCGCCGACTTGGTGGCTAAGAGCGACCCAGATGGCTATACCTTATTGATTGGTACGGTGGGCATCCATGCGATTAACGGTGCCCTTTATGAAAAAATGTCCTTTCATCCGATGAATGACTTCACTCCTATTAGTTTTTTAGCAAGCACGCCCAATGTGTTGGTCGTAAACAAGAAGCTTGGTGTGAATAATCTGCATGAACTCATTGAGCTGGCTAAAGCAAAACCGAGCGAGCTCACTTTTGGCTCATCTGGTGTGGGCACATCTTTGCATATGTCGGGTGAGCTCTTTAAGGAGATGGCCGGTATTCAGATTCGGCATATTCCCTATAAGGGTAGGGCGCAATCTTTGCCCGATCTGATTAGTGGCCGGATTTCAATGCTCTTTGATAACCTATCGTCATCGCTGCCCTTGATTAAGGTGGGAGAAGTACAGGCATTGGCTGTAACCACCTTAAAACGCTCTCCAGCGGCCCCAGAGATTCCAACAATGTCAGAGCAAGGTTTGCCTGGATTTGAGGCAACATCCTGGTTCTCGCTCATGGCGCCAGCAAATCTGCCGCCAGCCTTGCAAAAGCGCTTAAATATGCTTACACGCCAAACCCTCAATCAAGTTGAGGTTAGAAACCGGTTGCTGGCTGGTGGCCTAGACCCAGCACCCGGAAGCCCTCAAGAGCTCTCTAAATTAATCCAATCTGAGACCAACAAATGGGGTAGAGTAATTTATAGATCGGGCGCAAAATTAGAGTAGTAAGCCTATAAAGTAAATGAATAAATATTCGAATAAAAGTTCAATTCCTGTCAGCCTGGATTTGGATGGAGCGTTAAAGGTAGTAGGAGGCGACCAACTAATGGGGTCCACTATGAATACAAACCATAAGCAATTCAATTCTGTTATTCCTAAAGCAGTTCTAGCGCTCTTGGCGGCAATGAGCCTATTCACGCTGGCCCCTGTGGCCGCCCAAGCGGGTAACGTAGGCTGGGCTGTATCTGTTGGCGGTGGCTACGGTGGCGGATGGCGTCCAGCAGCATACGGCCCTGGTTGGGGTGGTGGCTGGGGTCCAGGCTGGCGTGGCGGATACTATGGCCCAGGGTATGGCTATCCCTATGCCGCTGGGTACTATTCGGCGCCGGTAGTCTACGCGGCTCCGCCAGTTGTCACTTATGCGGCTCCACAGCAACCTATGGTGTTGGCATCCCAGCCCCAGGCTCCGGTTTGGTATTACTGTGAGGCGAGTGGACAATACTTTCCTTATGTGCAAAGTTGCGCCTCTGGTTGGCAGACACAACCAGCAATGCCGCCTTCCACTAATCGACAGACTAGACAGCGTATTAACAATTAATGATTGAAGCAATCTAAAAAAATACAATAATTTAGTAAATATATAGATTTAAGGATTTGATATGAAACGTGCCGTACTGACCTTAGCCATCATCAGCTCTTTAGCTGCTTGTGTTTCTGCGCCTACGGGGCCCACGATCGCCATCATGCCGCGCGAAGGTAAGCCTTTTGAGGTGTTTCAGCAGGAAGATCAGCAGTGTCGTGAGTTCGCTGCAAATGCAGTTAAAGACACTAGCAATGCGGCTTTAAAAGAAGGTGCCACCAGCGCAGCTATTGGTGCTGCTTTAGGTGCAGCTGCTGGTGCGGTGATTCAAGGTGGTAGTAGTCAGAACATTGGAACCGGCGCAGGCATTGGGTTGCTCGGTGGAGCAGCCATGGGCGCCATGAATTCTTCTGGCAAGCAAAACCAGGGTCAGGTTCAATACAACATCGCTTACCAACAATGTATGTATTCCAAAGGTAATCAGGTCCCTAGTTACCCAGCTCAAAGTGGTGGCAGTAGTTACAACATTCCACAAGGCAAGCCATCAATGCCTCCCAGCGGATTCAAGCCTATCCAGTAAATCTATTTACAGAGATTAGACCTCGACTGGCGGATGCGTTCTCTCAAAGCGTGCTGCCGTTCTTCTAAAGAGGTAGAGTAGTAGCAGTGCGGCTAAGCCCAGACTCATGCTATTGCCAGCCCAAAATCCACTGGCGCCTTGCAAAAATTCTGGGGTATTGCCAAGTATATTGAAGCCCATCAAGTAGCCACCACCTAAGCCGACGCCCCAGAGCGAGCCCGCATAAATGAGCATCGGCCAAAAAGCGATTCGATACGCCCGGAGAATAAATGCTGCAGTAATTTGCAGGGCATCGAAGATTTGGTAAAAAGCGATAAACAAGAAGAGTGGAATGGAAAATGCCTTTACCTCTGGTGGCGGGTCATAAAGATCCAATAATTGGACTCTAAAGATCCATACCGCAATGCCAATTGAAATGCATAGTGTGGTTGTGAAGAAAACCGACGACCAACCAATTTCTTCGGCACGTACTTGTTTGCCTGCACCAATCGATTGGGACACCAAAGTCATCGTCGCAATCGACAGGGATAGAGGCACCATATAAATGACTGTTCCCATATTGGCCACAATTTGATGTCCGGCTAAAGCAGTCGTTCCTAGGCGGGCAATAAATAGTGACATGAAGGTGAAGGAGGTCACCTCAATCAAATAGCTAAAGCCAATTGGTGCGCCCAGCTTCAGTAGGGTCCAGATGCGATGCCAGTCAGGCCAACTAAAGTGCGCAAAAATCTTGAACGGTCGATAGAAGTTATCAAAGAGAACAAAGCCCAGTGTAATGCTGAGCCAAAACCAATTGATGATGACGGTGGCTATCGCACATCCTGGACCGCCCATACCTTCAATACCCAGGCCGCCATAAATAAATAAGAGATTGAGTGGTAGCTTTAGGCCTAAACCAATGAGTTGTACTATGGTGATCACTGCTGGCCTAGAAACTGCGTTATGCAGCGCCATGAGCACGCGCATTCCCATGCTGGCTGGTAAACCAATTGCTAGGATATTGAGGTACAGCCTCGCCTTGCCTTCGATATCGGGGGTTACTTGAGAGATTTTCAAGAGGTGATCTGCATTGAGAAGGATTGCTCCTCCCAAAAGGGTGAGGCCCAGTGCTAGCCAGGTAGCTTGGCGAACTTCTTCACCGATCTCGCCAAAACGCTTGGCACCAAAGAGCTGCCCAGCAATTGGAGCGAGAGCGGAGATTACCCCAGTAAGGCCAACATAGATGCTAATAAAGATAGCTGAGGCCATCGCTAACGCAGCCAAGTCATCGGCAGAGTAGCGCGCTGTCATGGCAGTATCTAAAACACCGAAGGTAATCACTGCAAGCTGACCAATCAGTAGTGGGCCGGCGAGTTTTAGTAGGGAAGGGATATCCTCGCGCAAACGCGATAATTTAAAGTGCGACACGTTTTATTCTTTACGGTCAGGGGTAATTTGATAGAGGCGGAGGCGCTCATCCCGATCGGATGCGCGACGATCCTCCCAAAGTAATTCAATTTTCTTTTTATTGAGACTGGCGTATGCCTTAGCCTCTAAAGAGCTATGAGTCAGCATGAGATTGCAATTGGGGTCATCACGCAAAGGAAGTTTAGTGAAATAGCTAAATGAAGCTAACTGTGCAGGACCGAGATTGCTGGTATCAATGCATCCTGGTGTGTTGGCAATAATCATTTCTAGGCGGTCGGCAACGTAGCGATAGGTCTTGGCGTAATTAATGGTTGGCAACCACAAGGTCATCAACAGAACCCACATCAAGGTAGTGCCCGAGGCGGAGATGATGAGGCAGCGCCAGATTTCTTTTGGAGCGCGAGAAGTTCTCCAGCGCACAATCGCCACCCAGACGCCAGTAATTAGCAGGGCAACGATAAAGCCGATGTAGTCAAACTGCGCCTGAAAACCCGGCAATAGGCGTGCCAAATTTGCAGCGGTTGATTCTGGGAACCCGGTGACTTTGGCAAGCCAAATAATCCAAATGGCTAGAGCAATCATAGTAAAGCTAAACATTGCCAGCCAGTCGATAAAGCTAATCAAGTTACGCTTGAGAATCGGCAAGCTAAATGCAGCAATGATTGAAAGGCTCGGAATCAAAATAATGAGGTCATGCTCGTTGGCTTCTAACCTGAACAACACATAAATTAAGCAACCAATAAATAGGCTGAGTGGAATGCAGAGATGAGGAGCGCGCCATTGACCCGCTTCTTTAGCGCGACCCCAATGTGCGAGAGAGATAAGGGCTAATGGCCAAACTGGCCAGGCATAGGCCCAGAAGTTAACACTTAAAAATCCAAGTGATTCAATCGAAGGGGTTGCGCGCATTTCCGGCATATTTCGCCAGCCTTCTTCGGCAATATGTCGCCACTCAGGAGTGAGGTTGCCTAAATACCAAAGCGCAGGCCAGATAGCAAAACCAATCAGACCCAGTATGGTGCTGGTTAAAGTCCAGCGGAAACGTAACTTCGCATTACTGGCAATCACCGCAATGATGGTGGAGCTGACAATAATTAAGCTCAGCGTAAGATTGCTGGAGAGGGCAACAATCGCAATTCCAATGCCCGTCCATAAACCGCCTTGCCACGGCTTGTCTAAGCCGCGAACTGTGCCATACAGCGCAATGCTGATGCCCATGAGCTGCGCCATCATAGGCGTAGTTTCATGCGCGCGTTGGGCAAGTCCGACACAAGCCAAGAAAATCAGTAGTGCGCCATCTGCCAAAGTCATGCCGTAGTTTTTGCGTCCAGGCTGGCCGCCAACTGCTAGCACCATGGGTTGAACTTCGGGGCGACGTCCCAGTAAATAAGTCGCATACCAAATCGCCAAAGCAGATGCGAAGAAGCAAACTGCGGCATAGAGGCGCGCTGCATTGGCTATGCCAATCAATGGACCAAATAGATCCATTAGTGTGGCGCCTAGCCAATATGGGAAGGGTGAGCCAAGCGAGATATCGCGCCCAGCAAGATGCGGAACAATCCAATCGAGTGCTTTGCCGTGATGCAAAGCCCACATGCCACCAAATCCAATGGCATCTTCATTCTTCCAGGGGTCGCGAGCAAAGAGACCGGCAAAACCATAGACCAAGGTCAACGCAAAAATAATGATGCGTGGAATTGAGGTGGTGGCGGCGGCGGTGAGTTTAACCATAAAAAACTAGCAATAAAAAAGGCAGCAAACGCTGCCTTGATTATCTCGCAGGGGAGGGTGAATAGTGAATATCCAAACCCCAGCCCCTTTGTAGAGTAAGTCTATTACTTCTTCTTAGCTGGCTTTTCAGCAGCTTTAGCTTCTGCAGCAGCCGCTTTTTTCTCAGCTGTTTTAGCAGCGCCATCACCGGAAGCTTTAGCAACAGCTTTTGTACCGAATTTCTGACGGAATTTCTCAACACGACCGGCAGTATCCATAATCTTCTGGGTACCAGTGTAGAAAGGGTGTGACTCAGATGAAGTCTCGATCTTGGC